>JBGSLF010000199.1:0-6367 GCA_041740855.1 Gemmata sp.
AGAAGAGCGTGAGGTCGTCGGAGGCGTTCATCACGTTGGCCATGATCCACCTCATGCTCAACCGACTCGAACCCAAACATGCCGAGGCCGAGTTCCAATATCGAGCCGCCGCGTGACGACCACTTATGGGACAGTCACTTAGTCGGGTGCGGAGGATTCATATTCCTGTCACTTCTGTGTATGGGTGTTTTCGGCTCGTTTATCGATCGCAACCCGCCCAAGAAACAAATGCCGATCGCGAATGCAGATCAGGAGCCATCTGTCCCGCCCGTAATTGCACCGCCACCTGTTCCGGTTCCCTCCAAGGAACCCGAATTCACTCCTGAGGGGCAACGATTCGTACTTGAGAAGTTGGCCGAACTCGACAGTTTTAAAGGTGATCCGCAGTTTCACGAACTGGGTTTCGCCGTCGCCGGCCCGTTCAACAAGTGGCTAATTGCTATCGAAGACGGACAAGACAAGAAGCAGTTCGCCTTGACGGAGCGAATCGCAGTGGGCGATCTGATGATGATGGGTTTTTCCTACATGAAGTCCAAGGGTGAGGAGACGAAACACACACAGTTCGCACGCGCAGAAATCATGAAAGTTCTCAGAAATAGCGAATCTCCGGCGCCGAAGTTAGTGCCCATTCCGGTATCTCTACCGGTCGCACCGGAGCCCCGAGCAATCGATCCGTCCACTCCACCGCCAACCGCAGCATTCGTCACGGAATGGAAGCGGGTCAGCACCATCGAGACTCGCGTCATCGGTGTGCTTGTTGGTTCCGCCCCACTCACCACACGAGATGGCAAGCCATTCCTTACTCCCGTCCCAGTACTTCGCGTTTGGGTCGAGACACGGGCCGTCGATACCATGCGTGAAAGCCTGCGAAGGTGGTCAGGTTTCCACGAACCCGCGGTTATGTTCGCGGCATCGACGCGACTGCTGAAACCTACGTTACCTTCCGGTACAGTGATCCGCGGTGAGCTAGTAGGTAGTGTAAAGATGAAACCCGGCGATCCGCCAATAAGCGATGTGCTGTTGTTCCAGGTACCACCCACAGGCTCTCGGCTGACGCTCACCCTTGAGGGCAAACACGTTGATGACTCTGGCCTGATGACGCACGTTATCCCAGCTGCGGAGTGGGACAATCGAGGTGGCCAACCAAACCCATAGGCGATTCTCACGTACGCGTGATTGCGGTTCTCAATGACATAAGTAGGAACATGGTTGTTCTGTTCGCAGTAGCGGAAACCCGGACAGTGCCCGCCTCGGCCGACTTGGTTCGATAATCTGGGTTACGAGCCAACACCTGAGGGTACCGTTTGCCCAACACCTCACAAATCTACCCAACTGTTCAACCATCACCCAACCGCGGCCAAGGCAGGGTGCTTGCAACAATCACTGCACTATTTCACTATTTCCAGTGCGATTACCAAACGCACGAGTTGATGCTACACCAGGCGATGATGAGGCGTGATTGCCCGTGTGTCAGGCGATCAACACCCCACGTAAGCGCGATCGGGGCACATGCTCAACTCTTGGCGGCTGCGGTCCAACGCAGGATCGGTTCCTTGGCAGCTTTCACTTCATCGGGCCGGTTAACGACATGCGTGTGCGGTGCCGTTCGCAGCACCTCCGGGTCTTCGGCTTTGATCTTCAAAAGCGTGTCTGCGAAGACGTCCAGCGTATCTTTCCCTTCCGTCTCGGTCGGTTCCATCATAAGTGCTTCGGGCACCACGAGCGGGAAATAAACCGTGGGTGCGTGAAAGCCGAAGTCGAGGAGCCGCTTGCACACGTCCATCGCCCGCACCTTCTTTTCACGCAACAAGGATCGCGCACTGGCGACGAACTCGTGCATGCATGGCCCCGGATGCGGCACTTCGTATCCTTCGGCCACGCGCGACCGCAAATAATTCGCGTTCAGCACCGCGTGCTCGCTCACTTCCTTCAAGCCATTCGGTCCGAGTGTGCGGATGTAGCAGTATCCGCGAAAGAGGATGCCCACGTTACCGAAGAAGGTACGCACTTGGCCGATCGATTTGGGCATATCCCAGTTGAGTCGATAGCGGTCGCCTTCCTTCACGACCATTGGAACTGGCAAGTATGGGGCGAGGAAATCGCGCACCGCGATTGGCCCGCTGCCGGGTCCGCCGCCACCATGTGGGCCGGTGAAGGTCTTGTGGACGTTGTAGTGCTGCATATCCGCGCCGAAGTCGCCCGGTCTCGTGATGCCGAGAATGGCGTTCATGTTCGCGCCATCGAGATAAACCAGTGCCCCGGCCGCATGCAGCAGATCCGTGATGGTCTTGATTTGCGATTCGAACAGGCCAAGCGTGTTCGGGTTGGTGATCATGAACACTGCGGTGTCTTGGCCGAGCTTTGCCTTCAGATCGTTGATATCGACAAGGCCATTGGCCCCGCTCTTGATCGTGACCGCCTCGAAGCCGGCAAGCTGCGCGCTCGCAGGGTTGGTGCCGTGTGCCGAATCGGGCACCAGCACTTTCTTGCGATGCGTTTGCCCTTTATCGCGGAAGTATGCGGCCGCCACATACAGGGCCGTGAGTTCGCCCTGAGCACCCGCCGCGGGTTGCAGCGATACCGCAGGAAGCCCGGAAATCTCTGCGAGATACGCCTGCATCTCGAAGAGCATTTCCAGCATTCCTTGCACGGTGTCGTCGTGCTGAAGCGGGTGCAAGTCGGCGAAGCCAGGCATCGCCGCGAGGCGTTCATGCCGCTTCGGGTTGTACTTCATGGTGCACGAACCCAACGGGTAAAAGTTGGTTTCGATGCTCATGTTGCGGGTCGAAAGATTCGTGTAATGGCGGATGAGATCCAACTCGCCAATCTCGGGCAGCGGAGGCGAATTCGTGGCGAGGTGTTCGGCCGGAATCAGCGATGACAGCGGTGCGTCACTGCCAGGCACATCGCACACCGGCAAACGATGACAACGCCTGCCCGGGCGAGAAAGTTCGAAGAGCAGTTCTGTGGATTGCGTGTTGTTCATGGAATCGCCGGATGTTCGATGAATGCTTGTGTATTGCGTCAAAAACTGCCGCGTAGCGTGTGCGATCTCGCTCAAACTGTGGCCAGGATGCGTTGGAGCGCACCCGCGAGGCCATCGATTTCGTCGCGCGTTCGCTTCTCGGTCACGGCCACGCTCATGCAGTTCTCCAGGTGCGGATACCAGCGGCCCATTGGCAACCCGGCGAGATAGCCCGCAGCGCGAAGTTTGGCCAGCACTTGCGGCACATTCGCGTTCACTCGCACCGTGAATTCTTTGGCGAATGGGCGATTGGGGAACGTCGGTTGCACGCCAGGAATCGCGCACAACTTCTGCTGCGCGTAGTGCGCTTTTCGCACACACAGCTCGGCCGTTTCACGCAGGCCATGTGGCCCAAGTGCCGACAGATGAACCGCAGCACGCAGCGCGAGCAGGCCCTGATTCGTGCAGATGTTGCTCGTGGCTTTCTCGCGGCGAATGTGTTGCTCGCGCGTTTGAAGTGTCAGCACCCAGCAGCGATTTCCGCTGCGGTCGGTCGTTTGCCCAACCAAGCGGCCGGGAATCTTGCGGATGTATTCTGGCTCGCCGCGGCAAGCGAGGATGCCAAGGTATGGGCCGCCATACGCCAGTGGCACGCCCAGCCCTTGCCCCTCGGCCACCGCGATATCGGCTCCATAATCGGCGGGGCGGTTCAGCACGCCGGTGCAAACCGGGTCGAAACTCGCGATGAACACCGCACCCACTTTTCGCGCTGCGTCGCCGATAGCTTTCATCTCTTCGAGATGGCCGAAGAAGTTGGGCGACTGTGCCACCACGGCCACGGTCGCATCGTTCAGCGTCGCTTTCAGATCAGCGGGGTTGAGGAAGCCATCGGGCGTCGGAATGGTGCGGACGGTGCAATGGAGGTTCGCGGCATAGGTGGCGAGTGTCGCGCGATATTCAGGATGCACGCTCTCCGCAATGATCACTTCGCCCGTGCGACCCGTGACACCCAGAGCCATCAACACCGCCTCGGCCACTGCGGAGCCGCCCTCATAAAGGCTGGCGTTCGCCACGTCCATGCCCGTGATTTCGCACATCAACGTCTGGAACTCGAATACGGCTTGCAGCGTGCCTTGCGAAGCTTCCGCCTGATACGGCGTGTATGCGGTGTAGAACTCGCCCCGCCCCGCGATCGCATCTACCACGGTTGGAATGAAGTGGTCGTACGCCCCGCCGCCGAGGAAACAAACCGCGTCGCTCGTCGAGGTGTTGCGTGCCGCGAGCGATGCGATGTGCCGTTGCAATTCCATCTCGCTCAGGGCGGGCGGAATGTTGAGCGGCCGCTTCAACCGGAGTCCTGAAGGGATGTTCGCGAACAAGTCTTCGATGGACGCAACCCCGATCCGCTCCAGCATCGCGGCCTGCTCTTCGGGGGTATTCGGAACGTACGACACGGTGCTACTCCGAGAATGATCGAGCGCGGGGGAACGGAAAGAGAACGCCCAATGCCGCAAGGGCACAGGAGCTTGGCAACAGCGATGTCTACGAACGCAGGCTGCGGTTAGTGGCCTTCCGAAGCCAACTGTGCGTCGTATTGTTCTGCGGAGAGGAGTTGATCCAGGTTTGAACCGGGAGAGAGGCGAACCTTTAACATCCAACCTTTGCCGAACGGATCGTCATTAACAAGGCTCAAGTCGGCGGAACGCTTTGTCGCGCGATCGTCCAACAACAGATCGTTGCGTTCCACAATCGTGCCCGTGACCGGAGAGTTCAGGTCCGACGTGGACTTCACCGATTCGATCACGCCGAACGCTTTGCCAATGGCGACTTCCTTGCCAACCGCGGGTAGTTCCAGGAATGTCGGTTCGGTGAGTTGCTCCACGGCGAACTTGGTAATGCCAATGGTAGCGGTGTCGCCATCGATCAAGGCCCACTCGTGCGTGGGCAAGTAGCGGAGGTTCGCAGGGTTCGCCATCACGTTTCTCCAGTGCAACAACCGAGTGCCAAGTTTCCAATTGCCGTAACAAGCCCGCGTGCGTTGTCTTCTCTGTTGCTCGCAGTGCGATCACTCACGAAACACTTTTCATTCTTCGATAAAACGGCAGCGCGACAACACGCCCGCTAATGGACGAACCGCGAACCTCGGCGACGATTTGGTTTCCGATCGCGGCCGAATCGCGGTGAACGTATCCCATTGCCAGCGATTGATCGAGCCACGGGCAGAAGCTCCCGCTTGTCACGGTGCCAGTGGGCGTGCCCGTGGTCGTGAGGATGGGGCTTCCTTCGCGTGCGGCCCGTTTCCCCTCGAATTCCAGCCCAACACGCACAGGTTTTGTGAGGTCGTTCGCTGCGGCTTGCAGTGCTGCGCGACCGATGAACTCTCCTTTATCGAGCTTCACCGCCCAACCTAGCCCCGCCTGAATCGGGTCGATCTCTTCGTTAAGCTCATGGCCATAAAGCGGCATTGCGGCTTCCAGACGAAGCGTGTCGCGTGCGCCAAGCCCACACGGCACAGCCCCCCGCGCGATCAATGCTTCCCACAGCGAGGCGGCTTTCTCGTTCGCAACAATGATCTCGAAGCCATCTTCGCCGGTATAGCCGGTGCGGCTGACGAGACACGCTTCGTGCTGGTATCGCGTGGTGCGGGCGAAATAGTATTTCAGCGCAGAGATATCGTCTGCGAACAAGCCCGAGACGCATTGCACCGCACCCGGCCCCTGAATCGCCACCATCGCTGTACGGAATGTGTCGTCGGTGATCGTGACATCGAGACCAGCGCGTTGTTGTTCAAGCCAGGCCAGAATCTTCTCGCGATTACTGGCGTTAACCACAGCGATGAACGCACCGGCCACGCGATAAACCAGGATATCGTCCAGAATGCTGCCGTGCGGGTTGCACACCAAACCGTATCGAACCTGGCCTTCCTTCATCGTGGCCACAGAGTTGGTGAACACCTTCTCAAGTAGGTTCAGTGCATCGGGGCCGTTGAAGTTCACGCGGGCCATATGCGAGATATCGAACAGCCCACTCGCCGTGCGAACAGCCTTGTGTTCCGCCGCAATACCGGCGTATTGCACCGGCATATCCCACCCGCCGAATGGAACCATTCGGGCGTTGTGCGCGATGTGCCAATCGTGAAGGGCGGTGCGAAGGTTGGCCACGAGTTAACCCGATAAACGAACCGGGGCGGCCCCGACGTGGAACCGCCCCTGAATGTTATCGTAGCCCGAGAGAACGCGATTTCCAGCGTTCCCCCCGCAACAGGAGGTTCTTGCGCGTTTCGCCCTTGGCGGGAATCGTAGGTGCTGCTGCCAGTCGCAAAATCGCGTTACCCCAGCCTTCTCGCAATTCAAGCCGTTTATTTCGTTGTGCCGATCACTTTTTAGGATTTCTACCCCAGCA
>JBGSLF010000200.1:0-3345 GCA_041740855.1 Gemmata sp.
TCGGCAATTACGTGCCTTCGAGATCAAGCATCATGGCAGACGCACGCCACCATCGAAGTTGTGCAAGCCAGCAAGCCGAACAGAGATGAAGCGTCCGACAACGCGTTCGCACAGTGGAGGGAAATGATGCCTCTTTCAAAGTGGAGTTGGTTCACCGCTGCGAGTACGCCACTCACGACGAGGCAAAGGCGAGCATCTTCGAGTATGTTGAAGTGTTCTGGAACCGACAACGCCGTCACTCGACACTGGGGTATATGAGCCCCAACGAATACGAACGATCGCACAACCCGAATACACGCTAAATCACTGTCCACTTTTCCTGGGGAAGATCATGGGTTGTAGTCCGGGCTGTAGGGGGGCAGGTACACCACAGAACAACCGGCCCGCTCGATAGCCCGCACTGCCGCCACCCGCTTGTGGCTCGACAGGTTATCCATCAGCACGATGTCGCCGGCCCGCAGCGTCGGCACCAGCACCTGCTCGACGTAAGCCACGAACAGATCCCCGTTCATCGCACCGTCGATCACCATCGGGGCCACCAACCCATCCGCACGCAAGGCCGCCACGAACGTCGTCGTTTTCCAGTGCCCGTGCGGGACCGCCTCGATCACCCGCTGACCGCGTGGTGCCCGGCCGTACCGTCGGGTCATCTTGGTGTTGGCCCCGGTCTCGTCGAGGAACACCAATGTCTTTGGGTCCAGCCCCGGCATCCGGGCCGCGTGGGCGATCCGCTTGGCCTTCACGTCGGGCCGGTCTTGCTCAGCCGCGCGGATCACCTTTTTTTGAACGAGAATTCGATCCGCCGCAGGTACTCGGACAGGGCCGAGAGGCTGATCGAAAGCCCCAATCTCTGGCGTAACTCGGCGAGCGTGGCGTCGGGGTCATCACGCACCAACTCACGGAGTCGGGCGTCGTGGGGGGCGAGGGTGACGGGCCGTCCGGGGCTGGGCGGGCGTGGGGCGATCGAACCGGTGGCCCTTTGCCTTTGTTTGAGTCGCCGCACCCAAGACTCGCTTACCGAATACTTCTGCGCTACGGCCGAGGTTTTCATCCCGGCCAGGCAGTCGGTCCACACACGCTCCCGCAAGTCCATCGAGTAAGCACGCATCGGAGGCTCCAAAATGGTCCTTCCGTCGTACCCGAACTCATACCCTCGCGCTACACCTTTCCCGGAACCGCTCTAGTGGATGTCAAAGTGGTGGCAGAGATGCTCGGATGCAGCGTCCGTCACGTGAACCGACTGACCGACAGTGGCCTGATGCCCACGCCATCGAAACTCGGTCGGCTGAGTCGGTGGAACCGGAAGGAGCTTGAGCGATGGATTGCGGACGGCTGTAAGCCTGTCTAGCAAACGAGCAACAAAAAACATCGGCCGATCCTCGAGCAAAGGATCGACTGATGTGTGCCACAAAGAGCTGATGAGCTGCCACGCACATCATATAGCACTTCGCGGCACGTTCTCAACGACACGGCAGCAATCCAGAATGGAATTGCTGCCTCTTACTGGATTCCATTTCCTTCAGATTAATGAGGTGATTGTCTCATGGCGAAGAAACCGACAAGTGAAGTGGCAGAACAGATCGAGTCCGTATTCCCATACGGCGCGAACGCTCCGGTCGAGAACACCGGTACCCCCGACCCGTTCGACGTGGATCGCTTGCGCCTTCCCGCCAACGATGACGAATCGCTCGGCGTGCGGGAACTGCTCGTCTCGATTCCGTACCGTAAACCGTCAAAAGAACAGTTCGTTCGTGTACACCCTGACCCGGCGTTCCGCTGCAATGGTGGGCTGATCGAACTGAAGGACGACGACAGCGAAAGCTACTGGGTCGATAGGTCACTCTGGCCACATCTCGGCGACGAACCCACATTCGGCTGTCGGCTCGTTGTCACCGCGATGACGCGGCAAGGATGCCCGTTCATCTGGGGGCTTCGACTTCCGGCCACTGAAAACAAGGTTCCCGATTGGGTTTCGATCCCCCTGGAAGCGGCGAAGGCCGCTGAAACAAAGTGGACGAAACTGTACTGGGATCAAGCCCAGCGTCGCCACCGCATCAAAGTTTCCGACTATCTCGCCGACGAACCGCAATGGCCGACCCAGGCGTTCTCCGAGTTGTTGCGGCTGGCGTTCAAGGATCGAGTTGTTACTTCGCTTGACCACCCCATCTTGAAACGCCTTCGTGGGGAGGTGTGAGACGTGGAAGCGCTTGGTTGCTTTCGCGAAATCTGGTGTGTGGATTTCGAGTTCCACGCGCCAAACGGACACCGACCGAAACCCCTGTGCGTCGTCGCTCGGGAGATTCGGTCGGACCGGGTCGTTCGCGTGTGGTTAGCTGACGGTTGGCCCGCCTTCCCACTACACGCAATTGATTCTGACGTGCTATTCGTTGCGTTTTATGCTTCGGCGGAGTTGGGTTGCCACCTGGCATTGAACTGGCCGATGCCCATGAGGATTCTCGACCTATTCGCTGAGTTCCGAAACATCACGAATGGCTGCCCCGTTCCACACGGGAATGGGTTGCTCGGAGCGATGGCTTACTTCGGCCTCGATGCCCTGGACGCAACCGAGAAGGATGCCATGCGAGCGCTTGCCATGCGTGGCGCTGGATTCACTGATCCCGAGCGAAACGCACTGCTCGATTACTGCCAGACAGACGTTGATTCGCTCGCCCGGCTGCTGCCTCGAATGGTGTCGCATCTCGATCTACCCCGAGCGCTGCTTCGCGGGCGTTACATGGCAGCGGTCGCCCGAATGGAATGGAACGGCGTACCGATTGACACTGACAATCTCGACAGACTCCGCGGGAACTGGGATCGGATCAAATCGCGGTTGGTGCGAGAGATTGATCGGGGTTACGGGGTGTTTGTTCCGAAGGGTCGGAACCTCGACCCGGCAACCCGATTCGGTGCCGCAGTCCTCAACACCGCGAGGGAATGGGAGATCAACCCGTACGCCCTGGCAGACGCTGCCGGATACGTTCACGAAACCGAGCGAGAAGGCAGCGCCGACAGGTTGCAAGCGATCCGTGCTGCTCGCAAGGCAACGGGCTTGACCGTAGCGCGTGTGAATAGGCTGATCGGCGAAGGGAGAGATTACGGAGATGTGCCGGGGTTCGACGGAAAGGCGCGGGAGTTGGCGGGTATGTATCCCGAGTTAGGCATCGGCATCGGTTACGACCCGAACGGCGTTGATGAGGATTGCCGCCCTCATTCACGATCCGGTTGCTTTTGTCTATTCTGTCCTCGGGAGGACTTCTGACCGACTGAGGATTAACGCGTGATCCGTATTTCCTTGCCCGACGCCGAGGTTGGCCGACTGGTGGATCTGTTTGAGACCACCCCGGA
>JBGSLF010000201.1:0-13095 GCA_041740855.1 Gemmata sp.
ATCCGGGGTGGTCTCAAACAGATCCACCAGTCGGCCAACCTCGGCGTCGGGCAAGGAAATACGGATCACGCGTTAATCCTCAGTCGGTCAGAAGTCCTCCCGAGGACAGAATAGACAAAAGCAACCGGATCGTGAATCAGGGTGGAAAATGCTTCCTACTGCCCGCCAACTTTAACCGTACACATTGCCGAAGTATGCCACTGGCAATCGTGCAACGGGGTAAACACAGAAGGTGTCTTATGGTAACCCGCAAATCACGACTGCTTGGCGTCACACTCAGTGTGTTTGGTGCAGTCAGCGGCATGTTCTTCGGGTTGGGTCAATCGCCAGGTATCCCCCGACTGCCTCTCCAAGCTCCAGTCGTCGACGGGAAGAATCCACCGAAAGTGCCAGAGAAAACTGTTGGGATCACTGCGACTCTCGACCGCGTGCAGGTTTCGCCGGGAGAGAAAGTTCATCTCACTGAAGTCATTTCACAGACGAAGATGGTCACAGTCCACAGCCCGTCCCATCGCGTCTATCTCATCGGTGAGTACAACACGACGCACAACTGCATCATACCGCTCGATCCACAAAATTACCGATTCCGTCTCGCTAAGAAAGACTTCAAGGACTTGCCCCAGAACGTGCAGGCACTTAACCCCCTCGGCTGGCCTTTTAACATCTACACCCCTCGAACGCAGGGATACGAATTTGAGTTTACGCCCCTACACTTGGGGCTCTTCCAGATCACGGCTGAGTGGGGAGTGGAGACTCACGTTCTCGAAAGCCAACCGGTAATTCTGATGGTCCTGCCGCCTGAAACCGAAAACGGAAAAGCGAAGGTGAAACCCGAATGGCTTATCAAGGATGAGTGACCATTCCTCGCGACTGCGAGTGCCGGGCCGAATTCTCGCTGGAGGGATTCGGGCGGGTTCAGGTGTGCCGAGCCGAATTGTGATCACAATGTTTGAAGCCGTGCGAGAGAAACTCGCGGAATTAACGCTATCGGAATTCCACAACGGGTTGAAGCGGCTTCACGATACCCGAGCGATTCGATTGCTTCCGGCGGCGGAGATGACCGAACCAGAATACGCACTCGTAATTGGCGGCAGACTGCTCTACCTCGCCGCCCGTTAGCTCAGTACAGCTTCCAGAAATTAAGGGAAGAATGGGTCAGGTGATTATCGCGAGATACGCAAGATTTGTGATGCCACATTCGTAATCGCTTGAAATATTCGCCATAGGCGTGAAAATATCGCCGCCATCTGATGATTTCACTTCGGGATATTATTTCACGGAGGGGGGTGCCGGTAGTGAATGAATGAATCCGCAGCATTCGGTGGCCTCGTGTGACAAGCATTTTTCAAGCAGAAATAAGAAGCCCGCGACTCATACGTTTCATCGCAGCAAATACGACGTTGCGTTTTTAAAGCTCGTTGACGCTATTTCATGAAGATGGGAAGATAAAGCTCCTACCTGTCGCCGCACAACGCATTACGAATGGCTAACATGCGATCTGCCAAATCCCACACACCGCAATCGCTTTCTCGCCGAACGTTTTTGCGTGCCGCGGGTGTTTCGATTGCATTGCCCTACCTTGATGCCATGCGACCCGCCTTCGCGAGGGAAAAGGCAGACGTTCCCAGGCGAATGATCGCCATTGAAACGAATATGGGCATCTTGCCGCAGTACTTCTTCCCGGAGAAAGCTGGAAAGGATTACGCACTGACTCCGTATTTGGAGAAGTTGAAAGATACCCGCAACCAGTACACCGTCTTCTCCGGCGTGAGCCATCCGGATGTTACCGGCGCACACGCGGCGGAGAAGTGCTTTCTCACAGGAACGCCGCACCCCGAACGCGGAGGGTTCCGCAACTGGGTATCACTTGATCAGTACGCTGCGGAACAGATTGGTAACAAGACACGCTTCCCTTCACTTGTGCTTGGCGTCGGGAATGAAGGGCAAACGCTTAGCTACACCCGCAGCGGGGCACCGATCCCCGTGGAACGAAGCTCACGAAAGCTATTCGAGCAATTGTTCGTGCAAGGCAAACCGGCCGATGTGGCAAGTAAACTCGAAGCGCTCCGCCAAGGGCGAAGCACGCTCGACTTTGTCAGCGATCAAGCACGACGCCTGAATCAGTCACTCTCGCCGTTGGATCGCCAGAGGCTCGAACAGTACTTCACTTCGGTTCGGGAACTCGAACAGCGGTTCGCCAGTGCCGAGGCGTGGGAACACAAACCGAAGCCCAAAGTGACTGCGACACCGCCCGAAGACGTGACGGATCTGCGCGAGTTCGCGCGACAAACCAAGGTAATGTTCGACGTGATCCAACTGGCGCTGGAAACCGACTCATCGCGTTTGGTAAGCCTGTTCATCGATACCACGGTGATTCATAACATCACACACCACGGCAATCGGCCAGAAGTGCTGGATGAACTCAAAGCGAAAGAACTGGCCCAGTTTGAAGTGCTCGGGGGTTTTCTAAAGTCGCTCTCTGGTGCTCAGGAAGAGAACGCCTCGCTGCTGGACCGCACCATGGTGCTTTATGGCACTTGCATGGGGAGTGCGAATTCGCATGCCAACACGAACTTGCCCGTGCTGCTTGCGGGCGGGGGCTTCAAACACGGTCACCACCTCGCCTTCGATACGGTGAATAACTACCCGCTTACGAACCTGTACGTGTCGATGCTCCAGCGACTCGGGATTGAAACACGAGAATTCTCCACGGGGCGTGGCACGATGCGTGGATTGGAAATGAGCTAACCACAGGCGACCGCGACCACGATTCACTCACACCTGTCTACAGAATTAGCCCTATCCACATGATGCCCGCCATGAAGTTGTCTCGTTGTTTGTCGCTGGTTGTGTATCTGGTTGCAACCGCTGTTCCAACTGAATCACACGCTGCGCCACCGCTCCAATTCTTGGAGACGCATTGTTATCATTGTCACGACGCGGACACTAAGGAGGGCGGGCTTGATCTGAAGGCACTCCGATTGGAACCCAATACGGCAGATAGCTTTGCCCTGTGGGTCAAAATTCACGACCGCATTTCTAGCGGAGAAATGCCGCCAAAATCTCAGATGCGACCGCCTGCTATGGATGTGCAAGCCGCGGTGAAACTGTTGCGAGATGAACTCATCGCGGCGGAACGAAAAGCGAATGTTGCGGATGGCCGCACACGACTTCGCCGCCTCACTCGCGTGGAATACGAAAACACCATTCGTGACCTCTTCGATCTCCCTGGCATTTTGCTCCAGGCAGACTTGCCGCCAGATGGTTCGCTGCACGGATTCGATAAGAACAGCGAATCGCTCGATCTTTCACACGTGACGCTGGCAAAATATCTGGAAGCCGCGGACCGCGTGTTGGACATGACCATTGCCACGCGGCCACGAGCTCCAACACCAATCAAACAGCGCATTTCACTGGCGAATCCGCACGGTTTCGTGGCGCATGTGTTGCTGCATGGCGACGGTGTTCTGCTCAAGGACAAAAAGCCCGACCCTGCATTTCCGCCCGCCAGCGAACATATGCACATCGATCAGGGTGCTCACGAACGCATGGGGGCATTTCGCACACAGTCGAGCGTGGGGTTATTCCGTCACGAAGATGAATCGTTTCACCCTTACTTCAACGAGTTTATCGCGATTTATCCCGGTCGTTATCGTCTCACGACTTCGCTCTGGAGTTTCCAGTGGGACAAAGGAAAGGTGCTTGCCTCTCGCGGAACGGAGTCGGCACGCCTATCGATTGTGCAACTCGTGGGCGATGGGCGTGGCGGCGGGCACCCGAGCACGATGCTTGGCTACTACGATGCCCCATCGCTTACCGAACAGGTTCACAAAGTGGAAACCTGGTTGAACCCGCGTGAGACGATCGGCTACAACGCGGCGTCGCTGGTCTCCGGACACACACGCGGCAAGCAACGAGCGATGGGCTTCACCGGGCCAGCAATTGCCTGTGACTATCTGGATGTGGAAGGCCCGCTCCATAACACGTGGCCACCGCTTGGGCATCAACGCCTCTTTGGTGATCTACCTATCAAGGAGTTCATCGCTAAAGATCGCACAGGCATTCGCCCTCCAATCCGAGTTCCAGATCGGCAGCAACTCTTCATGGGGAAGAATAAGCCCGATCCCATCCCTGGCATTTGGACAGTGGAGAGCGAGGAACCGCTCGAAGATGCGGATCGCCTCTTGGCGGCTTTCCTTCCGCGAGCCTTTCGGCGACCGGTGACGCCCGCTATCCGTGAGCAGTATGTGGCTCAGGTGGGCGAGCGGTTGAAGGCGGGTGATTGCTTCGAAGTTGCCATGCGGTGGGCGTATCGTGCGGCTTTGTGTTCGCCGGACTTTCTCTATCACATTGAGCCAACTGGAGAGTTGGATGATTACGCTCTCGCCTCGCGCCTTTCGTATTTCCTCTGCAACTCCATGCCCGATGATGAGCTAATGGCACTCGCCAAGGCTGGCGAACTGCGTCAATCCGATGTGCTGCGAAGGGAGGTTGAACGGCTGTTGTTGGACAAGAAATCCGATCGATTCATCAACGACTTTCTTGGCCAATGGCTGCGACTCCGGCAGATTGCTGCCAACGACCCGGATCGAAAGCTCTACCCAGAGTTCCGGGTTTATCTCCAGGACTCGATGCTGGCGGAATCGCGTGCCTACTTCCGCGAATTGATTGATCGCAATCTGGGTGCGGAGTATCTGGTGAAGTCCGATTTCGCCATGCTCAACGGAACACTCGCAAGCCATTACAACATCCCTGGCGTAAGTGGGTCTGATATACGGCGAGTTCCTTTGCCCGCCGGTTCGCCACGCGGGGCCTTTCTCACTCAGGCGGCTGTTCTCAAAGTCACTGCTAATGGTACTACAACATCGCCTGTGCCACGCGGGGCGTTCGTGCTCGATCGACTTCTGGGTCAACCCCCAGCGCCGCCACCGCCGAACATTCCCGCGGTGGAGCCAGACGTTCGTGGGGCAACCACCATCCGCGAATTGCTTGAAAAGCACCGCAGTAACAAAGCTTGTGCGTCGTGCCATGCCAAGATCGATCCGCCAGGATTTGCCCTGGAAGAGTTTGACGTGATCGGCGGTCAGCGGTCCCGTTATCGCTCCCTGGATATTGGCGATCCCGCGCCACGTGGGAACATCGATCCCTTTATCAATCTTGCGTTCAAACTCGGTCCGGCTGTTGATCCCAGTAGTGTGCTACCAGATGGGCGGAAGTTCGCGGGCATTGTGGAGTATCAAAATCTTCTAGCCGCTAACTCGGACGTGCTGTTAACGAATCTCGCACGCCAGTTTGCCGTCTACTCGACAGGGCGAGGCACGTCCTTTGCGGATCGCGATGCGATTGCGAGTATTGTTGCCGCCGTTAGCAAGCGTGACCGTGGCATCCGCACTCTGGTGCATGAAATGGTTCAGAGTAAGCTGTTCCAAACGCGATGAGGTTGCTCATGTCGGCCGTTCGCATCTACACTTCAATAGCACTCGCTATGGCCATGTTCGCGGCATGTGGGGCAACGTGTGCCGAAGATCCGCCCACCAAGACCGAGCGTTTCACCTATCGGGTTTTTGGCCTGTTCTCTCCAGACCGTGAGGAAGATATCCGCGAACTTTTCAAGGAATTGCCCGAGATTACTCTGACGGCGATTAGCTTTGAAGAAGCGGAGATTACAGTTGAGTTTAACCCTTCAAAAGCTTTTCCCGGTGTGAAACCGGATCGGTTCATCGAACTGCTCGACAACAAGGTGCGAGCACTTGCCCGAGGCACATTCGCCGTGAAGCCGCGGCGTGTCATTGCCAAAGTGAAACTGCAACAACTCGTGATTCCGGTTTTGGGGCTGGATTGCAAGGCGTGCAGTTTCGCCGCTTACGAGACCATCGCGAAAATTGATGGCGTCGAACAGGCAACTGCCAGTTTCAAGAAGGGCCAGGTGACCGCTCTGATCGATCCAACGAAAACCGATCGTGCGGCGCTCGAGAATGCGTTACGCAAAAGAGGCATCTCAATCGGCAATCCGTAATCCCATCCCGCACCGATTCCAGGTAATCATACATGACTATTCGTTCGATCGCGCTCGCGGGTGGCATGCTTTGCGTGTTCACTGCGGCAACACCTGGTCAACCGCCGCCGGTAGCGCCACGCGGTATTTCGTTCCAGGTTAAACTCGCGCCGGCAATCGGTGCGAAACCCGCCACGGGCCGTGTGTTGGTCGGGATTGCTGTGGCAGGGCAAGAGCCGGATTTCACCAATTATCGCCCGCCCGTTCTCCCGATTCTGGGAGCCGATGCCACCGACTTCACCGCGGATCAAACCATCACGCTCGACACGAAATCCGAGGTCTTCCCGGCGAATGGTCTCGCTGTGCTACCGCCCGGAGAGTACACGGTTCAAGCGGTCTTCGCCACGAACCGGGACATCAACCTGCCGTTCGCACCGGGCAACCGTTACTGCCGACCGATCAAGATAAAGCTCGATCCGACAGGGGGCACAACGGTGAACCTCGTACTGGATCGCGTCACTGCCGATGCGGCACCCAAAGAGACCGCGACTCACAAGTATCTGAACCTGCCATCCAAGCTGCTATCGGAGTTCCACGGTCGGCCGATGTTCTTCCGTGTCGGCGTGGTGCTTCCGAAAGCCTTCGCGAGCGAACCCAACAATCGCTATGGTCTGATTGTGGATGTGGGCGGCTTCGGCACTCGCTATACCGATGCGAGGGCTATTTCGCCCGATCCGCGGTTCGTGCAAATCGTGCCCGACGGCGCGGGGCCGTGGGGCGACCCGTATCAAGTCGATTCGGCTAACAATGGCCCCTATGGCGAAGCACTCATCAATGAAGTGATTCCCTATATCGAGAACACTTACCGTTGCATTGGCACTTCGAAGAGTCGTTTCACCTGTGGAATTAGCACCGGTGGTTGGGTGTCGCTGGCGCTGCAGGTGTTCTATCCGGAATACTTCAACGGTAGCTGGTCGCAGTGCCCCGACTCGGTGACGTTCGAGCATTTCGAGTTGATCAACATCTATAAGGACAAGCAAGCCTATGTGAACCGCTTCGGCTTCGATCGCCCCAGCACCCGCACCATCGATGGCGATACCGTTTCCACCGTTCGCCATGAATGCCAACTGGAACGTGTGCTCGGGCGTGGCGGCAACTGGCATCTGGGCGGTCGCGATTGGGCGAGCTGGAACGCGGTGTATGGCCCGCGAGGCAAGGATGGATTGCCGGTTCCGATTTGGGACGGAAAGACCGGCGACATCGACCGCACCGTGCTGGATTCGTGGCGAAAATACGACCTGTTGCACGTTCTGGAGAAGAACTGGGCGGTCGTTGGGCCGAAGTTGGCGGGTGGGAAAATCAACATCTGGGTGGGCGATGCCGATGAGTACTTTCTCAATGTCGCGGTGCGGCGATTGAAGCAAGCGACGGCTCAATTCGCGAACCCTCGGTTCGATGGCCGCATCACAATTGAGGCGGGTAAAGGGCACATCGCAGGTGGTTGGACGCGAACCGAACGGCTCGATGCGATGGCCGCCCGCATGCGTTAGGCTCGTGCCAAGTGCCATCCCCACAGCAGCGATTGAATTGCTAACTCTCGCACGCTTGCGGCGAGTGCGGATTAATTCATTCGGAACCGGCACCCCCCTCCGTGAAATAATATACAATCACGGACAAAATATCGTTTGTGCGATTCTCCTGTCACTTCGGGGCCTTGTTTAGAGCGAGCCTTTAAAAGTTCGCATTGCGAAAATCATTTCTCGCAAAGCAATTGTGGCTTCTCGTGCGGGCAGGCTATCGCGTTGCCAAGAGTTGAACCAACTCCGCGACCGACCGGGCGTTCACCTTTTTCATCAGCCGGGCACGCCGGTCTTCCACGGCACGCACACTAATGCCAAGCGAATTGGCCATCTCGCGGTTGGTCATTCCGCCGGCAATCATTTCCAACACTTCCCGCTCCTTGGGCGTGAGAGCCGCGAGGCGTGCCCCGGTCTCGGCGTGTTGGGCTTGGGCGGCGCGGGCGGTGAAGTCGGCGTCCAGCGCCTGGCGAACGTGCGACAGCAGCTCTTCAAGCCGGAATGGCTTCTCCAGAAGTGTGACCGCTCCGAAGGTCATCGCTTCCACCGCGGTCCGCACATCTGCGTGCCCACTAATCATGACAATCGGGATGCTCGCGCCGTTGTCGGCGAGTTGGCGTTGCAGTTCCAGTCCGGTCATTCCTGGCATGCGAATATCCAGAACCAGGCAGCCCGGTTGTTCGGGTGAGTATGCGGCCAGGAATTCGCCCGCCGATGCGAATGCCTGCACGGGGCGGGCCAGCAGTGTTCCCGCACTGATGAGCGCGCGGCGAACCGCTTCGTCGTCATCCACCACAAAGATTGTCGGTTCCACGCTTACGACTCCTCTGGCCGAGCGACCGGCAGGGTGAAGGAGAATTCCGCGCCGCCGCTCTTTGCAGGCGTCGCCCACAATCGCCCGCCATGCGCTTCGATGATGGTTCGGCTAATGGCCAAGCCCAGCCCCATGCCATCGGCCTTGGTGGTAAAGAACGGCTCGAATAGCTTCTCGGTATCCGCCAGACCAGAGCCGGTATCGCGAACAGAGAGGGTTTGCGCTTCCGCGGTTTCGGTCGTTACAATCGTCACAATCTTCACCCCTTCACGCCCGGTCAACGCTTCGATGGCGTTCTGAAAGAGATTGAAGATAACTTGTTCGATCAGAATCCGGTCGCCGAAGGTCTGCCCAGCAAGTTCTCCCAGGCGAAGTTCGACTTGCGCATCGGCCCGCCGCACCTTCCAATCCAGCAGACGCACTACAACGCGGACGGCGTCGTTCAGGTCGATGAGATCCTGGCCCGGGTGAGCACGCCCGGCCATGCGGCGAATCCCTTTTAGGATGCCCGCAGCGCGTGCCGCTTGCTCCGCGACTGCACCGAGTGTGGCGGATAACTCGGGCCGCACCGGCTCGCCCAAGACCGCGAGGCGAACTGCAACATCCGCCTGCAGCGAGATGGCCGCAAGCGGTTGGTTCAACTCGTGCGCCAGGTTCGCCGTTACCTGCCCCAACATCGAGAGCCGCCCCATGTGCGCGAGAGCAGCCTGATGTTCTCGTGCGCGCTCCTCCGCCAATTCCCGATTCGTTTCGGCTCGCCGCCGTAACAACCCGAGCAATGTGGTGGTGCCGATCGAGAAGAGTGCGAGACCGCGATTCGCCAGCACCTTCCACATTTCCGTTGTGCCGCGATCGGGCGAGATTTCCAGCTTGACGATGGTGAGCACGCCACACAGCCCCGCGACCGCCGGAGCCGCCCACGCCGGGCGGGCATGGAGCGCGATGAGAACGGCGAAGGTGTACGGGATCGCACTGGCGACACCGAGCTGCAGGCCAAGATCCACCACGAACACCACTGCAACCAGCACAAGCGACACAGCCAAAGGGTGCGCGATAAGCGGGCGACGCATGCTTTGAACCCCAGGAGTTGCGTAGTCGCCAGGCACCGGTCGCCTTCGATTGCCATCGTTGCGAGCAGTAGCCGGTTGAATTCGCGCGGGCGTTTTCAAGATATTCGGAAATCGCGAACCGCAAGAAAACATGTGGTTTACCACGTATCGGGCCAAACAACTGGCCGAACGAACCAACGCCAATCGCGCGCAGGGGAACGGCCAGGGTGGCCGCGAACACGGGCAGAAGGCGGATCAGCTTCCCGGTTACCGCCTCATCGAAGTGGATGCACACCGCGAACACGCCGCAAACGTGTGGGGCGTGAATGCTGCGGACTTGCCGCGCAAGGGACGCAGCGCGTATGAATTGCTCGATTCCTGCGGTCGCTCTGGTGGAGTGCGTGGGTTGCTTGTCATGGGTTCCAACGTCGCCGTTGCTTCGCCGCACACCGGTAACATCATCGAACGCCTCCAATCGCTCGACTTCCTCGCCGTGTGCGATGCGTTCGTGAATGAGACGGCCAAACTGGCCGATGTGGTGCTTCCGGTCACGCAGTGGGCCGAGGAAGACGGCACCATGACGAACCTCGAAGGCCGCGTGATTCGCCGCCGGCAAGCCATGGCACCGCCACCCGGTGTGTGGTCCGACCTCGACATTATGCGCGAACTGGCGGATCGCCTCGGCTGTCGCGAGAAGTTCGCATTCGCTTCCACTGAAGCGGTGTTCGATGAATTGCGGCAGGCCACGAGTGGTGGCAGCGCGGATTACTCCGGTATCACATATGACCGCATCGATCGCAACGATGGCGTCTTTTGGCCGTGTGCTTCCGAGCATGGACCCGACACCCCGCGGTTGTTCGCGGAGCGCTTTCATCATGCCGATGGGCGTGCGAAGTTCCACGCGGTCGAGCATCGCCCGGCAGGTGAAGAACCGGATGCCGCGTTCCCGCTGTACTTCACAACGGGCCGTTACCAGGAGCATTACAACTCCGGAGCGCAAACACGGCTGGTATCGAAACTGGTCGAAACCAAACCGATCCCACGCGTGCAACTTCACCCCGAACTGGCGGACCGCCTGGGCGTCGCCGATGGCTGGCTGCTCATGATCGAAAGCCGGCGTGGCCGCGTTGAATTTGCGGCCGAGGTGAGCAACGGCATTCGCCCCGACACACTGTTCGCGCCGTTCCACTGGGGCGGGCGACACGCTGCGAATTTGCTGACCAATCCCGCACTCGATCCCTCCAGCCGAATGCCCGAGTTCAAGCTCGCCGCTGTGCGAGTAGCGGCAGTGCGCGAACCTGATTTCACGGAGGCCCGCGCGTGACGCGGAAGAAGCTGGCGATCATCGGCAATGGAATGGCGACCGGGCGGTTGCTCGACGAACTGCTGCGCCGCGACGGGCGGGCGCGGTTCGATATCACCGTGTTCGGCGAAGAGCCACACGGGTGCTACAACCGCATCCTTCTCAATCGCGTGCTGCATGGCGGTGAAGTAGACGAAATCACCTTGAAACCGCCTGCGTGGTATGCGGAGAACGGCGTGCGCCTCCGATCCGGTTCAATGGTGTCGCGGCTCTCGCCTGCCGCACATCGGCTCTGGACCGCCGATGGCGAAGAGCACTTCTTCGATGCCGTGGTGTTCGCCACCGGAAGCGTGCCGCGCATTCCCCTTGTGGATGGCGTTCGCACTGCCGATGGGCGATTGAAGGATGGCGTTGCGGCGTATCGCACTGCGGCCGATTGCGAACGGATGCGAGCCTTCGCGAAAGCGGGCGGGCGGGCGGTGGTGATCGGTGGCGGGTTACTCGGGTTGGAAGCCGCCAAGGGCTTGGCCGATCTCGGAATGGTCGTCACTGTTCTCCATTTGTTCGACACACTCATGAACCGGCAGGTGGATAAGACCGGTGCCGTCATATTGCGCCGCGCCATCGAAAGCCTGGGGATCGGCGTTCGCACCTCTGCCAACACCATGGGCGTTGTTGGCGCGAAGCGAGTCGAAGGCGTGCTGCTGAGTGGAGGCGAGATTGTGCCGGCGGATCTCATGGTGTTCGCCAGCGGAGTGAAGCCGCGAATCGATCTGGCCATGGATTCGGATGTGCCCACCAATGCCGGAATTCTCGTGGACGATCGTCTGGAATCGGAGATTGCCGGTGTCTACGCGGTCGGGGAATGTGCGGAACATGATGGCCGCACCTACGGGACCGTGCAACCGGTTTATGAACAGTGCGCTGTGCTCGCGGATGTGTTAAGCGACACCAACCCGGACGCACGCTATCGCGGGTCGCGCGTGTATACGCGGTTGAAAGTGGTTGGCATCGAAGTCGCGAGTATGGGAGAGATCGACTCGAACCAAGCCGACGACGAAGTGGTGCAGGTGATTGAAGAGAAGCGTGGCGTGTATCGCAAGCTCGTGATTCGCGACGATCGCCTTGTGGGTGCGGTTCTGGTGGGCGATGCGTCTGCGGCCGCGGGCTTGATCCGCCGATTCGAGCGAGGCGACGCACTCCCGGCCAATCGACCGGACCTGTTCGCTTCGCCCGAACGCGGCTCCGAACCCAGCCATGGCGTGGTCTGCAATTGCCATCAAGTGACCGAACCGACACTGCGCGAAGCAATACGCGGCGGCTGCCACACTCTGCAAGACCTCGCCGGCAAGACAGGAGCCGGCACCGGTTGTGGGTCGTGTCGCGGCCAGCTTGCTTCGCTGTTGCTCAAAGCGGGGAAACAACCGGCGACCGCGATCGTGTGATGGCGCAATCAAACTGCACCGAGTGGCAGACGAACCTCTCCCGAAGTGTGTGGTAACAGCAACGCTTAACTTTGCCGATTGAACTTCAAGGAGACGATATGTCCGCTACCGAGACCGAACCGGCCGGCCCGCGTCAGCGGGTGTTATTGCTTTCCACCATTGCGTTCACATTGTTGTTCGCGGTGTGGTTGATGATGGGCGTGCTGAGCATCAAGATTCGTGATGAGTTGAGGCTAACGCCTTCGCAGTTCGATTGGTTGCTCGCCGTCGCAATTTTGGCCGGCGCGCTGCCCCGCCTCCACTTCGGCATCTGGGCCGACCGATACAGCGGACGACTGGTCATGACGCTTACACTACTGCTGACCGCGATCCCGACATTCCTGGTAAGTCAGGTAACCACCTACACGCAATTGCTGGTGTGTGCGGGGCCGCTTGCACACATCCATCGCGCGAATTTTCTTTTCACGTAAAAGCGACTTACACAGTTTGCACCGCAAGCTGGTTATTGCTTCGAGCAGAACTTGTACTTACCGGTTGTACTGCATAAACTTGGGTTTACAGTAAGATTTGATCTCGTCACACTCCGACCTACCTTCATGCGGAGTCGCCCATGGCATTTCGTCCGCAAAACCACTGCACTGACTGCAACTACACCTGGCATCCCCGAGGCAAGAACGTGTCTGCCAGGTGTCCGCTCTGCGGGTCCACTGCGGTTGACGTCGTCAGATTGCCCGAGTCAGCGTCACCATCTATCGGCATACAGAACCTCTTAGTGACTGTCCCATAAGGGGTGGTTGGGGTGGATAAAATGGCTCATGAGAAGCCAATCCTACCCCAGCGACCTCACCGACGAGCAGTGGGCGTTGATCGAGCCACACATCCCCGTCTACCCCGGCGGGCGTCCCCGCACGA
>JBGSLF010000202.1:0-30703 GCA_041740855.1 Gemmata sp.
ACCGCGTGCTGCCCGGCCGCAAGCCCAACCGCGACCCCGCGGACGCACGGAGATAAGCGTGCCGGCACGCTCCACGAATATTCAAGCGGTGTTCTTCGATGCAGTGGGAACGCTCCTTCACCCCGAACCCGATGCACTGAACGCCTATGTTCAGTTCGCCGCACGCCACGGATTGCAGACCACTCGTGCAGCAGTTCGCGAGCGGTTCCTGACGGCTTACCACGCCGAGGAGCGCATCGATCAACGCCGTGGTTGGATCACATCGGAAGAACGCGAGCATGAACGCTGGAAGCGGATTGTTATCGAGTGCCTGCCGGGTTTGCGTGAACCGGATAGTTGCTTTCGCGCGTTATATGCGCACTTCGCCACACCCGCCGCGTGGCGCATCGATGCCGATGCCACTGCGACCATCAACGCATTGCATAATCGCGGTTTCACGCTGGGAATGGGATCGAATTACGACGCCCGACTTTTGTCGGTGCTAGCGAGTTTCCCGGAACTCGCACCTCTGCGCGAGCATCTGCTGATCAGTGCGGCCCTTGGCTATCGCAAGCCGGCGATGGAGTTCTTCCGGGCCGTTATGGGTGCGGCGAACTGCGAACCGGATCGCATCGTCTTCGTAGGGGATGATGTGCAAAACGATTACCACGGTGCGAATGCAGCCGGCTTGTTCGCAGTGTTGTTGAACCCAACTCTCCCGCACCCAACCGGCGTGGCGAGCCTTCGCTCGCTTCGAGAACTGCCGGAACTTCTCGGCGTGTGATCAGCGCAATTCGGCGACGACCGCTTCCGCAGCACGGCGACCACTTGTCATGGCACCATCGATCGAGCCGTTATCGCGGTGATCGCCGCAAACGAACAACCCCGCTGCCAATCGTACCGGCCTTCGCCACGGATCGAGCCGGCCCACTTGCTGATTGGGCAACGCATGCGGGATGCGGTACACCTTGAGAAGCCGCCACGCATCCACTTCCGCACCGAACCATTCGCGAAATTGTTCGCGCGCTCGGCGATCGAGTTCTGCATCATTCTCTTGCGGAATCCCAATGATCGAGGCCGAGAGCAACGCATAGCCCGGCGGTGCATACGCCGGTGAGGCATTGGACATGACCACGAGGCTATTAACGGGGCCGCGTTCCTCGCTATCGAGCATGAGAATCGGCTCAGTTATCGGTGGCTGAGTTGCGGCGTAGTACAGCGTGGTGTTGCCGTTCGAACCCGGATCGGGCACACGGTCGCCCAAGAGCCGCGCTGCCACCGGGGCTTCGACTGCAACGACAATCGCCTTCGCATTAAGCGTTTCGCCACTGGCGAGTGTCACCCCGTTGTCACTCACCTGCGTTACGCGGGCATTAAGGCGTATGGCGTCCGGCGACAGTGCCGCGGCCAACTGCCGCGGTATTGCTTCCATCCCCATTGCTGGCACCGCACCTAGCCCTGCTGTGAACATGCGGGTGGTAAACCGGAAGAACCGGGCCGACGTGGAAAGCGAGCGATCGAGGCTGACGCCACCGAAGAACGGGCGGAACAGGCGGCCGAGAATGGTGGGACTGAACCCGATCGTTCGCGTCAAATAGTCGGCGGCCGAGGCATTCGGCTGGCTTCCGAAATCATCCGCCGCCCCACGATTGACTTCGCGAAACAATCGCAGCATGCGAAGCTTATCCGCCAAAGAGCCAACGGGGTTGAACAGCCCCGTTACCGCACCTTTTGGCTCCTGGCGTGGATCGGCGACGCGGTGAAACTTGCCGTTGATGCGCACAAGTGCCCCGCGCGTGAACGGCTTCAAATCCAGCGCCGCAAGATCGAGAACCCGTTTCCCCTCGGGGTATGCGGTGAGATAGATCTGGAACCCGCGATCGAGCCGGAAGCCCTCGACTTCATCTGTGCGCACCCGACCGCCCACGCCGTCCGATGCTTCCAGAATCTGGAACGAGATTCCGCGGCGAGCAAGCTCACGACCGCAGCAAAGCCCCGCTAACCCACCACCCACAATCAACACATCCGGACGATTCATCCACGCGCTCCGTTCACTCGATAAGCGTGCCACAAGATCAATGTAAACGGCACCCACCAGATCAGATCATTCGGAATAATGGTGATGAGGCCGGAAGGCGGTGATTCGCCCGTGAGCACTCCAAATGCGAGGCCGATCGGGCCAAAGATCTTGCCAAGCAAGCCCACAAGCACAATTGGCCAATGTCGCGCGGGATCGCGGGCGGCCAGTGCGTAGGCGATGCCATACACGCCCACGATCATGCCAATACACTGCCACAGTTGTGGGTAATGCAGCGGTTTATCCGCAACCAGCATGCCGGAATATGCGAACGAGAGCGTGGGAAAGAGGATCACCCACGTTCCCCACGCCACGTTGTACGCCGCCGCGCACAACAACACGAGCGACATCCAACGCGGTGAACGCGACGGGTTTATCACAGGCTTTTCTCAGATTGATGACGCTGCGAGTTTGAAGCACAAACTCTGGGCACCGGCGCTCGCGGCTTACCAGAACGAAAGCCGCGGTTCACCTCCGTCGATTCACGTCACGGGGACAACTTCGGTGGGAACGTTATCGGTGGGTTTAAGGCGGTCGCGGAGTTGGCGCGATGCCACGCGGTTCACCACTTCCAAATATGCTAGTGCGCTGGCTTCGATCACGTCCACACTTACCGCGCGTGCTCGCGACCGGCGGCCCGCATGATCAATTTCCACCTGAGCTTCGCCCATCGCATCCATATTCTGTGTAACCGAACGAACGCGGTAATCCACAACATTCACTTCGGCACCGGTAACGCGATTGATCGCCTTGAACAGCGCATCGATCGGGCCATTCCCCACTGCCGCATCGCGCCGCACACTGCCATCTTGGTGCTTCAAAGCCACCGCGGCGGATGTTTGCGAACCGGTGCCCGCGGTGCTCGTGAAGCCGACGAGTGTCCACAGATTGCCGGTACCCGACTGGAGTTGGTTCTCCGCCAGGGCTTCGATATCGGCGTCGTAGATCTCCTTCTTCAGATCCGCGAGACGCTTGAACTCGTCGAACAGCTTGTTCAACTGTTCGTCGGTGAGGTGATAGCCCAGCGTGATCACGCGCTGCTTGAGGGCGTGCCGCCCGCTATGTTTGCCGAGCACCAGTTCCGTCGCGGAGATGCCCACATCTTCGGGTTTCATGATCTCGTAGGTGCTGCGTTCCTTGAGCATGCCATCCTGGTGAATCCCGGCTTCGTGCGCAAAGGCGTTCTGGCCCACGATGGCTTTATTGCGTTGCACCTGCATGCCGGTGATGTTCGAAAGCTTGCGGCTCACGGGGAACAACTGGCGGGTGTTGATCCCGGTGGCCAGCCCGTAGAAATCGCGGCGAGTGTGCAACGCCATCACCACTTCTTCGAGCGAAGTGTTGCCCGCTCGCTCTCCGATGCCGTTCATTGTGCATTCCACCTGTCGCGCTCCTTCGCCCAGTGCCGCCAGGCTGTTAGCGACCGCCATCCCGAGATCATCGTGACAGTGGACCGACAACACGCACTTCTCGATCCCGCGAACATTCGCCTTCAGATGGCGAATAATGCTGGCGTAATGGCTTGGCACCGCGTAGCCCACGGTGTCCGGAATGTTTAACGTGGTGGCCCCGGCTTCGATGGCTTTCTCGACCACTTCGGCCAGAAAGTCCAGTTCCGTGCGGGCCGCGTCTTCGGGTGAGAACTCGACATCTTCGACGCGACCGCGGGCACGCTTCACCCCATCCACCGCGCGCTGAATCACTTCGGCAGTCGACATCTTGAGTTTGAATTCGCGATGAATAGCACTCGTGGCGAGAAACACGTGAATGCGCGGGCGAGCCGCGTCCATCACGGCATCGGCGGCGCGATCGATGTCGGCCGAGTTGCAACGGGCCAGCCCGCAGATGATCGGGCCTTGGATCTGCCGCGCAATCGCTTGCACACTCTGGAAGTCGCCGGGCGAGGCGATGGGGAAGCCGGCCTCGATCACGTCCACGCCGAGGTTGGCGAGCGCGTGGGCCATCTCAAGCTTCTCGCCAAGGTTCATGCTGCACCCGGGGCTTTGCTCACCGTCGCGCAGCGTGGTATCGAAGATGATCACGCGGTTCGGGTCGGTCGGCACGGGCATCGGTCAACTCCTGATTTCAACGGTGGTGAGAGAGAGTTCCTAAACGAAAGCGGCCCCGGAACTCTTGGTAGTTCCAGGGCCGTTGGTGCTTCGTGGTTCGGATCATCCGACGCGCGAAGAGAACCTGCCCCGGAATGGCCGGAGAAGTCGAAGGTTCTCGGGTAGAATCACGCGAAAGTGCATTGGTCACAAACTCCTTAATAGTTAATTTATCCCGCGAACGCCCTCGCCGCAACGCCGGACCAAGCACACTCGCAATTTTGCGCTCGGCGAAACCGCCCACACCTGGCAACACGTTCGTGCGAATTCCGCAGAAAACTCAGGCGAATTCGCTGTGCGATGTGCAAGAATACGCTAAGCCTGAGAGGCGTGCGACTCGCGATTCAACATCCAATTTTCACAATCTGGATCACGCAACCAACGCCCGATTGCCATCAGGAGTTTGCCATGCCTGCTGATCGTATTGCCACCGTGGCACCCGTTTCCGACGAGACCGCAACGGGCAAAGTCGCGGCAATTTATGACGACATCAAGAAGACGAAGAACATCGACTTCGTGCCGAATCTGTGGCGGGTGCTCGCAACCAGTCCAGACCAACTGGAACTGATGTGGTCGCGGCTGAAGGCCATCATGCACCCCGAGGCGATCGATCGCACCTCGAAGCTCGACCCACTCACACGAGAGATTATCGCCCTGGCGGTGAGCGCGACCAACGGGTGCGCCTATTGCGTGAACTCGCACACCGCCGCCGTGCGCAAACTCGGCCTCGATGAGGAAGCACTCGGCGAAGTGCTGGCCGTGGTGGCGTTGTTCAACAGCACCAATGCGCTGGCCGAAGGCTATCAGGTGGAACCGGACATCTTTCCGCCGCAGTAAGAACGAATCCATCCGCAACCCTCTGGAGCGTTTCCCATGCGTCGCATCCTCTCCTTGTTCGCACTCGTTATCGTGATGCCGGCTTTCGCCGCCGATACGAAGCCCGTATCACTCTTCGATGGCAAAACCTTCGCCGGGTGGGAGGGCGACACCGATAAGACGTGGAAGATCGAAGACGGAGCCATTGTGGGCGGATCGCTGGAAGAAGTTGTTCCACGCAATGAATAACGCTGTACGGTTTGCAACAAGTCTTCGGAGGTGAGCGGCTCAGAGGGCAACACCATGACCGAGCAAGAGTGGCTGTCGTGTCAGGAGCCGCGGGAAATGCTCTCGCTTGTTCAGGAGCAGGCAAGTGACCGGAAACTGATCCTTTACTCTTTGGCTTGCTGGACAACCGCAGATTATTACAGCGAGCCGGATTGGGCAGAGGCGATTACCGAACTGACTGATTCCGTTCTGAGCGGTAAGGTGCATCTTGTAAGGCTTATCTGCCTGTTCGGAGCGTTCAGTTTTGACACCCCGCCCACCCCGAATCGCTGGGCACTCATGGCGACGCTCGAACAACAAAGTACGGACTCCGCCAAAGCACTTCAGGTCCGATTTCTCCGCGATAGCTTCGGCAACCCGTTCCGTCCAATTGCGTTCTCCGCAGAATGGCTCACCTCCACCGTCCTTGCGCTGACAACCGGCATCTACGCCGAACGTGCCTTCGACCGAATGCCGATCCTTGCTGACGCCCTTCAAGACGCCGGATGCGTGAATGAGGATATCTTGAACCACTGCCGAGGTCCGGGTGCGCACGTCCGGGGTTGCTGGGTGGTTGATGCGATCTTGGGCAAGGCGTAGTCTGTGAGTCTTTGTGGTTCAGAGAACGTCATTCCTTACCAATGGAGGTCACATGCGGCTCATCCTCTCTACACTGGTTCTGGCACTCTCGACCGTCGCTTCTGCTGCCGAGAAGCCGGTAACCCTCTTCGATGGCAAAACCTTCGCTGGCTGGGAGGGCGATACGGATAAGACATGGAAGATCGAAGACGGTGCGCTTGTGGGCGGATCACTCGAAGTGGCGGTCCCACGGAATGAGTTTCTCTCCACGAAGAAGTCGTATGGCGACTTCGAATTGAAAGTGAAGTTCAAACTCCTCGGCGATAAGGCCAAGGCGAACGCGGGCGTTCAGTTTCGCACCAAACGCATCCCGAATCATCACGAGGTCAGTGGCTATCAGGCGGATATGGGGCAGAACTATTGGGGCGCACTGTACGACGAATCACGCCGCAAGAAGATTCTCGCCCAACCGGCCCCCGCGACCATCGAGAAAGTCGTGAAGTTCGAGGACTGGAACGAGTACACCATTCGCTGTGAAGGGCCACGTGTGCGACTCTGGCTTAACGGCACGCTCACAGTGGATTACACCGAGGCAGACGACAAGATCGAGCGCGACGGAATCATCGCGGTGCAAGTTCACGGCGGCGGCAAAACGAAAGCCTATTACAAGGACATTACCATCGAGGAATTGCCCGCCAAGAAATGAGCCTGATGCACGATTTCATCATTGTCGGGCAAGGGATTGCCGGCACAACGCTGGCGTGGCAACTCCTGCGGCGTGGCATGCGTACGCTGGTGATTGATCGCAACTGCGGCGATGGTGCCTCACACATTGCCGCCGGCCTCATCACCGCGGTTACGGGTAAGCGGTTAGCCAAATCGTGGCGATGGGACGAACTCTATCCCAGAGCTGTTGCGTTTTATCGCACGATCGAAGCGCAACTCCATCAACCACTCTTGCATGTGCGGCCCGCGGTGCGGCTGTTTATCAATGATGCGGAGCTTGCGGAATTTCACCGCCGCAGTGCGGGTGTGTTGCGCGATCTGGTGCAACCTTCGGCCGAAGTGAACCCCGCATGGTTCCATGATTCACTTGGCGGGTTTGCGATCACCGCTGCCGGCCGGCTCGATGTGCCGCGATACCTCGATGCGTCACGCGAGCACTTCCGCCAGCACGCCGCATATCATATCGCAGAATTGGATCTCACACGCGACCTGCAATTGCTTGAAGATGGCGTGTGCCTGCCGCGGCTTGGCCTGGCAGCGCGGGCGATCGTGTTGTGTCGCGGGTTCTCGCACGATCCCGATCCGTGGTTCGGTTCTATTCGTTTCAACGCGGCCAAAGGCGAGATCCTCACTCTGCGAATTCCGGGCTTCCACGAAACGCGCGTGGTTCATCGCGGCATCTGGCTCGCGCCGGTGGGCAACGAGATCTACCGCGTTGGCTCAACCTACACATGGGAACCGTTGAACTGCGAACCCACTGCGATCGGCCGCGCGGAGATCGAGCAGCGATTGCGTGAGTTCCTGCGCATTCCCTATGAAGTGATCGATCATCGGGCGGCGGTGCGGCCGGTCATCGATGCGGGATTCCCGGTTCTCGGTCGCCACCCGGATCATCCGCAACTCGCATACTTCAACGGCCTCGGTTCCAAGGGTTCACTGCTCGCACCGTTCTTCGCCGATCAGTTGGCCAACATCCTGACCGAACCCCGCCAGCCCGAGCGCGAAGTCGATGTGCGACGATTCCTGATACCAAAATCCCTGGCGAATGGGTAACATCTGTTGCATTCTTCCCACCTTCCGAGGGCTTCCTCATGTCTGCCACACGTCGTCAGTTTCTCGCGGCTTCTGCTGTTGCCGCGGCCGCAGCGCCACAAGCATTCGCAGCGGGCAACGATGTCATCACCGTGGGCTTAATTGGTTGCGGAGGTCGCGGCACCGGAGCGGCGATCAACGCCTTGCAAGCCGACAAGAACGTGAAGCTCACCGCCATGGCCGATGCCTTCCCGGATCGCCTGGAAGAAAGCTTGCAGAGCCTGTTGGGGAAGAAGTCGACTGCCGATAAAGTCGACGTGAAGCCGGACGCGAAGTTCGTTGGCTTCGATGCGTACAAGGAAGTGATTGCTCGCTGCGATGTGGTTCTGCTTACCACGCCGCCGCAGTTCCGACCGATGCATCTGAAGGCCGCAGTGGAAGCGGGCAAGCATGTGTTCGCCGAGAAACCATGCGCCGTGGATGCGCCGGGTGTGCGGTCGGTTCTGGACACGTGCGCGATCGCGAAGAAGAAGGGCGTGTCCGTCGTTTCGGGGCTTTGCCTGCGATACGACACCAGCTTCAAGGAGTGCGTAAAACGCATTCACGATGGGGCGATTGGCGAAATCGTCACGGTGTTCGCCAACGACTATCGCACCGGTCGTTGGACCAAGCCACGCCAACCAGACTGGAGCGATATGACGTACCAGATGCGCAACTGGTACAACTTCACCTGGCTTTCCGGCGATTTCAACGTGGAGCAACACGTTCACTATCTCGATGTGGCCGCGTGGGTTTTTGGCAATCAATACCCGGTGAAGGCCATCGGCATGGGCGGGCGTTCCATCTGGAACAAAGCGGATTGCGGGAACATCTACGATCAGTTCTCGGTGGTGTACGAATACGCGAACGGCGCGCGGCTCGTCAGCAACACCCGCCATCACCCGAAGACCAAGAGCGACATGAGCGCTCATGCACTGGGAAGTAAAGGGCGATCGCTTCTTTCCGAGAAAGATGGCGGGATGTGGATCAAGGCGAACAAGGACTGGACCTTCGAGGGGCCGAACAACCAGATGTACGACGCGGAGCACAACGAACTCTTCGCCAGCATCCGGAATAACAAGCCTATCAACAACGGCGAATACATGGCGAACAGCACACTGCTGGCGATTATGGGTCGCATGGCGGCTTACACGGGGCAGGAGATCACGTGGAAGATGGCGATGGAATCCAAGGAAGATCTGACGCCACCGGCGTGGGACTGGAACGCGAAGCTGCCGGAACCGCCCGTGGCGATTCCGGGCGTAACACGGTTTGCGTGAGTGAGACCCGATTTATCCGGCGAGCCGCGTCAGTCATGGCACGGGTTCGTTTCTTCGTTATCCGGCGAGCCGTGCCCCGTCAGGGGCCGGGTTTTTCATCGTCGCGTTCTCACTTGACCAGTCTTCCCGGTGCTGCGGTGCGAATGCTATAGAGCGTGCCGCCGCCGGTGATGTACAGCGTCTTCAAGTCGTCACCACCGAAGGCGCAGTTCGTCACTTCGTCGGTTGGTACCGCGAGAAACGCCAGCAGTTTCCCACTCTCGGGATCGATCACGTAGATGCCGCCCTTCACATCGTCCGCCGGTTCGGTTGGCGGGTTCGGTTTGTTCAACCCGCCCGCGACATACAACCGCCCCTGCGTGTCTTGCTTGATGCCATCTGGCCCGCGACCCTTGCCCCAATCGTAAAGCAGCTTCTGGCTCTTTGCGTCCACGGTGCCATCGGGTTTCAGATCGAATCGCCACAACTTCCGCGCGCCGCCAACGGCGTTGTTGTTATCCGCGACGAACAGATACTTGTCGTCGGCACTCACAAGCACGCCATTGGCACGCTCGACTTCGCGGCCAATGATGCGGCTCACTTTGCCGTCGGTATCGATGCGATACACGCCCTCGATGGTCTTTCCATCCGCATCGAGTTGCTGCATATCTTCGCGGCCGCCGTAACGCGGATCGGAGAAGTAGATGCGGTTCTTGGAATCGATGGTGAGGTCGTTGGGCTGGTTATATTTCTTGCCGCCGAAGCTGTCGGTAAGCACGGTGCGCTTGCCGTCGCGGTCAATACGGCTCACCGAGCGTGCCACCGGTTCGCAACACACGAGTTTCCCGTCGCGATCGAACATCAAGCCGTTGGTGCCGGCGTTCTCGCGCCAGATCTTCTTCTCGCCGGTGGTCGTGAGCTGATGAATCCCCTTTGCGCCGCTGGTGAGAACGCCGAGTTTCGGATCCCACGCCGGCCCCTCGCCGCCGGCCCCCTCCGCCGACAACGGCGTGAGCTTCGCCCCCGGCTCGAAAATCGGCTCGTCATTCTGCGCGACCAGCCCGAGTTCCTTCAACACGTTCTCGGGCGTGGTGATGACGAAGTTCTCGCTGCTATACGACATCTTGTATGCCCAAGTCGCCGGTGTGTATGCCGCGGCGAGATTCTCGGGTGAGAGTGACTTGCCCTCCGCTGACTTGCCACCAGCGATAATGCGTTTTTGCCCGGGCACCCAACTGTGGAGTGAGGCGAGATGGGCGACATCGCCGATGTCGCGGAGGATGCCAGGTGCCAGAAGCCCGAGGCGTTGTTCGACGTATGGCACGTTCGTAACGAAACTCGCGATGGTGTTCACTGCTGCAACGCGTCGGACGATAAACTGTTCTTTTGCAGCAACACCAAGGGCCACCAAACCAGCCGGCCCTTCCCCGATCACGAACAGTTCACCCTTTTGCAAATGATCCGCCCACACTCGGACACAAACATTCCCCGCATCCTCGATCCATTGATAGAGCAGAGGTGCACCGAGCCAGAGTCCCCATTCAGCAGAGTTATGGTCTGGCGCGCGACCGACCCGTTCCCTTTCGACCGCAAGCGAACCAGTAGCCCGGAGATCGACCGTTATAATCGTCACACCGGTTGCCTTGAGCGCGGCGAACAGTTTACTCTTCCGGGCCGCCTCTGCCCCCTCCAGATTCAACAGCAGTACGGTGTGCTTTCCTTTCCCCAGTTCTACGAACACGGGTAGTTTGAGACCGTTCGTGTATTCAATGTCGTATCTCGTGCGAGTATCCCCCTCAGGATCGAACGACATGGGAAGCCGTTCCATGTTGACACCCGCTTGTTTCAGTGCGGATTTCATGGACTGCTCCGCTGCGAACAACCGGACGAAATGTTCCCGGCGCTCCTTCAATTCCGGGCGTGCCTCCCGCAGTTTCTTCCCCTCCGCGGCCGCGAATTTCGGGATCGTCATGAAGTCCTTTGGGCGGGTATCGCCGGGGTAGCAGCGTAGGTCTTCGGGCTTCTCGGTCGCGAACTTCGGCTCCGGGAGCGGGTCGCCGGTGCCTTCGCCTTTCAGGTGCAGCGTCATGAACCCATACATTGCCTCGCGCATCGCCTTGCTGTAGTCGTGCGGCCCCTCGAAGATCGCGTGCCGCAGGTTGTCCGGTTTGCCGAGCAATTCGAACACTGGCTTCGTGAGTGCCAGCGATTTCTTCGCCTCGCCCACCGAGAACTGGATGCCGTCCTTCGTGGCGTTCACCACCATGAGCGCTCGCGGGGCGACGAGGCCAAGCACGGCCCACTCTTCGGTGAACTTCAACGCACCGGGCACCACTTCGCACATGCAGCACGCCGGCCCGAGATACGCCTGATAATTGCCTACCGAGCACACCGGCACCACGCACTTGAAGCGTTCGTCCCACGCACCGGCATACATCGTCTGGTTGCCGCCGCCGCTCGCACCGGTGATGCCGATCTTGTCGCCGTTCACTTCTGGCCGCGATTGCAGGTAATCGACCGCTCGCATGTTCTCGTACACCTGCAAGCCCGACAGCGGCGTGCCGAGAGGAAGGAGTGTTGCGGCGGTCATGTCGCCGTGATATTCGCCGAGCGCGGTGCCAACACCGCGTTCCCCCGCGCCGAACGCATCGACGCACAGCACCACGAAGCCGAGCTTCGCCGCACCGATGCAACGAGCTTGCACAGTGGGGTCTTGCTTCGCGCCCTTCCAGTGGCCATGAACCATGAGAATGGCAGGGGCTTTCACTTTCTTCGCGGCATCGGGCACATACAGATTCGCCGTCATGCGAACGCCGGGCCGCGTCTGAATGGTGAGCTTCTCGACGGTGTAGCCATCGCGTTTGAGCGGTTCGCCGTGCTGCTGCGGGTCAAGGTCGCAGGGCTTCGCGGGAAAGCACGCTTCGCCACCCCACGCGGCGAAGAGGTTCTTCCGTAACTCCGCGGCTTGCGTCTTCCATGCTTCGGCAGATGCCGGCGGCTTGTCGTTCTTGCGCAGTTCCGCGGCCTGCTTGCGGATGAATTCGAGATACTGCTTGTTCGGCGGAATGTCGTCCGCTGCGTGAAGTGGCGGAACTGCAACGGCCAGAACAACAAGAACTGCGGCAGCAATTCGCGACATGGGAGCACCTGCGGAAGTGACAGTAAGAACCACATCATGACGGATGCGGTTCGTTGAAAGCAAGTAAACAAGAACTCCGCACACTCACGTTCGCGGATCGCGTGGAGTTCGGCATCACATCCCGCGAGTGGCCGCGTCTTCTTTGCGTTCCAAGTCGTCGCCGATCATGGCCGATTCGGTGCTCTCGTGCCGGGATTGCCACCACGACCACGCCACGGCCAACAACGCCAGACCCGCAATCACACCGCCCACCATGCGGTTGCCCGAGCCATCTCGCACATTATGCAGAATGACCAACGGCAGCGCCAACAGGCTCACCATGTTCATGACCTTGATGAGCGGGTTAATCGCCGGCCCCGATGTATCCTTCAGTGGGTCGCCCACGGTGTCGCCGGTCACGCTCGCCTTGTGCTTATCCGAACCCTTGCCGGTCTTCTCGGTTTGCGGTTCATCCTCAATCATCTTCTTGGCGTTATCCCACGCGCCGCCGGCGTTCGACATGAACACCGCCAAGAGTTGCCCGCTGAGAATCATCCCGGCAAGGAATCCACCCAACGCGAACGGGCCAAGCAGGAAGCCCACAACGAGCGGGGTGCCAATCGCGAGCAACCCGGGGCCAACTAACTCTTTCTGCGCGCTTGCGGTGCAGATATCCACCACGCGGCCATAATCCGGCGTCTTCTTCCCCGCCATGATGTCCGGGTCATTAAACTGGCGGCGGCACTCGAACACGATCAGGTATGCCGCCCGACCAACCGCACGAATGGTCATCGCACTGAACAAGAACGGCACCGCTCCGCCAATGAGCATGCCAATGAACACCAGCGGTTCCGCAACTGTGAGCTTCGAGGCACCCGATGTGAAATCGCCAATCAGAAGTTGGCCGATCTTCTCTTCGCTACCTGTCACGAGCACCGCGATGAAGCTCGCGAACAGCGACACCGCCGCGATAACGGCCGATCCAATCGCAATCCCCTTGGTGATCGCCTTGGTGGTGTTCCCCACGGCGTCGAGATCTGCCAGAATCTGCCGCGCCTGTTTGTTCTCTTCCGGCGACAGATAACCCGGATCGCCGGGTTTCAGTTGTCCGCCGTCTTCGGCCTTGTTGAAGCCCATTTCGCCGATGCCGTTGGCGTTGTCCGCAATCGGGCCAAACACGTCCATGCTGATGGTGTCGCCCGTGAGCGTTAACATGCCAATCCCGCACATGGCAACGCCGAACGCCATGAACAGCAAATGATCCATGTGGCCGATCATGAGCACGGAAGCAAAGATGGCTGTCGAGATGATAAGAATGGCCCAAACCGAGCTTTCCAGGCCCAGGGCCAGGCCGGAAATGATGTTCGTTGCGTGGCCGGTGCGGCTCGCCTTCACCACTTCTTGCACCGGGCTGTATTCCGTGCTCGTCCAATATTCCGTGCACTTGTTTAACATCACCGCCAGGATGATGCCGATGAAGCAGCAGAGCGCCACCCGCATGTTCAAACCGGGCGAAAGCGGAACGTGGTAACGCACCTGTGCGAGTTGCAATAGCGTTAAGTCGTACTTCGATTCTTCCGGTAGAGTGTGGCCATACTCGGCCAAGCGCGCTCGTTCGGTTGCCGAGAGATCCGGCACACCGATCTTCATCTCCGCAAGTTTAACTTTCTTCTCGGCATCAAGCGTGTGCCAGCTTGCAAGCGCCGCGATGCGCCACTCATCCACTTTCTTTTCGAGTTTGCGCGTGTTCTCGAAGTTGCGTTCCGGGCCGTTGCGTAACTCGCGAAGACGAGCCACGACTGCGGCCACATCGGTTTCGGCAGGAAGTTCTAACCCCAATGCGGTGCGAAGCGATTCGGTGCTATACAACTCTTCGTACATTCCCTTATCGATTCCACGCTCCACGATATACGCTTCATCAAACTGAAGGTAGATCGCTCCCAGAGCGAGAAAACCCACAGTGCTAATGGCCGCACTGCGCCAGAAACCGCGATTAATCGACTTCATCGCAATGGCAGCGTTGCCGTTGGTGATGCCACGCCCCACCAATGATGTGCTGATCATGCTCGCGACCACGCCCACAGCTTGCACCAGCAGCGGGAAAATCATCCCTTTGTAGCCGAACGCGGCGTAACCCAGCATGACCGCGGCCACCATCGTGACGGAGTAACTCTCGAATACATCCGAAGCCATGCCGGCGCAATCGCCCACGTTATCGCCCACATTGTCCGCAATGGTGGCGGCGTTGCGGGGATCATCTTCAGCCATCGATTTCTCGACCTTGCCAACGAGATCCGCCCCCACATCTGCCGCCTTGGTGTAGATGCCGCCGCCAACACGCATGAACAACGCGAGCAACGACCCACCAAAGCCGTAGCCAATCAGAATTTCGTATGCGAGTTCGCCGAACACCAGAAGAATGATCGCCCCGCCCAACAACCCCAGGCCACAGGTGAACATGCCGGTGATGGTGCCCGTCTTGTACGAAAGCCGCATGGCCGTGCCGAAGTCGGTCTTCGCGGCGGCCGCCACGCGAAGGTTCCCAGCCGTCGCCAACCGCATGCCAATAAACCCGACCGCACCAGAGAACAACGCACCGATAAAGAATGCGACTCCCCGGCCAATCGCAATCGTCCGCAATTCTTCCCCCGAGTGTGTTCCCGTATCTGCCAGCCAAGGCCATTTGCTGGCGATGATCGCACCGGTTAGCACAAGGATCAAAAGCCCGACAACCGTGAACTGGCGACGCAAATACGCATTTGCTCCGTCGCGAACCGCCTTCGCCACGGATTGCATCGCCGCGGTTCCGGTATCGGCCGCGTACACCTGCTTCATCAGGATGGCCGCATAGATCAACCCGGCCAGCGCAATGACCACGCATGCCAGCAAGCCGAGTCGTTCACCCGGCCCATACTCCGGCGATGTCACAAATGTGAACGGTTGCCAGCCCTCGGCAAACAAGGAAAGCGAACTTGTGGGAGCCGCACCCAGTAGTCCCACTGGAAGGGCACACACGAGAACTATCAGCACCCAGGGGAAGCGTGCAGCCGGGCGGGAGCGGCGGAATGGCATTTGGCGGTCCTACAGCGATATTTCGAAGACAGTGTAAGAGCTCGCGGTGAACAAAGGGAGTTTGTTCGCCCCAAGCCTTATACGGGGTGTTGGTGTTCCTGCGTCGGCTGGTCCGGCCAACGAGAGTGGTAAGGATAGGCTAATTGTGAAGGAGAGTCTACATTCGACACCGAACGAAACCGCATTGCGCGATTACCGTTCAGACCGGGTGAAAGCTCGCGGTTGCCGCGTTCTGTTGCGGCGATTCTCAAGTCGCAGTGAATTGCTTCTCGATATCCACATTCACAAGCTCGGACCAAGCCGCTTGCACACGCCGGAATACCGGGCCGGGCCAGGTGTAATCGCGAAATTGATCGCGCCCGCCAAACCGCCGCACGCCTGCAATGCAGAACCCGGTGCCGACCAGCAATAGCTCGCTAATCCGTGGCAAGAGGGACTTCTGTTCCCACGGTTGAACCGGCCGGGACAGGCAGCCCATATCGAGGGGGGAATCGTCATTCACTCGCAAGCCAAGATCGCGACAGAGTTCGAACGTCACTTTCGCGCTGATGGATTCTTGCACGGTGCCAGAAACCAGGCCCATCACCGTATCTTCCATCACAACGAGAATGGAGCCGATGGCGGTATCACCGGCACCACTCCCCTTCCCCGGTGCGCCACCACTGAGCACAACCGGCACCACGCTTGAATCTGTCGCGGGAATACCGGGCACACGCCAGCACAACTCCGATTGCGGATCGGTGAGCGTGCGGCTCGCGACATGCCAGAACAGGCGACTGCGATGTTTCACGCGTGGCGGCACCAGATCGTAGTAGTGTGAGTGCTGAATCCCCGCAATCGCAAGCGTTACCCCTTTGGTGAAGAAACTCTGATAGCGTGAATACGGGAGCGGATACGTCGCCATACCGATGGTGGGCGGGCCGTTCCCGGATTGGCCCAGATAGAACCCAAGCGGGCCGGGCGTGGCAAACGTCACAAGTTGCAACTCGCCGCCTGCCGGCAACAGCTTCGCGTTCTGCGTCACCAACTCTTCTGCAATTGCCGTGAGTTGCTCGTTCGTTGCGTGCAGCGGAACGTAACACGCTTCGCAATCGCGGCGGAACCGTGCGAGGTGATCGGGCCAGCGAAAGAGCTTGTGGTGGAACGTGCGGGCATTATCCACGATCGTGGCACCGGATACGAAGCCGGCATCGTGCAGCGGTAACGCGGCCTCCGCGAAAGGAAGAAAGCGACCGTTCAAATATGCGAGTGGGCCTGCCATGCCGGCATCATACCGCTTCTGATGGCGGATGGCGGCATCAGGCCGCGCGAGTTGTGCCCGGAGCCATTAATAGCGTATCGAGAACATCCAGCGTGCGAGAAGTCGCCCCTTGTTGGCGTTGCACCAGTGCCCGCGCGGTTTCGCCGATGCGTTGCCTTAACCCCGCATCGGCGATCAGCGTGGCGAGTGCCTGTTCCAGTGCGGCCGCATCCTGCACCATCAGCGCGCCGCCCACTTCCACCAGGCGTTTCGCGGCATCCTTGAAGTTCCAAATGTGCGGGCCAAACACGCACGGCACACCATAGCCAGCCGGCTCAATCATGCTTTGCCCACCGCGTTTGCCATCGAGGCTGCCACCGGTGAAGCCAAGATCTGCCAGACCCCACGCAGCCCCGAGTTCACCAATGGTATCCAGAAGCACCATGGCGGGCATCTCTGCGAGCGGTTCCGTGATTCGCGACCGCCGCACGCATGGCAACCCGCTTTGCTCCATCATGCGAGCGACTTCCTCGAATCGGTCCGGGTGACGCGGAACGAGAATCAGCCGCAACTGAGGGAATAACTGACGAAGCCGGGCGAACGCCGCGAGCACCCATTCTTCTTCCGGAGCATGTGTGCTACCAGCCAGAAGCACCAGAGGTTCGCCGTTTGCATTTGTATCTCGGGCAGCCTTCTCGGGTAGGCCAAGTTGCGTGGCGAGTGTGCGTGTGCGATCGCCGTTGTTCCCAATCGCGCCGTCGTACTTAATCGATCCCGTAACGATCAACTTCGCGGGGGGCACACCGAGTTCGCGAAGCCGATCCGCATACTCTTCGTCCTGCGGCGCGAAGCGGGCGATCTTTGCCAGGAGCAGGCGATTGGCCACGCCGGCGAATGACCGCAGCCGGGCGAAACTCCGCGGGCTGATCCGCGCGTTCACCAACACCACCGGCACATCACGCCGCTGCGCCGCAGTCAAGAAGTTCGGCCACAACTCGCTTTCGGTGAGCACCACAAGCGCCGGTTCCACCGCATCGAGTGCAGCACCAACCGCCCAGGAGAAATCGAAGGGGAACGCAATCACCGCGAGATCCGGAAACCGCCGCTGAGCTTCCGCGATTCCCGTATCGGTCGTGGAGGAAACGACGACGAGCCAACCCGGATGTCGCTTGCGAAACGCTGGGACAAGCGTGCCAAGCAAGTTCACTTCGCCCACACTCACAGCATGGAACCATGCCACGGGTTGCAATCGTGGATTGGAAATGCGAATGCGACCGAGAAGTTTTGCAGTGAGATTTTGTCGATAGCGGCCAGTTGCGACGGATCGCCACAGGAGCCACGGCGAGTGGAGAACAAGCACGAGCAGATAGACAAGATCGAGCAGGATCATGGGGGAGTCCGTTCCCGGCGACGAATCGTGCTGGCAGATTACCCAGCATGTGCATTCGTCGCTAGCCCGGCTCGCCAAGCGCGTTCGTTATTGGCTTCTTGCACGATACACAGAGAAGCCAATAACGAACACCGCACCTTAATCGCCATCGGTGAGGCCAGGATAATTCCGCATCACAAGGTGGCTATTAATCTTCTGAACGAGGTCCAGAGCCACGCTAATCACGATGAGCAAGCCCGTGCCACCGTAGAAGCTGGCCACTTGCGGTGGGATTTCCAGAGCGCTGGAAACGATATTCGGGATAATCGCAATCACCGCGAGGAACGCCGCACCAACGAACGTGATTCGCATGAGCACGCGTTCCAGGTAGTCCGCAGTTCGCTTGCCGGGCCGATAACCGGGGATGAAGCTGCCGTGATCCTTCAGGTTGTCCGCGATTTCCTTCGGGTTGAAGGTGATCGCCACCCAGAAGTAAGTGAACACATAAATCATGGCGATGTACATGACGTTGTACAACCATGAGGTGTGGTTCTGGAACAGGCTCGAAAGCTTACCGGCCCAGCCGAGTTGGCCATCGGACAGCGTGTAGAGAATGTTGAAAATGAACCAGGGAAGAATGAGCAACGTGCTGGCGAAGATCACGGGCATAACGCCGGCCGCGTTCACTTTCATGGGCAGGAACTGGCGTGTTCCACCATAAACTCGGCGACCGCGAACGTGCTTGGCACTTTGCGTGGGAATGCGCCGTTGGGCCTTGGTCATCGCAATCACACCGACCACAACCGCCAGGAAGAGGAACGCCAGCACAAGGAGCTTCTCGAAGCTGATATCGCCCGTTGCCCCGCCGAGGGTGAAGACGGAACTCTTGATTTGCCCGGTGGTGCCATCCATCAGCAAGGCAGCCGTGGCATCCGGAATGCGAGCCACGATGCCAGCCATAATGATGAGCGAGATGCCGTTGCCAATGCCGTATTCATCGATCTGTTCGCCGATCCACATCAGGAAGATGGTGCCAGCCGTCATGGTGATCACGGCCGCGAAGCCGAAGAACCAGAGGTTGAAGCCGGTGCCATAGCCAGCAGGAGCAAGGCCCATCCCATCCGCCGATTCGGGCCGCATCACAGATTGAACGATGATGAGCGCCTGAATCATACAAATGGGCACGGTCAGATAGCGTGTAATCTCGTTCAACTTCTTACGGCCCGCCTCGCCTTCTTTGCGGAGCCGTTCGAGCGAGGGAACCACGCCGCTGGCAAGCAACTGAATGATAATCGAGGCCGAGATATACGGCATGATCCCCATCGAGAAGATCGTGGCCGTGCTCAGGTTACCCCCCGAGAATTGCTGCACGAAGCCAAGCACTTGCCCCAGGGCGCTGCTTTGCGCCTGTTGCATCTTCTCCGCGAGTTTCGCCTGATCAATCATGGGAAGCGGGACGAAAAACCCGATCCGGTAGACCATCAGGAACATCAGCGTGATGAAGATCTTCTTGCGAAGCTCCGGGATCCGGAAGATCAAGAAGAGTTGCTCGGGGGCGAGGCCAAGAATGGTGGCAGCGATGCCGCCAATGGTGAGTGCCCAGGCAGCCCCAGACCAGCTTGCCGTGCCAGCGGAAAACAGGGCAATGCCGCCAATGACGCTAGCAATTCCTGCGAGCAGAGAAACCAAACGCCAGGACATGTGGGAATCCTTCGATTGATGATTGTGGATCGCGGGATTGTGGATTGTGGGTTGCTTGGAGCAGCGGGGCCGGCTCCCCTCGACCCACCTATCCACAATCCACAATCATCAATTCACGATGTCTTCTTGGCTGCCGCGGCGGCTTGAATAGCCTTCTTCTTCGAGCCCATCTTGTTGCGAACGGGCCTCTTGGGACCGGGCAACGTCTCGGCAACGCCACCCGCCTTGGCGATCTTCTCCAGTGCCGACTTGGAGAAGTGTGCCGCTTTCACGGTGATCTTCTTGCTGAGTTCGCCTTCGCCCAGCACGCGAACACCATCGAACGTGCCGTTGACGAGGCGTTTCTTCTTGAGTGCGGCCAGATCCACGGTGCTGTTCGCATCGAACTGATCGAGATCGCCGACGTTCACGATCGCATAGGATTTATCCCATGTGACGTGGCTAAATCCGCGCTTGGGCCAGCGGCGATACAGCGGCATCTGACCGCCTTCGAACAGCCCGCTTGGAAGCCGTGCCCCGGCGCTGGCATACTGGCCTTTGTGGCCAAGACCAGAGGTCTTGCCCTGGCCCGAACCGATACCGCGACCGACGCGCCGCTTCAGCTTATGCTTGGCAACGCCAGTGGAAACGTTGGTGAGATCCATTAGATTGCCACCCCCCGCAGTTGAACCACTTCTTCTTTGGTCCGCAGTTGCAGCAGACCGTTGATGGTGGCTTTCACGAGGTTTAATGGGTTGGTGCTGCCGTGCACCTTGGTCAGGATGTTGGTAATGCCACAAGCCTGGAGCACTTCACGCACACCAGGGCCAGCTTTCACACCGGTGCCCGGTCCGGCAGGAACCATGATCACGCGGCTGGCACCATACTTGCCAATCACGCGGTGGGGAATCGTGTTCCCTTTCAGCGAGATCTTCTTGATGCGTTGAACGTTCCCCTCGCCTTCCTTGATGGCTTTCTCAACAGCGGGGGGAACTTCGTTGGCTTTGCCGTAGCCGTACGAGACTTTGCCTCGCCGATCGCCGACCACGACGAGTGCGTTGAAGCTGAAACGCCGGCCGCCCTTGACGACGCAGGCGCTTCGTCGAATTTTCACGACGAAATCGACCAGCGCATTGTCCCGCGAGTCGGAATCGCCTCTATCACGCCGCTCACGTGCCATTGTTATCCTCACTCGGCTAGCTTAACGCCACGCCCGGTCTTGTCTGGTAAGTACGTATTCCGCTTGAATTCTTAACTGTAACGCGCTTTACTTCTTCGGTCCGCCCTTGGGCTTCCCGTCGCCTTTTGGCTTCCCATCGCCCTTTTTGGCCTTGGCATCCTTGGCGTCGGCGGGTGCTTCCTGGGGTGCGGCTGCAGCTTCGGCCAACTTGGCTTTCATCGATTCCAGATCGGTGCAAACCAATCCAGCTTCGGTGGCCGCAACGGCGAGAGCGGCGATTCGCCCGTGGAACCGGAACGGCCCGCGATCGAACGCCGCCTGCGAAACACCTTTGGCTTTGGCGGCCTCGGCGAGCTTGCGGCCCACTTCCGCGGCGGCCTTGGCGTTACCACCATGCTTCAGGCCCGAGTTCTTGCCAGAACTGGAGGCCGATGCAATGGTGATTCCGTTTAGATCGTCGATCAACTGTGCATAAATGTGCAAGTTGCTGCGGAACACGCTTAAACGGGGCTTTTCCGGGGTGCCGTAAATGTCCTTACGGACACGATAGCTCCGTCGTTGGCTGCGCTTTTGTTTCAGTTTCTGTGCATTCATGGCTCACCAGCAAGCTGTTGGCCAATAGCTGTTGGCTACTAGCCGATTTCTCGGTCTCGATGCTGTGATCTTGCAGACACGCCATAGTGTCTGGGTATCTGCTAAAAGCCAACAGCGATTAGCGACTCGGTTTACTTATTGGCCTTACTTACCAGCAGCAAACGACTTCCCTTCCTTGCGGCGAACAACCTCGTTTTCGTACCGTACACCCTTGCCCTTATAAGGCTCGGGCTTGCGGCTTGCGCGGATGTCGGCGGCGAACTGGCCCACCACTTGTTTATCGATCCCGCTCACGATAATAGTTGTCGGATCGGGAACCGCAACAGTCACATTGGCGGGCGGTTCGTGGTAAATGCGGTTGGCGTAACCCACCGTTAATTCCACACCTTTGCCCTTTGAAGCCGCTTGAAAACCAACGCCTTCGATCTTCAATTTCTTCTCGTAGCCCTTGGAAACGCCAACTACCATGTTGTTGATCAATGCGCGAGTTAAACCATGAAGCGCGCGATTGAGGCGATCGTCGTTGGGGCGAGTGACTTTCACTTCCTTCCCGTCCGAATCGACCTTCATGTTGGTGTGGATTGCCTGCGTAAGCTTACCCTTGGGGCCTTCGACCCGGATCATCCCCGGTTCGATAGCCACCTTGACCCCCGCAGGAATCACGACGGGTTGTTTCCCAATTCGCGACATTACAATCTCCTCGGGCTTCACCGGACAGTTAAAGTCCGGAACGCGGCCCCATCCAGTTGTTTCGACAAACGATTCCCAATCCACCCAACAGCACGATAAGCAATTCACTTCGGCGTGCGGTTGGTCGATTCCGGATCACCACACTGTGCAAAGGATCTCGCCGCCAACCTTTTCTTTCTTGGCTTCTCGGTCCGACAGCACACCCTTGCTGGTGGAGAGAATCGCAATGCCAAGCCCGTCGAGCACTTTGCGAACGTCTTTGTAACCTTGGTATACGCGGCGACCCGGTCGTGAGTAGCGAGAGATCTTACGAATGACCTTTTCGCCATCGGGGCCGTATTTCAGAAACACTTGTAGCGTGATGTGCGGTTGGCCGAGGTCGTTGACCTCGACAAAATCCTTCGCACCAGTCTCGGCGTTATCTTCGTGCTTGCCCGTGCGATACCCAAGAATGAACCCTTCTTTGAGAAGCACAGCAGCCACGGCCACTTTGAGCTTGGTGGCAGACATCTCGACGAACGGGCGTTCGACGTTACTCGCATTGCGGATGCGGGTGAGCATATCCGCGATCGGGTCGGTCATCATGATCGTGTTCCTCCCCTCTCGCTTACCAGGATGCCTTACGAACGCCGGGGATCAACCCATCGCTCGCAAGGTTACGGAAACAAATCCGGCACACACCGAACTTGCGATAAACTGCACGAGCGCGACCGCAGATACGGCAGCGGCGGTTCATCCGCACGATCTCGTGACCAGCCATGAGCTTGGCGGCATCCTGCTGATCCGCAGGCTTTTTCAATTCGGCGCGGTGGGCGTCGTATGCCGCCAATTGCCGGCGATACTTGACTTCTTTCGCGGTGGTTGACATTGCGTCGAGATCTCTTTGGTGGCGTACCGACCCGGTTTCGGGGTAAACGATCCCCGCAGGGCCGGCCGTTCCGGTATGTTACGCTAACTAGCCCATTACCATTCGCCTGAGTCTTACTTATTCTCTTCGCGGAAAGGCATTCCGAAGAGGCGCAGCAACTCGCGGGCTTCGTCGTCATTCTTCGTGGTAGTCACGAAGGTGATGTCCATGCCCTGAGTGAAGGTTACCTTGTCCGGATCGATTTCGGCGAATACCAGTTGCTCGGTCAGTCCCATGCTGTAGTTGCCGTTACCATCGAACGACTTGGGATTGATCCCGCGAAAGTCGCGAATACGAGGCAAGGCGACGTTGATGAGGCGATCGAGGAACTCGTACATGCGTTTGCCGCGAAGCGTGACGCGACAGCCGATTTCGTTCCCTTCCCGCAGGCGGAACCCGCTCACGGCCATGCGTGCTTTGGTGATTTGCGCTCGTTGACCAGCGATCAGACCCAAATGCTCAGCGGCTTGCTTGATCCGCTCCTTATCTTGAAGGGTCTTACCGACACCCATATTCAGGACAATCTTGGAAAGCTTGGGCAAACTCAGGCGATTCTTGCGACCAAGTTTTTCGACCAGTACCGGAAGGATTTCGGCGTTGTATCGTTCTTGCTGCCGGGCCATTGTTGAGCTTTCCGCTTTAAGATTCGCGACCCACGATTGACCCCGGTTCGGCGACTACACCGACCGGCTACCTGATTAGGACAATCGCACAGGCACAAATCGCTCTGACTTTCTTCTACTGACTTCTACAAATTACTTCTTCGTGGCGTACTTCGGGTTTGGCTTGGAGAGCACGCGAATGCGGGTACCGCTCTTCTTGGCGTACAACTCTTTCGTGCCATCTTCCATGTAACGCACACCAAGCCGGGTGGGCTTGTTGGTCGAGGGATCGATCAACATGACATTAGAAGCATCGACCGGCATCTCCTTGGAGATACGGCCACCCTGTGGGTTTCGTTTCGAGGGCTTCAGGTGGCGGTATACGCGGTTCACCGCTTCGACTACCACCTGGTTCTTCTCGCGGAGCACGCGCAGAACCTTCCCGCGCGTGCCTTTATCGTCCCCAGCAACCACTTCCACAACATCGTCTTTGCGAATATACATGTTGCACCATATATGATCGATGCTTGGCAATGCTTGCGTTGCGAATGAAGGGCACACAAGGGCGGCTTCATTCGCTTGCGGAATCGCCAGCGATCAATCGGCAATCATCACTTATACGACTTCAGCAGCAAGGCTGAGAATCTTATTGAACTTGGCTCGCAGTTCTCGGGGCACAGCTCCGAAAATGCGTGTGCCACGTGGATTGTTATCGTTATCGAGCAGAACGAGGGAGTTTCGAGAGAATCGAACATAACTCCCGTCTTCGCGACGGGTAGCCACGCGGGTACGCACGACAACACCCTTGATCACGTCGCCCGGCTTCACATCGCTGCCCGGAATGGCCTTCTTCACGCTGGCGCGGATGATGTCGCCCAGGTAAGCAACTCGGCGCTTGTTGCCGCCGAGAACCTGGATACACATCACTTCCTTGGCACCGGTGTTGTCGGCCACGTCCATGTAGGTATACATCTGAATCATGACTACCTCGCGGATTGATGATTGCAGATTTTATGATTGTAGATTGATGATATTTGGCTCTGCTGTTAAGACGTTCAACAGCGGTTCCCAACCGTCAATCTCAAATCATCAATCTTCAACCCTTCACTAAAATTCTTAGGCTTTCTTTTCTTCGGGCTTAGCCGGCGCGGATGCCGTGCTTCCCGCAACCGCACCTTCAAGGTTCGAGAGGGTACGGCTCGGAGCCTTCTTGATCACGCGCACCAAGTCCCAGCGTTTGAGCTTGGAGAGCGGGCGTGATTCGATAATTTCGACGGTATCGCCAAGGAACGAATCGTTCTTTTCATCGTGTACGTAGCAGATGGTTCGTCGCTTGACGAACTTGCCGTACTTCGCATGGCGAACCAATCGTTGCACTTCCACACGGCGCGTTTTGGCCATCTTGTCGCGGGTCACGATCCCCTCAAGGAGGCGTCTCGCGGTGGTTTTGGCTTCGGTTGTCGCCGGGGTTGTGGTGCTTTCCGCCATTACTTACCGCTCCCCTTCGTAGCCAAGGTCTTCGATGCATGAAATCGTTTGAGCCGTTTCGCTTGCCGGAAGGCGACGCGCTTGCCGGGCACGCTTTCCTTGACTTTCGTATCCAGCGAAGCGATACGCGTTGCAAGCTGTTCGGCTGGCAAATCTTTGAGCTTAACCAGTTCCCGCTGCCGTTGCACGGTCTTGACTCGGGCGATGTCGCGCCGGGCCTTGCGGATTTCCGACGGCGTTTCGAGTCGGTCGGTGGCCGACTGAAACCGCAGTTGGAACAGGTGTTTTTCGGTGTCCTTCAGGGTGAGGCCGAGTTGCTCGTCGCTCATCCCGAGGAGGTCTTTCATTTTGGTAGCCATGAACCCACCTCGCGGTGAATTCCGGGTATGGGTTGATGTTGGGAATGGAGGGTGAGGAAGCAATCCTCGACTCTCTGTGTTCACCAAGGCTCAATCGCCACACCGAGAATTCCAACACTAAATGTTCGGGCGCCGGGTTACAAACCGGCACTTGAACGGCATCTTGTAGGCAACGCGCGCCAGACAATCCTTGGCGGCCGCTTCGGGCAACCCCCCGATTTCGAACAGAATCTGGCCAGGGCGGACAACCGCGGCCCAGTATTCCGGTTCGCCCTTGCCCTTACCCATTCGGGTTTCGGCCGGGATCGAGGTAATGGGCTTGTGCGGGAAGACGCGGATATAATACCGGCCTTCGCCCGACACAAACCGCGTCATCGTAATACGGCCGCTCTCGATGCATTCGGCACTGAGCCAGCCGCCTTCGAGCGACTGCAGGCCGAAGTCACCATACGCGACGTAGTTGCCGCGTTGAGCGAACCCCTTGATGACGCCGTGATATTTCGCGCGAGTCGTCCTAGCGCGGACGACGCCGCGTTGACTTTTTCTGTACTTGACTCGCTTGGGCATCTGTGGCATCGGCGATGTCCCCCGTCAAATAGTCGCCCTGGTTAACCCAGACCTTGATTCCAATATTTCCTTGCGGGGTGGTCGCCTCGGCAAACCCGTATTCGATCTTGCATCGCAAGGTCGAAAGCGGGATCGAACCCTCCATCCCCTTCTCACACCGTGCCATTTCCGCCCCGCCTAATCGGCCGGACAGTTGGAGTTTCACACCCCTGGCTCCACCTTCCATGGATCGCTGCATGGCCTGCTTCATCGTGCGTCGGAAGCTAGCCCGCCGTTCCAGTTGCTCCGCGATGTCTTCGGCAATCAACTGGGCGTCGATCTCCGGTCGCGTCACTTCAATGGTCTTCACTTCAATGTGGCGTCGCGTCAGCTTTTCGAGCGCCTTGGTGAGCTTATCGATCTTCTCACCCTTCTTACCGATGATCGCCCCAACGCGGCTGCTGGTGATGACCACCGTAACTCGCTCGCGTGTCCGCTCGATGCGGATGTCGGCGATGGCGGGTCGCTGCACTTTGCGGTCGCGCTTGTTCGTCAAGAACTTCTGCGTGAACGCCCGAATTTTTACGTCCTCGAGCAACAACTCGGCGTAATCGTGTTTGGTGGCGTACCAGGTGCTGCGCCAGGGGCGCATGATCCCGGTGCGAAAACCAGTTGGCCGGACTTTCTGGCCCATAAGAAACCCCGTCCTCTGTCCCGCTTGCTCAAGCGTTTGCTTGTCGCGTGCGGGGAAACAGGTCGTGTCCGTCAAAACAACTCGGGGACCGGCTCCTCTGCCGACCCCCGCTACCAATTTCGTCGTCGTCGTCAGCCTTGCGTTGGCGCAACTGGGGCCGGCATATCATCTGTTGCCGTATTAGCCGCTTCGCCAACCGGCTGCATGACGCTATCGGCGAATCGATCCGCGCCCGAAGTCGGCATCAAATCTTCCGGATCGGCAAGAGTAACAACAATGTGCGACATCCGACGAAGGATGCCGAACGCCGTGCCGCGTGCACGCGGTTGGATACGCTTGAACGTGGGCGCGCCATCAACTCGGCATTCTGAAACAATCAAACCGTCCGGGTCTGGATGCTCCAGGTTATCCGCGTTACCGTATGCACTCTCAATCACGGCCAACAACAACTTGGCCCCGCGGTTGTGGTAGAAGCGAAGCAACTGCAAAGCTTCATCCACATTCTTGCCGCGGACCAACGTTGCGAAATGCCGGATCTTGCGTGGTCCGACGTCCGCAAATCGATGTTTCGCTGTGTATTTCATGGCAGTTCTTGCTGATCAGTTTTTAGTTTGCCGTTCGGTGTCTTTGGCCTGCTGCTGCCTGTTTGCGTCAGACTCAGTTCGACATCAAACTGTTTGCTGACAACTGACCACTCTTGTTACTTCTTCTTGCCGCCGGAATGACCCTTGAAGGTCCGCGTGAGAGAGAACTCGCCGAGTTTGTGCCCAACCATGTCTTCCGTCACGTAAACCTTCATGAAGGTCTTGCCGTTGTGGACCAAGAACGTTGCACCGATGAAGTCGGGGACGATGGTACAATCGCGTGCCCAAGTCTTAATCGGTTCCTTGTTCGGTCCCTGCTTTTCGACCTTGGCAGCAAGCCGAGAATCGACGTAGGGGCCTTTCTTTAGCGACCGGCTCATGGTTCTCAATCCCGACGGCGGGTGGGTGTTCACACTTCAACACAACCGACGAGTTTTGTGCGGTTTGCGGCCAGCACAAAACGAAAACCCGGCACAATCGCGACCGGGGCTAGTAATCTAGTGGCTTGAGTTGCACCTGACCAGTTGATTTTCACGAATCAACCGGTTAAGTCGCTCCAACTCGCCCCACTTTACTGCTAGCGATTACTTCTTACTTCCGCGTGTTCTGGAACGGACCAGCCGGCCGACGACGCACGATCGCCTTGCCACCAGGTTTGCGCCCCTTACGCGTCTTGCCGCCCTTAGCGGACACTGCCGAAGGCGAACACGGGTGGCGTCCACCTGCGGTGCGACCTTCGCCACCACCCATCGGGTGGTCCGTTGGATTCATCGTGGTGCCGCGGTTGTGGGGCTTGCGACCCTTCCATCGCATACGGCCCGCCTTGCCCATGCTGATATTCATGTGCTCGGCGTTCGACACACTTCCGATAGTTGCGCGGCACTTGCTTGACACTTTCCGCACTTCGCCGCTTGGCAACGTGAGGAGTGCCCAGTCTTTTTCTCTCGCTCCAAGTGTGGCACTGCAACCTGCACTGCGACAAATCTGGCCACCTTTGCCCGGCACCAACTCCACATTGTGGACGGTCATGCCTTGCGGCACCTTCCACAGCGGCATGCAGTTGCCTGGCTTCGGTTCCACGGCCTCGGTCTCACCGGAGATCACCTTGTCGCCAGCCTTCAGGCCATCCGGAGCAAGGATGTATGCTCGGGAGAACTCGAACTTTTCATCGCGTGGATATTCGATGAGTGCAATGCGAGCGCTGCGATTGGGATCGTATTCGACCTGAATCACAATGGCTTGCACACCATCGCGGCGGCGCTTGAAATCGATCTTGCGATAGCGCTGCTTGTGACCACCCCCACGAAACCGCGAGGTAATGATCCCCTGATTGTTCCGCCCACCCTTCTTATTCTTGGGTACGAGCAGGGACTTCTCAGGATTATTCTTCCGCGGCGTGGTACAGTCCGCGAAATCGGACACCATACCGGCCCGACGGCCCGCGGAAGTCGGTTTGTATTGTTTGATACCCATGGCTGTTCGCCGATCACTATTGGTTGTTGGTTGTGGATCATTAAGCCGCGAGGCATACTGCTCGCGACCCTAACCGAATGGGCATTGCGGCCCGCCCATTCTTCATCCACAGTCCACTGCCCGCCAACTCTGCATCCCACTTGGGATCAAAAGAACTCGATCTTGTCTTCTTCGTTAAGCGTCACAATCGCCTTCTTCCAGCGTGGGAGCTGCCCCATCGATTGGCGGAAGCGCCGCTTCTTGCCGTGCCGGTTTTGAGTGCGAACACCCTCGACACGCACGTTGAACAACTCTTCGACCGCGGCCTTGATCTGATCCTTGCTTGCGATCGGGTTCACCTGGAAGGTGTAGGCGTTGTATCGGGTGCTCTGGTGCGTCCCTTTTTCGGTAACGAGCGGTCGCAGCACGATCTGGTAAGGCCGAAGGTCAAGCCCAGGTTCGCCGTGAACGCACGGTTTGCGGCGCTCGAGTCGGCGTACGTATTTCTTCGGGTGCGGTCGTGATGTTGCCATCGGTCTGCTCCAGCCCCTCGCTCACGCTCGGGGTTCACTCGCTCACGCTCGGGGTTCACCGCTATTACTTGGCCGCTGCCGCAGCAGGCTTTTTCTTACGCTTTTGAAACTGGCCCGCTCGGCCACGACGAACCAAATCGGCCTCAGTGGCTGTGGTAGGCGTCGCAGTCGCTTTCGCCGCAGCCCTCGCTGCCTCCGGATTCAGCAGGGCCTCCAGAGCCGCACGAGTCAGCACCAACCGCTTTTGCTTCAGCACGGTGTAGCAGTTGAACTCGGCAGCAGGTAGAACCTTCACGCCTTCGATGTTCCGGGCGGACTTGTAGAGATTCTCATCAAGACCCGCAGTGCCAATCAGCACGGTCACATCTGCGAGCGTGACATCCTTTTCGCCGCCCTCGGTGGCCTTCTTGCCAACCTTGATCGCCTTCAGCACGCCCAGAATTTCTTTGGTCTTCGGGGCGGCGATCTTCAGCTCGTCCACCACCACGGCTTCGTTGTCCAGGAACTTGGACAGAATCGCCATGCGTGTTGCGGAGCGAACAGCCTTCTTTGGCAAGTGGTATTCGTAATCACGTGGCTTTGGCCCCTTCGAGGTGCCACCACCGACGCGCTTGTTTGTTCGCTTGTTACCGACACGGGCATTGCCGGTGCCCTTTTGGCGGAACAACTTCTTGGTGCTACCCGCCACCTGACCACGGCGAAGCGTGTGGTGTGTTCCGGCACGTTGGTTGGCCAGGAACATCAGCACAACGTCGTGCATCAATTGCCGGTTAATCTTCCCACCAAAGACCGCCGGGTCGATCTCAACGGACCCAACGCCGGACCCATTACGGTCGACAACGGGAACGGTGATCTTACCCGTGATTTCGAGTGATAGGGTAGATACTCCCCTATCGCCCTCTTGTGGGGTAGTGTTCGGCGTGTTGCTCTCGGCCATTGTTCAGCCACTCCTGGCCTCGCCATCACCGGTTTGCCCGGTGGTGCCGCTTTGTTGGCTTTCTTACTTGAAGAAGGCCGGCGGCGAAACGAGGTCGCTTCTCGCATTGGTCGCATGAAACCGCCCGCCTGTGAGTTCCGATCGGAACTGCCTGGCGGGCGGGAACTACTATTTCTATCGCGTTTGTCCGCGGCGTCAACACACGCGGCACGATTTTTTCAAGCCGCGCTGATCACGCGGATCTTGATATCCACTCCGGGTGGCAAGCTCAGGCCCTTGTTAAGGGCTTCAATGGTACGCTGCGTGGGCCGCAAAATATCGATGAGCCGCTTGTGTGTGCGGATCTCGAATTGTTCGCGGCTCTTGCGATCGATGTGCGGCGATCGCAACACGGTATACCGTTCGATGCGGGTCGGCAGCGGTATCGGCCCGTGAACATCGGCTCCGGTTTCCTTCGCCGTGGCGATGATCTCGCTGGCGGTTCGGTCCAGAACCTCGTGATCGTAGCCTTCCATACGGATGCGGATCCGTTCGTTCGTCAGGGCCACACTCAGCTCCTCGTTGGCGTCACGCCCACAATGGGAAAGATTTAAGTTAGGCGCGAACGATGCAAGCGTCAAGATAACCGCGCGAAATCCGAGGTTCTTGCGCGTTTCGCCCTTGGCGGGAATCGTAGGTGCTGCTGCCAGTCGCAAAATCGCGTTACCCCAGCCTTCTCGCAATTCAAGCCGTTTATTTCGTTGTGCCGATCACTTTTTAGGATTTCTACCCCAGCA
>JBGSLF010000203.1:0-3436 GCA_041740855.1 Gemmata sp.
CCGCTGCACCTGCTCCGCCCGCAGTGCCACAATTGCTGCAACCGGCCTGACCGCGAACGTGCGACAAACCGCCGGCAGGCGTCACGGGGTTGGCAGCCGGCTGAGCTGCGGGCCGAGCGGTGGCCTGAGGCATAGCCATCCGCACGGGCGTGTAGCCTGAGGGCGAAGTCTGGGCGGAAGCCGCACCGGCGACCGCGAACACACCAACGATGGCTGCGAACATGTGACGACAAATCCGTTGCATAGAAAGCCCCTTCCGAGTTGGGAATGAACCGCCTTTTACTGCGGCTGCATTTTCAATCGGTGTCTGGGGGCTTGCCGAATCGGGCGAAAGACAACGAGGTGGCTTGAAATGGTCGGTTAGCGGTGGTGTTGCCACGCTGGCGACACTGGCACCTCCTGCGCCATGATGCGGGGTGGCGGCAACTGTAGCGGTCGCCCCGTGAGCAACACCAGCCCCGATCGCTACCACCCACTGCATTGCTGCAATCAGAATCCGGCGTGCGACAATCGGCGAACGATGCGGCCATAGTCTGGGGCAAAGTTCTGCCACACGCCTTGCTTCTGAGCATAACGATTGGGCCAGTTCACCAGATTCAAATGGTCGCCCGGCCAGATATCGGTGTGTTCGCCCCACGTCGCGCTGGCAACCGATACGACACCATCGTTGGCCCCTTCCGCACGGGCGACGACTCCATAGGGGAACCGCCACTCCGGGCCAACCCATGCGGGATCGCACTTCCCTGCCACCGCGAAGTAACGCACACCCGGCACATTCGGCACTTCCTCATTGAAGCGCGAACACACAGATGTGGTCAGATCGAAGAACGCCTGATACGGAATGTGTGCCCAGCGCAGCAACGGGAAGACGAGGCGGGAGAATCGGCCCACGGCCCAATCGGCGAATGTGCTCCCTTGGTGCGGGGTGCCGATCGTTGTGAGCGAGAGAACTCGGTTCGCCATGCCAAGTCGCGAGATCATGAAGCGGGCGTCGAGTCCGCCCATGCTGTGCCCGATCAAATGAATGGGGCCGGCGGGCACTTCACGCTGAATGAACCGCTTCAGATCCGCGGCACGGCGAGCCACGCCAGCGGTTGGGCTAACATGAGCGGAGAACACGCGGTTCCCCGCCGCAGCCAAGAGGCCACGAATGCCCGGAAAGTATTCTTTGACCGGCCGGCGAAACGCATATAACCGATCGAAGCCACACAAGCCATGAACCATTACGATGGGTGCGTGGAGTTTGGGCAGTGAAGACTGGTACAACGGGAATCCTTCTCGCGTCGATCCTTACCCCTGTTATCTTGGGGTCTCGCGCGTAAACCGTAATCTGTAAACCCGAGTCGTTGGCGTCGCCACACCGGGAAAATTAAAACAATCAACATAACCCCTTCACGAGAACTACGCAATGACTATTAGCATCGCACACCCCGAGAAAACCCGCATCGGCTGGATTGGCACCGGTGTCATGGGTCGCTGGATGTGTCAGCACGCCATGGCAAAGGGCTATTCCGCCACGGTCTATAACCGGAGCAAGGACAAGCTTCAACCACTTCTGGAACTGGGAGCCAAGGCGGCGAACACACCCAAGCAAGTGGCGGAAAACTCGGACATTGTGTTCGCCATCGTGGGGTTTCCCAAAGATGTGCGTGAAGTGTTCCTCGGAACCGATGGCGCGCTTGCCGGCAGCAAGCCGGGCACCGTGCTTGTCGACATGACGACAAGTGAGCCGACATTGGCTAAAGAGATCTACGACGCCGCGAAGGCCAAGGGCGTCGCATCGCTGGATGCCCCGGTTAGCGGTGGCGACGTTGGGGCCAAGAACGCGGCGCTCAGCATTATGATTGGCGGCGATAAAGATGTGGTCACCGCGGTGCAACCCGTGTTCGAAGCCATGGGCAAGACCATCGTGCACCAGGGTGAAGCCGGAGCGGGTCAACACACCAAGATGGTGAACCAGATTCTGATTTCGTCCAACATGATCGCGCTGTGCGAGGGCTTGCTCTACGGCTACAAGGCCGGGTTGGATCTGGAGACCGTCTTCAAGAGCGTGAGCGTGGGTGCGGCCGGGAGCAAGGCGCTCGAAGTGCTGGGGCCAAGAATGCTGCAGCGGAACTTCGAGCCGGGTTTCTATGTCGAGCACTTCATCAAGGATATGGGGATCGCACTGGCCGAAGCGGAAAAGATGAACCTGGCCCTTCCTGGCCTCGGATTGGCGAAGCAACTGTACGAAGCGGTGCGGGCACAGGGAATGGGTCGTAAGGGGACACATGCCCTGCTCGTCGCTCTCGAAACGATCAATAACGTCAAGCGTTAAGTCGGTCGCAACACCGCGAACGCCAAGCCTTCAGTTCGTATCACCGAGGTCGGTAATGACACGCCATTCTCTGATGTTCGCCCTCATCGCGCTATTCGCACCGATTCCGGTTATGGCGCAAGCGCCGCCCAAGGCCGCACCGGACCGGCTCGACGGCCCGCCACTGGTCACCGCGAAGGCCTGGATCGTGGTAGACGGCAACACCGGAAAGATGCTCAAGGGCGGCAACGAAGCGGAAGCCAGGCCCATGGCCAGCACATCGAAGATCATGACGGCAAAGATCGTTCTTGGCCTCGCGACGGCCGATCCGAAGATGCTGGATGAAGTGGTCACATTCTCGGAGCGGGCCGCGAAAACCATTGGCAGTTCTGCCGGGCTAAAAGCCGGAGAGAAATTGCCGGTGAGCAAATTGCTTTACGGTCTGCTGCTGCCATCGGGCAACGACGCCGCAGTGGCACTCGCGGAACACTTCGGGCCACGACTGGGCGAGAAATCCGATGGCGATGCCGTCGAGCAATTCGTCGCGTACATGAACCAGATGACCAAGAAACTCGGCCTCAAGGAGATGGCTTACAAAGACCCCAACGGATTAAGCCCGAATAACGTGTCGAGTGCCCGCGACCTGGCCACTCTGGCCTGCGAGGTGATGAACGATGAGCGCTTCCTCGCGTATGTCGCCACCCGGCGACACGAGTGCGATGTAACCACACCAGACGGCGCGATGCGAAAAGTGATCTGGACGAATACCAACAAATTGCTCGACATCGAAGGATTCGAAGGAGTGAAAACGGGAACGACGACCCCCGCCGGGAACTGCCTTGTGGGTAGTGCCTCGCGGCGCGAGAGCCGACTGATCGTGGTTGTGCTCGGATCGACTTCAACAGATGGCCGCTACGTGGACTCGCGAAACCTGTTCCGCTGGGGTTGGCTGCAAACGGAGACCAAGCCCAGCGGCGCGAAGTGAGCAACAGCAACCTCAGTACAACTCCCCGTAAGTAGGGGAACAGTTTTTATGCGGCCATTGCCACGGGTTTTTCGCTTGTGGCGATCTCGCACTTGGCCATGATTTTGGTCACGGATTTTCGGGTCCAGTTGAACGGATGAGCGTGCTCGTTCCAC
>JBGSLF010000204.1:0-13241 GCA_041740855.1 Gemmata sp.
TCGGGCCGAAGGTCGGGCCGAAGGTCGGGCCGAAGGTCGGGCCGAAGGTCAGGCAGAGGCCGGCGAGCAGGGGTGGCCGTCGGGCGTGGACCACGCGAGGTCGGACACTGAAATGAAAGCGGCCATGCGTTCGAAGTCTCCGGTGACGCGGGTGCGGGGTGTCAACGGTCGGCTTCGTCAGCTTCGCGGCGGCCTCCTGGTTCGAGTGTGCGGACTGGTTCAGGACACACGGACCGGATGCCCGGTTCGCGTGGGGGGAAATTGCCTTGAGCCGGTCCAGTTGTAACGGCCATTTCCCGGTGAAGATCCGACGCCCGATCCTCGCCGCTGCCAGCACCTGTTCAACTGCAGGCGTCGGCTGTTTGCGAGAGACACCGCAAAAGCGGATCGATGGTGGCGGCGCTCACGGCGAGAACGAGTTCTCGCACGGCCGGGTCCAGTGCGAGGTGCTTGTGCCGCTCCATCGCGGTGACGAGACTGGGAAGAACGGCCTTGAGCCGCTTACCGCAGATGCGATCCGCGGCTTCCCAAAGAATGATGAGCGTCTGACGCACGGCTTCCGAGTAAGTTCGTTTCCCAGGAGCGGGTGCGGCCGGTGCATCAGATCCAGCCAGAACGATGTGGGTCAGCAATCGGATAGCGTGCTTACGATGGCACTCGGCGAGAGCAACGTAGTCATCGAGGATCCGGGTCTTCTCAAGCCGCAACGCCTTCCCACAATCAACAACCACATGGATAAATCAAAAGCCAAAACCAAGTTATCCGCAGATGACACTGAAGACGCAGATTTCAAAACGAAGAGCAGAAATCAAAAGTTAGGATGTGAGCCTTTTTGATCTTTGATCTTTGATCTTTGATCTCTGTTATTTGGCTTGTGATTTCCAATCTGTGTAATCTGCGTAATCTGCGGATAACTTGGTTTTTGATTTATACGCAGATTGAAAATCACAAGATGCTCACACACGGCTCGCCAAGATTACGCCGCAACGGTGCCCGAGGTGTCTGAGGTGTTCAGGAACTTCGCGATTGTGGACGCCAGGCTTTTCCCGACTCCGGGAAGCCGTTCCAACGCCGCGTTCCCACTGTTGTGCGTTAACGTGGCAAGTTCTTCCGGTAGTGCCAGAATGGCGATGGCCGCCTGCCGGAACGCACGCACGCGATAAAGGTTATCGCCTTGGCGTGCGAGTTCCGTGGCGTGGTCGCGAAGTTTGCGTGCGATTTCTTGATTGGTTGGCGACATATCCTCTTCCTCCCGATGTCGGAATGAGACTGCCATATTATACGCACGTTCACAATCTCGGTAGAAGCGCGTGAATGTGCTAGGAACGCTTTTCCCGGCATGGTAGATTCTTGTTGTGCCCTCCCCATTTGTGCCCTCCCCAAACGCACGTCCGGAGATCCGCTCATGCTCAGGATCGGCGATTCAACTCATCTTGGCCGGCGGAACTTCCTGCAGGTTGGCGGCCTCACTCTTGGCGGTCTTTCTCTTTCGTCGCTTATCCCTTCACTCGCGCCTTCCATCGCGCATGGCGGTGTTCCGCTTTCGGCTTCCAGCAAACCGGTGACCGACAAGGCCGTGGTGTTCCTGTTTCTGCACGGCGGGCCGAGCCAGTTCGAGACGTTCGACCCGAAGATGAACGCCCCCGCCGAGATCCGCAGTGCAACCGGCGAGATCCAGACCGCGATTCCGGGCATCACCTTTGGCAGCACGTTCCCGAAATTGGCCAAGATCGCCGATCGGTTAGCGGTGGTTCGCTCGTATGTGCCCGGTGATGGCAACCACGATATCAAGCCAATCGTGGCGAAGGATGGGCACGGTGCGAATCTCGGAGCCGCGTATGCCAGTGTGGCTGGTGGAAACAACCCCGCAACCGGAATGCCCACGAACATCGCACTGTTCCCGCGAGCCGTGGACCCCAACGCCGGGCCAGAGCAAATGGGCTTTGGCAAGTTCATCTCGCATGGCCCGTTCCCGGCGGCGTCCGCTCCGTTCCAACCGGATGGCAACGGTTCGCTCAAGAAAGACATGCAACTGAATCTTCCGCTCGATCGACTCGACGATCGGCGTGCGTTGTTGGCGGGCTTCGATCAGTTAAAACGCGGCATGGAAGATGAAACCGAAGTGATGGAAGCGTCGCGGCAAAAAGCGTTCTCCATTTTGCTCGGCGGGGTGGGCGAAGCATTCGATCTTGGCAAGGAAGATCCCAAGACCGTCGCGCGATACGACACCGAGAAGTTGATCGATGTGGCGAAGATCGACAAGAAATGGAACAACCACAAGCACTACGCCGATAACGCCCGCACACTCGGCAAGCTCATGCTTCTCGCCCGCCGTTGTGTGGAACGCGGAGCGGGGTTCGTCACAGTCACAACGAACTTCGTTTGGGATATGCACGCGGACAAGAACAACGCCACCATGACCGAAGGAATGGGCTACATGGCACCGGCGCTGGATCACGCGGTAAGCGCGTTCCTGCAAGATCTGCGCGACCGCGGACTCGAAGACAAAGTGTTGTTGGTCGCCTGCGGGGAAATGGGGCGAACCCCACGCATCAACAAGAACGGCGGCCGCGACCACTGGGGCAACTTGGGGCCGCTTCTGCTCGCCGGTGGTGGCTTGCCCGGTGGCGTGGTGATTGGCAAATCCAGCGCCAACGGCGGCGATCCGGCCACGGAACCGGTGCGTATTCCGAACTTGATCGGCACCGTGATGCACACGATGTTCGATGTGGGTCAGCTTCGTGTCACGCGCGGTGTGAGCCGCGAAGTGATGCAAATGGCGGACTACACACCCATTCGCGGCCTGAACGGTTGAACTTTAAGCCGCTCCTCTCGCTCACCCGGTCTTGAGGTGAGCGAGAGCTAAACATATGGCTCGGGTTGTGTCATGTTTTGACGAGCCGGAAGCGTCAGCGACGGGTCTTGCTTAAACCGTCGTTGACGCTTCCGGCTAGCTAAGATAGAGCGCCAAGAACGAGTCAAGAATTTACCAATCAGCCGTGGCCCAGTGCTTAGTTGATGGCTCACTTCTTTCGCATCACCAGTACCCAATCTTGATTGTTCGGCGGGTCGAAGGCGGTCTGGCCGGCAGTTCGCACCACATCCGCGTTCTTGGTGAATTCCCCGGTGCGAGGATTAAACCACGTTAACTCTTCGCCAACTGCGGGTTGAATCGGCGCACGGGTCTTGCGATCGCCGGCGGGAAGGTAGAACACCTTCACTTTGCGATCCGGAGTCGCGGCCGCAGCCACGAAGTGCGCCGGTTCTTTGCTTACCTGTGTCACCAGATCTTGCGCCGGCCGCAGTTCGGTCCACGGCACGGACTCGAACAGTTTTCGCACGTAACCCATCTCGGCCGCGCCGGGCAAATCCATCGCTTCTTTCCACACCTTGGCGGCACCGGAACCCAGATGATCGGTGGGCGGTTCGCCGGGTTTGGTGTGCCAACTCCAGACGCCATGCCCGCCGTAAGTCACACCCGCAACCGGGGCAACCAACAGGCTCCAGTATGTGGCCCGGCGGACGTTATAGGCGTCGTGCGGCTTCTTCGACTGATAGCCGTTATGGCCTTCGTAGGGCGGCTCCAGGTTAATCAGTGGGCGGGTGAGTTCTTTCTGTTGGCCATACGCCGCGGCTGGTCCGGAATGAATCCACGCGAGCGTTTTGGCATCATCGCCGTGCCCGCTTTGGTAACCCAAGATGTTCAGCCACTTCTCGTTATCCCAGTCTTTCCAGGGGAAATTCATGCCGGTGGGGTGCGTGGTCACGAGCGCGTCGGGGAAGTCCGCGAACACCAGCCGACCGATGCGCTTCCACTTGTCCGCATCGGTCGCGTTGTAGCGGGCATCGCCGGCCAGGATGAACAGCGCGTTCGCATCCTTGTAGCGGTTCAACTGGAACTTCACGATCGCGGCGGCGTGTGCTTCGGAGAGATCGAACCCGGCATCGCCTTTCTTGTGTGCCCACGCCAGCACCGGCACCGCGAGCATTCCCATGTCGTTAATCGCTTTGATTCGCGCATCCAACTGACGGAAGAAGTCTTCGTTCGGGAGAAGCTTTCCATCCGCAATGGTGAAAGCGACGCGGCCTTCGCGATCGGTCGGCGCGGCACGCCAGGGCGAGAGGCAATTAAACTGAATCGCGGTGAAGCCCTTCTTCTTGCGATTCTCCAGGAAGAGTTTCCAGTCCGCTTCCGTGCTGAGTGCCGGGCCACTCCAAACCGTGTCGGCGAGGAAAAAGAAGGGCGTGCCATCTGTGTGTTCCAGGTGTGTGCGCGATTTCGCAACGCGGAGTTTGCCATGTTTGGCAAAGGGGTTGTCATCGGCCTTGCTCGCACCGGCTGGTATTAAAGCAGCCAGCGCGACGAAGAAGTGAACCAGTCGAATTGTGCTCATGATCATTATCCAGGAGAGGGAAAAGCGGACAGTTGCAGGGGCAAATTACGATCGCATCAACGTGGTGAAACTACGGGTCGGCCCTCCGGAGTGCGTGCTTCACACGTGCCGCGATTGTCATCGCACACATTCGCACGAGAAACCCGGCTGTATTCTCACACATTTCTACTTCGTTGGAGGTATAACAACACTGTTATTACTCTCTCGCGGAGCAGTCTCATGTTCCCTGCCGTCGTCTTCTTTGGCTTTGTGATTCCGCTACACTCGGATAAGCCCGATCCGGTTCGCGAAGCGGTGGCGGCGGCCGTTCCGCAACTGGTCGCAGGTGCCGCGGGCCACGCGGACCAGAAGACATGCTTCGCGTGCCATAACCAGACCTATCCGCTCCTCGCGCTCTCGGCGATTCGCGACCGCGGCCTTGGCATTCCCAAAGACTTCTTCAAAGCGCAGGCCGAGCACGTGGCCGGGTTCCTTGCCTCGAATAAGGAACGCTTTCGTGATGGTCGCGGGACCGGCGGGCAAGCGGCCACGGCGTCGCTCGCATTACTCACGCTGGAACTCACCGGCTACAAGCCCAACGACACCACGGAAGCGGTCGCGGGCTATCTGCTGAAGTTCCAGCCCGATCGCGACCACTGGCGAACCACCTCGAACCGCCCGCCGACCGAGGCGAGCGACTTCACGACCACTTATGCGACCATGCGTGCGTTACGCACCTTCGGAGCCGCCGCGGATAAGGATCAGATTGCCAAACGAGTGGAAAGCGCCCGTGCCTGGCTCATTAAAGCCACGGTCAAGGATAACGAAGATCGCGTCTTTCGATTGCTGGGTTTGAAAGAAGCCGGAGCCGATGCCAAAGAGATCGCGGCCGCCGCGTGGGATCTCCTGCGACGCCAGCAAGCCAATGGCGGTTGGTCGCAACTCGATGGAAGTGCGAGCGATGCATACGCAACCGGTTCCGCCCTGTTCGCCTTACGCCACGCGGGCGGCCTTCCGCCAGATTCGCCTGCGGTTGCTGCCGGGATTGCGTTCCTGCTCAAGAACCGATTGCCGGACGGAACGTGGAAGGTGAAGAGTCGCAGTAAACCGTTTCAGCCGTACTATGAAAGCGGATTCCCGCACGAGAAAGACCAGTTCATTTCCATCGCCGCGACCAGTTGGGCCACGGCGGCACTCGCAACAGTTCTGCGATAACCGGCGTGCAGCCTGCGACGTTTCGCGTCTCAGACTGCACACACGACTTGGTGCGATTCACTCCTTGGGCGGGGTGAAGTCCGCGATGTAAAGTTGCGTGGGCGAACGGCCATCGCGGCTGCTGGTCCACAACACTTTCTTGTAGTCCGGGCTAAAGACCGGCAGCACATCTTGGCCGGGTGCGAACGTGATGCGGGTCGTCTTTCCGTTCTGCAGGCTCATCCAATACAGATCGTAATTGGGGCGGGCCAACTCGTTGGTGTGATCCGCGGCGGTGTAGATAATGTGCTTGCCGTCCTTGTACCAATACGGTGCCCAGTACACCCACTTATCGTCGGTTGTGAGGGCTTTCTCTCCGGTTCCATCCGCGTTAATGACGTACAACTGCAGCCGATCTTTTTCTTTGCGATCGGAACGAAAGATCACCTGTTTCCCATCGGGGCTGAAGAACGGGCCGCCGTTATAGCAATTGGAAGCCTTGGTAATTTGCCGTGCCCCGCTGCCATCCGCATTCATGATGAACAGGTGCACGTTTCCCGCAGTTCCGGCGGAATACACGATCTTCGATCCATCGGCGGAGTAACTCCCTTCGGCGGTGTAGACCTTGGCATCAGGCGTAAGGCACTTGATTTCGGTCCCATCCAGGTTGGATTCATAAATCTTCATGTGGGTATCGAAGTCCCACGAATAGCGTCGGCGCACGCCCTTCTTGGCGTCTTCGGCTCGCTGCACGATCTCCGCTTGTTGGTTCCCTTTCGCGTTCGGATCGCCGTGGCTGCTGGCAAAGATCACTTTCTTGCCATCGGGGCGAAAGTATCCGCATGTGGTGCGACCGGTTCCCGGGCTAATGCGATTGAACTTCCCGGATGCTAGATCGAGGATGAAGATCTGGTAAAACGGGTTGCCGGTTTCTTTCTCTTCTGCCTGGAAGATAATCTTTGTGCCATCGGGCGAGAAGTACCCTTCACCCGCGCGAACGAAGCCATCGGTAACCTGGCGAATATTCGCGAGATTCGCAGTCTCGGCGGCTTTCCAGTCGTCGCCCGGTTGGGCCGAGAGTGTGAGGGCAAACGGGAGTAGCAGTGCGTTCATGGAGGGAATCCTTCGGCGAAAACGGAACGAAAGGCGCGAACCTATTCTCAGCTATCGTATTAGTTGAGGAAAGTGCGTTTACCGCGAGAGATGTAGCTGTCGATTTGGCATCTTGGCGAGCCGTGTGTGCGAACACACGGGTTTCATCTTGGCGAGCCGTTTCGCGTCAGCGACTGGGTCTCTTGCTTGGCAAGCCGTGTCAGTCTTGACTGACACGGCTTTCTTGCCTCGCAGGCCAGGCCACGTTATTGCTTTTCCCAGAACATCGCGTTCTCGATCGTGGATTCGATCCAAGATGGCTCGGGGCTAATCACCACACCCGCCTGCACCACTTCGTTCCACATGCTCGGATCGGGCGGCAGTTTCTTGCCGGTTAACTTCATAAGGCCATCGTGGGTGCGGCCAATAATTGCGGTATCCTTGAGTTCCGCTTCGGCCTGAAGCACTTGTGCCAGTGCCACGACAGATTCGGGTTGGCGGCATTGCCCCAGCCCGCGAATAGCGGCTAAGCGCACATCGCGATCTTCGTTCCCTGCCATCGCCACATCGTTGCCCGCTCCGCCTGCCACCGTGGCCAGGAACTTCGCCGATTCTGGGCGATTCGTGCGGCCTAACGATTCCGCGGTGCGGCAGCGAATGGCCGAAACCCACTCGGGCGGGAAGCCGGTTGGCCCGGAAAGCGGGAAGCGATCCGATTCCGCTTTGCGACTGCTCCCCGACGCCAGCAGGATGCCATTGCTGTTGGGCACGGGCTTGGTGGGAATCGATTCGGATTCGAGTTGCGTGCGACCGTGCGCGTTGCGATACGCCGTCATGAGTATGCCCGGTGCCCGCGTGTCGTTGAATCGCCCGAGTGCGGCAACGGCTTCCATGCGAAGCACAGGGCTGATGTCCGAACTGGCGGTTTGTTCCAGCATCGCCAGAACCGCGTCCTGTTCTTCCTGCGTCCCCTTGTTTCGCATCGGTTCCTTGAGCCGTCGCAGTGCAGCCGCACGTTCGTATCCTTCTCGCGGCGGGTCGGCGAGAAGCACCACTACCGGATCTTCCGGGGCGATCATCTTCTTGGTGGTATCAATCGGATGATGGCGGAATTGCTGGCTGGTGACCGTATCCCACGTTCCGGCGCAACCGGTGAACATGGGAATCGCGGCGAGCCACGCGAGGAACATCAGTCGGGACACACGCCGCCCTCCGTTTGGTTGCGGTTCCAATACCGCAGAGCCATCAATACCAGTTGGTTAAGCGGCAATAGCGAGTGGCGTGCTTGGGATCAACCGCAATCTGCAGTGTGCGGCCAAATCGCGGTTCAGCGGCACATGCTGCGCTGGTATGCTCGCCAATCCATCCAAAGGCCGCAGAATCACAGGAGTTCACGCAATGGCTGCTGATAATCGCATCGCAATGGTGACCGGAGCCGGTTCCGGGATTGGTCGGGCGTGCGCGCTCGCGTTGCTGCGCGAAGGCTGGAGCGTGGTGCTGGCGGGTCGCCGGGCCGATGCACTTGCCGCAACCGTGGCCGCCGCCCTTGCGGGTGCCCGAACACTGACCGTGCCCACCGATGTTGCCAATCCGGACTCGGTTCGGCAACTCTTCGAGCAAACCAAAGCCGCGTTCGGCCGGCTCGATCTTCTGTTCAACAACGCAGGGCTTAGCGCGCCGCCCGTGCCACTCGAAGACCTCACGGTGGAACAGTGGCGCAATGTTGTGGATGTGAACCTGACGGGTGTGTTCTATTGCACGCAGGAAGCCTTTCGGCTGATGAAAGCGCAATCGCCGCGTGGTGGGCGCATCGTGAACAACGGCTCCATCTCCGCGACCGCTCCGCGACCGAACTCGGCCCCATACACCGCGACCAAGCACGCCATTACCGGGTTGACGAAATCGACATCCCTCGATGGCCGCAAATACGACATCGCCTGTGGACAGATCGACATTGGCAACGCCGCCACGGAAATGACGGCGAAGATGGTTGAGGGTGTTCCACAACCCAACGGCACGATGGCAGTGGAACCGCGCATGGATGTGGATTGCGTCGCGCGTGCCCTGGTCTACATGGCAAGCCTGCCGCTCGATGCCAACGTGCTCTTCATGACGGTAATGGCCACGAAGATGCCACTCGTTGGCCGCGGATAAAGCATCATCACTGCTCAAACAATCGGAGCGAGCCGAACACCCGAAAACGCAGGCGTTCGGCTCGCTCTTCTGCTTGCAGCATCGCGGTCACACTTTCCCTTTGCCCAACCAGACGGCCATCCACCGTGCGATTGCCCAGAGCAACACGGTGCACACGCACACGATCACGAACAGGGTGAGGCCGGAGTTCAGGTAGCCGGTCATCACCAGTTTCTGCCCGGTCGGGTCGCCTTGCTCGATCAGCTTCCGCCCTTTCTCGATCATGCCCGCGAAACGCCCGCTAATGAGCTGCGTTCCGGCTGTGAGTGTTGTGCTTGTCACGAACAGCATGGGTAGCACGGTGACCCATGCGTAACGCCCGCGGCCCTGGTTCACGAGCCATGTTGTGACCAGTGCGAGCGCGAGCACCGCGAGCAGTTGGTTCGCGATGCCGAACATGGGCCAGATGGTGTCGATGCTTCCTGTGGAGATCAGCCAACCATACGCAAACGTGACGGTGCCACTGGCGATGAGTGCTCCCGGAAGCCAGTCTTGCCTCGCGAATGGCTTGTACACTCGCCCCGCTGATTCTTGGAGCAGAAAGCGCGCGATGCGTGTGCCTGCGTCGATTGTGGTGAGGATGAACAGCGCCTCAAACATGATGGCGAAGTGATACCAATACTTTAGCAGTGTGCCGACCGCGATTCCCGTGAATGCGAACGCTTGCTGGAAGATCATGGCCATGCCCACGGCCAGCGTGACGGCTCCACCAGTGCGGCCACGCAGCGATTCCCCACCGACCAACTCTTCCACTTGGCCCAGGTTCAAATGCTGCACCGATTCCACGCCGGTCGCGTGGGCAGGGTCTTTCGATTCGGGTGGCAGCGTCTCACGGCTGATACCGTACTTCTGCTCCACTTCGCTCAGTTGATTCTGAAACTCGGGAGCGCGATCGATGGCCACGTTGATGTCGTAATAAAGATCCGATGGCAAGCTCGCGGCTGCGATCAACGCAACGGTGCCGACCAGACCTTCGAGCAACATCGCCCCATAACCAATTCGCCGGATGTGCGATTCCTTCTCCACCATCTTCGGCGTGGTGCCACTGGACACCAGCGAGTGGAACCCGCTAATCGCGCCGCACATCACGCAGATGAACACGAACGGGAACAGATGCCCGCCAAAGGTCGGGCCGCCGTTGATGAACACCTCGTTCAGCGGCGGCGCGTTCAATGTTGGGTTCGCCACGATCACACTGATCACCAACAAGAAGATCGTGCCGAGCTTCAGGAAGCTACTGAGATAGTCACGCGGGCCGAGCAGCAACCACACCGGCAAGACCGCCGCGATGAACCCATACAAGCACAGCGCCCAGATGGTCTGATCGCGGGTAAGCGAGAAGATCGGTTCCAGCGCTGACCCCGGAATCCAGTTCCCCGCAACCACGGCCGCCAGCGTGAGGAACCCACCGATCACCGAGGCTTCCACGATTCGCCCGGGCCGAATGCGATACATCCACAACCCAACGAGCAATGCGATCGGGATCGTACAGGCGATGGTGAACGTGCCCCACGACGAACCCGGCACCACTTGCCAACATGGGCCACTCACTTCGTAGACCACGCGGTCATCGGTGCCATCGGTGCCGGCTGCCACAGTTCGCACGACGCCGCTGTCATTCCCGCGAACCTGGAACGCTTCCGGGCGGGTGTTGGTGGATTGCTTTGGTTCGTAGCGAATCAGGCATCCAGGTGGGAAAGCCCAGTAGTGCGAGCCTTCGCGTTCGGTTGCCACGGGTTGCACCGCGGTCACAGGCACCGAGATCTGCATTCCCTTGAGGAGCTTCACTTCTTCGCCGCCGAGCGCTTTCACCACCACGAAACCCAGACCCGCCAGCGCGATGATAACGATGAACAGAATCGCAACCGATGCCACGATCGCAGCCGGCTTTCCGAGTTCCACGCGGGCGATTTCCGCAAGCGATTTCCCATCTCGCCGCACGCTGGCGGCCAGCACAAGCATATCTTGCACCGCACCAGCGAGGCACACACCGATCACCAGCCAGATTAACCCGGGCATGTAGCCGTACTGAATGGCGAGCACCGGCCCAATGAGCGGCCCTGCCCCGGAGATGGCAGCGAAGTGGTGGCCGAACAGCACCCACGTGTTCGTGGGGTGATAGTTCTGGCCATCGTTAAGCCGATAAGCGGGCGTAACGCGCGAATCGTCCAGCACCGCAACCTTCGCCGCAAGAAACGCGGAATAGTAGCGGTATGCCAGGGCGAGGCAAACCAGCACCAGAATCATGACCGGCATGGCATGCAAGACCACGCGGCCGGTTCCGGGGTCGGTGTGATACAGGGAGAGTGCGAAGAGCATCATGGGAGACCCGCAAGATTTCCGGAAGGGACGCGGACTAACCTAGCAGCGCCGGACGCTGCGTCCAACACTTGCGGTTCACAGATTCGAAACAAGAATTCCGTGTGTTGCGTTTACCCCAAGATGATCGATATACTCTTACTTCAACTGCCTCCCCACAACATTCCTGCCTTCACTCCGTGCCGGAGTCTCATCCCATGCTCACCGTTCTTGGCCCTCGTGCTCGGTATTGCGATGGCGTTTCGCGCCGCAACTTTCTCAAAGTTGGCTCGCTTGCGATGGGCGGTCTCACGCTGCCGCAACTCATGCGAGCGGAGGCTGCCGCCGGGAAGAAGTCGCACAAGTCGGTGATCATGGTCTATCTGTCTGGCGGGTTGGCGCACCAGGATAGCTTCGACCTGAAGCCAAACGCACCGGCCGAGATTCGCGGGGAGTTCAACCCGATCGCCACGAATGTGCCCGGCATCCAGATTAGCGAACACTTGCCGAAGCTCGCGAAGTGCATGGACAAGCTCGCGGTGGTGCGATCCCTGATCGGCCAGCGCGATGAACACAGCTCATACCAGAGCTACACCGCGACAACGATGAGCACCGCTCAGCGCGAGAATAAACCGCACTTCGGCAGCGTGGTGGCCCGCATGCAAGGGCAGACCGACGCAGTGATCCCTGCGTTCGTGGACCTTTCGCCCACGATGCAACATAAGCCTTACAACTCGCCCGGACCCGGAATGCTCGGTCGCGCGGTCGCCCCGGTTAAAGTGGACGGGGAAGAGATCGCGGTGATGAAGAACCTCGCCATCACGCCTGAACACCTGTTGGATCGCAAGGCGCTACTCGAAAACCTGGATGCCTTCCGCAAGGCCGCGATTCAGAAACCGAGTCAGTCGGTGAGTGCCGACACCTTCCACGATCGCGCTTTCGATGTCTTAACATCGAGCAAGTTGGTCGAGGCGCTGGATGTCACACGCGAGGCACACCGCACCCGCGAGCGTTACGGCTATGGTTCACCCAAGCATCAGGGCGACGGTGCCCCGCAATGGAACGATCAACTGCTGATGGCGCGAAGGTTGGTCGAAGCCGGTTGCCGCGTGGTCACCGTGGCCTATGGCTTCTGGGATACGCACGGCGGCAACTTCAAGGCGTTGCGGAAACAGTTGCCCGTGTTCGATACGGGTATCTCCGCACTCGTCGAAGATATCTACGCCCGCGGATTGAGTAACGACGTGACTGTATGCGTGTGGGGCGAATTCGGGCGAACACCCAAGATTAACAAGGACGCGGGCCGCGACCACTGGGCACGCGTGAACTCTGCGCTGCTCGCCGGTGGTGGAATGAAGACTGGCCAGGTCATTGGTAGCACCGACAGTGCCGCGGGCGAAGCGAAGGACGATCCGATTCCTTACCAAAGTGTGCTGGCAAGCGTGTACCAGAACCTCGGTATCGATCCGCACGCCATGGTTTACGATGTGAGCGAGCGGCCGAACCCAATTCTCCCGGGCGGCATTCTGCCGATCGAGAAGTTGCATTGATTGCGCGGAAAGAGAAGACACCGAGCGCTGACGCGACTCGGCTCGCGGAAAGAGAAAGCGAGATTCCGACGGTGAGCCGTGCTCCGTCAGGAGCCGGGTTTCGTAATACGAAAACACCGCGAGCTGACGCTCGTCGGATCACCTTCGATTTCAGGTGAGCCGACGAGCGTACGCTCGCGGCTCGTTCACTTACTGCAAGATCAAATCACTTGGTGTGCCATACCGGTGAGGATCAGTTGACCGCCTGACACACATCATGCTGCTCCAAGAGTTGACGGGCGATGTCAATGTGCGAAACGTCGTTCTCGTCGAGCGTCTTGTGAATGCCAGCCCTGATCCTGAACAATCCATTCTTGCTTCTGCCTCCCAGCACACCCAGACTTCATCTCGCCGGTGTCTAAGAGGCGGTTGCGCTGTGGGGCGGCCGCTCATCCGACTTTGGCCGATTCGGAACCACCCTCGCCGCTGAGTTCGTGTAATTTTTTCGCGATGGGTGAGAGTTTCATTGTTCCGAAGGAGCCTTCATAACGCTGTGCTTTGG
>JBGSLF010000205.1:0-45581 GCA_041740855.1 Gemmata sp.
CGACGATGGCCCCGCACGGCGGATCACTCTGGCGAACGCCGCCGCGGCACTCTGGGCCGCCGAAGCCGTGACAACGCTGCGCGAAGGCGTGGAGCGAGCCGACGACGCTCTGCGCTCCGGAAACGCCTGGGCAGTGCTGGAGCAACTGATGAAGAGATGACGCCACAGATGCGGCATGTAGGGCGAGTCGTCAGCGCATTTCTTCGGCCACTGGCAGTGGCACCGGCCAGACTTCTTCGAGCAGCATGCCCGAGAGTTCGGCCGCGGCACGCCACGCATCGCCCTGCGATTTGTTCAATTCGAGCTTCGCTTCTGCAATGGCTCGCTGCGCCTGAATCACGCGAAGGTATTCGAACTGCCCACCCTTGAAGGCTTCGAGCGAGAGCTTGTAGGTTTCTTCGGCTCGCGGCAAGATCTCTCGCTGGTATTGCTCGGCCCGCTCTCGTGCTGCGGAATATGTCTGAAACAACACGGCCACACGAAGCGCGAGTTCGTTCTCAACCTGTGCAACGTTCTGCACTGCCATGCCAAGTTCCGCCTGGGCAGCGCGGATATTCCCCTGGTTACGGTCCCAAAGTGGCACGGGCATGCTGATGCCTGCCATGCCGTCGTACGACCGGTTCTCATACTGCCGCACGAACCCGCCATAAAGCGTGACGTTGGGAATCGGCTCGGCCTGTGCCCGACGGATCGCCGCTTGCGCTCGTTCGACATTAACCTTCGCCGATCGCACGTTGGGGTGCGACACCAACACGACGGCCCGCGTCTGTTCCAGATCGTAAGCGGGAAGACCATTGAGGCTACCGGTTACCGAATCGACAGGCAAGTTGCTATCGCCGGCGGTCGCGGCCAGGCGAGTGTAGGCGGCAGGAAGTTCCCGCGCCACGGCTCGCGCTTCGGCCTGCAGTTGTTCGCGTTGCACTTCGAGTTGAAGCAGATCCAGCCTTGCGATGCGTTTGTTCTCCAGCAGTGTTTTGCCACTGCTCACCGCTTCGTCCGCAAGCTTGACGAGTTCGTTAAGAATCTCGGCCCGTTCGGTGATCGCCAGTGCTTGATAGAACGAAGCACGCACCGAACCCACAACGGAGTATCGTTCGGAGAGCAGATCGAGCGTGGTCTGATCGACTTCCCGTGCCGCGACGGCCTGCGAAAGTTGAAGCTTCCGGCCCGTTACGATGGACTGGGTAATTTGCGGTGCTGTGAGAACGCCGCCCGCGCCGGTGCGGTCGCCGATTTCATCCCAGATCACGGCGAATTCCGGGTTGGGGTATAACCCGGCCTGCACATATCGGCCCTGTGCGGCATCGATCGAAATGGCCGCACGGGCAATACGCGGGTTCCGCATGACTGCGAACTGAACGAATTGATCCGCCGTGCTGGGCCGCGGGACCTCGACGGGCAACTCCGCCGCCGCCTGCACCACGCCATCTTCCTTTTGCTTTGTCGGTCGTAGCGGGGCGGGCGAGAACGTGGCGGTTTGCTTCGCGGGTGCTGGCAAGTTCTGGTCGAGATACGACTTCGCTCCCATGCACCCGAATGTGGTCTGCAAGGTCGCACAGGTGGCGATGGCGATGACTCGCTTCATAACGATGCACACCCGTGACAGACGAAAGAATCCACACGGTTTATCGACTCGGCACAACCGGGAGCATGAGAAATGTTGCCGTGCAACTCACTCTTGGAACGCGCAGAGTGAAAAGACATGTTCAGCGGAACCATCGCGGAGCCAGCCATCGAGTTGGGCGGGGTCTTTAAGTTGTTGCCCGCGAACGCGCGGCACCACGACGAAGCCGCAATCCACACCGCCAACTGCAGTCATATCACCCCAGAGTTTCTCGAACTGGCACACCGGGAAGACATCTTCCTGGCCATGGCCCCAACGTTTCTTCACATCTTTCAGGGTGATGTAGGTTGGCAACCGCGCGGCCATGCGGCTCACCGCCGCGGTCACTTTGCCCATGTCGTTCAGGTCGCCGCGCGTGAGGCCGAACAAGTGCAACAGCCCGTCGATATCGATCCAGGTTGTGAGCGAATTGTAAAACGAGAGAGTGAATTCCTCTTCTTCGCGAGGCATCGCCAGCCCTTCCAGAATGCGCACTTTGCCATCGACGCGAGCCAACCCGCCGCCGCGATCGTCGATGCGTCGCCCGATCATTTCGAAGGTGAGCGGCTTTCCGCTGGCGATGTGTTGGCCGAGAAGTCCGTGGTCCGGATTGGCACCAAGAGTATCGATGTTGTGAACGAGGAGATACTTGAGTTTGGGGCGTTCGGCGAGAAGATCGCGGAGCATGCCGTTGCGAAGCAGATTGGGCACTTCGTACCAGTGGCCAACCGGGTGAAGGCACTGCAGCGGTTCGTTATCGGTGTAGTCGCTGGCTTCACCCGCAGCTTTCGCCCACTGAATGAGCGCGGCATGCACGCTATCCCGCACGCGCTGCTTCCCTTCGTCGAGCACCTGCTGCACGGTTTCTTCCCATGCGAAGCGCAGATCGCGTTCCATGGGAACCAATCGCAGCCCAACCGACGCACCGGGCGATAATCGCACCGGGCCAGGGTAACCGTGGTTGCCCGTTTTGGCGAGGTGTTCGCCCATCGGGCGATGCGTGAGATAACCGGTGGTGAAGATGTGCGGGATCGCGGTTCCGCACTGCTGCAACGTGTGGCGGCTCTTGGCGAGGTGAATCTCAACGAACGTGCGATGTTGGCCGCCGAATCGCACGAACGGATGCAGAGCTTTGGTCACGCCGGCACCTTGCGTCCAGCGACTACCCGCACCCGCCGCAAGTGTGACAACGGCCAATTCACCCGCCGCCAGCGCTCGCCGGCCAATCGCTACCAGATCTTCACTGATGCCAGAACGGGTATCGATCACATCCCCGGCGCGAACATCTTCGATCACCGCGGAAGCCGGAAGGCGATTTTGCGCCAGGCCGATCAAACCACGCCGGAGATCATCGCGAATGCGTTCGTGTTGTTCACGATCGAACCCGTTGATCGAGAGCAAGTCCGAGAGGCTATTCGAATGCCCTTCGCGTGTGGTTAACGTGCTGGGAAGCATGCGATCGAAGAGCGATTCCACCAACCCCGAGAGATCGGGATTGCGACGAGCGGCGCGGCCCACGCGATCGAGTTCCGCACGCTTGGACGGCGTGACGGCACGCGGATCTTCCCGCAACCAACGCGGCACCAGCAGTGCGTAGTAACCACGCGGCAGTAAGGCGTCGTGACCCGCGAAGAAGTCGCAAGTGGTTCCGTTCGGATTGATGGCGAAATCGTAGACGACCGGAGCCATCGCAAAGGGAAGGCTATCGCGGAAGTTCTCACGCAACCGGTTCATTTCTTGCTTCAAGAATGCGATAGCTTCGGGCTTGCGTTCCGGTGCCACGATGAAGCCCATGCCGCCGCCCGACATGCCGCCAAGCATCCAGAAGCCCCAGAAATCCGAGCCGAATTTCTCGCGTGTCGCGGTGATAAGCGATTCCGTGAAAGCGTTGGTCGCGGCGGGGATGATGGTTTGAATTGGTCCGGCAAAGTTGCGTGTGGTGGCCGCGCCAATCGCTGGCACATCGCCCCGCTGCAGCGCTGCGGCGATCTCGTCGAAGATGCTAAGCGCTTCCTGGCGCGCGGCCCACTCGCGTTCTTCGCGCAAGAGGTACTTCTCTGTCACCATCTCCAACACCGGCCCAACATTCTGTGCCATGCCGCCATGCACGAGCACGAGGCTATTCTCCAGGCGTTCTCGGGCATCGCGTGCAACATGATCCAAGCCCAAGACCGTGTGACGCGGGAGCAATCGCCCGCGACTTACGCCAAACTCGGGGTCGCCCGCTGCCGCGAAGGTTCCTTCGATCAGCTTGATGCCAGGCCATACGCCGCCACTATCTTGCCAGCCGCCGCCCGACCCGCCGAGCCATTCGCCCAGGATCGCGCGGGCCGCAACGAGTCGCCGTTCCGGTTCGCTTAACCCGCCGGTCAGTTGCTGCGTTTGCCCGGTTGCCCGCATGCACACCGCGATTAACCCCGCGAGCAGATTCGTGGACACCGCGAGCCGCGAACCCTTCGGAATATCGTTCACCGCGCTCACGAGTTCGATGCCCAACCCAGGCCCAACGAGCGTCTCCAGGATCTCTTTCAAGCCCTGCCGCGATCCTTCAAGCCCTGGCGGGATCAAGCCCGATGCGATCACCGCGGCCTTCAGTAAACCGGTGTAGTCGCGGGCGAAGTCGAACACTTCGGGAAGCGACTTCACATCCGCGACCGAGTCCAGATCCACGCTCACCAACCGGAGAACTGGCTCATCAATAATGCGAAAGTGAACTTCGATTGGTGGTCGTGGTTTGGCATCGCGGCCGTTCACGCCGAGATCAATCGAGACATTGAGAACGCGAGCACCTTCCGGGTAATCCATGCCAAGAAAGAAGATGTCGCTCCAGCAAGAGTGGGATAAATCCATGCGAACCGGCGTGCATTCGCGAAGCACCGGGAAAGCATCGCCCGGCCCGCGCGTGAGCAGTTCGGGCCGCACGCGAAGTGGGTGATCTTGTGGCGAACCGGTGCGGAACATCCAACGGTTGCCCGCGGCCCCGCGAACGCTCGCCCGCACCTGATCGGCCAGTGTTTGGAACGCCAGCCCCTGATATGCGGCGGCCAGTGCGCTGCACACCGGATCGCTTGGGCCGCGAGCGTGTTCCTCCGCGCGGAACACGCGCACCGCTTCATCGAATCGCCGGCCCAATAATCGCTCGACTCCAGCATATGGGATGTGCCCCGCGGTGGGCAATTCGGGTCGGGCTGCGAGATAGTAGCGGTTAATCGCATACAGCACGAAGAGCGCCCGCACCCGTTCATACAGGTTCGTGTTCTCGCGGCGAAAGCGATCGAGCGCATCGCGTTCCGCAAGCAACTCGGAATAGCTCAGCCCCGCACATGCGGCCGCAATCGAGCGGTTGCGAACTTCCGGATCGGCCGACGTGATAATTTCGATGAGCATGATCGAACCACAGAGATACGGAGGCACAGACTGCGGTGAACTCTCGACGCGCCTGGTTCAACCGCGTTGCGCCAGCAGGTCGATAATCTGAGCCAGGATTTTCTCGCGGTCCACGCCATCGAGTGCGAGAGCGAGTTGCGCGGTAAGCAGCCCGTATTTCTGGCCGGTGTTGTAGCGTTGGCCGGCGACTTCCAGCGCCAGATAGCGTTCCCGCCGGGCGAACTCGGCCAGCGCCGGCGAGAGTTGCGGCGGGTTCGCGGTCGCGGCTTCCGCCAGAATGTCCATGATGACCGGAGTGAACACATGGATACCGTAGAAACAGAGGTAATAACCCGCGCGCAATCCGGTGACCGCGAGCGATTGCTCCGCCTCGCTGGGCGTGGGCTTCTCGATCACATCTTGAATCTCGTACAGATCCGGTCGCTGGGCCACTCTTCGGCCGCCAACCGCACCATAAAGGCGAAGCAAACTTTCGCGGGTGGGTTGCACCGCCGAAACCGCGCAACCTTCGGCCCGCGCCAGATCCGCCACTTGCTTCGCCGAACGCGATTCGCCGCGCGAGATGTATAAGTGATCGCTTACCAGATGAAGGAATGGCTGGCCGGCGGTGAACTCGCGGGCACAGAGCAACGCGTGGCCATAGCCAAGTGGTTCCGGCTGGATAACGAAGTGCAGGCGTGAGGAGTGCGGCCCCGCGGCGGCGCGATACGCGGCCTCGTCGCCTGGTGCAATCACCGCGCACACTTCTTCCGCGCCCGCCCCCACAGCCTCTTCGAGGATGATCTCCAACGCCTTCTTTTCAAGCCCATCGCGGTCCACGAGGTTTTGCAGCGGTAAGCCACGCTGGTTGCGGCCGGCCGCGGTAATCACAGCTTTGGTAAGGTTCATTCCGGCAGCATCCGTGAACGGGGAAACAGCAACCCGCGTCGCTAGAAATAGGCGCATCGCACGGGTTTGGCGAGCCGGGCTTTACAGGCATGCCGTTATCTCGCCACAATACGCCACACTATTCCACATACCCGGCAAGGAGGCCGACCCTTGGCGCTCCCATTCTGGCTGACGAAGCTTCTCGTGCGTACCCGTATCGCCGGGTTCACACGCCGCGGCAAACGGCTCACCAACGGCGGTGGTGCGTTCCTTCGCTATTATTCCGATCGCGTGTTGACGGCACCGGTCGAAGAGTTGCTCGATCCGGCGTTCGCGCCCGATCCGTGCGGGCCGGATGTGTTCGACTTGAACCTCGCGGCTCCGCGTTCCGAGTCGGGCGTGAGTCTGGGCCGGTTTAACGCCGAGCGGCGCGGAAATCCGCCACCACATGGGCTGCCGGAGTTGCGAACCGCCATTGCAGAGCGGTATCGCCGCGATGGCCGCAACGTGAACCCCGAGACGGATCTCCTCGTCACGCATGGGGCAACCGGCGCGACGACGGCGGCCATCGAGGCGTTCGTGAATCCCGGCGATCGTGTGGTGCTGTTCGATCCGTGCTCTCCGCTGTTCGCGCTCGCCGCGAAGTCACGCCGTGCCCGCTTGCGTTGGATTGCCTCGTGGACCGAGGACGGCCGCACGCGTTATCTTGCCAACGCATTTGAAAAGGCCATGCGTGGCGCGAAGTTGCTGATCCTTTCCGATCCCGTGAACCCAACAGGCGGTTGTCTGGCGGAAGACGATCTGGATCACATCGCGTGGATTGCTGCAGCTTACGACGTACTCGTACTCGCCGACGAATCGTTCGCCAAATTCCGCTTCGCATCGGGTGGCAAATCGCTCGCATTGCTTCCCGGAGCCGAGAAACGCGTTCTCACCACCGGATCGCTCACGCAGGAATTTGGGCTAGGAGCCTTGCGGGTTGGCTGGCTGGCCGGGTCGCGGCATTTGGTGCAAGCGTGCAAACTGACGCAGAACCTCAGCGCTCCGTTCGTTCCCGCAGTCTGTCAGCAAGCCGCGGCCCGCATTCTGGCTGAACCCGATACCGAATTCTCTTCGCAGCTCGATCGATTGAAGGGCAAGCGCGATTACACGCTCGACCGCGTGCGAGCGATGGGGCTTGAAGCCGATGTTCCAACCGGTGGCCTGTTTGTGTGGGTGCCGGTTGTGGGGCTTGGCATGAGTGGGCGAGCGTTCGCCGAGCGGCTGTATCGCGAAGAACGCGTGCAGGTGGGACCGGGTTGCGCCTTCGGGCCAAGCGGAGATGGGCACGTTCGCATCAGTATTGCGGGCGACGAAGGCCGCCTGCGTGCGGGGCTTTCTCGCATGGCGGCGTTTGTTGAACGATTGAAGAATCCCGGCGTGGCTGTTCCGAGCGAACCGCACACTCCGGAAGCGAACGCCGAAGATGTGGGCGTTGAATCGAAGCCGGAACCGGTCGAGGTTGCCAAGCCCACATTCAGCCGCGTGTAAGCATTCTTCGCAGGCTCACACCATGCGAGGTGTGGGCCTGATTATCGGGCCAGATCCGCAACCAGTTTCGGATGAAGTAAAGCCAGATCCGCATCGATTTGTTCTTTGGCCCGTTGCCATCGATCCGCGTCGGATGGATTTTCTTTCGCGATCGGCGTTTGCACCGCTGTTGGCATGATGGGTGCCACTGCGACTGCTGTTGTGGGTGCCGGTGCGGGTGAGGGTGTGGCAGCGGGCACATTCTGCAGAAGGGCCAGCATCTTGGCGACATCCGCATAGCCAACGTGCCGACCGACTACCTTTCCATCGGCGGTTGCAATCACGAGTGTGGGAAAGCTCGTGACGTTTAACGCACTCGTCACACGTTCTTCCTTGTTCCCATCAACTTTCACCGCAATGAACCGTTCGTTAAGGAGCTTAATCACCTTCGGATCGCGGAATGTGGTGGCATCCAGTTTGCGACACCAGACGCACGCTTCGGTTCCGAAGTCCAGCAGCAGCGGGCGGCCGGTTTCCGTAGCTTCACGGCGAGCGGTGGAATAGTCATGTCGCCACTGCACATCTTGCGATTTCGCGGTATCGCCGGTTAACAGGAAGACGGCGCACACCAGAACCGGCGTGCACGAAGAAAGAGGCAATCGTGGCATCGGCGCGTCCTTGCGTGGGTGCGTGGTTGCCAGGGCGGGCACTGGCATCCTTGCCAATGTGCGGGGGCATATACCTCGCCCAGTTTCGCCGATCAACCCCACCCAATCGCTGATAACCAGATTGCCAAGCACACCCAGGCCGATGGCCGCATCGTTCTGGGTGTGCTTGCGACGTTCGGCGGCGTGAATGACACTCGCAAACAGTTTCTCATTGCCTCGGATTGCCAACCAACCGACAATTCCTTGAGTTCAACCTTTCCCGATTTGTGGAGAACGAGATGACGGGCAAGCGCGTGGTATTGGGGTGTCTCGGTGGCGCAGCGCTGGTGGGCGTGGCGTTGTTCGCGTGGTCGGTGGCTGTTGAAGCACGCGGGCAAGTGCGCGAATACAAGAGCGGCATCGTGTGGCCGGAACCAAAGGTGGTTACGCCGGGCAAGTTAGCTTCCGATCCGCCTGCGGATGCGATTGTGATGTTCGATGGCAAGGACTTATCCAAATGGGAAGGCGGCGAGAACTGGGTCATCGCCGATGGCGTGGCCACCGCAGCCAAGCGCGGGCTGGTATCGAAGGATTCGTTCGGCGATTGCCAGATTCACGTTGAGTTCGCCACGCCGGAAAAGGTTGAAGGGAAAGGCCAGGGGCGCGGCAATAGCGGCATCTACATCATGGGCAAGTACGAGATTCAGATTCTGGATTCGCACGAGAACCCAACATACTTCGATGGCCAGTGCGCTTCGGTCTACAAGCAATCCCCGCCCATGGTGAACGCCAGTCGCAAGCCCGGCGAATGGCAAACCTACGACATCATCTTCACGGCCCCACGCTTCGCGGAAGATGGGAAGGTGAACAAGCCCGCGTATGTCACGGTGATCCATAACGGCGTCGTGGTGCAGAACCACTTCGAGCTGACCGGCGGCACCTTCTACGACAGGCCCGCTGCATATCAGAAGCACGCCGAGAAACTGCCGATGAACGTTCAGTTTCACGGCAACCCGGTGAAGTTCCGCAATTTCTGGGTTCGCGAGATCAAGCCACTCGAAGGAAAGAAACCGGAATAATTCCCACGCGGAACTGGTGTTCTGGTTACCAGAGTTGTGGCCCGATTCGCCCTTGAGGAAACGAGCATGTCGTCGCCAGCTTCGCCATCGTGCTGCCCCGCTCGCGTGCGTTGGCTCGCCGCGTTTGGCGTTGCGATCGTGTGCGGAGTTGGCGCGATCATGCTCTACAACCGAGATCTTCCGCCGGGCGAATCGCCCAACGTTCAGGTGCCCATCCCGGTCGATCCGCCCAAACAAACCGATCCGGAACCGGCGAAGCCAGCCATTGCGAGCGACGAATGGGCCAGCGCAACCGTGGCACGCGCGATTGCGGATGGTGCCGGGCGCAAGGAACTCGCGACAGTGTGGGATGAGTTAGTTGCCGCCGCCGGCCCGAATGCACCGGCCGATCGCTTTCTCATCGCGCGGCGAACGCTCTTCGATGCCGCGATCGAATCCACTCGATCGGAAGCTTTCGGACATTTCGAAGCCAAGAATTACGATCGCGCGTTTGGCGTGGTACGCACGCAAGCGGTTGAATGGTTCAAAAAGCAACTGACGCTGAACCAGGAAGCCGCTCGTGTGCAAAGCGAACTCCGCGAAGCCTATCGCTATCTCAATGCCCTGGCGAACGCAGCCGGCCCCGCACCGGAACCCGCACCGGAACCGCGCACACGCGAACCCGCACCCGAGCCGCGGCCGCGACCGATCCCTGATGGTTGCGAAGCGGGCCATGCGGATGATTGCACCGCCGAGGACGGGGAGGACGAACGCATTAATCGCGTGGTTAAGTTAATCGCAGAGAAGAAGTATGCGACGGCCGCGACCGAACTCGCCGCTCTGGCAGAGAATCGCGAATTTCCCCCGGCACTTGCGAATGCCTTCACGATGTTGCGCGTGGATGTGTTGCGGCTCGATCAAGTGAACATGCTGAAGCCCAACGGCGATTTCCCACTTAGCACCGCGGCGGACAACATGCCCGTGGCGGTGAAGAAAGAGATCGCTCGAGTGGAAACGTTGCAAAAGATCGAAGCACTCATGACTGCCGCTAAGCCGGTCGGCCTCAAGGAAATGAACGAGCAATTGGAATCGGTCGCAACGGCATTCGGGGCAGACCTCGCGGGCAAGTTGCGTGTGGAGTTATCCGTCAAGATGTTCCTGCAGGGCGAGACCGTTCTGGCGATTGAACTGCTTGAAGGCGACATCGCCGAAACTCACGCCCGGCAACTTCTCGCCGATTTGCACACGCTCACAATAGGTGGCGGCTCAGTCGAGAATGCTCAGCTTGCGAAACTCATTCCGATGGACGCACCACCGGCCGCTCTCAAGCCAATACTTCCCACTACTGCTCTGGCCAAATGGCAACCACCAAAACTGCCCGCGAACGCCGCCACCACGCTTACGACTTTGAATCAACAAGCCCGGCGCGATGTGGCGCTCGCGGCAAAAGAGGAAGTGGAAAAGCTGGACGAGCGGATCGCGGCCACGATCAAGTCGATTCGGCTCCAGCGAGAGTAAAGTCGTTGGAATCCGCATAATCTCCCTGCGAACCCGCCCCGACCGCGTCACATCTTGCCCAGAGCGGAATGCTTCGCCGATCGTGCACCGTTCCCCCTGCGCCCCACACCGAACTCGCGGGATGGCTGGTTTTGTAATTTTGACTCACTCCCTCTTCAGACTTTCGATTCCTGACAGACAATACAGAGACTCCACCGGGAGCGAGCGAATCGTATCGATCGTTTCGCCCCCTGCGGACTGCGAGGTCGGTCATGAACCCGCACCCAATGATTATCCCCGTGCCACGCAACTGGTGGTTCCGTTACGCCACGAAGTTCACCTTCGCGACGGCCACGGGCTTCGGTGCCGCTGTTGGTGCCGTTCCTGCCACGGTGGCTTCCGAACCGCCAGCGGTTCCGGTCGCCTCTCCGCCTCGCATCTCGGATGTGAAGTTGGCTCGTGCGGCGCTCGCGGCGCTCGATGCCGATCCGGATCTACAAGGAAGCACCTTTCTGGTGAGCGTGGTGGATCGCGTCGCCGTTCTCGGCGGACCGGTAAGTCACTCGCGGCTGGCCAAGCGAGCGGAAGAGCTTGTTCGCGGCGTTCCGGGCATCCTGGAGGTGCGGAACTCTTGCTTCGTCTCGCCGGGGCCAGATCCACTGCTTCGTGCGGTCGCGGATCGGCTCGAATCTTCGCTACCGCCCCGACCGACGATGTTTGAACTTCCCGGCGTGTTAACCGGTGCCATGACCGCATCGCCCAGCTTTCCCGTTATGGATTCCGTAATGGCCGTGGTGGATAAGCCCGAAGTTGTGGTGGCACGCAAGCCACCGAGCATGCCGAATGTGCTGGAAGCCCCCGTGGCGGCCCGGAACAAGGCAACTGTTCCGGCAGCAGTCCCCTCGGCGACTCACGCAGGAATCTTGGTGACCAACCGCAGCACGGTTCTGGTGGCCGCCGAGGCGATACGCAAATCGGAAACGCGCTTCGCTCGCCTGCTGATCGAAGAGCGTGGAGGCGGTCTGGTGATTAGTGGCTCCGCCCCGCTCGCCGCCGATGCCTGGGACTTCGCCCGCAAACTCCAAACAATTTCGGGTGTCGCACGTGTCGCGGTTGGCAATGTGACTGGTAAGTAATGCGGGCTTGATCGTACCAGGGGCGAAAATCCCTGGTATCTTCGTTAAACACATCCGGTTTGCAGACTCGCACGCCTCGCTGAAATACCACCTCTCGCGAATATCACTTCCGGGCAAAGCGGCTCTATAGTACATAAGCGGATGTTCCTTCTTCTCCTTGCCCGGAGCCGCCCATGCGTACCTCTTTGCTCGCCGTGTTCTTGTGTGCGTTCCCCGTTATGGCCGATGAGTCTGCGGCGAGGAATGCCATCGAAAAACTCGGCGGCAAATCCGAGATCGATACGAAACTCGCAACGGAAGCTCGCGTGAGTGCGAAGTTCGATTCGGTGACCGATGCGATGCTGTTTGGCCTGAAGAAGCACCCGGAGATCGGCAGCATCGAAGCGTTCGATGCCACCCGCTGCACAGATAAAGGGTTGGCTGCGTTGAAAGAGTTGCCCCATCTCCGCAAGCTCGCGTTTGGCAAAGCCGCCATCGGCCCCGCGGCAGCCACGAGCATTGGCCAACTCAAAGAACTCCGGCATCTCTCACTTCCCAGTTCAGGTATCACCGACACGGAACTGGCCCGCATGAAGGAGCTTGTTCTGCTGGAGTATCTGGCGTTATCGGACAATCCGCAAATCACCGATAAGGGCATGGCCACCGTGAAGGGGTTCGATCGCCTGCGTGCGCTGCACCTGAACAAGACCGCGATCGGCGATAAGGGTCTAGCCGAACTCAAACCGCTCGATGGCTTGCGAACGCTCAGCCTGCGTGTGACCCGCGTGACCGGAGATGCGGCCGATAAGTTCACGGAAGGCATGCCCAATCTTCGCAAGGTGGCATGGTAATTTTTGGGCGTTACAAGCGATGGCTGGGCTTGTGGTGGCAGGTGCGGTACAATTCGGATCACCGTTTCTCCGCGGAGATCCTCCCCATGCGACTCGCCATTGTTGCGTTGTTCACTCTGATAGCGGGCATCGCGCCCGCCGATCGCGCAACCGCTCAGCCCAAACAACTTCCCCCGCACCTCGTGGCACCGACCGAGCCACTCTCGCCGGCCGATGAACGGAAATCGTTCACGGTGCCGGACGGGTTCGAGGTGCAACTCGTCGCCAGCGAGCCAGACATTGAGAAGCCCATGCAGATGGCGTGGGACGCCACCGGCCGGATGTGGGTGACCAGTTCGCGCCACTATCCGTTCGCCGCCAGCCCCGCCAAGGGAACGGACAAGCTCTTCATCCTTTCGGACTTCGATCCCGCCACGGGAAAAGCCAAGAAGGTGCAGACCTTCGCCAATGATCTGGATATCCCCATCGGCATTCTTCCGCTGCCCGATTGCAAGAGTTGCATCGTTTCCAGCGTGGGCGAGATTCGCAAATACACCGATACCAACGGCGATGGCACTGGCGACAAAATGGAAGTGCTGTTCACCGGGTTCGGCAGCCGCGACACGCACGGCATGTACAACTCGTACACCCTCATGCCCGATGGCTGGGTTTATGCCTGCCACGGTTTCAACAACGAGAGCACGGTGAAAGGGAAAGACGGCCACGAGGTGAAAATGCATTCGGGAAGCACTTTCCGCTTCCGGCCCGATGGGTCCCGCATCGAAGTCTATTCGCGTGGGCAAGTGAACCCCTTCGGCATGACGATCGACCCGTGGTTCAACCTGTATACCGCCGATTGCCACTCGCGGCCCATCACGCAGATTATCCCCGGTGCCACTTACCAAAGCTTCGGCAAGCCGCACGATGGGCTTGGCTTTGCTCCGCACGTTACCAAGCACGATCATGGCAGCACGGGTCTGTGCGGGCTTTCGTGGTACGACGCGAATCAGTTCCCGCCCGACTACCAGGGCTGCATGTTCGTCGGCAATGTGGTGACGAACCGCATTAACTTCGATCGGATCGAATGGCAAGGAGCCACGCCGATCGCCAAGGAATTGCCGGACTTCCTATCGAGTACCGATCGCTGGTTCCGCCCAGTGGATATCAAGCTCGGGGCGGATGGCGCGTTGTATGTGTCGGACTTTTACAACAAGATCATCGGGCACTACGAAGTGCCGCTCACCTATCCCGGCCGCGACAAAGACCGCGGCCGCATCTGGCGAATTGTGTGGAAAGGGAAGAAAGAGGCGGCTCCGCTCGCCAAACTTCACCGGGCCGATTTCACCACCGCAAAGGAAGCGGATCTGCTTAACGATCTGTTCCACCCGAACCTGACGGTGCGATTCCTGGCGGGCCATCAACTTCGTCGCCGTGTGGTCGATACGGGCAAGCAACCCTCGATCGAACCGATCGTGCAGAAGTTGCTGAACGACAAAGAACGCTCCGCGTCGGTCGTGGGCTGGGTGCTGTTCTTGTCGGAAGCCGGGCCGGAACAGGCCGACCTGACGCTGTACAAGAACGTGGTTGAAGCGGCGAAGAGTTCGGACAACGGCTTCCTATCCGAACACCTGACCGGCCATCTCGTGCGGGCGCTTTCGAGCCGCACCACCTGGGGTGAAGAAGAACGCCAGATCTTGATCGATGTGTTCAAATCGTTTCAGTCGGTGCATCAACGGCGGGCCGCAGTGGAAGCCGCGATTCTGCACCCGCACGAAGACTTCGCCCAACCACTGATCGAGATTCTCAAGAACTGCCCGGACTATGACACGCACTTGAAGCACGCCGCCCGCATCGCCTTGCGGAATTGCCTCCGCAACTCCAGCGCCTGGCCGAAAAACTACGATGCGATTTATACCGATATCGCGCTGGCGATCCCCAGCGAGACGACCGCTCACTTCCTGGCCACCGCGTTTCGCCAGGATGCATTCCCGGCCGAACTGCGACCAACGGCCGCCGAACACATCGCCCGCAATGGCAACGCGGACGACCGGAATGCCACCCTCGGTTGGCTAACGGGAACACCCTTCACGCCAGCCATCGGCGATGCCATCCTCGGCCTGTTCCGCGGCCTGCAAGCACGCGGTGAGAAATTGGAGCAGGCCAAGGCCGAGGAATTGATGATCACGATCAATTTCAATTTGCGAGAGATGCCTGCCGAGGAGAAGTATAAGCCCGAGAACCTGAAGCGAATGCAATCGACCTTGCAAGTGCTGGCAGCGCTTCCGACGGTGGCGAAGAACTGGCAGCAGATCACGATTCGCCCCGAGACAACCACCGCTCTGGGAGAACTGGTTCAGGATGCCCGCCTGCCAATCGATCTGCGTGTGGCCAGCGCGGACACACTCCTGAAACTGACGCCCAACAGCGCGGTCGCCAGTTTGCGTGGGTTACAAAGCGATCCGAAGATCCCGGCCGAGATGCGCGATCGTTTGCTGCTGGCGTTCGCCAGTTCCACGAATCGCGATGCCCGGCTCGATGCACGCGATGCGTTGAAGGATGCACCGTATCGCACGGCAGTCGCAGTGGGCACGGCCCTCGCCGGCGCACCGGGCGGAGCCAGCGTTTTGCTCGAGGCAGTGAAAATCGGCAAAGCTCCCGCGCGATTGCTGCAGGAACGTGCGATTCTCGAACGCCTGCGGACGGCACGGATTCCGAACTTGGACCAGCAAGTTGCCGCACTCACCAAGGGGTTGCCGCCGCTCGATCAACGGCTCGCCGAACTCATCAAGCAACGGACCACCGCGTTCACCTCGGCCAAGCCGGACAAGGCCGAAGGCGCGAAACTGTTCGCCAAGCACTGCGCGGCGTGCCACAAGATTGGCGAACAAGGCGGCAAGATCGCCCCGCAACTCGATGGCATCGGTCTTCGCGGGCTGGAACGCCTCCTCGAAGACACGCTCGATCCGAATCGCAACGTCGATCAGGCGTTCCGCGCTCGCGTGATCACAACCAAAGACGAGAAGACGATCACGGGGTTAATGGTGCGGGTTGAAGGCGAGGTGGTTGTGGTCGCCGATGGTGAAGGAAAAGAGCAGCGGATCGCGACGAAGGATATCGAGGCGAACCGCGAGACAATGCTCTCGCCCATGCCCGCGAACTTCGGCGACACGATCCCGGCGGCGGACTTCGCACACCTCGTTGCATATTTGCTCGATCAGAAAGCAGCGGTGCCCAAGAAAGAGTAATGCCGAAAGAGTAACGCCGGGTGCAACGGGGCGGAAGTCTTGCCCCGCACCGGGCGAATCGCCATAAGATAATGTCGGCAGCGATCCCCACAATAAAGGAGTTTCCTATGCGTGGTCTGATGTTGGTGGCCGGTTTGGTGGCAGTGCTGGCGAGCGGATTCCTTCCGACTCGACAAGCCGAAGCACAAGACGACAAGCTCTTCGATCTGCGCGGGCCGGCCCCCGAGAAAGGGCAAGTCTTCGCCAGCACGATGAAGCTGACGATCAAGGACGCCGACACCACATTGAAGGTGATGGGCCAAACGCTGCAATTGAAGATGACGATGAATGTGATCGGCGAAGAAGAGCAAAAAGTGCTCGCAGTGGATGGCCGCAATGTCACCAAATCGCAGAGCCGCATTCTCAAGGAACGAGCCGAAGTTATCACCAACCTCGGCGGCATGGAGATGACGCAATCGATGCCAACCGAGCTGGAAGGCGAAGTCATCATCAGCGAGCGAGTGGGCGACAACATGTGGAAGCACTCGCTGGTCGATAACAAGCCAACCGACAAGCAGAAGCAGGAACTCGATAACCGCAACGGGATCGATAACGACGATGATCTTTACCCCGCCGAGAAAGTGAAAGTCGGCCACACCTGGAAGGTGGACGCGAAGGCGCTGACCAAGTTGTTCGGCAATTCGTTCACCGATATCAAGGGGAACCTCAATCAGAAGTTCCTCAAAGTGGAAGACGTTGATGGCGAAGCCTGTGCGGTGATCGAATCGAAAGGTGTCGTGAAGGCCAAGATGAAAGACGAGGAAGGCAAGCCCGCGCTCAACGTGGAGATGGATCTGAAGGTGAAGGCGTGGCGATCGATTAAGACTGGTGTGGAAGTGAAAGGAACCTTCGACGGGAAGATGAAGCTCGACGGCAAGCAGAAGATCGAAGATGCTGCGGTCGATATCACACTCTCCGGGCCAGTCAGTGGCGAGAGCCGCACGAAGTTGAAGTAAGAAGTCTGTACCCGTGCCATCACTGGCACGGCACGCCAAGAGCTAGGAGGCGAGCCGCGTCAGTGATGACGCGGGTTTCCTCTTTACAGCGCGATACTTGGGCTTCAAACAGCCTAGAATAGTTGCACCATGCCCAACGCAACATTCACACTTCGATCGCCAATGCCCGTTTCGGCAGACGAGCTCTACGCGTGGCATGCTCGCCCCGGTGCGTTTCAGCGACTGCAACCGCCGTGGGAACCGGTCGAGATCTCCAACGCGGTCGGCGGCTTCGATTCCGATCGCTACAACCTCACGATGCGGGCTTCGGTGCTCGGGCCGATTAAAGCCACATGGGAAGCCGAGGCGTTCGGCTTCGAGCCGGGCAAGCAATTCCAAGATCGCCAGGTGAAAGGCCCATTCGCCTACTGGCACCACACCCATCGTTTCATTCCGCACAGCCCGAATACTTCGTTCCTTGAAGATCACATCGAATATCGCTTGCCACTCGGAGCCGTGGGCCGGCTCTTTGGCAGCGGTTTGGTCCGCAGGCGATTGGCGGCGATGTTTGCTTATCGCCATCAACTCACCGCCAGCGACCTTCGCCGTCATGATCAGTACCGCGATAAATCCCGCTTAACTGTTGCGATCACCGGTTCTCGTGGGTTGGTTGGCTCCGAGTTGGTGCCGTTCCTCACCGCCGGCGGGCATAGCGTGGTAAGGTTGGTTACTGGCAAAGGCCAACCCGCTTATAACGATGGCACTCGCTGGGTTAACTGGGATCCAACTGGCCCACTTAACGCAACCACTCTCGGAAGTGTGGATGCGGTTGTTCATCTGGCTGGTGATAACGTCGCCGATGGCCGATGGAACGAGGCAAAGAAGGAAAAGATCCTGGAGAGTCGCACGATTCCTACCCGGCGAATCGCAGAGGCACTCGGAGCGCTTCCGCCCGGATCACGCCCGCGAGTGTTCGTGTGTGCTTCAGCCGTGGGCTTCTATGGCGATCGCGGGGATGAAGTGCTGACCGAGGCATCGCCGCCTGGCACCGGTTTTTTCCCGGACACTTGCCGCGCGTGGGAGAATGCGACTGCTCCGGCCCGCGACACGGGCATCCGCACTGCGAATGTGCGCATCGGCGTTGTGCTCACGCCTCGTGGCGCTGCGTTGGGAAAGCAGTTGTTCGCTTTCAAGGCAGGCGTTGGAGCGGTGCTTGGATCGGGGCGACAGTGGATGCCCTGGATCACCATCGGCGATGTGATCGGTGCCCTTCACCACAGTTTGATGAACGACACGGTGAAGGGGCCGGTGAATGTTTGTGCGCCCAACCCGGTCACGAATCGCACGTTCACCAAGACCTTGGGCCGCGTGTTGCGCCGGCCCGCGTTCTTCTGGCTACCGCGATTCGCACTGCGAACATTGTTTGGCGAAATCGCCGATGCCGCTTTGCTCGCCAGCATGCGAGCGGAACCCGATAAGCTCCTGAACACCGAATTTGCATTCGATCATGGCGAATTAGAACCCGCTCTGCGGTTCGTCTTGGGACGAACCGTTCCAGGGCAAGAACAGTCACACTCTTAGCACCGCGATTCGCACCCGAGACCGACACCATGCACCGACCGCTAACCCCGGTCCTGTTCGCCGTATTGCTCACCGGCAATCTCGTGCCGGCGGCGGAACCGGATGTCACGGGCAGTCCCAATCTGCCAGCGTTTGGCAAGCATTATCGCATCGACATTGTGAGCCAATCTGTGCGATTCCCCGTGAAGACAACGCACGGCGACATCACGGGTTCGGAAGCGCCCGCACGCGATGCCGGATCGTATGCCAGCTTGTTTGTGTGCGAATGGTCCATGTATCCGCGGGAACTGGTGAAGAAAACCGGGCTGCGGTGCGTGGTGTTTTGCAAAGATCTTTCCTTCGCCGGTCAGCCGCGAACCGCGATTCCGGACTTTGAACACGATACGCTTTACCTCGATGTGACCCGCGGCCGACACGACGAAAACTATGTTCGCAAAGTGATCCACCACGAATTCTTTCACATCGTGGATCTGAAGGACGACGGGCGAGTGTATGAAGACGAACGCTGGGGCCGGCTGAATCCGCCCGGATTTCGCTACGGTCCGGGCGGCGCGAAGTTTCAGAATGATCCCACTGCCACAACCACCGGCAAAGATCTTCCCGGTTTCATGAATCGCTACGCGACGGCGGGAGTGGAGGAAGATAAAGCGGAGATGTTCGCGCACATGATGGTGGAGCCGCAACGTGTTGCGGCTCGAATCGAAGCGGATAAGTATGTGCGGGCCAAAGTGGAACGCATGCGAGAAATCATGGCAGCGTTCTCGCCACAAGCGGGCGACGATTTCTGGACGGCCGTTATCAAAGCGGAACGCCCTGTCTCCAAGAAGTGATCGGCCACACATCTGATGACCGATCACATGATGGCTTAACTCACGGATAGCACCACGCGAAACCCAATGGAATCCGATGGTGCGTGTGGATCGTGACCCACGCGTGCGGCGCTGCGGCAATCCGCGGCATGGCTGGCCCAAGATCCGCCACGAATGGTGCGAAGCAAGCCGCGAGTCGGGCCAATCGGGTCCACGCCGGGGCTATCGTGGTAATAGAATTCTTCGAACCAATCTTGCACCCACTCTTGCACGTTCCCGTGCATATCGAGCAAACCCCATGCGTTGCCTGCGAACTGTGCCACGGGGCAAGTGCTCTTGCGGGCGAACTTGCCGCCCGCTTCCGCGAACAACGCATCGGCCCCGGTTAGGCGTTCTCCGCAGTTAAACGCCGTTGCCGTTCCCGCGCGGCAGGCGTATTCCCACTCCGCTTCGGTCGGTAAGCGATACGTGTGGTGATGGGTTACTTCACTGGGCATGCGTTCCAGTTGCTCGCAGAATCGAACGGCTTGCCCCCATGTCACATTCTCGATCGGATGCTCCGGCCCGCCACCATGTTTGCTGTTGAAGTGGCTGGGGTTCTTGTGTTTCACCGCCTCGTATTGCGCTTGCGTTACGGGAATCACGGAGATGTAGAACGCTTTGCTGATGTGGACTTCATGAACGGGCGACTCATGTTGGCGATGCCCGAGTTCACCCGCGGCCGAACCCATGCGGAAGACGCCAGCGGGCAATCGAATGAACGTCATCCCGATCGAGTTCTTCACCAGTCGCACACCCGCAGAAGGTGATGAACCCGGCGCACCGCTTTTGGGAGCAACACCAGAGGCCGATAAGAGCGCGGCCGCACTGGAGGCAGCGGCGTCGGCATCGAATACCTTGCCTCGCGGTTGTGTGGCGGGCCGCGACGGGTAAACCGCCGATTCGGGATTCCGCAAGGTGATCAGCTTCGATCCATCCGGCACACCTTGCTCTGGCGGGGCCACGGTGACATTGGCCAGTTGGGCCGCCAGTTCCGTGGCATCAGTCGGTCGCCGATCGGGCCGCATTGCGAGGCACGCATGCAGCAAGCGGGCTTGCGAATCGGTGACGCCAGCCGAGCGCAGTTCCTCCGCCCATTCCGTGTCGATCGGGGCGGTTGCCGTTTGGTCTCGCTTCAGCATCTGAAACCACAACATACCCAGCGCGTGAATATCGTCGGCGGGTGCGGAGGAATCTTTCTTCGATTGCTGCGGCGACGCATATAACGCCGTGGCCGTGCCGCGATAGGCGAGCCGTTGTTGTTCGCCACGCGGACCCATACGAGCGACTTCCAACGCCCGACAACTGGCGATCTGGCTCCAACCATAGTCGCCCACCCAGAGCGTGAACTTGCCGCCTTCCGTGGGGTGAAACAGTACGTTGGTTGGTTTCAAATCGCGATGAACAATCCCCTTGCCATGCCCCTGGGAAGTGATCGTGGCCAGCCGGCGGATCAACTTCAACGCCGCCTCGGGCTTGGCCGTGTCGTAGCGCCAGTGCCATTCGAACAACAAGCCCGAGAGATCGTAGCCATATACATAAGGGAACTCGAGGCACGGCGGATCCGATTCCAGATACACCGACCGCAACGGCAACACGCCGGGCATTCCGTTCAATTCAAACGCTTTGGTGAACAACTCTGCGCTGGCCCTGACCTTCTCTGCGGCTTCCGGATCGGTGATGAATTTCAAGGCAGCCGGCGAGTGCGATTGCTGCGCGGGATCTTCGGCCCGCCACACTTCCGAGCACGGACCGAACCCACGGAGTTCAGTTAGCGTCCAGCCATCGAGGCCCGCGGGTTTGTCGCCCGGTCGGAAGCGCGGCAACCGTGGCGGCAGGAAAGCAGCAAACTCTTCGGATTTGTAGATAGAGAACTTATCGGGAACCGTGTGCCCATCAGGATCGGAAGGCCGGCGGAGAGCTTGACGAACGCAGGGAGGAAGTGCGCGGAGATAATCGGTCAGTTGCACTTTCGGAACGGGAGAAACCTCGCCGAGTTCCTTGATCAGCTTTTCCACCATACGCTCGTAAGTGGCACTCTCCACCGTGGCACACTCGGCGAGAGCCAGACGAAAATCTGGCCCGGGGAGTTTGCGATGCGTGCTATCGAACGCTTCCTTGGCGATATCGGAAAAGACATCCGCGAAGGGCCAATGGCCTTGCAACGCCTTGCGACCCTTATCACAAAGTGCCTGACCAATGCACTCGAGCAATGCTTGTAAGCGAGCCATCAGATGGCCTCCGGTAGGGAGAGAAGAGAGACCGGTGGCAAACGTTCGCGAGTCCGTGCAGTGTACGCTTCATTGTTCCCACCCACAAGATCTAACGAACATCAATGACTAGGGAAACACACCAGAAGTTGGCGAAAGTACTGGGAACTCGTGATTGCCAACCTTCCCACGTATTCCATGCCTTATAATCGAATAGAAAATGATGTGTAAGTGTTTGCCCCTGAACCTCTCATTTTTCCTTTGCTTTTGGCAAGGTAAGATAACCCGAAGCCCTCACCAACCGTTCGCGGAGCAGGACTGATGCCGGACGCACAGCCCCTTCCGCCAATCACCGACGCCACAGGACCGGAAAACCCGCCGGATCTTACGGGTCGGATGCTCGGCGACTACCAACTTCTTCGCCGCCTTGGCACCGGTGGCATGGGCCAGGTTTACCTGGCGCGGCAACTTTCGCTCAAGCGCGATGTGGCCGTGAAACTGCTGCGCAACGAACTCGCGGCCAACCCCACCGCACTGAAGCGATTCCAGGCCGAAGCGGAAGCCGTTGCGAAGCTCAACCACCCGAATATCGTTCACATTCACCAGATTGGCGAATACGACGGGCTGCGGTACATGGTGTTGGAGTATGTGGAAGGCCGCAATCTGAAGGATCATCTCGTTCGCCGCGGGCCGCCGGAAACAACAGTCACGCTCAGCATCATCCGGCAAGTGGCCTTGGCGTTGCAGAAAGCGCACGACGAAGGGATCGTTCACCGCGACATCAAACCCGAGAACATTCTGGTATCGCGAAAGGTCGAGGTGAAGGTCACGGATTTTGGCCTGTCGCGTTTCTTCACGTCGGAAGCGGCACCGGTGCATCTGACGCAAAGCGGCGTCACGCTTGGCACGCCGTTATACATGTCGCCCGAGCAAGTGCAGGGCCGCACCGTCGATCACCGTAGCGATATCTATTCGCTGGGCGTCACCTGTTACCACTTGCTCGCGGGGGAACCGCCATTTAGTGGCACCACGGCGTTCGATGTCGCGCTGAAGCATGTGCAAGATCAACCGCGTTCACTCGCGGATTTGCGACCCGATTTGCCGGCGGACCTGTGCGCCATGGTTCATCGGATGATGGCCAAGAACCCGGCGGATCGTTATCAATCGGTGCGGGAGATTTTGCGCGATCTCTCCAAGGTGCGTGAAGGAATTGCGGTGAGCCTGCCGAACCCGAACGCCACGATGGTTCTCTCATCGTCGCATCCGGAGGCGGTCCCGGTTGCCGGATCGGCGTTCACGCAGTCTGCGGTTGTGCCGCCGCCGGCGATTGCACCTTCGGCCACCATGGGGCAATGGCTGCTCGCGTTGTTCGCCTGTGGGTTCGCGCTCACCGGCGGCGTGCTCGCCTATGTGCTACTCAACCCAGCAACCGACGCAGATCCGGTTGGGCCGCCCAGTTTGGAGGGTGGATCGGGGCTTCCGGACATCCGGCCGCCCGTGAAGCTCATGACCGCACGCGAGCGAGAACTCATCGAACTGCTCGATCGTCGCGATACCAAGCCCGATGATGTGGTGAGTGGGTCGATCGAACTGGGGCTAATTCTTCTACGCGAGCGGCGACTCGATGAAGCGAAAGCGCGATTCGAGAAACTGGAAAAGGAACAGTTCCCCGCCACCGGGTTGGTTGCCACGCGGCAAGCTTCTGCGGCGGGCCGGCTCGGGCAGGCGATTGTGCTGGCGTACCGCGACACCGACGTTCACGCCAAGCAATCCAATGAGTTGGTGATGAAGGTGGTGAACGATCCGTTCCCGCGTGTTGGCAAGGCCGACAAGATCGATAAATTTGAGCGCGGTTATCCGGCGTTGGTTGCGTTCCTGCACCGACACCCGGATTTGTATCAGACACTCTCGGAAGCACTCAACCGTAACGCCGTCACGCTGGGAAAGATCAAGCTAGACCCGCCGCAACTCGATTCGCTCCGCAATGTGCCGCACGCTGTAAAGAAAGAGTGACTGCGAGAGCAAAACTTATGGTTGCCGCAAGTGCGACTGAAACGGTTCATCGCAAGCGTCCGCCACTTCTCGCGCCGCCATGAAGCCGGGGAACACGCACGCATTCACCACGGCATACGTTCCCATCACAATCGTGGTGAGCAAGATCTTCGCCATATCGCCACTGCCAGCACGTGATTCGGTCATGAGAATGGCAAGCATGAGCATGCCGGCGGCCATCGCACCTGGCCCCACAGACGCAAACCCCGCGGCGCGTGTGCAACGGTGGCTCAATTCTTCATCACCGGCCGAACGCGCCAGGCACGAGAGCAGCATCAGAATCAGCGTGGTTCGAATCATCTCTGCGATCCCAACCACGATGGAGAAGCCCATCTCGCCCTTCGGAATAATTTCCTGATCCTTGTACGTGAGATACGTGAGGTAAAAGGTGACCGCGTCGAGCCGCGTGGGCACCAGTCCCCACTTGGCGGCTTGATCGTCATCAACGCCCGGCGAGCGTCCTGTGGAATAGTCCGTGCCTTTGTTCACGAGCACCGTGAGCAAGATCAGATGCAACGCCACGGCAATCGCCGCAGCGATACCAAAGCCGTGCATGCCGGGGCTAGGTGGCCCCGAGAGGCAAAGCCCCACGCCAATGGCGGCGAGCAGCCAGCCAATCATGCCCACGATTCCGGCCCCAACAATGAACCCCGGATTGGGCGATGAGAACGCAATCTGGAACCAGAAGCCGATGATGATCAACATCGAGATCATGAACAAGCCAAGCGACACCCAGATGAGTTTGGCACCCCACGCCGCGCGTGCGAACGCGCCACGCAGGGCTTCGCGTTCTTCCGGCGAAAGCTTGGATACCTCACGCTTTTTTCGCCGGCGGGGTTTCGCTTCTTCTTCCTCTTCTTCCTCAGGCTCAGGTGTGGGCTTCGCGGGTTTCTTGCGTGGGCGGTCGTCGTCGTCCACAACAGGTTTGCGGGTCGGCGGCTTCGCCCGGCTTTGCGGATTGTCGTTATCGTCGTCCGCTTCGGATGCAGCCGGTTGAGTCGCCGAGAACACCGTCTTGCACGCGGGGCAGCGCACCATCGCCGTGGTGCCATCGGGCACTTCCAGACCGCTGCGACAGTTGGGGCAAGTGAGCAGCACGACGAAGCTCCAGACTGTTAGCGACCGCGACGGCGACACGCCGCAGAGGTTGAACCAGCCATCAGGGCAGGGAATACGGTTGCCGCCAGGTGCAGTCCGTACATCACCAACGTGATCAATGCGATCCAGACCGCCATGCTCTTGATCGACCCTTCCGACTTGGGTTTGGAATCTTCCGTAATCGATCGCAAGATGATGAGCAGAATCATGGGCACCACCGCCCCCACGCCCGCAAAGATCAAGGCCGGCGTCATCTGGCCGCTGGCATCGTGCGCCTTGGCGGCATTCGCCACCGAGCCAATCAACAAGATGATCAAGATCAACCGGGCTACTTCGAGCAAACCGCCCAGAAGCGGGAGAATATATTCATCGAACGCTTTGGACTGATACGAAAGCACCGTGATGAACTGATCGCTATAGGGCAGCAGTGTCGCGATGTCGCCCCACCGCATATCGGAAGTTCCCCGGCTCGAATAACTCTTTTGCGCGCTTTCCGAGACTTCGCGCATCTCCTCGAACAGTTTCTGCCGTTTCGCGTTATCGGTCGTTTCGGCGATTTGTTTTTGCAGCGACTGCATCTTGTCGGCGATGCCCACAAACGAAAGGAACTCGATCGCGCGAAGGTTGAACACGCCGGCTTTGGTGTTGGTGGCGATCACGAATGCCATGATCAGGTGAAGACTCGCCACCACGGTCGCGGCGATGGCCAGCCCACGTGCACGCGATGGCCCCGCAATGCTGAAGCCCAGACCCACCAGACCCAGAATCCAGTTCGTTAGCCCGATTAGCCCAACCAGAATCATCAGCCCGTTGGGAATTGAGACGCCAAGCCAGGAGAGGAGTGTAAACAGGATGAGCAATGCGAATGTCGCCAGATACGTCCAGAGCGAGATGCTCAGCAGTTGCATCGCAACCTTGGCACTGGCCATGCCGCCGCCGCTGGCGGCACGCGGTGCGGCGTGCCAATCGTCGTCATCATCGTCATCATCGCGGCGACGCTTTTTCTTCTTTCGGGGGCGATCATCATCGTCATCGTCGTCATCGCGATCCCGGCGGCGTTTGCTTTTCGGGCGATCGTCCTCGTCTTCGTCGTCAAGCACTTCGAAGTCCGCCGACGCTTTAACCTTGGCTTTGGGCTTGGCGGTATCGAATTCGAAGTCGCTCTTGGCCTTCGCGGGTGGCGGAGGTGGAGGCGGGCTTGCGGTCGGATTATCGTCCACCACCTCAAAAGCGGGTGCGGATGCAGAAGCTGCGGCGGAGAACACCGTCTGGCATTTGGGGCACTTCACTTTGCCTGTCGCGCCGTCCGGAACGCGAAGCTTGGTGGGGCAGTTGGGGCACGTAATAATTGGCACGGAGAACCTCGCGACGGTGGGCATTCGTTGCCGGGCATATTTTAAACCACTTTTCTATCGATCACCCCGATCGCCGCACAATGCCGGTTATGCGGGGCGATTGTAACAGAGCATCGCGTAGGCCGCATGATCCCACCGCACCCGAAACGAATTCCGGGTACGGCGATCGGCACAATCGTCACTTTCCGCCGGGTGGGGCATATGCCTTGAGCCACGCGAACACTTCCTGGTGCCAGTACTGGCTGTTGCGCGGCTTAACCACCCAGTGGCCTTCATCCGGGAAGTTCACCATACGCGATGGCACGCCGAGGCGTTGCAACGTCGTGAACAGTTCGTGGCCCTGACCGATCGGGCAACGGAAATCCAGATCGTTGTGGATGACGAGCATGGGCACTTTGTACTTCGCCATGTTCACGGCCTTCTTGTGTGGCGAGAACTCGGCGTATTTCCCTGGCACTTCCCACGGCAGCCCGCCATGCTCGTATTCATCGAACCAGAGTTCTTCCGTGGTGCCCCACATGCTTTCGAAGTTCCAGACCGAGCAATGGTTCACCTGGCACTTGAACTTCTTGGCGATTTCATTGACCGCGAACCAATTCTGCATGTAGCCGCCGAAGCTGGCCCCAGCAGTGGCGAGGCGATTGATATCCACGAATGGGAGTTTCTCGACGAACTCGATCCCCGCAACCAGATCGCGATAGCACTTGCCGCCCCAGTCGCCACTAATCTCATCGGTAAACTTCTGGCCGAAGCCGGTGCTACCGCGCGGGTTGGGCATGGCGATTACATAACCCTGTGCCGCCCAGATCTGTGGGTTCCAGCGGAAGCTCCAGCTATCACTCCACGCACCTTGCGGGCCACCGTGAATGAGATACACGACGGGCCACTTCTTCTTCGGGTCGAAGCCCGGCGGCTTGAGAATCCACATCTGCATCTTCACGCCGCCCTCGACCGGCACCTCGACCGATTCCGGTTTCGGCAAATCCAACTGCGCGAGAAGTTCGGTGTTGGCGCGACTGAGCGAACGCGCGACCGGCCCGGCGGTTTCCGGATTCTTCTGCCAGAAGCTGATAAAGCCCACTTCCGCCGGTGCGTTCATCGATGCATACGTGCAACCGAGATCCGCGACTTTGCTCGGGGCCGAGAGACTGCCGATGAAGCCGCCGAAACCGGGCAACGATTGCCGCAGCGGCTTGCGGCCATGATCCACGTGATACAACGCCGTGGCCCCGTTTTCGTCCACGGTGAAGGCCAGGCCCAGCCCGCTTACCCATGTGAATTCGTTGCACGAAAGATCCACTTCCGGGAATAGCGGCACAGGCTTGCCCGTGAGCGTTCCATCGGGCCTCACATCCGCCACGACAATATCCCACTTATCCGCTTCGTAGCCAGGTTTCTTCTGGGCACGCCAGGCGAGTTGCTTGCCATCGGCGCGAAACTGCGGGCCACTATCGGCGGCGGGGTTATCTGCGGTCAGCGTTTCCCACTTCGGCGATGAGTTCGTAATAGTCACGCGGCAGATTTCGTAGTTGGTGCTCCACGCTTCATTCTTTTCTGGCACGGCGGTGAACAGAACGTACTTGTTGTCAGGCGTGAAGGTGAAATCGTCGCCACTACTGAAGGTGCTGCTGGTGGGCACGGCGTCGCGATCGCCAGGTGTCACGTTGTGCGGCGTCGCCTTCTGGAGTTCGTCTGGGGCGGATGGCGACTCATGCTTCGCGTACCCAACTCGCAGCACGAAGATGTGCTCGCGCTTGCCATCCACATAGTGATCCCAGTGGCGAAAGAAGAGCTTGGTGAACACCTTCGCCTTCACCGGGCTTTTCTCTTTTTCGTCATCTTTCACCTTGTTCAGTTTGTCGCTCTCGGCGAACGGCTTCTCGCTGAACTCAGGGTATACCGACGAGACAAACGCGATGTGCGACCCATCTGGCGACCAGATTCCGCTGCTCGCGCCGGTGGCGATGTTGGTGATTTGCCTCGGTTCGCCGCCCTCCACAGCGACGACCCAAAGTTGCCCGCCGGCTTCGAACAAGATGCGCATGCCATCGGGCGACCATCGCGGGCCAGTGTGTTTCTGCCCTTCTTCGGGCTTGGTGAGTTGCTTGGGCGGGGTTTTGCCATCGGTCGCAACGATCCACAGTGCGATGGTGGATTTATTCTTTTCGAGATCAACGGAGCCGACGGAATAAACCACCTGTTTGCCATCGGGCGAAATGCGCGGGCCACTCACTCGCTTGAACGCGAACAAGTCTTCGATCTTCATGGGCCGCCGGTCGGCCGCAATCGCATGAGTTGATGAAGCGACTCCGACGAAGAAGAGCAACACCGCGCACACTGCGGTGCGGAACCGCGGTTCGATTAGCGAATACATGCCACGTCCTTCCAGAACGAGAGAAACGGATAACCGTTTCGTTGTACCCGATCTGGAGCCGGCATAGTAGCATTCCGGCGAACCGCGTCAGTATCTCGGCGAGCCGCGGTCGGTCACGACGCGGGTTGTGTCAGAATCCGGTGTGTTCACAAACAAGGCGATAAATCGAAAGCCAAAGGCAAGTTATCCGCAGATTACGCAGATGGACGCAGATTTCAAAACAAAGAGCAGAAGTCACAAGTCAGGATGTGAGCCTCACGGATCACTGCTGCTTGTCTTCTGATTTCAAATCTGTGTAATCTGCGAAATCTGCGGATAACTCTTAAAACCAAAGGCAAATGATCCGCAGATTACACAGATGGACGCAGATTTCAAAACGAAGAGCAGAAGTCAGAAGTCAGGATGGGGGTTTCTTTGATGTCTGATGTTTGTCTTGTGATTTCAAATCTGTGTAATCTGCGTAATCTGCGGATAACTCTTAAAAACAAGTGATTGGCGAGCCGCGTCAGTGATGTCGCGGGTTGTGTCAGATTGCCAGGATGCCAACATCGACGGACTTCTTGCTCAGCGAGTCGCGTTCAAATAGCGACACAGCGTTTCGACATGGGTGAGGAATGTCTCGGAGTTGGCCACGCCTTCCGCGGGCGTCACTTTGCGGCCAACCGCATCGCGAACGAAGCCCGGTTCGGCCCACGCACCGCGAGCGTTCTGTGCGGTCATCGCCTTCCGCGTTTCTTCGGTCAAGCTCTTGCTCGCGCCGGGTGCGGGCTTCGCACGCGATTCTCCCGGCTTCACTGCAAGCAACCGTTTGTGTTCCGCTTCGATCGCATCGAGGCGTGACGGGAACGCGAAGCCATAGTGCGTCGGCACATCCTTGCTGTTGTCGGTCATGCGATAGTCCGAGGTGAAGTAGATCGGCTTGTTGGTTTGCAGTTCATAAAACCGCGCGATCTTCCCATCGGGTAGCAAGCCTTTGCGCAGATACGCCACCGCTTTCGCAACCGGCTCCAAGTATTCGGCCTTGCCGGTTTCGCGATAGAGCAACAGCAGCGTTTCGAGCACGTCCTGCGATTCCAGCCCGGTGATGGCGGGCGGCTCGAATTTGCGATCCCACACGGGGTGCATGTCGCGATCGTATTGCTGCGCCCACGCTGGTTGCGGGTCGGGCAACTGTGCCAACTGGAGGAACTTGCCCCCGCGTTCGGCTGCTGCGAGATACTTCTTCTCGCCATACACGCGGTGGGCCAGCAGCATCGTGGCGATCATGTTCGTGGTAATGCGATCGTTCAAGACATAGCAACCGGTGAAGTCTTTGGTCCAGGTTCGCGACCACTTCTCCGGGTATGTCGCGGCAACAACCGGGTAATGTTTCTCGTCGGGCGGCGCGGAACAGAAGTGATCGAAGTTGTGCGACCATGCCCCGTTGGGGTACTGCGCGTTCGTCAACGATTCGAGCGCGTACATCGCCGCGTCGTGAATCTCCTTGTCCTGGAACTTTAAGGCCGCATCGGTGCGAATGAGCAAGCGGAGCGCCGCCTGCGTGGTGTCGTCGTCGAGGATGGTGATGTCGTCCTTATTTCGGCGTTGTCGCCACACATCCCAGCCGCCGGGAGCCGGTGTCTTGGGTATGAACTCGCGTGTACCGCGTGGCCCATCGCGGTAGGCGAACTCTTTGCGTTTCGCGGGGTCGAACTCCATGCGATAGTTCCAACCGCCCGAACGGAGTTGCCCCTTCACCAGTGCCCGAGCGGCATCGACGGCGGCTTTGCGATGAATCTCGTCTCCCGTTGCTTCGAACGAATCGAGAAACGCCAACCCGATGGCGGGCGTTCCCGGCGGTTGCACCCAAACGGTATCTGGCCCGCACGCACCTTCGCCATGACGCAGTTTGCCGTCAAGGCTCGAAACCCAGGCATACCCGCCATTCGAAGCGATGGTGCCGTGAAAGTACGTTGTGGCTTTGCGAAGCGACTCAACCACATCCGTGCGAGCGAGTTTGTCGTCTTGCGCGGATGCGAATCCCGGAATCACGAGAAGCAGAAGCGATGCTAGAAGGCGTTTCGTGATCATGGGGATTCCTCCGGTCGGGTGAAACTTGTGGGTGAAGCCTGACGCAAAGCCCGGTTGCAACGCGGCACGCCACTACCCATGAAATGCCGGCAAGGGCGGCGTTCGGTCCGGAGTTCTGGCAACTACTTCGCGATATCGCACACGAGCGTGGCATAGGTTCGTGCCTCGTCGTACTTCTTGCCGCCATGTTCGCCGGCCTTGGCTTCAATCGTCTTCGCGATCACTCCGAAACGCCCGCTCGCCTCGAATTCGGGCGTCAGTCCATCGCGATCGGTGGTAACCATTTTCTTCGTGCCATCGGGCAACATCACCGTGACTTCCAGATCCGCGGCGGGCTTACCCGCAGCAAGCACCTGGAAGCGTGCTTTGCCACCGCCGCCCACTGCGACAACTTCCAGAGCCAACTTTTCGCCCACGATCGCACTCTTGGCGGTGCCCGAGCCGATCACGGCTTTGGGCAGGTAGGTGAGCTTGAAGGGCTTCGCGTCGCCTTTCTGCAACACGCCATAGTCGGTTGTTCCGTAAATGGTGCGGTCGCCGGTGCCGGGAACTTTGATCTCGTAATAACCTTCGCCCTTGGTCCACTCGGCGGGCGTTTCTTTTCCGCCGGAATCGCGGATGAGCAGCTTGGTGTTGGCGAGCTTCTCGATATTCACGTTGGTGTCCGGGGTCAGCGCATCACTGAACACCACGCGAGCCGTTTCCCCCTTCCCCTCGGGCACAATGAACGGAAAATGCGCCTGTGCGGCTGCGACAGCAATCACGGTAAAGAGCATTGCGGCGGTTGCGCGATACATGCAGAATCTCCTGGTTGTGATGCGTGAATCGATGCGAGCAACATTGCGGGCCAAACCGGTTCTATGGCGTCCCACACTCGTATCGATTCACAATGGGAGTTATACGGACGGAAATCCCGCACAATCGCACAACTCTCTTTGTGCCGTCGGGTTGCGTGGGGCGCATCGGAGTGATATGGTACAGCGTTCGAATGTTGTTCATGCTGTGTCCCCTTCCCATAGCCATTAATCCACCGGTATGTCAGTCATCTTCGACGCCTCCGGTATTGGGCAATTCGCACTGCGACTCGGGTTGGTTACCGACGAGCAGGTCCGTGAATGTCTGGAAGAACTCGACGACCCAAAAGCCCCGGGCGACGATATGCTTCGGCTGCTGGAGCGGAAGCGATATCTTTCATCGTTCCAGGGGAACAAACTCCGTAAAGGCGACCTCGATGGCTACTTCCTCGGGGGCTTCCGCCTGCTGTACAAAATCGCATCCGGGAGTTTCGGCCGCGTGTATCGCGGCGATGATCCGCGAACCGGGCAAGTCGTCGCGGTGAAAGTGCTTCGCAACAAGTGGATGATGGATAAGCAGAAGGTGGACTTGTTCCTGCGCGAAGGCAAGCTCGGCATGACCATTCGCCACCCGAACATCGTTTCGGTGTTGGCGGTGAATCAGGATAGCAAAACGGGGCAATACTTCATCGTCATGGAGTTCGTCGAAGGCGGGAATCTGCGGGATATTCTCATTGGTCAGAAGAAGCTGCCGCCGGATCTCGCACTGCGATACATGGAAGAATGCGCCAATGGCATGGCTTATGCCAATGCCCGCGGCCTCACGCACCGCGACATCAAGCCCACGAACATTCTGATCGCCGCGGCCGACGGCCAAGCCAAACTGGTGGATTTCGGGTTGGCCGAGATTAGCACCGGCTCATCGGTCCACCTGCAACGACAAGACGACCAGGATGAAGATGTGGCGGTCGATCGCACGGTCGATTACGCCGGCCTGGAGAAGGCGACGCATCAGAAGCCGGGCGATGTGCGAAGCGATATTTACTTCCTCGGTTCGGTTCTTTACGAGTGCATCACGGGCGCCTCGCTGATGACCGTCACACGCGATCGCAACGCCCGCATGCAAGCCCGCCGTTATCAAGAGGTCGAAGATAACCTGCGCAAGAACGCCCCGGGATTGGGCGTGCCGCCGCGGATCATCCCGCTACTCGAGAAGATGGTGGCCTACGATCCGACTCGCCGCTTCCAGACGCCCGGCGAACTCGCAGAGGCGATCCAGCACTGCAGAAGCGATATGAAGGGCGTGCCGCTTCAGCAAACGCACAACTATGTGCCAAGCGGCCCCAAGACGTTATTCGCCGTCGAAACCAACGAGAAATTGAAGGAAGCGTTCCGCGATAAGTTCAAGGCGAAGGGCTACGAGCGTGTGCTGATCTCGAACGACCCCGCCCAGGCGATCCAGCGATACCAACAGCAGCCGTTCCATGCCCTCATCGTGGACGCCGGCTCTGTGGGCAAAGATGGCGTCGATGCTTTCAACCGCATTCTCAAAGAATCCGATAAGGCCAAGTTGCACGTCGCCGCGATTCTACTTCTTTCCGAAAAGCAAGCCGAATGGGCCAGCAGTGCCATTCGCCATGAGCGCGGCGCGGTCATGGTTTTCCCGGTGAATATGAAGGATCTCATCCAGAAGATGCGTGATCTCAGCGCCGAAGAAGACGAATAGCCATCTGAGCTTTGCGTGTCACACGCCGCGAGCCATCGCCCGCAGCACTTCAATTCCACGCACTAACGTCTCATCCGACGCGGCATACGAAATGCGGAAGTGCGTATCTTGCTTGCTGAATGCACTGCCGGGAACCATGAGCATGTTCCGCCCAATCGCCTCGGTCACGAACTCCGTGCCGGTTCCGCGTGGCGACTTGGGGAATAGATAGAACGCCCCGCCCGGCAACTCGAACTCGTAGTGTTCGCGTAATCCTTCGGCGAGTAAATCGCGCTTGCGTTTGTAATCGGCCACAATACCCGACACATCGAACTCCATCGCCGCCACCCCGGCCCATTGCACCACGCTTGGCGCACACACAAAGGTGAACTGCTGCAGTTTGGCCATCTCTTGGATCAGTTGCCGCGGGCCGTGTGCCCATCCGAGCCGCCAACCGGTCATGCCGTAGGTTTTCCCGAACCCTTCAATCACCACCACGTTCTCGTCCAGCGCCGCGGGGCTAACGGCCGCGTGGTCGTAATGGAACGCACGATAGATTTCATCGCTGATCATCAAAAGTCCGCGTTGGCGAGCAATTTCGACCAACGCTTTCTGAGCGTCTTGCTCCGCGACTGCCCCCGTGGGGTTGGAAGGTGTCGAGATCAGAATGGCCTTGGTGCGGGGCGTGATGGCCGCCTGGATCTTGTCCGCGGCTATGCGGAAATCGGGATAGGAATCGACGGTGACCAACCGCCCACCCGCCAGCGTGGCCAGATGCGGATACGAGACGAAGTACGGATCGGGCGTAATCACTTCATCGCCGGGGTTCACCGTGGCGAGCATCGCAAGCAGCAGCCCGCCGCTGGTGCCACTCGTCACGAGCACATCGCGATCCTGGCCGGGGAAGCGGGCCTTCACATCGGCGAGCAACTTCTCACGGAGTTCGGGAATCCCTTGCGTGATCGTGTAGCCGTTGTGCCCCGCGTCGATCGCGACCTTGGCTGCAGACTTAATCGCATCGGGCACATCGAAGTGCGGTTGCCCAATGCTGAGATTGATTGGGTTCTTGAGCGACTTACCCAACTCAAAGATCTTGCGGATGCTGGACGCTTGCACCGCCTTCGTCCGGTCGGAGAGCCACGCTTCGGGGTTCACGTTCAACTCTCCTCAACGAACGTATGGTGCGAGCCGATGCAGGGCAGAAAGATGCCGCCGCAAGATAACGAATGCCGTTACTTCCCGGCTTCGTAGGTGCAGGTCACGATCGTCGAGATGCCGCCACGCGGCGTCCACGTTGACACCACCTTGCACCGCACCGGTTGCGCGACGGCAACGAAGTCGTCCAGCAACCGGTTGGTTACCTGCTCATAGAAGATGCCCTGGTTGCGGAAGCGTTGCAGATAGAGCTTCAGCGATTTCAGTTCCACGCAGGTTTCGCCTGGCGTGTAAATGAAAGTGATGGTGCCGAAGTCGGGCTGGCCGGTCTTCGGGCACACGCTGGTGAACTCGGGGCAGATGATCTCGACGGAGAAATCTCGTCCCGGTCGCGGGTTCGGGAACGTCTCCAGTTGATCGACAGACGGGGTATCAGTCGGTTCCATTCGGATGTCGTGCGTGGTTGGCGGAAGAATAAGGGTGACCCATCGCAGGCCGTGTTCCTTTCATCATAGGCACGCCAATAGCCACGGCACGCCCATCGCTTGACACTGAATTCATGACAGGCGCGAAAAGTGCTCTAACAGGATATTTTGCTTGACGAGAAATCCGACGCGCGATGAAAATAGCCTTCCTCATCGCACATGTGTGCGTGAGTTCCGGCTAGGCGGACCCACTCCGTTGGCCATCGCCTATCAGTCGTCAAACTACCGTAGCGGACACCGGTCTAGAGCCAGGCCGTTCCACCGCGCGACGGCTAGTACAAGAGGAGAATACACCATGTTTCGGTTCGCCCTCGCCCTCGTCGCAACCACTCTACTATCTCAAGTGAGTTCTGCGGGGTTGATCACCTACACCGACGCGACTGACACTGGCTTCGTGGCCAACTCGGCTTCCAACACGCCCACGTTCCTTGCCGCGATTGGAGTCCCGACGGAGTTCCTGAGCTTTCAGGTTGATAAGTTCGGCAATCCCGCCCCGGACGGACCGATCTCTGGTACCGCCTTCTCGAACATTGTGACCTTCTCGAGTGCGGTCTCTTCCATCGGGTTCGGCGGGAGCAACAGTCCGCTCGTAAACGCGACCGGTCCCACCATCTTCTCCGAAATCGGTCCGGTCAGCGGGTTCATCGGGACTTTGGTAATCGACTTCCTCGTAAACGGGCAATCGGCTGGCATCGTCGGCTTCGGACCAGTTGAGTTTGGTACCACCGAACAAATTCGTGTCTATGACCAGAACAACATCCTTGTCGGCACGTTCGCGGGCCTCTCGGACAGATTCTCGTTCTTCGGCGTTCAAGGCACCAATGGGACCCGGATCGGTCGGATCGAATTGGATGGGAATTTCTTCGCGATCCAAGACTTTCAATTCAACCTGGCGAGCACCTCTGCCGTTCCCGAACCCGCCACGCTGGCGGTGTTCGGCGGGATCACGATGGCAAGCCTGTTGCGCTACCGCCGACGTAAGGCGACCGCGACCGCGTGAGCCACGAGTTGAGCATCGTCAGACACAGGAACCCCGGCACAAGCCGGGGTTCCTTGCGTATCGCGTCAGTTATGACGCAAGTTGTTACAGCAACCCGCGTGTTCACACTCATCGGTTCGCCTTTCAAAGACCTGGGCACTGACGTGCCTCGGCTCGCCAAGATAGGAACGCGCGTGTTCACACACGACGGCTCGCCAAGATAAACGAAACCAGCGTGTTTACACACGACGGTTCGCCAAGATGCCAAAATCTATAATCTCACACTCCGCCAGCACGGCTCTTGTTACTCTCTGCTCGCCGGGTTACCCTTCACTCATCACGCCAGGAGCCTTCCATGATCTCACGTCCTCTCGCGACCGCACTCGCCTTGATTTTCGGAACCGGGTTGGCCTCCGCACAAAGCGGGCCACAACTTCTCACGGTGTTTCCGCCTGGCGGGAAAGCAGGGGAAACGGTGGAAGTTACCCTTGCTGGTGTCGGATTCGATGGCGAAGAGCAACTGCTTTTCAGCCAGAAGGGGTTCAAAGCCGAATCGGCGGGAGCCGGCACGAAGCTCGATCCCAAGGCGAAGCAACCGGGCATGAAAGGGCAACCGGCCGCGAGCGTAAAGTTCAAAGTGACGGTACCCAAGGATGCCCCCGCAGGCGTTCACGATCTGCGTGTCGTGAGCAAGGCGGGCCTATCGAATCCGCGGGCGTTCGTGGTTAGCAATTACATCGAGGCGAACGAAACCGAACCGAATAACGATGTGGGCCAGGCACAGAAGATCGCTTTGAACAGCACGGTGAACGGCATCATCACGGCCCCGACCGATGTGGATTACGTGATCTTCCCCGCCAAGGCCGGGCAGAGCATCGTGGTGTATTGCCTCACGACAAGCATCGATAGCAGGCTGTCGGCGGACATCATGGTTAGCACGCTCGATGGGAAACCGCTGGCGGTGGGGCGTGGCTATCGCGGTGGCGATGCGGTGCTCGATTTCAAAGCCCCGGCCGATGGCGAATATCTGGTGCGGACGGCGCAATTCGCTTACACCACCGGCGGCACCGATCATTTCTATCGCCTCACGGTGTCCACCAATCCGTGGATCGATGCGGTGTTTCCGCCCACAAGTTCCCTTCCCAAGGGACAGACGCAATGGAAGAGCACCGGTCGCAACCTCACGGGCAACACCACGCCGACCGGCACGCCAGCGACGGGCGACCAGACGGATAAGTTCCTGACCCAACGAGTGATTCCACCTTCTGCGGGGATGATTGATGGCGTGGACTGGTTCCGGAATCCGGAAGGGAACCCGCTGCTGGTTTCGCGCGGGCCGGTTGTGCTCGATAACGAAGATAACGACACCGCGACGAAGGCTCAGGCCGTGACCATTCCTTGCGATGTGGCGGGGCGAGTGGAGAAGAAGAACGATCGCGATTGGTACAGCTTCGAGGCGAAGAAAGGCGACGTATGGACGCTGGAACTGTTCGCCGAACGCATCGGCTCGCAGTTCGACGGCTACTTACTCCTGACCGATGACAAAGGAAAGGTCATCTCTGAAGTGGACGACGGCCCAGATACACTTAGCCCGAATCAGTTCTACACCAAGTCGGACGATCCCGCACGCTATCGTTTCGCGGTGCCCGCCGATGGCACGTATCGCGTGTTGGTGGCGAGCCGCGAAGCGAGCATTCAGTTTGGCATGCGCGATCAGTATGTCTTGCGAATCGCGAAGGAGAACCCCGATTTCCGCATCGCGATCATGCCCGATACGCCGCACCTGCCGGACGCAAGCACGCTGCCCAAGGGCGGGTCGCTGCTGTTATCGGTGTTCGTGTTCCGCTTCGACGGGTTCAACGACGCGATCGAGCTGACGGCGGCGAACCTGCCCGCGGGTGTCACATGCCCGCCGCAAGCGATCGGGGCCGGGCAAACACGCGGATCGCTGGTTCTAACGTGCGCCGACACCGCGAAAGACTGGGAAGGGTTCGTCACCATTACCGCCACTGCGGGGAACCTGAAACGAACCGCGCGGCCGTTCACAGTTACATGGGCGATACCGGGAACGCAGCTTAATCAGCCGCCGCCAAACGTGCCGATGCTCACCCGCATGGATCGTGGCGAAGGGCTAGCGTTGGCGGTTCGCGGCGAGGCTCCGTTCACGCTGACCATCGCCGAGAAAGAAGTGAAGACCAAAGCGGGTGGGAAGATCGAACTGAACCTGAAGGCAACACGCGGCAAAGACTTCAAGGACGGCATTCAGGTGATCTCGGCGGTTCCCAACTTCGGCCCGCGTCAACAGGGAAACAACCCCGTGCCGCCGATTGCAACGATCGCGGCGGATAAATCGGAGGCGAAGGTGAGTGTGGATGTGCAGCCAAACACGCCGCCCGGAACGTACACATTGGTGCTCGCGGGGCGAAAGGCGACGCCGCCACCCAAGGGCGGAAACGCACCGGGCCGGCTCACGCCCAACTTCCCCGCAACACCCGTCACCATCATTGTGGAAGGCAATCCGAAGAAGAAATAAACGCCAACATCGAGGCTGGCAACGATCCTGGCGAAAAGGCAGATTACGAACGCGGCGATGAAAATGCGAGTGACATGGAGTATGCCGGCTATGACGGCAAAAATGCCACTAAACAAGCGGGAAATCGCTTGTCGTGGCGTCGAATACGGAAAAAAACTGGATATTTCAAGGGAAATGGCGTTGTGTAGTTGACAACACCCTGCGAAACGTCTTAGTTTTCAGGCAGTTTCAAGTCACTCTCACCTGTATTCGGAGTTCCACACATGGCCAAGGCCTCCTCGGCGGACAAGAAAGCCACGCCCAAGAAACCCATGACGAAGTCGCAGCTCGTCACGCATCTCGCAGACAAGGCCGAGATTTCCAAGAAGCAAGTGGACGCGGTTCTGGACGAAATCATCGAAGTGATCAAGAAGGAAGTTTCGGCCAAAGGCTCGGGCAAGTTCGTGTTCCCTGGTCTGTGCCGCGTCACGGTCACACGCAAGGTCGCCGTGAAAGGTGGCGAGAAGAAGATTAACCGCCTGACCGGTGCCGAGTACGTGACCAAATCGAAGCCCGCATACAACCAAGTCAAGCTTCGTGCGGTGAAGTCACTGAAAGATGCCCTGAAGTAATACTTCTTAATGCTTTGCCACGGAACCCCGGGAACATGCCCGGGGTTCGGTAAAAGACTGTCACTCTCCGAGTGGGTCCTGCTTCACATGCGGTTCCTTCCCGTGAGTCACTTGCCCCGGCTTCGCATCGTTCTTGGGGTGCGGGTGCTTGTGGTGCTCTTCTTTTTGCACTCGCTCGTCTTCGTAAAGCCGAATCGCGGCGATCGCCTTTTCCGCGTCCATCTGGTGAACCCAAAGTTCGATCGAATTCGATAACGCGGAACCGAAGCTAGCTTCCAGTGCCAGCCCCACTACCTTGCTTTCGATCCCGGCTTCACTCACCACTTGTTGGTAAAGCTGGATTTGCACAATCTCTCCACTCGCCACTTTAACGATGTCGTGCGGGTCGCGGGTCATCGGCTGTCCTCCCATAGGTTTTGTGGTACCCATTATTCTATCAGATCGACCCAAGCCTTTTCTCGCCGTCGCAGTCGAGCCATCTGAACGAACGCGAAGGCATTTCCGCCACGGGCGAAGTCGCGTGAGTGACCTATGCAACTGCCATTTCTCGGTATAACGTGTGCTTGGGAACACGACCCCAAGGAGCGGGTATGCCCGAGCCGATCGAAGAAGCACTCTCCCCGTCGCATTCGCCCCGCGAGGTCGAACTGGAAGATCGTATCCGCAAGCTCGAAGCAGCTCTGGCGGAACGGCCGATTCCATCTTCGACCGACGAAGAGACTCTGGCGGAACGAGTGATGGCCAAAATGACCGCGCTGATCCCCTTGAACGCCGTCAACGGTGCGGGCGGTGCGGGCGGGCGCGTTCTGGTACTGGATAACGACGGCAACGCGATTCCGCCGCCGCCAAGCGGAGCCGTCTTGCGGCCACCGGAACCGCCCTCCGATCCCGCTGGCCGGCGTTGGTTCTTCACGCAACTCTGGGCCGAAATCCGCCTGATCATGACCATGTATTTGGATTCGCGATACCGCGTCAGCCGGCTCACGCAGATCGCATTGCCACTTATCGCCATTCTCGTGGTGGCAAACTACTTCCTCTTTTCCTGGGTCAGCATCCCGTTAGTTAGCCTGGTTCTCGAACGCCTGATCGTCGCGATTCTGGGTGTGCTCACTTACAAGATTCTGACTCGCGAAACCGCTCGCTATCGCGAAGTGCTCGAATATCTGGCCCGCTATGGGCGCTAGCGTGCGTGCCCACACTGTGTTGGCGTTCGCGCGATTGCGGTTAAAGCTTTGCGACTCCCACCCACTCACTTAACACTGAACCATCACCATGATTCGGCTCGGCGTGAACGTTGATCATGTGGCCACCGTGCGACAGGCGAGGCGTGCCAAAGAACCGGACCCCATCGCGGCGGCACTCCTGGCCACTCTGGGCGGGGCGGATGGCATCACCGTTCATCTGCGTGAAGATCGTCGCCACATCCAGGACCGCGACGTATTCGTTCTGCGTGAAGTGCTGACCACACGCATGAACCTGGAAATGGCCGCCACTGCAGAGATGGTTGCGATCGCGCGAAAAGTGAAACCAGACGAAGCAACGCTCGTTCCCGAGAAACGCGAAGAATTGACGACCGAAGGCGGGCTGGATGTGGTTGCCAACGAGGCGAGCGTTCGCCCTGCCATTGAACAACTCGTGGCCGCTGGCATTCATGTTTCGCTGTTCATCGATCCAGACGCGGCCCAGGTTGAAGCCAGCAAGGCGTTCGGGGCCAATGCGATTGAGTTCCAGACGGCGAGCTATTCAGAGGCCATCGGGGCGGCGGCGATCGAGCGAGAATTGGGCAAGTTACGAACCGCGACCGCGCACGCCATTACGCTGGGGTTGAATGTCCACGCCGGGCACGGCCTAAACTATTACAACGTGCAGCCCATCGTCCGCATTCTGGGAATGGAAGAGTTGAATATCGGCCATAGCATCGTGTCGCGTGCGGTTCTGGTCGGCATGGAACGGGCCGTGCGAGAAATGAAGCAAGCGATGCAAGAACATTACCCGAACCCGAAACGGGGCTAATGCGTAAGATTGTGGTAGGGCGATCGTCCATAACCTGGGCGGCCACAATCGCCAGGTCGTGCGGGCAGAACACGCTGGCTCAAACAAACAAGCCAGTTCACGCGGTTCCCACCGCACGATTCAACCCAGACAACGCTGCTGTTGTCTCAACGATGATCTTCCGCAACACTCGTCCACCGTATGTAACAGTCGTAACGACTGGGCAAATGCGGTTGACGGGGTAAGTCTCCGCACCGCACAATAAACCGGTTGGCTTTTGCCACGCCTGGCATGGAGAGGGGTTGAAAAGATGAACTCTCGTAAGTGGTTACTCGGACTGGTGGCCGTGCTGGCCACCGCGTTTGGTTCGACCGCACGCGCGGCCGACGCAACAGATCAATCCGGCGGCCCCGGCAAGCCGTTTCTCGTATCGATTGGGGTCGGCAACTTCACCGATAAGGCGATCCATGCCCGCCCAACCGCCGACACCGACGCCAAAGCACTTTATAAGTTGCTTACCGATGAGAAAGTGCTTGGCATTCCCGCCGATCGTGCCAAGCTTCTGACTTCCACCGATGCTTCGCGCGATGCCATCGTCAAAGCCATCGAAGGAGCCATCGAGGCCACGGGCAAAGGCGACCTTATCATCCTCGCGATGTTCGGCCGCGGTTCTTCCGTTGCCGATAAGCCGTGCTTCTTCACGCCCGAATCGGTGTTCAAGGATCGGGCCAAGACCTCACTCACCATGGCCGACTTGGAGCCGGTGTTCAAGAAACTGAGCGGGCAAAAGATTCTGTTCGTCATGGACGTGGCATACAAGGGATTCGACGCCGGCACCGAAAAGGTGCTTGAACCCGCCGTTGGCCCGCTCGTGAAACTCATCTTCGGCGACGACGAAGGCGAAGAAAGCACGCTCCCCTCGGATCGCGTGATTGTGTTCGGCAACCTGCCGTTCCGCGAACCGCTCACCAAGGGCGACCACGGCTTGCTCTACTCGGTTCTGGCCGAAGGTCTTTCCGGCAAGGCCGACGAGAAGCCATATGTCATTGGCTACGAATCGGACGGACTGGTTTCCATCAACGAACTGGCGAAGTTCATCGAAAAGGAAATCCCCAACGCCGCCCGTGAAGTGGGCAAGACAGACAAAGAGAAAGAACTGTTCCCATACGTGATTGGCGAAAGCGTGAGCCGGTTCTGGATTAGCCGCAACGCCAACGAGACGGAAAAGGTAACGAAGCGCATCAAAGCCATCGAGGCACTCGTTAAAGAAGGAAAACTAACCGAAGCCGACGGCAAAGAAGCATCCACGCTTCTGGTTCGCATGCCGAAATTGAAGTGGACGCAGGATCTCCGCAAGGCGTACCAGAACCTGGCCGACGGCGTAAGCAAGCCCGACGAAGTTCTCGCCATTCGCAAGACGTTGAAGGAAGGTTTGAAGCTCCCTGCTGAGGATGCCACCCAGTTCGCGGATAAGGTGAACGAGTGGATTCGCCAGATGGCACGCGAATACATCAAACCGGTCACCACCGGCGAACTAACCGCGGCGGCCATCAAGGGCATCTTCACTCGCGCTGAAGAAACGCTTCCCGCGGACATCGAGGACGCACTGAAGAACGCCAAGGAACTGACCCGCGAACGGCAGGCGGAGCTCCTTTCCGAAGCCCGCCTGCGGCTTGGCAAGCGTGAAGACCTGGACGGCGACAAGGCCGTGGATCTTTCGCTGAGCATGGCATGTGCCAGCTTGAACGATCGCTACACGATGTACACCGACAAGGCAGGCGTGTTGAAGATGGATAGCCAGCTTCGCGGCCGCTTCCCCGGCGTCGGGATTCAGATTCGCCGCGACGCGGTGCGCGATGGGCTGCTGGTGGCCAGCCCCATCAAGGGCGGCCCGGCGCACAAAGCGGGCATTCAAGCTGGCGACCTCATCACCGAAATTCGCCTGGAAGTGGACAAAACCGGTGAACCGCTCGCACCCGATGCGCAGCGAGTGTTCTCTACCAAGGGGATGAAGACCGACGACGCCGTGAGCCTGATCTTGGGCAAACCGAATAGCCCCGTTACGCTGATGGTTCAACGCGAAGGCGTCGCGGAACCCATGAAGTTCAAGCTGTTCCGCAACTTCGTGATGGTTGAGACCGTTCACGGCGTGAAGCGAGATGAGAAGGCGGATTGGCTGTACTACCTCGATGAGAAGTACAAGATCGGCTACATCCACGTTACGCAGTTCATCTCGATCGATCTCGATCAAGATGGGCGTGAAGAATTCGGCTCCGTGACCGATCTGAAGAAGGCCGTCGCAGAATTGAAGAAGACCGGGCTTAACGGTTTGATCCTCGACCTGCGCGATAACCCCGGCGGCTATCTTTCGAGCGCCTGGCACATGTGCGAAATGTTCATCGATCGTGGCGACAAGATCGTGAGCGTTAAGACGCCACGAGCCGGAGCCACGCGAGATTACAAAGCCGAACTGGCCGGCGACAAGAGCTTCGAGATTGTGGTGCTAGTAAACGGGAACAGCGCCAGTGCCAGCGAAATCGTCGCGGCTTGCTTGCAAGATCACGGTCGGGCCACGATTGTGGGCGAACGGAGCTATGGCAAGGGGAGCGTGCAGAACGTGATGGATGTGGACGCAACCGGCGGCGTGGTGAAGTACACATTCGCCCGCTATTACCCGCCCAGCGGCCGCAACATCGATAAGCTCGCCACGGAACAGGATACGAGCATCAAGGATTGGGGCGTGAAGCCCGATACCGGCTTCGAGGTGAAACTGACGCCAGAAGAGTTAAACAACTGGTATGAGTATGCCCAGGATCTGCTCGTGATCCCACCACCGGGCAAACCCGCCGCAGTGGTCAACGCGGAAAAGGACAAGCAACTCTCCAAGGGGCTTGAACAACTCCGCGACCTGATCCGCTCGACCGGGAAAGGCCCGCAAGGGTAAGTCTCATAGCTGATCTTGCGACACGCAATTGGCCCGGACTCATGGTTACACCACGAGTCCGGGCCGTTCCATTGGTATCAGCTCTCTTGTGGCTCCAGTACTACTGACGCCGCAATATGCCAATTCTCGTGATGCCCGCTATTGTGCTTGCACCGAGCGATTCGCCATAGGCGCGAAATATTCGCCACCATCTGATGGTTTCACTTTGGGATATTGTTTCACGGAGGGGGGTGCCGGTAGTGAATGAATGAATCCGCATGCCTGCTCCTCCAGCTTGACGGGCTTGTGTGCGATGCGGCTGTTTCCGCATTGTTACTCATTGCCCCGTGGCACGGCGGGGTTTACACTCACTTGAAACCCATTTGAATTCGCCCTTTTCACCGAACGGAGAACCTCTCTCATGGCACGTCGGATTTCCCGGCGGCAGATGCTCGCGGCATCGGCTGCATCGCTTGGCTACCTTCATCTTGCACCCGCGTTCTCGCAAGCCCGCGTGTTCCAGTCGAACGAGCGACTCCGCGTTGCGGGCATCGGCGTGGGCGGCAAAGGTTCCGGCGACATCGATCAGGCGGGCGGCCTGATGCAAGTCGTCGCGCTGTGCGACATCGACGACAAGAAACTGGGCGACAAGGTCAAGAAGTGGCCCGAGGCCAAAGCCTTCGCCGACTATCGCAAGATCTTCGACGATAGCAGCCTGCTGAAGAACATCGATGCGTTCACCGTGTCCACGCCGGACCACACCCACGCACTGCCAAGCGTGCTGGCGATGCGAGCCGGCAAGCACGTCTACTGCCAGAAGCCACTCACGCACGATGTGGCCGAGGCGCTGCTGCTTCGCGAAGAGGCCAAGAAGAACAAGGTCTGCACGCAGATGGGGAATCAGGGCACCGCGGCGACCGGTCTACGCCGTGCGGTGGAACTGATTCGCGCTGGTGAACTGGGCGAGGTGAAGGAAGTTCACGTGTGGACGAACCGGCCCATCTGGCCGCAAGCGCCGGCAGTGTCCGAGAAGAACCCGCCCAAACCAGCCGATGTGCCCGCAACCGTGCACTGGGATGAGTTCATCGGGCCAGCGCCAGAAATGGCGTACGCACCTGGCATTCACCCGTTCGCCTGGCGTGGCTTCTGGAACTTCGGCACCGGTGCGATCGGCGACATGGCTTGCCACACCGCGAACATGGCATTCATGGCGCTGCGCCTTGCACACCCCACGAGCGTTTCCGCTGAAGCCGGCGATGTGAACCTTCTCACCGCTCCGAGCTTTGCGAACGTCATCCTGGAGTTCCCGGCTCGCGGCAAACTTCCACCGGTTACGCTGAACTGGTACGAAGGGAAGAAGGACGGCAAGAAGTTGGCCCCGCCCGACGCGCTGGTCGAAAAGGCCATTGCCCTGGACACCAACGAGAAGCGGAAGAAAGCGCTCGTGAACAGCGGATCGATCGTGGTTGGCAGCAAAGGCATCGCGTACTCGCCGGATGATTACGGAGCCGAAGTCTTCTTCAGCACCGGTGCGGTCGCCAACAATGGCGGGAAGCTCGAAACACTTCCCACCAACAATGGCGGCGACGGTGGACAGAAGAAAGAGTGGTTCGAGGCAATCAAAGCCGGAAAGCCGGAAATGGCCCTCTCGAACTTCGACTACGCTGGCCTTCTGACAGCCGCGTTCCTACTGGGCAACGTCGCCATTCGCACGGGCAAGCCGTTCAAGTGGGATGGCGAAAAGGGCGTCGCTTCTATCCCAGAAGCAGGTCCGTTCATCCGCCGCACCTACCGCAAGGGCTGGGACTTGATCGGGTATAACGCCAACAGCTGATCGTGAAGTGAGAAGAGCAAGAACGCTTATTACTGTGGGGTGGGTTGTGCCAACGCGGCCAGCCTGCCCCGCAATCGTTTTGCGAACCATCGTTCTTCTTCAACCCATCATCTCGACTGATGCCGATTCTGTGACGGTCATGCAGCAGGTGCGAGCGTGGTGAGCAAGAGTTCCCGCACGGGCTCCGGGAGTTGTTCAAGACCCATGGTTTGACCGGCCTGTGGCAAAAGGGACTCGGCCCACAGCCACC
>JBGSLF010000206.1:0-6801 GCA_041740855.1 Gemmata sp.
AGCGGGCTGCCGTCCGGCTCGACGCAGCCCTTCGCGCCGCAGGTTGCGGCCGGGTCACCGGGTCGGAGACGTTCGCCGAGGCGCAGTACTCCGACATCTGGTGCAAGGTGTACGTCGGCGTGTCCAGGTTGGAGGCCGCCGTCCGCACGCTCCGCCGAGAGCTGCGCGGGCTGGATGTGGGGCCGGGTACCTGGGTCGTGCAGTACGAGCCGCAGGAGAGCTGGTACGAGGTGTGGTTCGACGAGGCCCATCCACCCACCTGGGGCTGGTAGCGCATACGCCTAACCGCTCTCAGAACCAACCGAGTTGATTCATAACGAAGATTGCGGGGCGGACTGAACACTCGGCGTGATGCACTTCGAAGCCCAGTCTCCTCACACTCATTCACCACAGATTTCCCTCCTTGCGGATGACCGGCTTGACCGGCAACCCGAATTGACTCGGCGACAGATCCGGCCCGTCGCCAACAAGTCGGCGGCCGCTGAACTTAACCGTTCGACGAAGACCAGCGAGCAGAACGCGATGTCTGCTTTCCCTGGAATGGCCTCTCGGGTATGTTAGGATCAGTGTTGCCCGTTCCGGAGGCCTGCGTGGATACGACGACGACCCTCGATGCGATCCGTTCGTGGCCAGTGGCGGACCAATTGGAGTTGGTGTTCCGGTTGTGGGACCAGATCACCGATGCCGGGTGGCAGCCGTCCCCGAATCCGGAGTTGTTGGCCGAACTCCACCGCCGACTCGCGGCGTATGCCGCCGACCCCACCCGCGCCCTGACCTGGGAACAAGTGGTCGCCCAGGCCCAGCAGGTGCGCTGATGCCCCCGGTGATCTACCTGCCGGAAGCCGCAGACGACATCACCGAGGCCCGCGTCGGGTACGAGGCCCGGTTGGCGGGGTTGGGCGATCAGTTCCTCGACGCGCTCGCGCGGGCAGTCGCCGGGGTCGATGCAAGCCCCTTGCTGTACGGGGAGGTGGCTGCGGGCATCCGGGCGTGCCCCACGTGGCGGTTCCCGTTCGTAGTGTACTACCGTGCAGACGCAGGGCAGGTGGTCGTGATCGCCGTCCGACACGGGCGGGATGACCCGGCGATCTGGCAGGGGCGTGTGTAATGGTACCTGCCCGGGTGGGTTGGAGCGGCAGGTGCATCGAGTCGGTCGAACGATCGCCTGGGCTGAGGCCGAACCGCTCTGATGGCCAACCGAGTTGAATCAAAACGAAGATTGCGGGGTGGTCTGAACACACGTTCTGACGAAGGCGGCCGCGACGTGAGGAGCCCGCTGGATATGGAGTGAGCCTCGCACAAGCCCATTATCATGTTATTGCATGATCAGTCGGCGCGGGCCAGTTGCGGAGGTCGAATGCCAGCAACGTGTTGTTGGTCCAGAAGGGTTTCCATGGTGGACACCTGTACCGATTTTATTGTGCGAAGCCTGGCACAATAAACCCCTGTTCGGCGGCGGAGGGGCGCATGACGATCGACGAGTTCATCGCCCAAGTGAAGGACAAGTCGCCGCCGGCCCCGGTTGACAAACTCGCCCAGTTCGAGGCAGACATCGGCCACGCGTTCCCGGAGGACTACCGCTCCTTCCTCGCCAACTGTAACGGTGGGTACGTCGGCGGCCGATACTGGTATCGCGGCCGGAACCCGGAGGGACAAGAGGTCGAGGCTGGAGTCCACCACATTGGCGGGTTCCGATCCGAGTCGTGCTTCTCCCTGCCTGGACACTGGCGGACTTACTCGGGGCGCATCCCCGGCTCGCTCATCTGGATTCACGACGACCCGTTTGGCAACGCCATCTGTCTCGGCGTCGTCGGCGAGCACCGCGGCCGGGTGTACTTCTGGGACCACGAGAACGAGCCCGACGAGGACTGGGACGGGTCGGTGGAGTCGGCCGGCAACCTCACCCTGATCGCCAACTCGTTCACCGAGTATGTGGCCGGGTTGGGGGAGCTGAGCGACGCCGAGTGAGTGGTGCAGCCAAGTCGCCGAACCGCTCTCATGGCCAACCGAGTTGAATCAAAACGAAGATTCCGGGGCGGGCTGAACGCTCGGCGTGATGCACTTCGCCACGGCGGCCATGTTAGCGGTTTCCGATTGCTCCTCGCGTGTCGGTCCCGCAAACTGATGTCGCGGTCGGGCAGGTGATTTGATTCGTTGGTGTGCCAGAGTAGATTGTGAAAGGGAGAGAACCAACGGCAGCACGGCCTTCGGGTCTTTCTCTCTTTGCATCGACCTGCCAGTTGCCACCTGTCGAACTTCCCACCCTGGGCGATAGCCCGCCGGAGCCTCACCCATGCGCAGCGCGTTCGCACTTCTCGCCGCGTCTCTTGTTGCCGCCATCGCACCCGCCATCGCGGACGGCCAAACTTCGTTTCCCATGATCACGCATGTGAACCCCGTTGCTGTGCAGCGCGGCACCACAACGGAAGTGACAGTCGAGTGTAAAACCAGTTCGCTGGCGGGTGCTTACAAGGTGATGTTCGACGGTGCGGGAATCACGGCGGAACCGATTCCACCCAAGACCGCGCCAGCGGCCGATCCGAAGAACCCCGTGCCGGTCGCACCCAAGATTCAGTTGAAAGTGACGGTGGCGGCTGATGCCCAAACCGGTGTGCGCGATTTCCGCATCGCCACGCGGCACGGTATCTCTTCGCTGGGCCAACTCGTGATTGTCGATACGCCAGTGGTGCAGGAACAAGCGGGGATCAACACGCCGGAGAAGGCGCAAGCGGTCGCGATCCCGTGCGTGGTGTGCGGGCGAGTGGAAGTCGCCGAGAATGTCGATTACTACGCGTTCAAGGCCAAGGCGGGGCAGATCATTTCGTTCGAAGTCTTCTGTGCACGCATTCAAGATAAGATCCACGATTTGCAGAAGCACGCCGATCCGCTCATCGCGGTGTACGACAGCACCGGGAAGGAACTGGCGGCTGGCGATGATGGCTTCTTCGCCGATCCAGTGCTCACGTTCACGGTGCCCAAAGATGGCGAGTATCGCGTGGCCGTGCGTGACGCGAAGTACGACGGCGACCCGCGCTGGAGCTATGCGCTTACCATCACCGATAAGCCATATGCCGCACACACATTCCCGATGGGCGTGAACGCGGGCCAAACCACGGCTGCACTTCCGGTTGGCAGCGCTGCGAAACTCGGTGCGAACTGGACGATCACCGCGCCAGACGCACTTGGCGTCGCAACCATTCCACTGCGAAGCAAGGGGAGCGAGACGAACCCCGCGCCCGTGATCGTGACGCCGCTGGCACTCTTCGAAGAGAAAGAACCGAACGATAGCGTGAAGGAGGCTACTCGCGTGGTGCTGCCGTGCGGCGTCAACGCCCGCATCGGGCAACGCCGCGATCTGGATCACTTCGTCTTCACCGCGACCAAGGGGAAACCGATCCGATTCGAAGTGCTCGCCCGCCGCTTCGGCACTGCGTTACGCAGCGAACTCGATTCGCAGATCGATGTGATGACTCCCGCCGGCAAGATCCTGATTTCCAACGACGATCTGTTCGGCAAAGATTCGTCGCTGATCTTCACGCCGCCGGCCGATGGCGATTATGTCATTCGCGTGCGCGACCTGAACAACAAGGGTGGCGAAGGCTTTGTTTACTTTCTGGAATGCGATTTCGCACGCCCCGATTTCACCATCAAGTGCGATCCCTCAAAGGCTTCGATCGGTCCAGGCAGCCGCGCGGCGTGGTTCGCGCAAGTCACGCGACTCAACGGCTTCACCGGACCAGTGAAAGTGACAGTTGAAGGGCTGCCCGCAGGCGTCACGGTGAACCCGCTCACCATTCCCGCGAACATGACGCAAGGCTTGCTCGTGGTATCGGCGGCCGAGAACGCCAATGTGGATGCCGCGATCATCAAGGTGTTGGGCACGGCGGAGGCGAAGGACGAAGGCGATAAGCCCATTACGCTTGTGCGGCAGGCGGTGCCGGTGGAAGAGATTTACTTGCCGGGCGGCGGCCGCGGGCGATTCGATGCCGCGATGCAAGCCATCGCCGTCACCACACCTTCCGACCTCATGGAAGTGAAAGTGAGTACCAACCGCATCGTGCTTAAACCGGGCGAGGAAGTGAAGATTGATGTGGAAGTGATCCGCGGCCCGCAATACGACAAAGCCGTGACGCTCGATGTGTTGCTGCGTCACTTGAATCAGGTTCACGCTAGCCCGCTTCCGCCCGGCGTCACCATGGTGGATGGCAAGAGCAAGACGCTCCTTGGCACCGGCAAGGCGGGCCACATCATCTTGAAAGCCGCACCGGATGCCGCCGAATGTGAGGATGTGCCCGTGTGCGTGCAAGGTTTCGTGGCGATTAACTTCGTGGTGAAGCTCGGCTACGCGAGCGAAGTGATTTGGGTGAGCGTGAAGAAGTAAGCCCGAGTGAGTGACCGGAGTCCGTACGCCATGCTGCGATTCGCTGATCGCCTCGCCGAAGCGGTTCGCCGCAAGGGGCCGCTCTGCGTGGGCATCGATCCACGGTGGGAATCGCTGCCGGCCAAACTCGCGGATCGCCACATCGATAATGGCCTGGCCGGGATGGCCGACGCATTCGAGGAATTCGGCTGTCGTGTGCTGGAACTTGTCGCGCCGTTTGCCGGTGTCGTGAAACCGCAAGCGGCGTTCTTCGAACTGGCCGGGGCTGAAGGTTTGCGGGCCATGGCACGCGTACTCGATCGTGCCAGAGAACTCGGGTTCGTCACCATCCTCGATGCGAAGCGCGGCGATATCGCTAGCACCGCGACTGCCTATGCCGATGCCGCTTTCGGCGGTGCGAAAACCCCGCGCGGGACCATTCCCGTCTGGAACGCCGATTCGCTCACCATCAATCCGTATCTGGGCCGCGACGCGGTCGAGCCGTTTCTCACCGCGGCGAAGGAAGCCGATCGTGGCGTGTTTGTGCTCGTGCGAACGAGCAACCCCGGTGCGGGGTTGTTCCAGAATCTCGTGTGCGACGGCAAGCCACTGTATCGCCATGTTGCGGCCGAAGTCGCCAGGTGGAACGCACCCACGATCGGCGCAAGCGGCTTGGGCGATGTCGGTGCGGTAGTCGGAGCCACACACCCGCGCGAACTCGCCGAGTTGCGGGCGGAATTGCCCAACGTGTGGTTCCTGGTTCCGGGCTATGGCGCACAGGGCGGCACCGCGAACGACGTGAAGGCGGCGTATCTGCCCAGTGGCCTCGGAGCTATCGTCAACAGTTCTCGCGGCGTCACGTTCCCGTTCCATCCGGACGATCCGGACTGGGAAGAGAAAATTCGCGCCGCCGCACAGAAAGCCCAGGCTGAACTGCGACACGAATAGCCGCCACCAACCTGAGTGTAACTCGCTTCGTTCACGTCACTTCGCTTACCACTTCACTTTGATCGGCGGCCATCCCACGAGGTTCCCCAGTGGAGCCGATGGAAGATCGACCTTCACATCCGCGAACGCCGATACAGGCTTGGAGGCGATCGTTCCTGTCTTTCCCACCACCACAACTGAAGGGTTCGGAGTCACGAAGTGGTACTCGATGGCGATGGTCGGAGCGATGCGGGCTTCCATTTCATCCAGGTTAAGCCGTGATCGGAACATTGTGATCTCCTGTTACGGATTCGTTGAGGATTTCATCTCCTCAGTGAAATGATTGCGGTTCTGGAACAAATCGGACTCCGCACGGAAAAAAATGTTCTAAGTCGTGGTGTCGATAATTCTGGCAGGTTGTTTGTTATGGCGCGACTGTAGCGAATCAGGTGGAGGCGGAGTTCCTCTCCGGTGCGCGAAAGTCTGGCGAGGTTTGCCTTGCGAGATAGTGTTTATTTGTATACTATACTCGCGCCGGAGTGAATGGGGCCGATTGTGGCCTGAAATGTTGTTCCAGCTTTGTTGGAACTTTTGCGGTGAATACTGCTCGAATCTGGGCAAGGAATGCCGATTGCAACGGGCACTCTGGGGGAGATCAGGCGACGTTGAGGGAAAAAAGTTGAAGATCGGTTATCGCTGGATATAAGTTCGATGTCATCGCAGAACCTACCTTACCCGTCCGGTTCCACCGATACAACACACGCAATTGTTTCCGCGCGATTTTGGTTCTTGGATTCGCGGCGTTCCGATTGTGCGTGATATACAACCAGCGCTGGCCCGATTACCCCCTCGGTTGCGCGTTCCACAACTACCTGGATCCAGGTTATCGATTCAACGGTCGATACGTCTCTGCGGGTTCAACCGGTGGCAGACACTTCTGCTCCCATGAGATCCCGATCGGCCGGACCGGATGGCGGGTCCGACCGCGGCGACATACCGACCGACCCGGACCAACGCCGGAACCCTTGTTGACAGGATGGCCGCTCACATGTCGCGACTCCGACGCTACCGCCCCGATGTGGTTCAGTCTCCGCTCGAGACCTACCTGCGGGAAATCAACGAGACTTCCCTCCTGACCGCCGACCAGGAGAAATTCCTGGCCCGACAGATTGGCGAAGGAAGTACCGAGGCCCGCGACCAAATGGTGCGGGCGAACTTGCGGCTCGTGGTGAATATCGCTCGCGGATATACCGGCAAAGGACTTGCCCTCCAGGATCTGATCGAGGAAGGGAATCTCGGCTTGCTGCGAGCGGTTGAGGGGTTCGACCCCAACATGAACACCCGCTTCAGCACTTATGCCAGCTATTGGATCAAGCAGAGCATCAAGCGGGCACTGGTGAACACCGCCAAGACGATCCGCCTGCCGGCGCACAAGGTCGCACTGCTCGCCAAGGGGCGTCGCGCGACCAACCCGCTTCCCGATGAACTCGGTCGCCCGCCCACACCCGAAGAAC
>JBGSLF010000207.1:0-3553 GCA_041740855.1 Gemmata sp.
AACGAGCACGCTCATCCGTTCAACTGGACCCGAAAATCCGTGACCAAAATCATGGCCAAGTGCGAGATCGCCACAAGCGAAAAACCCGTGGCAATGGCCGCATAAAAACTGTTCCCCTACTTACGGGGAGTTGTACTTAGCGGGAGGAACCAACCTACGCTGCAGGGATCAATGGGGTTAACATCGGTTGTGTTCGGGTGAGAAATCAGAGTGGGTATGGCCGCAAGTGCTGTGTTCGAATCGAACATCGAGCAGGAGAAGCGTGATGAGTAAGAAGAAGCCTTCCGATACGCCATCGTTATTTGGCGAAGGCGAGCCGCCCGCATCTCGTGCGAGTGAAACGCCCCCCACTTTTCCACTCCCGACAGATTTAGATCCATCCTGGCTTGCGGCACTCACGCCGGAAACGCGGAAGCCATACTGGGAGCAACTCCAGCAATTCGTGACCGCAGAACGAGCCGCACACACTGTCTATCCGCCAGCAGAAGATGTGTTTAACGCATTCCGCTACACACCGCTCGATCAAGTGCGGGTGTTTTTGTTGGGCCAAGATCCATACCCCGGTGCGGGGCACGCGCATGGCCTGAGCTTCTCGGTTCGCCCCGGTGTGCGCTTGCCGGGTTCACTCCGCAACATCTATCAGGAACTTCGCGATGATCTTGGCATCCAACCTGTGAAGCATGGCTATCTGGCGTCGTGGGCACAACAAGGACTGCTAATGCTCAATGCGTGCCTCACTGTGCGAGCCGACACGCCAAACTCCCATGCTGGCAAAGGTTGGGAAACGTTTACCGATGCCGCAATTCAAGCCGTGAACCAACTCGCGCGACCCGTGGTATTCCTCCTTTGGGGAGCGTACGCCAAGAAGAAACTCAAACTCATCGATGAATCGCGTCATGTCGTTATCACATCGGCACACCCTTCGCCGCTGTCCGCAACGAATGGCTTTTTCGGGAGCAAACCCTTCTCGAAGATCAATGCGGCACTCGAGAAAAACGGGCAACTACCCATCGACTGGCAACTCCCCCAGAATGCCGAATCGACACGATAAGTGGTGCCTTTTATCTAGAAATCACGTGGCAGCGCGAACTCCGCCGCATTTTTTCTTAACGCGATGCGGCCACATCTTACTATCACTATGTCAACGTGATCACACAACAGGAGAGAAGCCATGCAAGGACATCCGGAGATTATCGAAGGGCTTAACCAAGCCCTTACCATCGAGTTGACCGCCATCAACCAATACTTTATCCAGGCGAAGATGTGCAAGAACTGGGGCTTCATGAAGCTTGCGAAGAAGCATTACGAAGAATCGATCGGCGAAATGAAACACGCCGACAAGATCATCGAACGCGTGCTCTTCCTCGACGGTGTTCCCGAGATCGCACGATACGATGTGATCCGCGTTGGGGTGAATGTGAAGGAGCAGTTCGAGAACGATCTTAAACTCGAAAGCGGCGGTGTAAAGGCTTACAACGAACTGGTCGATCTCAGCATCAAGCTGAAGGATAACGGGACGCACAAACTGGCACTGGAAATCCTCCACGAATCGGAGGAGCATGTGGATTGGCTAGAAACTCAATTGAACTTGATTGCCACCATCGGGCTGGAACACTACTTGGCCGAGCACATGCTGGACGACGACGACGAAGCGTAAACGGCTAAGTAAGAGTGTATTTCGCGATGGCAACAGCAACAACCATTACCGGCCTCAGTCACGGACCGAACCTCATGAATGGTCCGCAATCCGAGGGTGGTAATGGCGGTAATGACCGTTTCTTCCGTTACTTTCAAGCAGCGGCACACCACGCGATCGGGGCAACTGCCAACAGCAGGGCAACTGCGGCATTCGCCCACACAGGTTTCGCTAGCGCTGGCAGCAGCTTCGGTTTGGGTGGGAAGTTCCATGAAGTGCAAGGGGGCGGGTGTTATTGAGATTCCGTCTCACTGAATATTATCCCGCACCTGTTCCCGATGCAAGCCCTTCACAAACTCTTTTTTCCGCGCAGAAAGTTCTGTGCGAAGACGCGACCGCCACGCACTTCTCTGTGGTGCGTGGCTTCGCCATGGCGTGATTTACGAAAGCGTCACGCTGCTAAGGAACGTGGCGTTCGTCTTGTGCTTGGCAAGTTGCTTGAGTAACAACTCCATCGCCTCGACCGGGTTCATATCGGAGAGAATCTTGTGCATGATGTATACCAAACGGAGTTCCTCTTCCGTGCGTAGCAATTCTTCTTTTCGCGTTCCCGAGCGGTTCACATCGATAGCAGGATATACGCGGCGATCCACCATGCGGCGTTCGAGATGAATCTCCATATTGCCGGTGCCTTTGAACTCTTCAAAGATCACTTCATCCATCTTCGATCCGGTATCAACTAGAGCCGTCGCGAGAATGGTAAGGCTGCCGCCTTCTTCAATGTTGCGGGCCGCTCCGAAGAATCGTTTAGGTTTGTAAAGCGCCGTGGCATCGAGGCCGCCAGACAGCAGTTTTCCAGACCCAGGAGAAACGGTGTTATACGCGCGTGCGAGCCGCGTGATGCTATCCAGGAAGATCACCACATCGGTGCCATATTCGACCAACCGCTTGGCTTTCTCGATCACCATCTCGCTAACTTGCACGTGCCGTTCCGGCGCTTCGTCGAAGGTGCTGCTGACCACTTCGACGCGCGGCCCGATTACGGTCCGGCTCATGTCCGTCACTTCTTCGGGGCGTTCGTCGATCAGCAGCACAATGACATAAGTTTCCGGGTGGTTCTTAATCACCGCATTCGCCATTAACTGAAGCAACACAGTCTTGCCGGTGCGTGGCGGTGCAACGATCAACCCGCGTTGGCCTTTGCCAATCGGCGTGATGAGATCGATCACACGCGTATTGAGTTCGGATGGGTCGGTTTCAAGCCGGAGGCGTTCGTTCGGGTGCAACGGGGTGAGATCATCGAAGACGACCTTCTGCGTGAGTAGATCGGGTTCAAAGTAGTTGATCGCCTCCACTCGCAAGAGAGCGAAATAGCGTTCGTTTTCCTTGGGCGGTCGGATTTGGCCCGCCACGACCGCACCGGTGCGAAGGCCAAAGCGGCGAATCTGCGAAGGCGAGATATAGATATCGTCCGGACACGGGAGATAGTTGTAATCGGGGCTGCGAAGAAAGCCGAAGCCGTCTGGTAGCACTTCCAGTGTGCCTTCGCCAAACATCAGCCCATTGGCTTTCACCCGTTCTTTGAGAATGCGGAAGATCAGATCTTGCTTCTTTAGCCCGACATACTCTTCGCGCGGAACGCCTTCGTCCTTGGCGGTCTTTTGCAGTTGCGCAATCGTCATGTGCTGCAACTGCGTGATGTATGTATTACCCTTCTTGATCTCTTCGTAGCGGGAGTTCGTTTCCGCATCGAAGCCATGTTCGTTAGGATCGACACGGCTTGGCGTTGATTGCGGCGCAAGAGGTGCCGCCGTAGTGGGGGCGGGTGTGAACGCGGCGGGGGGTGCCAGAGCGGGTGCCCGTGTGGGTGTGGGCGCAGGCGTTGACGCGGGTGACGGCTTGAGTGTCACCGCAGTT
>JBGSLF010000208.1:0-2417 GCA_041740855.1 Gemmata sp.
TTCCAAGCGATTCCGCTGGGGTGGCGGAGTTTTTTGGACACCCCACCCTCCCGCCCGGAGATCGCAATGTTGCGAAATCCCCTTGTTTTCGCACAAACCCGACTCGGCCGACGACCAAAATCGGCATCAGTCGAGCTAAGAAGAAGTGAAGCAGAGCAGTTCATGGCTGGAGCAGTTTCATGCCCCGTGTCAGTGCTGGGTTGCTGATGTTTCGCATCTGCGAAGGCGAGTTGCAGGTGCTTCTTGCCCACCCTGGTGGTCCGTTTTTCAAGAACAAGGACGACGGAGCCTGGACATTACCCAAGGGCGAGATCGAACCGGGCGAAGATTTGCTCGAAGCCGCCAAGCGGGAGTTCAAGTGGTAATCAGCGTCGAAAAGGAACACAGTTCAGCGTCGAAAAGGAAGACACCGTAGCACAGCCTCCGCGAGCGGCCGATTGGTCGCCGCGGGAGGTGAAGGATGCTTACGGTGGACAAGTACGCACAGATTCGAGAAGCCCGACGCAACGGTCTCACCATCCGCCAGATTGCTCGACAATTCGGGCACTCGACCAAGACCGTCCTCAAGGCTCTTGCTGAACCACAGCCCAAGCCTTACACACTCGCCAAGCCGCGATCCGCACCCATCTTCGCCGCATTCCGACAGTTCGTCGATGACATCATCGTCGAAGATCGGACCGCACCACCCAAGCAACGGCACACCGCCAGCCAGATCTACCGACGCCTCGTCAAGGAGAAGAGCTACACCGGCAGCTACGATCTCATTCAGCGATACCTCAAGCAACACCGACTCGATCGCCGCGAAACTTTCATCCCTCTCGATCACCCGCCCGGTCACCGCGTCGAGGCCGACTTCGGTCACATCTCCATCGATTTCCCCGAAGGTCGCCGACGAGTGCCCGTACTCGTCACCACCTGGAGTTACTCGAACTGCCCCTTCGTTCTCGCTCTGCCGACCGAGCGGACCGAATCCATTCTCCACGGACTGACAGAGGCGTTCGCGTTCTTCGACTGCGTGCCCCGAGAGTTATGGTGGGACAACCCCAAGACAGTGGCTCTGCTCATCCTCCGAGGCCGCGATCGCACCATGCACCCGCGATACGCCGCGTTGGCGAGTCACTACACGTTCACGCCTCGGTTCTGCATGCCCGTCTCGCCGACCGAGAAGCCACGAGTCGAGAAGAGAGTTCAGGATCTTCAGCGGCAATGGGCAACGCCGGTGCCACGAGTGGCGGACTTCGACGAGTTGAATGTTCACCTCCATGAACAGTGCCGAGCCGCACGCGAGAGAACGTGTGGTGACAATGCGTTGTCAGTGGGCGTGCGGTTCGAGCAGGACCGTGCGGCTGCGTTACCGGTGCCGCCTCGCCGATTCGATGCGTGCGTGATCGAACCGGGCAAGGTGGACAAGTACCAGACCGTTCGCTTCGACTGCAACAGCTACAGTGTGCCACGGCGGTGGGCGTTCCGCACCGTGAGCGTGAAGGGGTACGTCAACCGTGTCGATGTAGTCGGCGACGGAGCGATGATCGCCACGCACTTGCGGAACTATGAGCGTGGGCAGAAGATCCTCGACCCGCTTCATTTCCTGGGGGTTTTGGCACGTAAGCCAGCGGCTCTCGATCACGCACCCGTGTATCGCGACTGGCAACTTCCCGCCGTGTTCGCGGAGCTTCGTCGAACCCTTGAAACTCGCCTCGGATCACGAGCCGGGGCCAACCACTACATCCGTGTCTTGCAGTTGCTCGCGAACCACTCCATCGAGCAAGTGGCAACCGTCATCACGGGTTGTCTGCCGTGCGACAACCTCGATGCCGACATCGTCATCGCGGCCGCTCGAAGCCAACCGAGTAGCAACGCACTGTCACTCGGCGACGACACGCCGTCACGGAACATACCGGCCGTGACGGTACGGCCGCCCGACCTCGCCCAGTTCGACCGTTTGTTATCCCGTTCCATCAACGAAGGAGATGCCGATGAGTGTCGAGACCACGCAGTTGTTGTTGAAGGTCAATCTGAAGCAACTGAAGCTACCGACGATGCTGGCCGAGTGGGAGAAGTTGGCTCGTGAAGCCGCCGCGAAGAACGAACCTTACGAGGGTTACTTGCTGCGGTTGACCGAGGCCGAGGTGACCACGCGATCCGCCAACGCACTGGCTGCCCGCATCCACGCGGCAGGCTTCCCGGTGTCGAAGGACTTCGACACGTTCGACTTCGCGGCGATCCCATCGCTGTCGAAGCAGAAGGTGTTGGAGCTGTCCCGCGGCGACTGGGTGGAGCAGCACTCGAACTGCTGCTTGATCGGGAATGCCGGAACTGGGAAGACCCACATCGCAACGGCGTTGGGCCTGGCAATCTGTCGGCTCGGCAAGCGTGTGAAGTTCGTGACGGCAGCGAGTCTGGTGACGCAGTTGGAA
>JBGSLF010000209.1:0-21807 GCA_041740855.1 Gemmata sp.
TGGCTGTGGGCCGAGTCCCTTTTGCCACAGGCCGGTCAAACCATGGGTCTTGAACAACTCCCGAAGCCCGTGCGGGAACTCTTGCTCACCACGCTCGCACCTGCTGCATGACCGTCACAGAATCGGCATCAGTCGAGCTAATAACTTGTTCAGTTTGTTGGGGACTTGAAGTCGATGCGGTCAATCGACACAACACGACCGCCATTCAACTGGTTGTCCATTAAGATAAGGGGGCTGTACCCGTGGGAAGCCAATGAGAAGGTTAACGTGATTGAACTCCGTGATCCGGTTAGTTCGACTTCTCACCTTTTAACAGCCGTTTGGGCCGTGTTCGCCACATTGCTCATGCTCCGGCTTGCTCCGCCCGGTCGCCGGCTGGCAGTTGGGTTGTTTGGTGGGTCGATGGTGTTCCTGTATTTGGCAAGCGGGTTGTTTCACGCTGTCCAATTCCGCTCTCCCGGCGAAAAGTGGTTTTTCCAGCGTCTGGATCACACGGGGATTTATTTACTGATCGCCGGCACATACACGCCGATTCTGGCAATCTTGTTGAAGGGCAACTGGCGGCGTTGGCTGCTTCGGGCGATCTGGGCGATTGCGATTGTTGGCATCACAACGATGTGGTTGTTTCCGAAGCCGCCACACTCGCTCCATGTGATGCTGTACATGGGGATGGGCTGGCTCGGCGTGATTGCACTGCCGTTTTACTATTCAGCAGTCGGTTGGCGGGCGATGAATTGGGCAATACTAGGTGCACTGTTTTACACCGGCGGTGCCATATGCGAATTGACCAAATGGCCGGTTATCATTCCCGGACGCGTGCAATACCACGAAGTGTTTCATTTCTGCGATATCGTTGCCACGATGGCATTCTTCATTTTTGTGGTGCGTTACGTGATCGCGTATCAAGCCCCGGAAATCGCGGAAACAAGGATAACAGATGAAACGGCACTACCACATGAAACGGCACTACCACATGAAACGGTAGTAACAGATGAAACGGCAGCGCAACCCAAGTTGCGACTCTAACTGGAAGAGCGTGGCATGGCCTGAATCCGCACGGATTCGCGCCTTAACCGACTGGAGGGAATTCGCACAACTTTTTGAGTTGACATCTCTTGTTAAGAATGTGAATATCATTCATGTTGGGGTAGGGTTGAAGGAACCCCACCTAAAGCCGATTCATTCGGCTCCCTCCATACCACAGCCTCAACACGGTGTTACTTCCCACCTGTCTTTACCCTGTCATCAATTCGAGGGTCTCTCATGTTGCGGTTCCTTGGCTCATCTCGCAAATTTTGCGATGGCGGCACGCGACGCGATTTCTTGCAAATCGGTGCGTTCGGTGCAGGTTTAACGCTGGCCGATATGCTTCGCCTTCGCTCGGCGAACGCCGCAGCCACGAAGCAAGCGAGTCGATCGCACAAAGCCGCAATCATGATCTATCTGCCGGGCGGACCGTCGCACATGGACATGTACGACTTGAAGCCCGATGCCCCCAAGGAATTCCGCGGCGAATTCAACCCGATCAAGACGAATGTCTCCGGCGTGGAGATTAGCGAGCACTTCCCCCTTCAAGCGAAGATGTGGGATAAGCTCGCTGCCATCCGTTCCATCGTTTCCGCCGACGAACACAGCGATAGCCTTGTGATGACGGGTTACCCCGATCGCGTGAACCGGACCGCAGATCACCCGAGCTTCGGTTCGGTCGTGTCCAAACTTCGCTCCGATAGCAACGGTGCTGTCCCGCCATTCGTATCGCTTCGCGGTATGAGCCGCGGTAGCGAGCCGGGCTACTTGGGAATTGCTCACCGCCCCTTCACTCCAAGCGGTCCCGGAAATGCGAATCTCCGGCTCGCCAATGGTGTGACTGAAGAACGCCTCGATGCGAGAAAGGGGCTTCTTGCTTCTTTCGACGACACCCGCCGCGAGATTGATGCCAGCGGTACCATGATTGGGATGGATGCTTACGCCGAAAAAGCAATGGAGATGGTTACCGCAGGAGTTGTGCGCAATGCGCTGGACCTGAAGAAGGAAGACCCCAAGGTTGTCGATCGCTACAAGGGCGTTGAGCAGTTCCTCACCGCACGCCGCTTGGTAGAGGCGGGTGTTGGCTGCGTGACTCTGAGCATTGGCGGTTGGGACACGCACGGCAACAACTTCACCACCTTGAAGAAGCAACTCCCAACAGTGGACAAGGGAATTGCAAACCTAATTCAAGATCTGCACGAACGTGGTATGGCCGATGATGTGGTTACGGTGATGTGGGGCGAATTCGGTCGTACGCCGAAGATTAACAACAACGCCGGCCGCGACCACTGGAGCCCGGTCATGAGCGCTATGATCGCCGGTGGCGGGCTGAAGATGGGGCAAGTTGTGGGTGCCAGTACCGCTAAGGGCGAACGCCCCAAGGATAACCCGATCAGCGTGCCGCAGGTGCTCAGCACGATTTATCGCCAGCTCGATATTGACCCTGCGATGACCTTTAACAATGGCGCAGGTCGTCCGATGTACATCCTTGACGAACGTCAGATTGTTAAGGAACTGGTTTGATTGCTAAACGCCTGAGAAAAGCCCAGGGACAATTCTCCCTGGGCTTAGTTTGACCCCGCCAACATCACACTTCGCACACCCAAGGTTACCAGCTATGAAACGCCTTCTGCTCAGCCTCGTCGCCGCGCTCGCCTCGGCCGCTGCCGCCACGGCGCAGAGCAGCACCGTTGCGACGCTTGTCGTATATCCCACAGCGCTGCAGCTGGTTGGGTCGGATGATGCCCCGCAATTACTCGTTACCGGCAAGCAAGAAGATGGTCGCGAGGTCGATCTCTCCGCGACCGCGAAATATACCGTTTCCGACCAGACTGTGATTCGCGTCGATCCAGACGGACGAGTATTTCCGCTCGCAAACGGCTCCGCCGAGATCACGGCCACATACGAAGGCAAGACGATCAAGGTGCCCGTGACGGCTTCTAAGATGGAAGCTCCGCTTCCGATCAACTTCGCCAATCACGTTGTCCCGATCTTCACCAAGCTTTCCTGTAGTTCCGGCGGCTGCCACGGGAAGATCGCTGGGCAGAACGGGTTCCGCCTTTCGCTTCTCGGATTCGATCCCGAATTCGACTATGAGAATCTTCTCAAAGAAGCACGCGGTCGCCGTGTCTTCCCCGCCGCGCCCGATGCGAGCTTGCTGCTTACCAAGATGGCAGGCGTGAGCGCACATGGCGGCGGCAAGAAAACAGAAGTGGGCAGCGAAGAATATAAGATTGTTCGCCGTTGGATTGCCTCGGGCCTCCCATACGGCAGCCCTTCCGACCCGACTCTGAGCAAGATTAGCATCTATCCGGAAAGCCGCGTGATCGATCGCAAGGGTCGCCAACAACTCGCGGTGTATGCGCACTTTTCGGATGGCAGCGTTGAAGACGTGACCCGGCGAGCGCAGTATGAGTGCAACGATACGGATATTGCCACGGTCAACGAAGCTGGTGTGGTGAACACACTCAGCCTGACCGGTCAGGCCGCGATCATGGCTCGTTTCAACGGGCAGGTGACGGTGTTCCAGGCAGTGGTGCCGCGACCCGGCGCAGCAGTGAAGTTCGACTTTCCCGCCCAAACCGTTGTGGACCAACCTGCGGCCAAGAAGTGGCGTGAACTCAACATTACTCCCAGCGAACTCTGTGCAGACGATGTGTTCATTCGCCGTGTCTATCTCGATATTACCGGCTCAATCCCCACACCGGATCTCGTGAAGGCATTTGCCGAAAACAAGGACGCAAAGAAGCGCGATAAGCTCGTCGATGAACTTCTCGAGACCCCAGAATACGCGTACTTCTTCGCGAACAAGTGGGCCGATATTCTACGAGTCAAGCGGCGTAATCAAGCTGCCCGTGCTTATGGCACTTTCGCGTTCCATACCTGGATTCGCGAAGCGATTATTGCCGACAAGCCGTACGATGATTTCGTTCGTGATGTGGTCTGCGCCGTGGGCGACGAATCCAAGTCCCCTCCTACGGTGTGGTACAAGGAAGTTCAGACGGCTGAGAACTTCGTGGACGACGTGAGCCAGGTGTTCTTGGGTCAGCGTCTGGCGTGTGCCAACTGCCATCACCACCCATACGAGAAGTGGAGCCAGGACGATTACTGGGGCCTTGCCGCTTTCTATGGCCGCGTGGGCAAAAAGAACGTCGTCGTACCAGGCCAACCGCAGCAGAACCAGCAGAATCAGAAGCAAGTGCTTTTCGTGCGTGCGAATGGCTCCGTGCAAAACAAGCGTACCGGCAAGACTGCGGAGATGAAGCCGCTCGATGCCGATTCGGTCAATCCCGGTGCGGATGAAGATCCCCGCCAGAAGTTCGCCGACTGGATGACCAGCCCGGAGAATCCTTTCTTTGCCAAGGCGGTGGCCAATCGATACTGGGCTCACTTCCTCGGTCGCGGCATTGTCGATCCGCTCGACGATATGCGAGTGACAAACCCGCCGAGCAATCCGGAACTGCTCGACGCTCTGACCAAGAATCTGATCGATAACAAGTACAGCCTCAAAGAGTTGATCAAGACAATCTGCAAGAGCCGCACCTATCAGCTTTCCGCCGTACCGAATGACTTCAACGGTTCGGATAAGCAATCCTTCGCCCGTTACTACCCCAAGCGGTTGCAAGCGGAAGTTCTGTTTGATGCGGTGTGCAAGCTGACCAACAGCCCCACCACTTTCCCGGGCTTGCCTTCGGATCGCTTTGCACCATCGCGGGCGATCATGCTGCCGGATGAATCGTTCCAGTCGTACTTCCTGGATGTCACCGGTCGCCCGCAGCGCATCAGTGCATGCGAATGCGAGCGGGTGAACGAAGCGAGCCTCGCGATGACATTGCACCTGCTCAATAGCCAGGAAGTGCAAGACAAGATCGCCCGCAACGGCGGTCGCGCGGATCAGATGGCCAAAGATCCGCGGCCCGATGCCGAGAAAGTGACTGAGTTGTTCGTCCTGGCACTGGGCACGAAGCCGAGCAAAGAAAAGCTCGATCTGGCGCTCGAACACATCGCCAAGAACGAAAAGGACAAGAAAGTGGCTTACGAGAATATCATCTGGGCGCTCTTGAACAGCAAGGGTTTCCTGTTCAACCAGTGATCCTGTTATGAACATCACAGATGCCGGGGAACCTGTCCGAGTGACAATCCCCGGCATCTGTTTTTACTCACCCATGGCATTAACTATGAAGCACTTCACTCTGCTTATCGCAATTGCGATCACGTTCTCTGCAGCAACCGCTCAAGACAAGAAACCGGCCGAAAACGCCAAAGCGGATGAATTGCAAAAGTTCCAAGGTGCTTGGAAAATCACAACGGCGGAGTTCTCGGGCAAGGTAATGACGCCCAAGGAAGTCGGCATTGATACGATTGAAGTAAAAGATCAGATGATGACACTCAAGAACGGAAACAAGGAAGTCGCGAGTTACCCGTTCGAAGTGTTCCCGGACAAGAAGCCCAAGGGTTTGATCTGGCATAACGAAAAGCAAAAAGCAGATCTGCCTTTGATTTATGAAATCGACGGTGCAAAGTTGCGTATCTGCTTCCCACTGTTACCGGCCAATGGTGCGAAAGAGCCACCAACGCCGCCTGCGAACTTTGATACCAAAGATAAGCCGCTTGGTTTGCTGATCGCTGAGCGGGCGAAGCCCTGATTGGGCACGTTACAACAGCGATAATCAGTTCTCAAACTCGGCTGCGATGAATTGCACTCTGAATGCAATTGCAGCATCGTCTGCTCACCCTCCCCGCCTTAACCACGGTCATTGTTATGCGAGTTTTGCTTGCCGGTATCATCGCGCTCTTTGCCACTGCATTTGGCGTTGTTGCGCAGCTCGTTCCACCAAAACCTGTTGGCCGAGAGGTTGTTGTTTCACTGGAAGCCGCAGCGATTCACGCCTCGGCGTTGCTTGTGGATGGGCACAACGATTTACCGTGGGAGTTGCGGACCAAAGTCAATTCCTCTTTCCGGAACATTGACCTGACGAAACCGCAGCCACGCTTCCACACGGATATCGAGCGGTTGCGAAAGGGTAACGTTGGGGTGCAATTCTGGAGTGCCTATGTTCCCACGTCTTTTGGCAAGCGTGGCGAGGCGATTCGGGCCACGCTGGAACAGATCGATGTGATCCACGAAATGGTCCGCCGCTACCCGGACGCATTCGAAATGGCACAGAGCACCGCGGATATCCTACGCATTCGCAAAGCCGGGAAAATTGCCAGCTTGATCGGCGTGGAAGGTGGGCACAGCATCGAGAATTCGCTGGCGGTGCTGCGAAACTACTACCGGCTTGGTGTGCGTTACATGACGTTAACGCATTCCGAGTCGCTCGACTGGGCCGATTCTTGTAGCGATGAACCGCGGGCCAATGGCCTCACCGCTTTCGGCGAAGAGGTGGTGCTGGAAATGAATCGGCTCGGGATGCTTGTGGATCTCTCGCATGTCTCGCCAGCCACCATGAAGGCGGCACTCAAGACAACCAAAGCCCCGGTCATTTTCTCGCATTCCAGCGCGCGCGGCGTTGCGGACCACCCACGTAATGTGCCCGACGATGTGCTGAAGTTGGTGAAACAGAATGGCGGCGTGGTGATGATCAACTTCTTCTCGGGCTTCATCGTGCCCGAGGGAGCGAGATCCATGCTGAAGATGTTCGAGGTCGCGCGAGACTTAAAGAAGCAATACCCCGACGAGATGAAATATCGAGAGGTGCTACAAGCATGGGTGAAAGATAACGATTACCCGGCGGGCGATGTCCATACCATCGTGGATCATATCGATCATGTCGTGAAGATCGCCGGAATCGATCATGTTGGCATCGGTTCCGATTTCGATGGCGTCACGAAACTACCTAAACAAATGGAAGATGTGTCCTGTTATCCGCGAATCACACAAGTCATGCTCGATCGTGGATACTCCAAGGCGGACATCCACAAGGTGCTGGGCGGGAATCTGATGCGATCATTTGCCGAAGCTGAGCGGGTGGCCGAACGGATCGCGGCAACTCGATGAAAGCCCGATAGTGTTCAATCGACACGGAACGCACGCCGCTTGCGAACACAGAACAGCGGCAAAGGTTTCGGTAACGTTGTTGCGACCGATGCGATAGCGTGGTACAACTGAGTCAATTGCAGCCTGCCATCTTCCGGATCTTCAAACCGGACGCATCAAGGGTTTTACACCCCTCTCACCCACCCGGAACCACTCATGCGGTTCTGCTTCATATTCTTGATTGCCATTTCACCATCGACAGTAACGGCGGCGGAGTCGTTCCACTTCGAGAACGACATCCTTCCCATACTTGCTCGTTATGGATGCAATAGTTCCGGTTGCCATGGCAAAGCAGAAGGGCAGGGCGGCTTCAAACTGTCAGTTTTTGAGTCGGACCCGGTAGCGGATTACGCCGCACTGACAAAGGAAAGCCGCGGACGTCGCGTGATGCCGTCTGCACCGGATGAAAGCCTGCTTCTGCGTAAAGGAACGGGTCGCGTCGCGCACGGCGGTGGCAGCAAGCTGGTTTACGAGAGCGAGGATTACCACGCACTCAAAAACTGGATCAGCGCCGGAATGCCATTCGGCTCGGCCGATGCCCCGCGAGTCGTTTCCGTGCGAATTGAACCGACTGAGCGAGTGATGGAACAAAAGACGGAGCAGCAACTTCGCGTAATTGCGAAATATAGCGATGGCTCCGAGAAGAACGTCACGCGGCACGCCCGCTTTCAGTCCAACACGGAAGCCGTTGCGAGTGTGAACGGCAGTGGCTTGGTTACCACACGCGATGCACCCGGTGAGGCCGCTGTGATGGCGGCTTACCTGGGTGAGGTCGCGTTGTTTCGCGTGCTTGTACCGCGGCCCGGCGAACGTGTGACCAATCAACTCGCGCCGTTCAACTTCATCGACAAATTGATCGATGCGAAACTCGCGAAGTTGAACGTGTCGCCATCGGCAGTGTGCGATGATGCCGATTATCTTCGTCGCATCTTTATCGATCTCACCGGCACTCTGCCCACACCCGACGAAGCCCGTCGATTCCTTACCAGCACTTTGGTGGATAAGCGCGAACGCCTGGCGAAATCGCTGCTTGAACGCAGTGAATACGCGGAACTGTGGGCCTTGCGCTGGGCGGACTTGCTACGAGTGGATCGCCAACCGCTTGGGCATGAAAAGGCATACGCCTATTACAAATGGATTCGCAATTCCATTGCCACGAACCAGCGATTCGATCGATTCGCCCGAGAGTTGGTGACAGCAGAGGGGCCACTTTCGGAAGTTGGCCCTGCGAACTTTTATAAGGTCGTTACCAAGCCCGGCGAGATGGCCGGAACGGTCTCTCAAGTGTTCCTCGGTGTGCGTATCGCGTGCGCCGAATGCCACCATCATCCGTTTGATCGCTGGAAGCAGTCGGATTACTACGGGATGACCGCATTCTTCGCACCAGTAGCCGCACGTGGCGCGCGGGATTCCGAAGTTGTCATGACTGCGGGCAACCCGATCACCGTGCACCCAAGAACCGGAACTCCAGTCTTTGCGCATGCGTTGGGCGTGGCAATGCCCGAATCGAATCCCGATAGAGATCGGCGGTTGGCTCTGGCCGATTGGATGCTGAACGCGGATAACCCGTACTTTGCTCGCAATCTCGCCAATCGCACTTGGGCATGGTTAATGGGTCGCGGGTTGGTGGAACCGGTCGACGATGTTCGCGCCACGAACCCTGCGAGCAATCCGGAATTGCTCGATGCTCTGGCAAAGTATGTGATTGATAACCAGTACGACGTGCGGAAATTGATTGTAGCCATTACCGCATCAAGAGTGTACCAAACATCGGCTGCGCCAAACGCGACGAATGAACGAGATGAACGGAACTTCTCGCGGGCCTATTTCAAACGACCAGAAGCGGAAGTCTTGCTCGATATGGTTAACCAGTCGCTGGGAGTTCACGAGAAGTTTCAGGGATCGCCAGGTGTAACAAGGGCGGTGCAACTCTGGGATAGCAAAGCGAGAAGCGATTTCCTCAAGCTGTTCGGTCGCCCCAACCGCGTCACCGCTTGCGAATGCGAACGAACGCGTGAGCCGAGCGTGAGCCAGGTGTTGAATCTGTTAAACTCGCCCGAGATCCAGGCGAAGTTATCGCATGAAGCCGGGACCGTCGCGCGGTTGACCCACGAACACAAGGACAACGCAAAGTTGGTGGAAGAACTGTACCTGACATTCTTCTCGCGATTACCCACGGCCAAGGAATTGGAATTCAGTCTGAAGCATCTGGAGAAGTATGCCTCCAACCGGCGTGCCGCCGCCGAAGACCTTGCGTGGGCGATGCTGAACAGCACCGAGTTCTTGTTCAACCATTAACGTTGTCAGTTGCCGACTTTGAAATCACTGGCCTACTTGAGGTTGAATCATGGCTGCTTTTTGCGATGGTCTTACGCGAAGAGACGCACTGCGTCTGGGCACGGCGAGCCTGTTCGGATCAACCATCAGCTTGCCCGAATTGTTGCGAGCGGCCGACACCAATAAGCCAACCAAAGATGTTTCGCTCATCTACATTTTCTTGCACGGTGGCCAGAGCCACATCGATACATTCGACCTGAAACCCGACGCACCGGCCGAATTCCGTGGCGACTTTAGCCCGATGAAAACCAAGATTCCCGGGCTGCTACTCTGCGATCAGTTGCCAAAAGTTGCACGAGAAGTGGATCGATTTTCCCTTGTACGCTCGTTCCGGCACCACAATTCGGATCATGGCGCGGCAGATCACTACATTCTCACCGGCTATTTCCCGACCGCTGGCTTCAATGCCTCGGTGACACCAAACAATCAGCGGCCAAGCGTGGGGTCGGTTATCTCGAAGAAGCTTGGACCGAAGGGTTCGGTGCCCGCGTATGTCGCATTGCCCAAACTTCACCCAAGTGGTGGCTCGGCGTATCTCGGAGCCAATCACTCGCCGTTTGTCATTGATGCAGACCCAAGCGCGCCGAACTTCTCAGTACCCGATCTGATTCCACCGCCCGCTATTGCAAGCGACCGACTCGACGACCGCCGCAAACTTCTGGAACAAGTTGATCGGTTCCACAGAAGCGCCGAGGCTACCGCTAACACGCACGCGGGTGCGATTGCCACGTTCCGCGATAAGGCGTTTGACCTGATGACATCTCAGCAAGCCAAGAAGGCTTTTGATATTCACGCGGAACCAGAGAAATTGCGTGACGAATATGGCCGGCATTCGCTTGGCCAAAGTTGTGTCATGGCTCGTCGATTGGTGGAAGCCGGTGTGCGTTGTGTCACCATCGATCACAGCAACTGGGACACGCACGATGGCAATTTCGCAGTGCTGAAGAATACGCTGTTGCCGATGTACGACTCCGCCATCAGCACCTTGTTTCGCGATCTCTCCGATCGTGGCATGTTGGAAACCACACTCGTCGTTGTGACGGGCGAATTCGGTCGCACTCCGCGAATCAACAAGAACGCAGGACGTGACCACTGGGGGCCTGCCTTCACGGTCTTGCTGGGTGGTGGCGGTATCAAGGGTGGTGTCGCGCTGGGCAAGACCGATGCGCGTGCGGAACGACCCGCCTCCGATCCGTACGGACCAGAAGACTTGTTCGCCACCACCTATTCGCTCATGGGCATCGATCCAAAAAGCGAGTTCCACACCCCTGACGGGCGACCCGTTGCACTGGTTAACAATGGAAAAGTGATGGCGGAATTGTTGTGATACCTCCAATATTTCGCTTGCTCTGAGCACAAAGAATGCGAGAAAACGCATGAAGAAGCCCAATATCTCACGAACGACACTGCTATGTCTTCTCGCGGGATTGTGCTTAGCGAGCAATTCTTCCGCCAACCCACCCATCGCGAGTTACATCTTTCCTGCGGGTGGTCAGCGTGGTTCGGACGTGAACGTCCGCGTGGGCGGGCTATTCCTTCACGATCAATGTGAATTCGAGCTTAAAGGATCGGGCCTGAAGGCATCGCGCTTACTCGTCCCGGCCAAGCGGCTCTGGTTCGAAGGACCGGTGTTGCCGCTACCCGAGTCGCAAAAGCAAGAAGACTATCCCCTGGATATGCAAGGGCGGGTTAGTATCGATCGCAAGGCTCCGCTCGGTCCCGTTCGTGGCCGCGTGTTTACCAGTGAAGGCGGTGCGGGTGGGCTTGTGTTTGTTGTGGGTGAGTTGCCAGAGGTCATCGAAGAGGAAGTCGATGGTGATCCACTCCCCGAAACAATTACCTTGCCTGTGACCGCGAACGGTCGCATCTTTCCGCGCGAAGATATCGATCTGTGGGAGTTCCAACTGGAAGCTGGCAAACCGGTGACGGCGTATGTTCATGCGGGATCACTCAACTCGCCACTCATTGCACAAATCGAGATTCTTGATTCGTCAGGGAAAGTCGTCGCCGAACAGATGCAGCGGCCTTGTGTGGGAACAGATACTTCGATCAAGTTCACACCCAATGCCAATGGGAAATATCGGCTACGAATCAAAGACGCCCGCACTCTGGGCGGTCAGGAATTTGTCTATCGCCTCACTGTTACCGCTGCGGAAGTGCCCGATTACCACTTCCCACTCAAAGCACCACCCGATGGGTTAACCAACATCACTGAACCAGCAGCGGGCCTACGCGCACCCGTGGCGATCAATGGCCGGATTGATGATGCGAAAGCGGTGGGCGAGTGGAAGATCTTTCTGAAACAGGAGATCAAGTGGGCCTTTGATTTGCAGGCCCGACGATATGACTCGCCTTTGAGTGGAATCGTTACGATTCGCGATGCCGCTGGCAAAGAACTTCTGAAAGCCGAGAGCGTTGATCCGTTAACGGATCCCGCTGTCGTCCTGTTCTCGCCACCCGTTGATGGCATCTACACCGTGCGTGTTGCAGAACGGTTTCGCGGTCGTGCTGGGCCGGATTTCATCTACCGATTGCGCGTATTCGATTCGGATACAGAAACGACTGCGCAAGGATTCCGGCTCACGATCCCAAGCGACACCTTAACAGTAACCCGTGGCAGCACGCTTAAACTCAAGGTCAGCGCGGAGCGTTACGGCGGATTTCGCGGGCCAATCATGGTTTCGCTCAATGGTTTGCCTGATGGCGTTACGACTCCGGGAGTTCTGATCTCTTCCAAACAAACTTCTGCAGACCTCATCCTGACGGCTGGTGCAACCGCACGCATTACGCATCATCCATTGCGAATCACCGGAACCGGTATTGGTGGTATCTTTCAGCGAATGATTGCTGAGGTTCATGCTCCCGCTAGCCGGATTATGCCGGGTACACCCGATCTGCAACTTGCGGTTGGCTTAGCCGTCCCATTCAAGATTGTGAATCGCTACGTCATGACCTCAGCCCCGCGTGGAGAAACTTATCGTCGCAGTTATACGCTGGATCGTGGCGGTGTAGAAGGACCCATTCATGTGCAACTGGCCGACAAGCAAGCGCGACATCTTCAGGGTGTGACAGGGACAGTTATGACACTGAAAGCGGATCAGACCGAATTCGAGTATCCCGTGCTTTTGCCGCCGTGGATGGAACTTGGCCGGACTTGTCGCGTGTGTGTAATGGCGACCGCCAAGGTTAAAGATCCGCTCGATGGCACCGAGCACACCGTCAGCTTTAGTTCCACCGAGCAAAACCAGCAGATGATTGTGGTTGTTGGCCCTGGTCGCCTCGATGTGGTGGCCGGGAAAACGAGCGTTCGAGCAGTGAGCGGTAAGGAGGTCCGCTTACCGATCCAGGTCACGCGCGCAAAGGATCTCGAAGGTTCGGTTAAAGTGGAGGCACTCATTCCGGAACACTGGCAGGGCGTTCGTGCTTTGCCTCTGAATCTGCCGCCCGGAGAAGATCATGGCGAACTCATACTCCGTTTCGACGCAGACTATGGACCATTCAACGCGCCCCTCGTGATCCGGGCAACGCTACAGACTCAAACCACACCCGTGATTGCAGAAGTGAAAGTGGACGTTGTGAAGTGAGTATTGTTCCGAGTGTTCGCTCTGCTACGACTCGGACGAACTTCTGTTGCGATGACCTCTTTCAGGCACCGTCAAGAAGCCCCATTGCAACGATTGATCCTGGGTGTAGTTCTTTCCCAGTGTGAGTGCGGTCATCGCCTTGGCGCACTCATACCCCAGATAAAAAGCGTGTGATGCATCCAGTTTGGGATCTTCTGCTAACAGTCTTGCAATTAGTTCAAATGGTTCATAGCCTCGAACGTAGATGTTGCCGTTGAAGATGTGAATCTCTCCACGCTCCGCGAAGATGCGATAGTTGCGGTCGGTCACTTGCCTTGCGAGTTCCTGTAATGCTTCCTCACCCATCTCTTTCAACTTCGTATCGCGAAGCAGAATCAATCCCGGTTCGAGCCGCTTGGGCAGCACTTTCTCTATCACCGCGTGATAGACCAAGCGGCGTGCCAGATCGAATTCTTTAACTGCCGAACTTGCCCAGTTAATCACTTCTGTGGTGAGCACACTGCGTATGCCAAGCTCCTGGCAGAACCCCGCAAGCAACACATTGATCCCGGCAGAATCGGCATCGGTCAGTTCCGTGAGATTCCCCACGCCCATCATGATTTCCGCATCGGGGAATTGCTGGCGCACCTGGACGTAGCGACCGAGTGATGCTGCGAAGCCAAAGCCAATCGGTTCCAGGATCGGATCCAGGCGATGACGGATGCCAATATCACGCAACCTTTGCACCGTTCGGGCCAGGCTATCGAGATCAGTTGGTGTGTCCGGAATGGCGACCACTTCGACACTGGGAAACCGTTCGTGCCATCGTTGGGCGTCATTCACATTCGAGCTGTTCACACTCAGCACCAGTTCCGCACCGGCTTCGAGAGCCGCTTCCACCTGCACAGAGTTGAAGCTATCGATCGATACCCGGAAGCCTTCGCTCTTGAGCATTCGAACCGCTTCGCTCAATCCTTCCCAAAGCACGGCGGGATCACAACCGATGTCGATTACGTCCGCACCGCTCGCACGATAACTTCGTGCTTCGCTGAGAATCACAGCCAGAGATTTGCTTGATGCATGATTGATTTCAGCCAGGATTTCAATGTCCGATTTGCCATAACCGGGTGGTGGTCCGGACTTCTTACCAAAGTATTCTGGCAGATCGCGAAGATCTTTCGGGCCATGTTCTGCCGCAATGCCTGTCGCAGATGTTACGCAATCCGTTTCGCCGCGACACAATCCGGGGAGAATGAGTCGGTCGGCTGCAAGATCTTTTGGAAGGTGGCGAGAAACCCAATCTGTCGTCATGAGTGCCGCGACAGTGATGTTCAAGACCGCGATCGTTGCTTCGAAGCCAGCTTGAGGCGCAAGCTCCGCAAGCACCCGTTTCAACGCCGGCTCCGCGAGCTTACCGGTAACGAAAAGAATGCGCGGTCGCACGGGTGTCATGAGGCCGGTGTTGTTGGAACAATGTCACTTGCACGGGGCGTCGTTTCGGGGTCGGTCTTCACAGAATCGTTTGAATTGCCAGGATCGGGGAGTTGCTCGGTAATCGCAAAACGTGGGCTTTTGAAAACCTTCATGCAGTCTGCTCGAAGGTCTTTAACGGCCGGCACCGCGTCGGCTTTGGGTGTGAGAGCCACTTCATCCATGATGGACGTGAGAAACGTTGCCTTTGCAATTAACTCCGTGTGAACGAAATCGCCATCCGATTGAATGGTGAAGCGTTTCAGAAATGCGGTGCGATACAGTTTGAAACAACTATTCACATCCGCCATCGGAACGCCGAATACCCAACTCGCTCGTGTCCGATGCCAGAATTGACGCCAGCCATGCCAGGGCTGAGGCTCTTGCATGGGCATGCCTGCGAATATTCGCCAGAAGAGATGCCAACAATAACTCGTCCATACTAGTGGTGCGGGTGTGGCTAGCCCCGTGCGGCATCCGCTAATCAAATCGGGTCGCCGGCCCAGAAATTCGTCTTTGAGATCGATTCGATCGAACAGCAACCGGATATCGGAAGGAGTGTATGGATAGTTGAGATCGGTATAAAAGAACAGCGGATGCCGGGCTTCGGCGAGAGCGGTGCGAAGACACGCGCCGAATCCTCGGGAATTCTCGTGCCGCAAGATCTTCGCACGCGGTTCCTTTGCGGAGAGTGATTCCGCACACCCGTCCGTACTCCCATCATCAACGATGAGGAGTTCGAAACCGCGCCCCGATTTTTCCAATGCCATTCGCCAGCCGACAATTCGGTCGAGGCGATCGGCCGCGTTGTGGATTGGGATCACGACCGTTACGGGGTCGGCATGTTTACTCATGATGACTAATTCTATGTATCAACCACATCGTCGAGCGAACTTCCCTCGCGCCGCCTCGATTCATTAATCTTCTGTTCTGAGGAACACGAGGCGTCGATACGGTTTGTCGTGAGGTAAAACTGGCGTCTCTGCAATGGGTATGAGTTTACGGCTCGGGATGATCTGGCTTGTTGCGAACACAAATTCCGTGGGCATAACTACGAAGTGCTGGCCGGGTTGTGCGAGCACTTCACTCAAATCTCCCCACTCCACAAGCGTACGAAGCGGGTGACCAAGATGGAAGGAGAGAAGATGCGACTCCATGCGGAACTGAGTAATCTGAATGGGTTGTGGTGCGTGCATTCGTATGACTTCTGCAAACGCCTTCTTCCCCTCGCGAGCCTGATGCTGCCGTTCGATAACAAGAACAGTAACCAGCCAAATAATCACACCGATGCCAACTAAGCCAAAGAATCCCCACACGGCTCTCCGAGCAGAAGGGAGATTCTTCTTCGATGCCAGCCAATGCTCAGCAACGCAGCCGAACGCGATTGCCGCAAATGGGTACGCAGGAATTAAGTAGTCAGCTCGCTTAAACTTGGCAGTGGAGAGAATCGCAACAATCGTTACGCACGCGATCAGGCTGAAGCGGAAAGTGGGATCTGTTTTCCAGCTTCCATTTCTTATGCCCCAAACGACCAAGCCGATTAGCGGTGGTGTCCACGGTAAAAAGTCCAAGGCGAAGCGCGGAGCATAGTACCACCACGGGTGTGTGGCGAGCAAAGGTGATGAACCTGTAAACCGTGCGACATTGTGATGCCAAATGAACACCCGAAGATACTCGCCGTCCGTTGCGAAGTTTACCCAGATAAACCACGGTAGCGCGATTCCCGCAACAATGAGCGGAACCAATAACAGGGGACCGATCGGTAACGAGATTGGGCGATGCCGTCGCTCGATGATGAACCAGATGACAACGGCTGGACCAATCAGCGCCACCGCGACCGGCCCTTTCAGCAGAACCGCCATTCCGGTGGCCAGTGCTGCGAGTGGAAACCAAACGAGCGGATAGTGCGAGAACCCTCGATACACCGCCAGCAAAGAGGCCGTGACCGCACACGCCAGCGGAACATCGATGCGGGCAGTTCGAGAGATGCTGGTGAAGTGGTTCGCGGTGGCCAGCACCAGTGCGGCAATGAACGCGGCCTGCGGGCGTCCTTCGCTTCGCAGAATGGCTGAGACCATCAACACACACAGTAGCCCGGCAATGGCAGCGGGAAACCGTGCGACCCATTCGGTAACGATTCCGCCGTTCAGCCAGCCAACAGCCGCCACCGCCCAATAGAAACCCGGTGGCTTCTGGTAATCCGCTCGGTTATCGAAGAGCGTGGGAAGCCCCCATTCGCCCGTGTTGAGCATTCGTTGGGCTATTTGTGCCGCCCGCGCTTCATGGCTGCTATAGAGTTCTCGGTGGCCAAGCCCGAGGAAGAAGAGGCAGATGATGAAGAGATATGGTACCACCCTGGCAAGTGGCTGCAGCTTGGACTTCCGTGAGTCAAACGACCACGCCGAATAACTCAGCTGCGCACAGGGTTGTGACATTTACGCGGCCTTTCGGCTCGCACCAGGATCGCAAAGCCGCTGGTAAAGTAAGCAGCGGGCAATCAACTCTGCGTGTGTGCCCACGTCTGCAACCGTTCCGGAATCCATCACAACGATACGATCTGCAATTTCCAGCGTGTGCAGCTTGTGCGTGATCAGAAACACCGTGCGGCCCTTAACAAATTCTCGAAGTGCAGCGTGAATCTCGGCTTCACTGTTCGGATCAATCTGGCTGCTCCACTCATCGAGAATCAGTATCTTCGGGTTGCGAAGTATCGCCCGAGCCAGGGCAATTCGCTGCTTCTGGCCACCCGATAGATTCGTGGCGAGTTCCCCAACGACCGTATCGTAGCCATCCGGCAACTCCTTGAGGATGAACTCGTGCGCATGGGCCTTCCTGGCGGCTTCGATGATGGCTTCGGGGGAAGCCCCGCGTTTGCCGTACGTGATATTCTCTCGGACTGTACCTTCGAACAACTGCGTGTCTTGCGTCACAAGCCCGATGATGCGGCGCAAGGAGCGGAGGTGTGCAGTTCGGAGGTTGATGCCGTCAATTAATACGGCACCGTGATCCGGGTCGTAGAAGCGTGGGAGCAAACCAAGGAGTGTCGTTTTGCCACAACCATTTGCACCGACAATCGCAACAGTCTCGCCTGCTTTAACAGTTAAGTTGACGCCATCGAGCGTCGGGTTGCCGGGCAAGTAGGAGAAACACACATTCTTGAACTCGATTTGCTGATGGACAGTCTCCAACCGTGGGCCATTCGCGTTTGCCGTAACAGCTGGCATGCGATCGTACAGTTCGAAGATTCGTGCCGATGCAGCTTCACCGATCTGAATGCGGGTGTAGACGCTGGTGAGTCGCCTAACGGGATCCGCCGTTGCCGCCAGGAATGCATAGAGTTGCAGGAGTGTCGCAAACTCTAGCGGTTGGCGTGTCATCCGGATACCCATGAGATGGGTATTTCCCGTGACAACGAGATACGTTCCCGATGCCAGCGCGAGACCAATTGCCATGACGACGAGCACTTCAACCACTGGCCCGGCTGCCGCATCGATGTAAATGACACGCATGGCTCGATTGAGATAATCTTTACTGGCGGCTCGGAATCGGCGTCTCTGGTGGGGTTCACGAGTAAAGCCTTTGACCGCCCGCACGCCGTCGAATGTCTCGCGCACCACTTTGTACATCGCCGACATCCGCTCAAGCACCTTCTTCGCCGCGCGGCGCATGAGCTTGCTGACACGAATCAACGCGACAATCGTGAGCGGCACAATCAAAAGAAAGACAAATGTGAGTTGCCAACTGATGAGGCATGCCACGATGAAACAGGCCACAGCCTTGAGCGGTTCGCCTACCATACGCCCAAAAAGCACTTTCAGACCGGTCCCGATTTGTTCTGTGTCATTCGTGAATCGCGCCATTAATTCTGGCGTGCCAGTGGTTGCCAGTTGGCGTACGTCTTGGTGTAACGCGCGACGGAAAAAGCTATTTCGGAGATCGAAGAGTGTGTGGTTTGTGACGTTACCAACAAGCGTATCATGAAGGAACTCGAAGACACCCTTGAGTGATAACCCAACTACCACGGCAATCATGATCCAGACGAAAGTCTCGAAGCGATCTTCCGGGAAATGGCGAATGACTTTTGCTTTGATCCACTGATAGCGATAAATCCAGGTCGCCAAGTTGTTTAGCTCGCCCTCAATCTTGGCGATCTCTTCGGTTGCTTTGCGTTCGCGCGTTTCCGCATCCGGCTCGTTCGGGTTCTCAGACAGATTCTTTAGCACGCCGTGAAGTTGTTCGAGTCTTAACCGGCGAGTGGGATCGTCGAATTGTTTCTGTTGGCCATCGATCTCGCCATCTATCCACTGTTGCAAGTTCTTATCTGTGCTCAGAATCTGGAGAACGGGATAGATTGCGGAAAGGTTCAGGCTCCACAAAGCCGCCACCATCAATGCGCAGATGATCGACGCAACCAACCGAAAGCGGTATGGCCAAGAGTATTTCAGGATTCGCAAAAAGTGGCGCATTACCCCTCTCGCCCGTCGTTAGTTATTAGGGTGAAGGGTTATAACCTGTGTGATCTGCCCGAACAAGGCGGCTTACCTGCTCACCCTCCGAATGCTTGAGTAGCAGGGAAACCTGCATAATTTGGGAATCCTGAAGGTACAAGATCAAATGAAACTGAAGCAACGGCCCGAGGATTTCCGTGTCGAAGAGCTTACCGACGCAAAGACGGAGCATGCAGGCGAATTCGCGTTCTACAAGTTGGAGAAAACCGGTTGGACAACACCCGACGCGCTGGCTGCGGTTCGCCGTCGCTGGCAGATCGACTTCCGCCGATTGAGTTATGGTGGCCTCAAAGATAGACACGCTATCACTTCGCAGTACCTGACGATCTATCGCGGACCCAATCGCGACCTGACCCACGAACGCGTGACCCTCGTCTATCTCGGGCAGCGCTCGGAACCGTTTTCCGCCCAGGATATCGTTGCGAATCGATTCACCATCACACTTCGCGCGATGACTGTGCCCGCAATCACGCAATCGCTTTCGGCATTGAAGGAAGTGCAGGGGTGCGGCTTTCCCAATTACTTTGATGATCAGCGATTCGGATCCGTGAGTGAGCCTCTGGAGTTCGTTGCGCGCGAGATGGTGTTCGGAAGGTTCGAGCAAGCTCTCTTGCTTGCGCTCACAGCACCTTATGAGTTCGATCGTGCGGAAACAAAGCGGGAGAAAGCTCTGCTACGGGCGGATTGGCGAGACTGGGCAAAGTTGAAAAGCAGCCTCCCCCGCGGCCACGCACGAAGCCTCGTCGATTACCTTTCGCATCACCCCGAGCACTTCAAGGGAGCAGTGGCGCGACTGCGGCCAGACCTCCAGGGACTGTACCTTTCCGCATACCAAAGCTACCTCTGGAACCAAATGCTTGCGGCGTGGTTAAGGCACAATCTTGCATCCGAGGAATTGTGCGAGGTGGAACTGAAACTCGGCGTCGTACCGGTGCCGCTGCGGGTGAACGAGCCACTGCGGGCGGAGTGGGAATCGCTCTCGCTACCTTTGCCAAGTGCACGGTTGAAACTTGAACCGGGTTCGAGTTTGATGCCCATCATCGATGAAGTGCTGAGCAAAGAGGGTTTAACACTTCCGGAACTCAAGGTGAAAGGAATGCAGAAACCCTTCTTCTCAAGGGGTGAACGGGCAATCTCGGTTCAACCTTCGAATCTGAGTTGTGGCGATGAACCAGATGATTTGAACAACGGGAAGCGGAAGCTGATTATGCAATTCGATCTGCCGCGCGGGTGCTACGCCACGATGCTCGTGAAGCGTGTGACTTCAATGAAAATGAACTGACACCGCATCAGTATCACTTTCCATTCACCAGAGTTTTGAACACGTTGCAGATGATGTTCGCGGCATCGGGACCTACGCTGTTCTGCTCACCGTACTGCGACTTCTTCAACCCGTAGCAGTATGGTGCTTTCTCATCCCATTGTCGTTTCGGGATGAAGTAGCCCAATTCGTCATTTCCCAACCCAATCAGCATTCGGTGTTTCGCTTTCAACTGGCTATAGACTGCGGGTTCGGCAGTCGCGGCCGGATAATCCGCTCCGGGATCGACCGGATCTTGAACTTTCCCCAACACCAACTCGGGGTAAATCTCGCCTGGAATCACCGCAATTTCCAATTCCCCAAGCTTCATGTAGCCAACCTCTGTTCGGATCGCGACCGGGCGAGTGATATCCTTGGTCTTCACGAATTCCTTGGGAGTCGGTTCGCTGTTCCACTCGAATACGTCTCGCTGCAGTGTGCCGAGTTGCAAGGCGAGGTGATAGAGTTTGTTCTCCACGGGAACCAGCGTAAGACGCGTGCGCACCTCGAACGGCGTGAGAGTTACGGGCACGGCAGCTTTGAGTGCTTTCTCCGCAAGTTTCCCCACCAGAACCCCATACCTTTCGGCCTTCGCGAAGGTTCCATCCTGGAGTTCCTTTCCACTATCCTCGGTCACGCGCAACTTCAAAGTGGTCATGAGTCCGCCGACAGTCCCGGTAAAGTAGATAACCGGGCAGCCAAGCGATTCGTGTAAATGCTTCACGGTGTAGTGGGGAAAGTCGGCGGTCAATTCGGTGTTCTTCGAATCAAGCACTTCCGGATGGCAGTTCCACTGCACGAGCACGCCCAGCAGCTTTCCCGTCTTGCGATCATCGAACTGGATGGTCACGATTTCGTCGTGCTTCACCACTGGCAATCGATTGTCATTGATGAGTGTGGGATCGGAAGCGGTGCCAATCTTTGCAACCGATGACTTGAGCTGCGTTGCGGCGGTATTCACGACATCAACACACGCTTGTTCCACGCGAGCAAGGTACTCGGCATCAATTCCGGATTTGAAAGGGTTGGGGCCCCATAACCCGATGGTGTCCGGTCCTTCGTGGTTATGGGTGGCGGATACAAGAACATACTTGAAGCCTTTGAGCTTCGCACGCACCCGTTCGACGCTGGTGTGAAACAGCCCGATCACATCGACTGAAACCATGGCGATCTTCGTGTCGCCATCGGCCAGCACAATCGCGCGAGCCATGAGCGGATCGTGTACCTTTTTCGCTTCGCGGCCCTGCCCGAAACCGGCCATATACACGGGCTTCTTGCCAAGTTCCGGGGTGATGTCCGCCTCTGCAAAACCAACGGAATGCTCTGCGGCCGCAAGCGGATTACCGAGGAGCAGGAGTGCGGGAATTGCAAAAACGATACGCATGGGGCCAACCTGATGAGGAACTACCAAACAGTGCCATCGCTCTTAGTTCGACTGATGCCGATTTTCGGGTGTCAGAATCGCTCGGTTTCCAAGCGATTCCGCTGGGGTGGCGGAGTTTTTTGGACACCCCACCCTCCCGCCCGGAGATCGCAATGTTGCGAAATCCCCTTGTTTTCGCA
>JBGSLF010000210.1:0-18655 GCA_041740855.1 Gemmata sp.
TTGCTGGGGTAGAAATCCTAAAAAGTGATCGGCACAACGAAATAAACGGCTTGAATTGCGAGAAGGCTGGGGTAACGCGATTTTGCGACTGGCAGCAGCACCTACGATTCCCGCCAAGGGCGAAACGCGCAAGAACCTCGCATTTTCAGGAACCCTCTTGCGCATTTGGCACGGCTCGGTCATAGTGAGGTTCTCTTGAAAGGAACCGACATGCCCAATGCCTTTTCACCTGATCTTCGCCAACGCATTCTCGCGGATGTTCTCGGTGGTATGACTTACGCCCAGGCTGGGAGGAAGTACTCGGTCGCGGGCCGAGTTCCACTACTTTCGCACAGCCGGCATTGACCCACACCGCTTGATCTTCCTCGACGAAAGTCGTGATGGACAATTTGCCCAGCCACAAGGTGGCCGGAGTGGCCGAGGCGATTCGCTCGATCGGGGCTGAACTGGTGTATCTGCCGCCGTACAGCCCGGATCTCAATTCGATCGAAATGGTGTTCTCGAAGGTGAAGAACGAGATTCGCAAGTGGGCCCCGCGAACCAAGCCTGAGTGTGACCGCTTATGCGGCGAGTGCCTCGACTGGTTCACCCAAGCGGAGTGCTGCAACTAACTCCGCCACGCCGAATACACCACGCAACTGAGTGACTGGAACCGCTCTAGGAACCGCCGGATACGTAAATACGTCCGGTGGTGTGGGAGGACGGCGGGGCAACCCCGCCTCCTACCCGATTCAAGGGGTTGCAGCGGCCTTCGAGCAAGAGTTTGAACGGGTCTATGGTGCGGCACGATCCGCTGCGGAGCCATCAAGCATCAAGCGTTATTCGCCTGCGTGCAATCGGTCGGCAAGCCAAAGCCGAGCAGTCGCGGGTAACCGAGTAACGGGCTACGCCTTGCCATCGATCGCGGCTACATTTCATTGCACGATCGCTGCGATCTCTTTGCAGACCGATTCCGTGAGAGTCTCAAGACTACCGGCACTCACTGCGGCAATGACATCTTGATAAATCCCGTAACCATAGCTCGTTGCCGTCGGGAGATATCCGGGCTGCCAGTCGTTAGTGAGCGTGGCGACGAGGATCGCAAACTTGGGAAAACGCTCGCGTATTTTGAGCTGGAAGTACTGGTATAACTCGCCGGGTGTGAACACCCAAATGGCATCCCCGATTCGCGTGATTGCCACCGGGAAGGGGTACGATCTTCCTTGTGGTAATGCTGCAATTCGCGCGAGTTGCCGTGTCATTTGCTCCGTTCGCGCCCGGCAATCCCTCACACGATTCTCGTTGCCTGCCGTTCGCGCTGCGGTCTCTTCAGCTTGCCACTTGGCCAGTTCCGCTCGTGTTTCGTGTTCAGTGGGGAGTTCAAGTCGATATTGCAGATTAACCGTGGTTCGTTGTTGCTCCCAAATGCTGTGATTCCGTTGTGTGGGTCGATATTCCCACGTGCCGAGGATCGCACCCGAGACAACCGGACCGACGTACTCGAACGCCATTCCGGGACCTACAAGCGATTCCATTCCGCCCAGTGCGGCATAACCGAGTTCGTGCCCGTTTCGGTCCGCAACGCGAGTGTCTCCGACGAAGCCTTCGCGTGGCCCAAGATCACCCGATGCTCCTTGCAGGAACAGGCAAAAAGCTCCGGTCTGGTTTTCAACGGTCTCACGCATGGCACCAACATAATCCGGACTGATCAATGTGTTCTCCCACGCGAGCGTTGTGGGATGACAGGAGTAGTTCACAACTGTGCCGAGCGTCTGTCCATCGTCCGCAATCGCTTTGGCAATGAGTAAGGTGTCGTCTGCCGGACCGGCGGGGTGAAACCCACAGACATACTGCTTCGTGGCGTCATCCCAGAAATCGCGGTGCCGGGCCAGTGAGCAACGAGACGTGCCATAAAGAAGGAATGCATTGCGTGCGACCGCCACGGCTTCTGTCGCAATTCGCGCGCAGGTCTCACTCAATTGATCAAGGTACGGGCCAATCAGATCCCCGCCGGGAAGGTGCGCCCTTTCGCGTGACATCCATGCGGAACCATGCGTGTGTGACATGGAAACGAAAACGTTTTCCAAGGGGAAACCGGTTGCGATATGGATGCGATTGCGAATGCGAACAAACTCTTCTCGATCCAGCAGGCAGTGATCGAGGCCAATCATCATTTGGCATGCAGAGCCATCGATTGACCCCAAACATAACGCAGTTGCTGTAAGCGGGCGGTGAACTCCCGTGGCACGATCGTGTTTGGCAGCGCCCCACATGCGATGGTAAATCCCAACGGGCGGGGTAATATCGGCGCGAGCAAAACCAACCTTGCACCGGCTCTGTGGTGTTTCAAAGCGAACCGTCATTGCTCCTCCGCGAATAATGGCCCTTTCGGATTAAGCATCGCCCAGCAAATTGCGGCTCCGGCAAAGAGGCCGGCGAACAAGAGCAAGGTGACATTCCAGTTGCCGGTTAACCCCACCAAATGGCCAAGTGCGAAGGGAAAGATTCCCGCTCCGATATTCCCCGCCATGTTCATTGTGGCAAACACGGGGGCCACACGTGTTCCCCCCATTGATATCGCAACTGCGTAGGCACTCACTCCGCCGATGTAGCCACAGAAAGCGGCAATGCTAACAAGAAACACGGCGGTGTAGGCATCTGCTGTGAAGTACGCAGCAACCGAAACGACCGCACACACCGACATCGAAACGGTGGCTAAGCCTTGCCTGCTCAAGCGGGGATTCCCACTCCATCGCAACATCGCATCGGATGCTGCCCCCCCGATGATTCCACCGAGCATTCCCGCAATCAGCGGCACGGCAGCCATGCTTCCCGATTCCAGTGGTGTGACGCCTTTGGTTTCCTGCAAATAGCGAGGGAACCAGGTGAAGAACAATGCCGTCGCTGCGGCGCGCTGGAATTGCTGCGCGCAAAGCAGCACCATTTGTCGATCGGTGAGGAGCCGTGACCAGCGAATGGGTGGTTGGGCTGCGACCCATTCACTTGCCCTGGGTCGAGGTGCATCCGGGGGAGTGATCACGAGACCAAAAACCACCGCCCAGATCAGGCCAGGCAAGGCATACAGTGTCAGAATTTGCTGCCATGTTAATGGGCCAAGCAATCGCCCCGTCACTTCTTGTGAGAGTGCCGCACCTGCTGCCATGCAGCATGTGAGCAGACCCGAAGCGAAGGCTTGCTCCGTGGGCCGAAACGTGACTCCAATGACCTTCGCAGCGCAGGGAAAGATTCCCGCCTGGGCGGCACCCATCAGCGACCAGATGGTCACCAAGCTCGCAAAATCTGTTGCCAGACCCACGGCAGCTGTCAGAAGTGACCATGTGACGGTGAATATCAGCAGAGCAGGCTTACTGCCCAAACGGTCTGCAATCCAACCCGAAGGTAATTGAAACGCAGCATAGCCAATGTACCACCCGAGCCACACCAGCCCCATGGCTTGTGGCGTGAGTTGCAGATCCGCTTCAATTGCTTTGGAAGGTACACCCAGAGTCGATCGCTGTAAGTATGCGATGACCGTGATGACACAAAGAAATCCGAGCAAGGTGTAACGCATGGTGGATGTTCAAATACAACGAGTTGGGATCGACGGACAGGTAACCACGGTGCGGGTGTTGGTGTGAATCGGCTGCTTCTCCGCTCAGGTCGATGGCTGACCAAGTATCGTTTGCATCTGGCCAAACAGCCGGTCCACTTCTGCTGCCGTCTCCGTGTCCAGTTCCCAACTATAAGGGCGACGGCGGCGGGCCGATGGGAACAACCCCCGCTTCACCATCAGGTACTTTTCCACCGCCAAGAATCCATCAAGCCCTGCTTGCAGTTCGAGCGCGACGATGGCGCAAATGGGGAAATAGATGCGGTACGCTGCTGCTTCATGCCCTTTACCTAGTGCTTGCCAGAGACGCACCACGGCATCGAGCAAATCCAGTCCCGGCATCGTGCCGGCGATGCCACGGCGATAGCTATCGATCAGGAACACTCCACCCGATCCCTCGAACATCCTTGCTCGGCCGTTCGTGGCATCGCGGAGTACAGAGAGAGTAGGCCCATTTGGGGCGGCCTCTGGTTTGAACAACACTTTGTCTGGCCCATAGCGTTCAAGCAGTTTAACACACACCGCGATGGGTATGGACTGCCCGACATAGCCCGAGGCATCTTGCACAATTACCGGAATTGCAAGCCCATCGATAAGGGCACGGAAATGATCGTGGAGGTGCAACTCGCTCAGTCGCGATGTGAGCGGAGGGACCGCCATGACGGCATCGCAGCCGGCTTTTTCTGCAGCCATAGCAAAGGCCAGCGATTGCTTGGTGCTCTCCGCTCCCACGGCCGCAAATGTTGTCCCGCGGCCCGCAGCGAATTCAACGACATCTTGTGTGAGTGACAACCGTTCGTCACTGGTTAACCGAAACGTCTCGGACACCATCCCCGTACCGATTCCATCGGCACCAACCGAGAATGCCCAGTCGATCGATTTCTTCAGTGCGATGCGATCGATTTCGTCGGAATCCGTGAATGGCGTGTGAGCGATAGCCAGCACACCGTCGAGTCGCTTGGGCATAAAGCCTCTCGTTGATTATTCGGGGAAAAACCAGTCCGTGGATCGGGCTTACCAATCTCCCACGCTGCCATCGGTGTAGAACACGCGCTGCGCCAGTTCCTGCTGAAACGGATGCTTCTTCACTTCAGCCTCGTTAATGGTTATGCCAAGGCCGGGTTTGGTATTGGCTCGAACGATGCGGCCCTGCGTTTCCACCTGGAAGCCCTCTTGTACCACGTCTTGTCGCCAGGGCACATCGGCATGAACGGTTTCGCAAATGATGTAACTCGGTTGACTGAAGCCAAATTCCAGGCTTGCGGCGGTGCTAATCGGACCTTGTGGGTTGTGTGGGGCGAGCGCAATGCGGTGAGCATCCGCCAGAGCCGCAATTCGCCGCGCTTCCGTAAAGCCACCGCAATGCGTGATATCCAACTGGCAAACTTCGCAGGCTCGCGCGTTGAAGAGGTCGCGAAAGGCGGCGAGGTTCGTGACGCGTTCTCCGGTCGCAATCGGTGTCGAAACGGCCCGATTGATCATGGCTAAACCATCGGCGCTCTCGGGCCAGCACGGTTCTTCAAAGAAATACAGCCCAAAGGGTTCGAGTGCTCGGGCGAATTGCAATCCCATGGCGGGCGAAGGCCGGGCGTGACAATCGACCATGATGTCGATCCCATCACCAACCGCTTCGCGCATGGCCGCGACACACTTCTCGGCTGTCTTGATTGGCTTCAAACCTTCGATTGGCATCGTTGGCGGAACCGCCATACACTTGAATGCGGTGAACCCGTTGGCCACAGCTTGTTGCGCCAGTTCTGCGAATCGTTTGGCATCATCTGTAGCGGTTTCGTAAAAGTCTTCCATCTTCCCACCACCAAGGTGGCAATAGGTGCGAATGTGTTCGCGAACGGGTCCGCCCCAGAGTTTGGAACACGGAACTCCGCAGACTTTTCCGAGGATATCCCACAGAGCCAGATCGATACCAGCAATCGCCGTGGCGCGAACGATACCATGCCCGTGCCAGAAGTGTTGCCGGTACATCATCTGCCACAAGTATTCCACGCGGGTCGGATCTTCACCCACAATCAGTTCCGCAAGATCCTGAATCGCACCGACAACCGCCCGCGTATGCCACTCCAGGGTTGCCTCACCCCAACCATACAGACCATCCTGGTCGGTAAGCACTTTAACAAACACCCAGTTTCGCATTCGGGCGTGACAGAGATGCGTTTCAATTCCGACGATCTTCATTGCGATTCCCAAAGTGGTGGAGGGCATGATGGTCGCGAATCGTCGCGATTACCAGTGCCAGCACGTGCGGAGCGTGCGCCCGTGGGTGCAGTTGCCCGCCCGAATCGAGCGAAGAGGATATTTCTATCGAGTTAACACCGGACATTTCTAATGGGGTTCAACGGTGGTTACCGTGAGAAACCCTCATCGACTGATGCTCAGAACTACATCCTTACCCGGTTGGAGTCGAACTGTGGGAACCGTGACCAACCCGGCCGCGTTGGCGGTGACTTTGCCGGAATCGCCAGCGGAGCTTGTCCAACGAAGATCGGTGTTGGGGCGAACTTTGAACTTCTGACATCGGCGTGGAGTGACATCCACCATCATGTCGGCCTTGGCGAGATCGTTCGCGAGCCGCACCGACCACTTGGCCTCTTCGTCAACGACCTCGGACCAGCGGAAACCGAGATTAATACCGCCCTCCATGTCGCCATCTTTTGGATCGCCGTTGCCGAGTTTTTGGTCGATCGAACTGTTCCCGAACGCTGGGTAGCTCTTGTTGCGGGCGAACAATTCCGGCGGGTAGAACTTGGCCACCTGTGCCATTGGCTGTGCCCCGGTACCGTGATCACCATCGTTCCACGCGAACGCGAAGCCATGCTTGGCCGCCGTCAGTGCCTTCACCATCTCGACCTGCTCCTGCCACGACGCGAACCCGTCGCGACGACCGCAGCACCAACCGTAAAACGGCAAATCGTCACTGTGATCCGTGGCGAACTTCACCATGTCCATGCGGGCGAAGTAATCCGTCTTACCGTCGTCCATGAACACGGGATTCCCATTGGGAATTGCGCCCCCAATGAGGCTTGGCAGCGCGCGCTGTCGGGTGCGAGGGCGGTTTGGAAACACGGCCGCGAATCGTTCTGGGTGCCGAAAGGCGTAGGTCGTCGAACCCCAAGCACCCATCGAGCCGCCGGACGCCGAGACGCGATCGAAGTCGGCCGTGTAGGTCTTCGCGACCCAGTCGATGATCCATTCTTCGCGTCGTTCGGTAAACGGATACGCCCGCGGTTCGGTGTGCTTGGCGTGTTGTGGCACGCAGAGGTAACCGAACCAGTAGGTCTCCATCGCCCGTGTGCCGCTGGGGTGCTCGATCGCCTCACGACCGCGAAGCAGCAGATAGTTCCCCGACTTTTCGCGTCGTTCCTCCACCGAGAACACGCCCGGAAGCCCGTCTCGGTAGCCCATCTCCGGTGTGGCGAAGTAGAGGTAGTAATCGCCGTAATCGCCCGCGCCGCCACCCTGACCCTGGCTCCCGTGCAACTCCACTCGCAGCGGCAACCCCTTCTGCCCGGTGATGGAGGTCTGCGGCGAATACTGCCCGCGCGATTTGGAATCGAACAGTTTGATCGGTTGCGGCGGCGCGATCTTCTCTTCCACGGCTTCCATCGTCGCATTCTTGCCAGGGACAACACGGGTAAGCGGCTGATATTTCTCGTCCGTCGCAACGACCGCGTAGTAAGCCTTCCCCGCCGTGCGGACCGTGTGAACAGCCAGCCCACTCCACATCGGAAGTGGCTTCCCGCCGGGTTCGATGATCGATGTGGGTTTCTTGGGATCGAGGCGATCCTTGGCGTTGAATGCGGTCCCGAACAAGCGGGCGGAGTTGTTCAGTACGCCGTGGTAGCAGAGTTCCGCGTCCTTCAGGTTCTCGTCTGTGATCGGCTTCTCGGAGCGATAGAGACTGTAGCGAAACTTGGCCCCGGCTTCGCCCTCGGCCGCATCGATCCAGGTGATGAAGGATTGCCCGTCGCGGTACGTCACTCGAATATCAGTGACCTCCGGTTCGGCAGCCATTGCGGAACCGACGAGCAGAAGCACAGCGAGTGTGAAGAAACGCGGCATGGGTTGTGTTCTCCGTTCGGGTTCGCTCAGTGTTCACTTGCCGGCAGTCAGACGCAATGCCCACACGCGGGTGGGAGTTCCGTCGCCGCCGGTGACCAGAAACATCACGCGGTGCCCGGGGTCGAACTCCAGGTTGTAGTTCATCCCACAAACGAACGGCAGTGTCGCATCCTTGACCTGCGACCATGCGTCCTCGGCGAAATCGTAGAGCCATGTTTCGGTTTGCTTCTTGTCGCCCTCGATGCGATCGATCAGCAGGACTGTCTTCCCGAGATCGGGGTGATACTCCATCGGATTGTGTTGATCCTTCGGTGGCCGCTGTCCGGGTGTCGGCATCAACTTGTATTCGCCAGTCTTGGGGAGATACGCGGCAACGTCGTCGCGGTTCTCGTTCGAGCCGAACACCACCACGGCCTTCTGCTTGCTGTCATAGGTACAGTTGGTGTGCCACCCAAAGTGGCCGCTTTTCGTGATCCGTTTCCACTCCCGCGTCTCGCCAGCGAGTTCGTGAATGCCATCCGGGCGAACGGCAACCACAGCCTTGCGGTCGGAGTCGTACACGGCGCAGTACGGGAAGCAATTCACCCCGTTTCCAGGCAACGCCGCCCATTCGCCCTTTCCCATGCGGTAGACCCACGTCGGTTTCCGCCTGATCATCGGCCACAGATCCTTGAACACGTCAGTGAACCGCCCCGGGACGAGGTGGTCGTCGAAGATCGGCACGATCATCTCGTCGCGCGATGCATCGTAGACGACCGAGCCGAAGGTGTGCGTGGCCCACGGGTGGTCGCCGTTCTTCCCGGCGATGGCCAGTCCATCCTTCGTGACGTCGTAGGTGTTGCGGGGGTCATCATCGTAGGCCCGCGACCACTTTAACTCGACGGGCGAGAAGAAGAGCGGGCTGTTCGTGAAGTCGCGGCCGTGTGAATCGCTGCCGAACAGAACAAGCCGACCACGTTTGGTGTCGAAGCAACTCCCGCCGTGTGGTTGACGGCGAAACGTGACCTCGCCGGCCTTCGGTTCGTGGATCTTCGTCCAGCGGTTGGGTTCGAGTTTCAGTAACTCTGGATTCAGTTTGGGTTCGTCTGCGTGGAGTTGCACACACCAGGATACCAGCATGAATCCCAGCGAACAGAGCAGCACAAACCGGAAACGCATGTCGATTCCCCCACAATTGAACGCGACCACAATCGCGACCAAGGCGACACTACTCGCGAAGTCCGGCCGACAACCATTCAGCGGTGTCGAATGGAACGTAGGTGAAGGGGCTATCAAGGAGCGATTGATAGTCGGAAAGCCCGCCACGGATCAGCACCGCTCGCACATCGTCCTCATAGAGACCACCCAGGAGAGCGAGCAACCCGCCAAGCGGTTCGGACAGAGTCGGCCGTTTCGCGGCGGTGTACGGAATTGGAGTTCCCCAAGGAAAGTGGCCAGGGAATGCCATTCAGTTAAGGTTGAAGTCCTTCCCTGGTGTTGGGATCGGCATTGCAGTGGCTCGGTGTCGCGCCCTTCAGTTGCATCTCGCACCGATCAAACCTCGAGTGAACGAAGTTTCGGTCGGGGCCATTCGGGCCATGTGCCTTGCTGCGTGCGAAACTGAAGAATAGATCAGGAATCGAGTTTCGCCTTAACTGAATGCCATTCCGTGTCCGCAACTCGTGGGGAACTTCACGACCCCAGCCAGTTGGTGACTGAACCACCCGAGCCACAACCCGATGGTGACGGCGGCTAGGTAGAACAGCCCGACCGCCCACCCGCTGAACCGACCCGCTCGGATGCCGAAACCCAGCGCAGCGACCGCGGCCGTCGGCGTCACCAGCAGAAACACCCACCAGTAGTCCCACGGCATGAGGTACGGCTGGGCGAGCAATCGGGGTAGGCCCAGAAACAACACGCCGACGGCGATAACGTACCCGACGAACCACGCGACCAGCCATCCGTTCTGCGGTTGTCGCACCCCGAAGCCCTCCCACGGCCGAAAGAATGCTGCAAACCGTGTGTGTCAGCACGAGCGTCCACTCGCCCCGGGATCTTCGCTTTAATTCAACTCGGTTGGCCATCAGAGCGGTTCGGCGTGCCTTCGCTCCCACCGCAGACTCGCCTCAGTCTGTCCAACCGCGGGACTTGCACGGGGGCGGTTCCTCGCCCTTCCTCAACGCTCGCTTGGTCAGCCGCCGGACGCTGCGGATGAGCTTTTGGATCAACTTGCCGCCTGTTGGCGTGTGCATGCCGCTCCGGCACCGGCGGCAACTGCACCCCTTCATGTGGTTGCCCATCTGATGCGTCTCCGCCGCGGAACCGCCCGTTGGTTACTTGTTAATCTCGCTTGGTGCGCCGTCTTCCTTGAAGCCGCTGTTGCCGGTCATTCGTTGTTTGCCCGAGATGATTCGGTTGAAGTCGGTGCCGGGGCCGGTTTTCTGGATCTGTTCGCGTGCTTTGGCGCGGCGTGCCCCGAACTCGAAGTACACCGGTGCCACGAGCAGAATCGCAGCAGGAATCCAGAGGCAGAGAATGGTCGGGAAAAGCATCCAGAAGCCGGCACGCTGGGCGCGGGCGTCGGCTTTGTAGCGTGCCCCGCTTCGCAGGTTGGTGGAATACTCCATCAGTGCGGTTGTCACGTCGTTGCCCAGACGTTGCGTTTGCCCAAGAATGACCGACAGGTTACGCACATCTGTCGAACCCGAACGGTTCGCCCACTGCTCGCACGCAGTGTGAAGGTTGAGCATCTCGGTTTGACGAAGAACGATCTCGAGTTCTTCCGTCATCTTGGGGAAGGAGTTGCGTAACTGGTAAGTCACGCGACGCAGCGCGCCGGTAAGACCTTGGCCCGCGAGAAGTGCGATGGAGAGCATATCGGCGAACACGGGCAAACCGCGTTCCACTTCACGCAGCCGCTTCTGTGCCCGCATGCTCACATACACGCGAGGAAGCGAATAACCCAGCGCGGCAAAGATCACGCCGCCCAGAGCCACTCGCGGAATATACTTTTCGTCGATCAGCAGAGCAATGGCCGCTGCGGCGAACAACGGAATCAGGATGAGAACGGCACGAACAGCCCGGTATTCATCGAGTGCCGTGCGGCCATACATACCCGCGCGGATCAACTCCGGGAGAATCTCTTCGCGGTCACGCCCGCTGCCGGGAAGTCCTTGCGACAAGACATCCGTCATGTCGCCCAGCACAAGTTCCGGATGGGAATCCAGGTCCGCGCGGTCGTCGGAGCGCAGGCGTTCTGGCCCTTGTCGACGCGAAAAGAACGCGACAACCAACAGACATACTACCACGGTCCCGAACAGGACGACCGCAAACCAGCCCCACTCTCCCATTGCAATCATCCCCCATCCGTCCAACCGGCGAGCGATCGGGCGGGCCTGGAATTAGTAATCGACTCGCAGAATTCGCCAGAGCCAAATCACGCCAATGATTTCAAGCACTCCGCATACGGCCAGCAGCGTCCAGCCCGATGGGCTTTGCAAGAAGGTCTGCACATATTCCGGCTCCGCCAACGTGTACACCAATAGCAGCAAGGGGCCGGCTAAACCCACGGCGATGGCAACGATCCGCGACTGGGCCGTTGCGGCGAAGAACTGTTGCTGGAACTGGTTTCGATCGCGAACGCTATCGGCTAGCCGTTCCAGCAACAGCACGAGGTTACCGCCTGTTTGCGTGTAGAGGCCAACGGTGGAGACGAGTAGATCGAAGTCAAGCAGGCGTATACGCGGAGCGGTCGCTTCGAGTGCTGCGGCGGGCGACATTCCGAGCCGCATGAGTGCGGCCGTGTGGCCGAATTCTTCCGCGAGAGGCTTAACGCCGCGATCCGAGTAGAACTCAATCGCCTGTTCTAAAGTTTGGCCGGCTCGCACGGAACCAGACAGCATTCGGTAGGCATCGGGGAGTTGCGACTGCAATTGCCAGCGATAACGGCGGTGGTAAAGCACCACCATTCCAAAGGGGAGCAATACGCCCAAAGCGACACCAAGCCCAGCGAGACCAAGGCGTTCTTTCCAGAGGAACAATCCGCCGCCCAACACAACCGCCGCCAGGAACATGACCGCAGCAACCCCGGCCGGCGATGCATCCAGACCAGATCGTTGAACGGCGACATCGAACCATTGATCGAAGCGTGAGCGCTTCCCGACCTGCACGGATCGGGAAGGCGGCGGCGTAATGTTCAATTCGAGTTGGCTTTCCTGGCCCAGCTGTTCCAGACGCCGATCCGCGTTGCTCTTGCGGGACGATGTCGCGCGAAACGCAAAGAAGGCCGCCAGGATGACGGCGGTCACAAGTATCGTGAAGCCAACCTCAGCTCCCACTTCTCCCCCTCCCGTTCAGCGTCCGAAGCTCGTTTTCGTTACGCCCATTCTTGAGTTGGCGTAAGGTTTACTTTAACCGGCGTGTTCTCATCGCGCAACTGGCTGTTCGTGGGTCTTGCATGGCACACCCACGCAAGAGCTGCAGCCACAACTCATTCTTCAGGTATCACGCGTTCGTGGAAGAGATCTTCCGGCAACTCGGTGCCCATCGCCCGGAGTCGATCGAGAACGCGGGGGCGATAACCCGTGGAGTAGAACTCTCCGAAGGCCATTCCATCGCGCACGCCATGTTGGCGATATCCGAAAATATCGCGGGTGTCGTAGGGCGCTGGATCGGTTCCCACGACTTCGGTCACACGCACCACCTTTCGGCGCCCACCCTTGAGTCGGGCCAGTTGCACGACCACAGTAATCGCCGTTGCGATGTAGTAACGGATTACGGGAACAGGCAACTCGAAGCCCGCCATCATGACCATCATTTCAAGGCGGGTGAGCGCGTCGCGGGTATCGTTCGCGTGGATCGTAGTCAGCGAGCCTTCGTGGCCGGTGTTCAACGCCTGGAGCATGTCCAGTGCCTCGCCGCCGCGAACTTCGCCCACGATGATGCGATCGGGCCGCATTCGCAGGGCGTTTCGCACCAACTCGCGCTGGCGAATCTCGCCCGCTCCTTCAACGTTGGACGTGCGCGTTTCCAGCGAGACAACGTGCTTTTGCCGCAGCTTTAATTCCGCGGAGTCCTCGATCGTAATCAAGCGTTCATCGCCAGGAATGAAGGCTGACAGTGCATTGAGCAATGTCGTCTTACCGCTACCGGTTCCGCCCGACACCAGAACGCTAACGCGGCACTCAACCACTGCCTGAAGGAACTTCAACATCTCTGGTGGCATGGTGCCGTTGGCGAGCAGTTCGTTCCCCCCAAGCCGCACGCCGAAGCGGCGAATGGAAAGCACGGGGCCAGTTAAGGCCAGTGGGGGGATGATGGCGTTCACACGCGAGCCGTCTTCGAGTCGCGCATCGACCATGGGAGACATTTCGTCCGCACGCCGGCCCACACGAGCGGCCACACGTTGAACGATCTGCAGCAGGTGGGCATCGTCGTAGAAACGGACGTTGGTGAGCTCAAGCCGACCCGCCCGCTCGACATAAACCGAGTGAGGGCCGTTGACGAGAATATCCGAGATGGTGTTATCCAACATGAGCGGATCGAGTGGGCCAAGCCCGAATACCTCGGACATGACCTCATCGATGAGGTTCTCTCGCTCGACTTCGTTAAGGAGTTCGGGAGCGCCCACGCAGAGTTGAGTGGCCATCAGGCGAACTTCGCGGCGCAATCGAGTCGGATCCCAGCGATTAAGCCGGGAAAGGTCGATCGCCTCGACAATCCGCTTATGGATTTCGGTTTTGAGCCGGTGGTAGCGGGTGCTGAACGCTTCGGCTTTGGGTCGCTCGGTAGCCATGAAAAGTCCGGTTGGGCCGCCGGGCTTTATATTGCACGGAGGCCGGGCCGCGGCTTCCCTGCCGGGTGTTAATCGTCCGAATCGCTTTAGCGGGCGGCCGTGAATCGAGATTGCACGAGCGCGGCCAGCTTCTTCAATTCCCGTGTGACGCGGGCACGACCGGCCACTTGGACGAGAGGTTTACCATCGGCTAAAGCGCGATTGATGGAACGCGGATCTTCCGGGATCCAGGCTTTCACATCGGTGCGGAGAGCCTCTTGAGCTTTTCGCCAGGCAATCTGCCCCGCTTGCCCGAAGCGGTTCGCGACCACCATGAGCGAGGTTTCCGGCACGCCGTTTTGAGTCAGAAGTCGTGTGAGCGATCGTGTCATGCGAAGCGCTGGAGGATCGAGCCGCGTAACGACAATGATCATATCGGACTGGCGAACCAGTTCTTCCACTCCCGCGCCGGCACCGCCCATGTGCCCCACATCGACTACGGCCCAGTTATATCCACTCCGCAGCAGGATCTCAAAATCGCGTGCGAGCTTTTCATCGATTGCCGATGCGGCCATGGTTTCCGGACTATACGCCAGCACATCGACACCCGCCTCATGCCGCGCAACTGCTTCACGAAGCATACTCAAATCCAACCGACCGCTTGCCACCACCAGATCCGCAATGGAATGCCGCGGAACCAGATCCAGATCGAGGGCCAGTTCTGGAATCCCCATTCCCAGTTCCGCCAAAATCACCGAGCCGGCATTCTTGCCGACCAAACCAAAGGCCACGCCAGTCGCTACTGTGGTGACGCCGATACCAGCCTGAGCGCCAATCACACTGATGACGCGACCATGAACATCAGGTGAACGTCCAGATCGGCGTAACTCTTCAGCGGAATGCAAGAGCTTCTCCCGTACTTGGTCCATGTGCCACACTGCAGCAACACCAACATCGGCAACCAACTGTGTTGGATCAGTGTTGGTACCATTACTGGTGACAGCAAAGATCGGTTGCCGCGTCTGACCGGCCGCTGCTCGAATGGCATGAGTTGCCGCATCGAGATCAGGTTCGAGAAAGACCACGACCAGATGTGTACCTGGCTCGCGAGACAATCGGTGTCTGATGTCTGCTAGCGGTACACAGTCCGTTAGCGCACATTCAAGTCCGGCTCGTAGAGCAGCCCGACGCCCCTGTTCGCGGTCCTGGGGCCTATCACCTGCGAGGAGCACCCGCATTCGCCGCCGCCCTCTATAAGATCGACAGCCGGGTTGATTCCCCCCGCTCACTCCGCGAGACGAACCCGACACACTGTGTTATTCAACGACCAGAATGCCGGACACTGGATCCGGTTGTGAGTGGTCACCGTCGCTGGATCAGCGACCATGGTCGGTTGAAGAACTAGCTTCACACCGCCAAGTTCCGATTCGGAAGCAGAAATTAGCCGCGCCCCAACCCAACCACTCAACAAGATTAACCCGCGTTCTTCATCCAAGGATGCAAACAGTGGCCATAACCGTGGTTTGCCATCGGCAATCGCCTCAGCCAACACGTTGTTGAGTAAATCACGATTCGGGTGATTGGGCTCCGGGCACTGCGGGCTCCCATTCACGCCAAGAGTATTATCATCTCCAAGTACGAATTCGCCAGCGAAATTATCGGTTAGATGGGTGCGAAGGATGCCGGATCGGATCTGTTCTGCGGTATCAGCGAAGCTCTTTGCCCCCACCTGAAGAAAAGTGGCCGGAACAGCACTACTATCTTCCGGCTGTTTACCGAGAACCACAGTGACTTCTGGGATGTCGTCTTTGCCCAATACGAATTGCTTCAGCTTTGGATCGTAGGCATGCTCATCGAGCCGACTCGCATAGCAGTGGCCATCCCAAGTGTTTTGAACCTTACCCATGTGATCCGTGAACAACGCGATGGGAACCATGGGAAATGGAGTCGTGTCGTCTTTGGGTCGAAATCCGATAACTTGGTAGTCGAGCATCGCCGTGGCCTGCGAGCGAAGTTCCCGCTTCAAGCCTTTTCCACCAAACATACCTTTTACTGGCGAGCGGTGAACCGACACGCGAACCGCATTCACCCCCACGCACCAACCTTCCGTTCCATGCATTGCCGGGGCGAACTCGCCGAAGGGTTGATCCAGGAAGCCAAAAACAATATCGCCTTCAGGATCGTTCTTGTCGTTTTCTTGGAGGGAAAGTTGCTCGCCACCTGCGAAGTTGGCCCGAGTGAGGTTATCGGCGGCGATTCGTGATCGCACCAAACATTCTTCACAGCGAACCGCTTTGCCAGAAAGAAAGTCGTCGCAAACAAACGCCATTGCTGCGGCAAGCGCGGCCGCATCGGAGCCGTTTTGCGCTTCGTCGCGAGTGCCGCGAAGATGGGCAACGTAGAAAACAAGCCCTACAAGCAGAAGTAAGGCAGGTAGCGTCATCAAGCCGACAAGACTGCCCGCGCCTTTTCGTCGTGTCGGTGTTCTTCGGGTCATCGGCTTCTCCAGCGTTCGGAGCAACTATAGGACGGTGCAAGAGAGATGTAAAAAAACTTGCGGCCCCATCACCGGGGCCGCAAGTGGAGAACCGGTTTAGTTGCCTGAGCGAAGAATGGTGGGAGGCTTGGCGGCTTCCAACTCTCGCTTTCGCTTTTCGTCGCAAGATTTGCAACCACTGCTTTTTTCGCCAGTCGCATTCGGGAGTTTGAATGTGGCATTACTAATCGGTTGATTCGCACCGTAGGAGTTTGAGCTCATTCCGTTTTCCGATCCCAGTCCCCCCGCAGGCACAACAGGGGATTGCGAATTAGCAGGTGGGGCATTTAGGTCTTCCGCCACTGGCGTTGGCCGATTGATCACCGTCGTGCCCGCCTGGTTCACACCTGTGAGGTGTTGCACATAAATCGGCGGATACTTGTACTTGGGGGTTGATGGCGGAATCTTGAAGATCCGAGCGAGATCTTCTTGGCCGATCAAACGATCTCCCCGTCGGATATCTTCAATGCGGCGGTCTTCGGTCGAGTATTCAGGGCTGGAAAGATCTGTGAAAGTGCCGACCTGCCGGGTCGGAGCGGGAACCGGCATGAGGGAGAGTTGCCCGAAAGTCTTGGCATACTCGATCAGGGCGGCTCGGTAAGCATTCGCTTCGAGAGTGAAGTTGAGCGGTTGGTTATCGGCATCCACGGCCATCGTGCCCCAGATGTTGTTCCGCTTCATGATCACTCGAACGCCACGAGCGATTGTCGCGGTGCGTGTTTCTTGTTTGTCGTCGTAGCCAATCGATGCGGTGAGGAGCACATCCACATATTCGCCAACACGAATCGCTCCGCCCGCTGCGTGTTCCTTGGTGACTTTGACGTTAACCGCACGCGTGTTCGGCTCAAGTTGCTTGGTCAATTCGTCAGGGAGTGTCGCAGGTGCGAAATCTTTGCCGAACAAGATTTCGTCAGCCATGATGTTCCGTTCGGGTGTGCGAAGGTGAGCAGCGGAGGTTAGAGCGGGCATGAGCTTGGACTTCCAATCTGCCCCATATTTCTTTTCCATCGCTTGTTGTTGCGACAGAGAAAGCTGCTTCAACATGACATCGTTAGAGGTTATGGTGTAACCAGCATAGAGATTGTTTCGGGCGGCAAGCACGCTCACCACAGGAGGTGGAACGGCAACAGCCGCAACAATCGGTTTCTTATCAAACAACCCAGCGTACTTGGCTCCTGCTGCTGCGGCGAGGCCGATTAGCAGTGATAATGCCAGTGCGAAGACAGTGCTAGCTCTCATGGGCGAGGGCCCTCAAAGTGGTGAATCAGGTATGTACGGTTTCCGGGATATCATGAGCGCGATTCGCATCGCGATCCTGGCATCCTGCCGCCACCAACAGGTGGGTTCCGGGTTTTGCGTTCGTCTTTGTTAACAGTTGTTCGGAGAGGTTATTCGCGTAGCATCACAGTTCGACCCGCTATGGGTTCGCTCCCAAAAACGGGAGCCAGACGCGTCATCGTAGCCTGTTTAACATCAAGTTCAACTCTTACTTCGAGAAGTGCTCCAGGAGGAACCAATTTTAGTTCTGTGCCATCAATTCCTTGTGCGGTAATCTTGGCTTCTTTGGCTCGTTCTTCTCCGAGAACGGCCAACACGGCTGCTTCGACATCTTCTTGCGAACCGCGGATCGCTGCGGCTCTTGCCCCACGGCCACTTGCTTCATCGACCAACTGTTCCGCAATCAAGAGGTCCGCAATCCCGACCATTCCTACTGCAACCAAGAGGAAAAGCGGAAGGATCAAAAGTGCCTCGGCCGCCACGAGGCCACGTCGGCGACCATTACGACTGTTGTTGCTGGGGCGAGTCATGGGTAACCACCTTACTTTGTTGAGCGGGTTGCGGTTTGGGTGGAACCAACTGGAGTTCGTAACGGAACAGCCAGGGAAGCGCGATCAACGCTGACACAGCAATCGGTACAGAGTAGGTCACTCGAAGGGGACCGGGGCGTATGATCTTTTCCTTCTTGGGACCAGAACCTGTCGGTTCTTCACCGCGAACTTCTTCCATGGTGCGTTTCAACTTTCGGGGACTCATGCCGCCCGTCAGGACTCGAGCACCAATCCAAAAGAACAGAACCACTACTGAGCCGAGCCAGATCAGGAACATTACTTTGCTCAAACCGACCCAGGCTGCGACTGCGGTCAGGAGTTTCACATCGCCCCCACCGCACATATTGAGTATCCAGATGATGAACATCAGCGCGAAAACAACAGCAGCACCAGCGAGACTGAACAGTAAACCGTCGAATGCGCCTCGCGAAGCAGAGCCTGTTTCCAGTTGCCAGAGCGGTTTCCCTTCGGATCCCATCCAACCGGCTCGCACAACATTGATAACCAAGCCAAGAATCAGAATCAGCATGGTCAGGCGATTGGGGATTCTTGCAGTTCGGGTATCCGTCCAGGCGGCAATTCCGAGCAGCACAATCAAGCCGATGCAGAACACCCAGGCGAATGCAGATTCAGGAAAGAACGGTGTCGTCACGTGTATCTCGGAGCGAGCGGATTGTTGAGGTCGACTATGGAAATCGGGTCCCGGATTGCTCCGGGACCCGATTCCATTCAGATCAGACGAGAGTCCGATATCATGGTGCGGCTGGGCTGGCGCACTTGTCAGCGAACACCAGGGTGTTTGCAACGGAGCTCGAGCCGATGCCGACGCTGCCAGCTTCGTCGCTGACGCCGCCACCCGACTTGGCCGAAAC
>JBGSLF010000211.1:0-10944 GCA_041740855.1 Gemmata sp.
CCGGGGTGGTCTCAAACAGATCCACCAGTCGGCCAACCTCGGCGTCGGGCAAGGAAATACGGATCACGCGTTAATCCTCAGTCGGTCAGAAGTCATCCCGAGGACAGAATAGACAAAAGCAACCGGATCGTGAATCAGGAAATGCGATCGAAGAGTGGACGACGCCGGGTTCGCCGCGCGTGACCTGTCCACTTCTGGTCGCGCGGCCCAATGGCGTGAAGTTGATACTCACCACCGCAACGGAAGGAATGCCAGCCGACATGCGGGCGAAATGCCCGAACGCTGGCTGCTTGTTCATCGCAGATACTTCATTGACTTCATGCCCGGTGCCCGAGTGTGTCATGTTGCCGTGAACTGTTCGTTCGGAACAGCGCGCATGTTTAGAGATATCAGATCAGGGCCGTGGTTTCGTCGAATCCGAACATCAGATTGAAATTTTGCACCGCCACGCCGCTTGCCCCACGAATCAAGTTATCCTCCGCGGCGATAACCAGAATCTTGCCGCGAACCACTTTCACGCACACATCGAGAAAGTTCGTGCCGATGGTGTCTTTGGTCGCAGGCGGGTTGGTTCGCACGCGCACAAACGGTTTGCCCGCGAAATACCGCTGGTACAACGCCACGAGTTCCGATTCGGTCACCGGCTTCGTTGGTGTCGCGTAGATCGTGCTGAGGATGCCGCGATCCATGGGCATCAAGTGCGGGGTGAAGATAACCGATACCGCTTGCCCGGCGATGTCTGCGAGCGCTTGTTCGATCTCGGGCGTGTGGCGATGCGTGCCCACCGCATAAGCGGAAACGCTCTCGTTGCATTCCGGGAAGTGCGTTGTGAGTTTCGGCGTTCGCCCCGCGCCGGAGACTCCCGACTTACTATCGATCACAATGCCCGAGAGTTCGATCAGTTCATTCGCAACAAGTGGTGCCAAACCAAGAATGCCGGTTTGCGGGTAGCAACCGGGGTTCGCAATGAGCTTGGCCTTGCGAACGGCATCGCCATTTAATTCGGGCAGCCCATATACCGCCTTGGCAAGGTTCGCGGTATCGTGGTGCGTTTCCTTGTACCACTCCTCGTAAACCTTCGCGTCGCGAAGGCGATAGTCCGCACTCAGATCGATAACGCGAATTCCCTGTGCGAGAAGCGGCGGAATGCTTTCCATACTGGTGCCGTGTGGCAAGCAACAGAATGCGGCCTGCACGCCCTTCGATTGCAATGATTCCGCATCGAACGGTTCGCAACGCAGATTGAGTCGGCCTAACAAACTTGGGTGGAGATCGGCAATGTGCTCCGCCTGTCGAGAAGTCACTACTGTAATCGCCGCATGCGGATGTCGCAGGAGGATCTTGATCAACTCCACGGCGGTATAGCCCGATCCGCCCAGAATCGCGACCTTAACCTTGTTCATTCGCTTTGCCTCTCCGAATTCTGCGTGCTCCGATAAAGTATATTCACCATGCCAGAACCAACGACAATCACCGCCGCCACCGGGTTCATTCGCAACGGCGAACTCTCACCAGTAGAGTTGCTCGAACAGTGCCTGGGTCGCGTTGACCGCTACGAAGATCGCGTGCGAGCATGGGCCTACCTCGACCGCGAGAATGCGCGCGAACAAGCGGAACGCCTGACCGCCGAGTTAAACGCCGGCCAAAATCGCGGGCCTTTACACGGCATTCCTGTGGGCATCAAGGACATTATCGATGTGTTCGACATGCCAACCGGTTGCGGCTCGAAACTCTGGGCAAACAGCTACGCCCGCCAGGATGCGACGTGTGTGGAACGCCTGCGGCAAGCCGGCGCAATCATCATGGGGAAGACGGTAACCACGGCTTACGCGAGCTTCGATCCACCGATAACGCGGAACCCGTGGAATCTGGAACGCACGCCGGGTGGCAGTTCGAGTGGTTCGGCGGCCGCGGTGGCGTGTGGCATGTGCCTCGGCGCGCTGGCATCGCAGACCGGCGGTTCCATCACTCGCCCCGCGAGTTATTGCGGCGTGTATAGCATTAAGCCGACATATGGCCGCGTGAGTGTGAATGGCGTATTGCCGCTCGCACCAAGCATGGATCATGTCGGTGCTATGGCAAATTGCGTCCGCGATTTGGCGATCTTGCTTCAACCACTTGCAGGCAGCGACGACAACGCTCCGAGGCCATACCACTATCACAGAGAACTCGGAGATGATTGCAATCACTCTGGACGATACCGCCAGCTTTCGGCGTTGCCCGATTTCCCCGCGAAAGCAGACCACGAGATGAGCGCAGCATTTGACGCTCTCCGTGACAGAACGCAACAACGCGATACAACCAGAACGGCTACTTGGGCCTGGAACAACCTGCCACTTCCCCCTTCATTTGCTGACACGCCCAAGTATCAGCACACCGTGATGGCAGTGGAAGCGGCGGCGTATCACAGTGATCGAATGCTGCGGCACCCTGACGATTACCCCCCGAAAGTTCGCAGCCTGATCGAAGCAGGTCTGGCGACATCGGCACCAGAATTCGTCAAGATTCGCGAGCATCAGAAGTCGTTCAGCGACGAGATCGAGCGTTCGTTTGTCGACACATGGAAGACACTCATCACACCCGCAACAACCGGCCCGGCACCGAACGCCGAAACGACCGGCAACCCCGCGTTCAACTCGCCATGGAGTTACACCGGACTGCCGACGGTTTCGCTCCCCTTCGCGTGGAGTACTGACCGGTTACCTCTGGCGGTTCAGTTGATCGGTGATCACTGGTGTGAAGACGATCTCCTCGCCGTTGCGGCAATGCTCGAAGCAGACATCGGTTTCGAGCGACTACCTCTTCCCATATGATGTGAGCCATGTCCTTCGCAGACTCACTCGACATCCTGTACGAAGATAATCACTGTCTGGCCCTGAACAAGCCGGTCGGGTGGCCGACCACACACTTTGATGGCAAAGACGAAACCGTGGATCGCCTCGCGAAGTCGTACCTCAAAGAGAAATACAACAAGCCGGGCAACGTGTTCCTGGGTGTCGTGCATCGCCTCGATAAACCGGTCAGTGGCGCGCTTTTGTTTGCCCGCACCACCAAAGCGGCTTCAAGACTCAGCGAGCAGTTTCGCGAAAGTGTAGTGGAAAAGATTTACTGGGCGGTCGTCGAAGATCGGCCCAACGCCGAGCAATCGCAAGGTGATATTCCGTGGCTGAAAGCCGATGCGGGGTCGCTCGAAGATTGGTTGAAGAAGGATGATCCGCGGGCACGCATTGAAGTGGTTCCGAAAGAGACACCCGGCGCGCGGTTCGCACGGATGTTGTTTGAAGTTCGCGGAAAGTACAAAGGAATGACGTGGCTGGAACTTCGCCCGCACACCGGTCGCAAGCACCAACTGCGCGTTCAACTCGCCTCGCGTGGCACGCCCATTTATGGCGATGAGAAGTATGGGAGTGATCGCCCGTTTGGCCACGGGATCGCGTTGCACGCACGAAGCCTTACGTTTTTGCACCCCACGACCAAAGAACCTATCACCGTAAAAGCGGAGTTACCCAAGATCTGGCGTGGCCGCTTCGCCCATTTGTTGAACACAACCATATGACCATCGACGAGAAACTCGCCGCGATTCTGGCGGCCGTGCAGACCGACCCCGGTAATCGCGGCCTCGCCCGCGACCCACACGACAACCTGTTCACCGCGACGCAGGGCGACTTCGAGGCCGCGTGCCTGAGTCTGAGTGGTTGTCTCGATGCCGATTGTCTCAATGTGCAGATCGACACCGGCTTCTTCATTCCAAGCTCCGATCCTCCCGCTTTTGAAACTGATGGCCCATTGGGTGCCGTGTTCCTCCGTCACGCCCTCGATTACTTGAGCGGTCGATACGGGAGTTTGCCGGGAGCCGAAGAACCGGTTTATCGAGCGATGCAAGCCGTTATCTGGGCACGTCAACTTGAAACGACCTCGCCACCCGAACCCAATGTGACAGCACCAAGCCACCGCATCTGGATTGAACGGGCTGGGCCAGGTCGCGACGGTCGATGTTATACGATGCGTGGACGCGACATCAGCGGTCAACTAAGCTCGATTTGGCACGAGGGCGCAAGCAAACCCGAGCGAGAGTACATCACCATTGGGATCGGCGACGGCGGCAACGAGATCGGTATGGGGAAGATTCCGCACGAAACCATCGTGAAGAACATCCCCAACGGCGAACTCATCCATTGCCGCGTACCAACGGATCATCTCATCGTTGCGGGTGTAAGCAACTGGGGTGCGTATGCTCTCGCAGCGGGCGTGTACGTTCTGCGTGGAGTGAAACCGGCGGGCGACCTGTTCGACCCGGACCGCGAACGCGAGATTCTCGAAGTGATGGTTCGCGAAGGGCCGCTCGTCGATGGCGTGACCGGCAAGCAAACCGCAACCGTCGATGGGCTGACGTGGGACGAATATGCGAAACCACTCATTCGCATCCGCGAAATTCTGGAGTCGTGATGGCTGGTGAACTGCGAAACGCGACCGGGGCGGACGTGCGTGCGGCGTCTCGGCGGGGCGAACTCACCACACCCACACCGGGACTGGCGCTCGGATATGTGCAGGCCAATCTGGTGGTGTTACCGCGCGAATGGGCGTTCGATTTCCTGCTGTTCTGTCAACGAAATCCCAAACCATGCCCGCTGCTCGATGTCACGGAACCGGGCGATCCTGAACCAAAGTTCGTTGCGCCGGGTAGCGATCTCCGCATCGATTTGCCCGCATATCGCGTGTGGCGTAATGGCGAACTGATCGAAGAGCCATCTGATATCACCGCACACTGGCGAGATGATCTTGTCTCGTTCGTGATCGGCTGTTCCTTCACTTTTGAGAACGCCTTGCTCGCGGCAAGCGTTCCCGTTCGGCACATCGAGCAAAATGTGAACGTGCCGATGTATCGCACGAATATCGCGTGCCGTTCTGCAGGCCGCTTCTCGGGGCCACTGGTGGTGTCGATGCGACCGCTTACACCTTCGCAAGCTGTGAAAGCGACACAGATCTGCTCGCGATTCCCGCGGGCACACGGTGCTCCGGTTCACATCGGCGATCCGGAAGCGATTGGCATTCGCGATATCCACGCACCGGATTATGGCGATGCAGTGCGAATCAACCCGGGCGAGTTACCGGTGTTCTGGGCATGTGGCGTAACTCCGCAAGCAGCGCTCGCACAGGCTCGACCACCGTTCGCTATCACACACAAGCCGGGGCACATGTTCCTCACCGATTTGTGTGACACGGAACTCGACGGGGAATGAACGCCGGGCGGCTTTGATCACTACTTCGCACTTTTGCTTCAACCCGACGTGGCACTCGCTTTCGTGGCCGTCGGCCTATCATGTTCCTCATGGTTGAAACCGAACTGCAATTGCCGCTTGTTTTCGTTGTCATCGCGGTCTTTGTGTCCGCGCTCGCCGGCGCGCTTGTGGCGGTGCGGCGCGAGTACGATTACGTCGGCGTTTTCGCCCTTGCGTTCGTTTCCGGGCTGGGCGGGGCACTCATCCGCGATGGCATCTTTCTGCAAACCGGGCCACCCGCGGTCGTGCGAGACAATCGCCTGCTGCTGGCAGTGCTTGCCGCCACGCTCCTGGGAATCGTCATCAACCAGCTTGGCCGCCGGCTCTCGCTGTTGGTGCTGTTGTTCGATGCGGTTGGCCTTGGTGCCTATGCCGTGGTGGGTGCGGATCGTTCGCTTGCGGCCGGGCTTGGCCCACTTGCCGCCATCCTGGTTGGCGTCGTGAATGCGGTTGGTGGAGGTTTGTTACGCGACGTGCTAACACGACAGGAACCCGACTTGTTCAAACCGGGCCAGGTCTATGCGACTGCTGCCGCTGTTGCTTCCGGGCTGTTCGTGCTGCTCACCGTGGGCTTTGATGTTAACGCAAAAGCTTCTGGCGTGGTGGGTGCCGTAACCGGGATTGCCGTTCGACTCCTCGCGGTGCGATACAACTGGAAGACTCGCCCCCTCCACTGGCGTTATTGGTACGAACATCGTGGTTCCGTGGGGTGATCGGCGAGTTCTTCTTTTCATCACGCTGGGTTTCTCTTGGTTCCATTCCGTGCCAAATGGTATTCTTGAAGTATCCTCCAGCGCCATCCCTGCCTCTCGCCTGTGTGAGCGGACTCATCCCCAATGCGACTATTCTGCCAGTTCGTCTTGCTAACAAGTTCGATCATCGCCGTGGTCATCGCCCAATGCACACCCGTTGCGGTCGTTGCTCAGCCGAAAGCCGCTCCCGGATTCAAGACCGATGGCGTTGCGTTCTTGAAACAGCATTGCGTGAAATGCCATGCCGGAGAAAAACCGAAAGCCGATCTGGCTCTGGATCGCTTTGCGGATGAAGCCGCAATTCTCAAAGACCGCAAGACCTGGCAGCGCGTTCTGGATGTGCTGAAAGCAGGCGAGATGCCGCCTCCATCGCGCCCGCAACCGACGGTCGGCGAAACCGAAGCATTCACCAAAATCATCGGCGATCTATTCGAACAGCACGACCGCACCGCGAAGCCCGACCCTGGCCGCGTCACCATGCGGCGATTGAATCGCAACGAATACAACTACACCATCCGCGACTTGATTGGCATCGACTTCAATCCGGCCGAGGATTTTCCTTCTGATGATGTCGGCCACGGCTTCGATAACATCGGCGATGTTCTCACACTTCCGCCGGTGCTTCTCGAACGCTATCTCGCCGCCGCGGAAACGGTGATGCAGAAAGCCATCACACCCAACCCGCCAAAGACGCCGGTGCGCGGAATTGGCACACAGTTCACCGAACCGGCATCGGCGAACGTGCCAATGAAGAACGGCTTCCGCGTGGTGTTGTTCAAACCGGACGGCACACCCGTCGAAACCGGGCCAATCTTCACCCGATACAAGGTGCCAGAAGATGGTGAATACATCGCACGCGCCACAGTGTTTGCGGAAACCAAAGGAACGAAGCCGGTGAAGGTTGCACTGTTGGCCGGTTGTGCGCCGGATGCCAAGGGCGTCGCCACGGATGCAGAAGCGGAACAACTTGCTGGTGCTGCAGTGAAGAGTTTGCGGCCGTTTATGGTGCTCAAGACGTTCGAAGTGAAAGGTCGCACTGAGAAGATGACCGACGCACTTCAGGCCGATATTCCTGCCGGTATTGCGTTCGAAAAACTCGCGGTGGCGTTGGTGAAGCCGGAGGAAGGCGAACCCGCCCCCACGCTGTATGTGAAGTACATATCGCTGGAAGGCCCGCGCGACATGCGACCGCCTTCACACCGGAAGTTGCTGACGTGCGATCCCAAGAAGACACCGGCCGAGCAAACCCGCGAAGTGCTTGAACGCTTCACATTGCGTGCGTTTCGGCGGCCGATTGAGAAGGTCGAACTCGATCGCCTCGTTCAACTCGCCGATCGCGAACTTGCGAAGGGCGAGAAGTGGGAATCGGCAATTCAGTTCGCCATGACTGCGGCACTGGTTTCGCCGAAGTTCCTGTTTCGCATAGAACTGGACGATCGGCCAAACAGCCCTGAACCTCGCGCCATCGACGAATACCAACTGGCGTCGCGGCTCAGCTACTTCCTTTGGTCGAGCATGCCCGACGATGAGTTATTCGAACTCGCGCGCAAGAAACAACTCACAGCGAATCTCGAATTGCAGGTCAAGCGTATGCTACGCGATCCCAAAGCCGCCGCGATCACGGAACACTTCGTCACGCAGTGGTTACAAATGCAGCCGCTGCGGAACTCTCGCCCCGATCCCACACGCTTTCCGCAGTTCGATGAACGGCTCCGGTCCGCCATGGTGCAAGAGACCAAGCTCTTCTTCAATGAGATCATTCGGGAAGATCGTAGCGTGCTTGATGTGTTGAATGCCGATTTCACCTACTTGAACTCGGCGCTCGCTCGTCACTATGGCATCACCGACACTGCAGGCAACACCGTCGGGCAAAACGCGAAGACCCGCAAGCCCGGCGGCCAACCGATCCGCGGCGATCAATTTGTGCGGGTGAATCTCGGTGGCTCTGTGCGTGGCGGCGTGTTAACGCAAGCCAGCATCCTGACCGTCACATCTAATCCCGGCCGCACATCGCCCGTGAAGCGCGGTCGCTGGGTGTTGGAACAACTGCTGGGAACTCCGCCACCGCCGCCGCCGCCGGACGTTCCGGAACTGGAGAAGGATGGCAAACCGGTCACGGTGGGCACGCTTCGCCAGCAAATGGAAGCTCATCGTCAGAATCCGGCCTGTGCCAACTGCCATGCCAAGATGGACGGCCTCGGTTTCGGCCTGGAGAACTTCGATGCCATTGGTGCTTTTCGCACCAAGGATGGCGATGCGGCGATCGACTCTTCCGGCGAACTACCCGGCGGAGTAACCTTTGCCGGCCCTGCGGAATTGAAGCAGGTGCTGTTGGCGAAAAAGGATCTGTATGTGAAGTGTCTCACCGAGAAATTGCTGACCTATGCGCTGGGCCGCGGGCTTGAGTATTACGATCGACGCTCGGTTGAGAAGATCGCCGCTGCCACGGCCAAGAATAACTATCGGTTTTCCGCACTTGTATCTGAACTGGTTCAAAGTGATCCATTCCGCCTTCGCAGAGGAACCAATCCATGATTCCCAGACCTGTCTCACGTCGCACGGCTTTGAAGGGGCTTGGCGTTTCGGTCGCGCTACCGTGGCTTGAAGCAATGGGGCCTGTTACCGGTTGGGCTGCTGGTGCAGATACCCGCAATCCGGCCCCGAACCGCATGTGCTTCCTGTATGTTCCGAACGGCAAGAACATGGCCGACTGGACGCCGAAAGCGGAAGGGAAGGGCTTCGATCTGCCCGCGATTCTGCAACCGCTCAAGGGCGTTCAAGATGAACTTCTGGTACTCACCGGCTTGACAGCCGATAAGGCTCGCGCTCACGGCGACGGTGGCGGCGACCACGCACGCGCGCTGGGCGCATTTCTCACCGGGAGCCAGCCCAAGAAGACCGATGGCACAGATATCCGCGCGGGCATTTCCGTCGATCAAGTAGCCGCTACTCGCCTCGCAGACAAAACACGCCTGCCATCGCTTGAACTCGGCGGCGAACACGGTGCCATGGCCGGAAACTGCGATTCCGGTTATAGCTGCGTGTATTCATCGACCATGTCCTGGCGGTCGGCCACGCAACCGCTACCCAAGGAAGTGAACCCGAAGATCGTGTTCGAGCGATTGTTCGCCACCAAGCCGAATGCCGAACGACTGGCCCAAGATGCCCGCCGCAAGAGTATCCTCGATTTCGTGCGGGACGATTCCAAAGAACTGGAACAGAAGCTCGGAGCGAACGACAAACGCAAACTCAGTGAGTACTTCTCCGCACTGCGTGATCTGGAACTCCGGATCGAACGGGCAGAAAAGCTACCACCGGTGAAAACGCCGGACTACAAGACACCTGCCGGCATTCCAGCCAATTACGAAGAGCACATCCGGTTGCAATACGATCTGATCGCGCTGGCCTTCCAAACCGATGTGACGCGCGTGGTGACGTTCGTGCTGGCCAACGAGGGGAGCAACAAAACCTATCCGATGGCGGGAGTGAACGAAGCGCACCACGAGCTTTCGCACCACGGCAACGATCCGGCCAAGAAGGCGAAGATTCGCGACATCAATACGTTCCACACTTCGCAACTCGCGTACTTCCTTGAGAAACTCAAGGGGATGAAAGAAGGCGATGGCACGCTGCTGGATCATTCCATGATCGCCTATGGCAGTGGTAACAGCGATGGGAATGCCCACAACCACGACGACCTTCCGATACTCGTCGCGGGCAAGGGCTGTGGCACCTTTCGCACCGGGCGACACATTCGATACGCCAAGGAAACGCCACTGAACAATCTCTGGATTTCGATGCTGGACCGCATGGATATCAAGGTCGCGTCCCTCGGTGATAGCACCGGGCAACTTCGCGATCTGACATAAGTTGTATTTCACTCTTAAACGCAATCCCCTGGCATGCGCTGGGGGAATCGTTTCTTTCCCTCTCCTCAAGGAACTGTCCGATGCGCTATTTGCTCGCACTCACACTGGTAACGGTCGCTGGTTTGGCGGTAGGCCAAAACAAGAAAGATCCGCCTCCGAAGAAGGCGGCACCGATCGTGAATCCGCGTGAAGGGAAAAGCGAAACGATCAAGCTCTTTGACGGCAAGACACTCAAAGGTTGGGTCGGCTACTCCGATCTGTGGTCAGTGAAAGACGACATGATCGTTGCCAAGAACACCACTCCGTTAAAGTACAGCACGTACCTACTGACCGAAGGAAAGTACACCGACTTCCGCCTTACGTTCTCGGCCAAACTCGTGGAATCCGAGATGCACTCAGGCGTCTCGTTCTGGGGCGAAGTGTGGCCAACAGCCGATGGCAAGGGGAAAGACCCCAAGACCGACCGCAGCGAGCACACCTACAAGGGCCATCTCGTGATGTTCCCATCGGGCTATGGGATGTACGATCTGTTCGGCCGTAACGGGCTAGGCGTGGATGGCGCTCCCGCCAAGAAGGTTGGCAAACAACACGAGTGGAACGATATCGAGATTCTCGCTCAAGGGAACCGCGTGCGCGTGGCCGTTAATGGCACTGCGGTTGTCGATTGGCGTGACCCACTTCCGGATCGCATCAAAGAAGGCCCCATCGGCCTGCAACTTCACTCCAATAGTGTTCCCCAAGAGATTCACTGGAAGGGGCTAGTGCTTGAAACCTTCCCGAAGGAAGACCGACTCATAACCGTAAAGTGACAACCGCGTGAGTTGATCGAATGGCCGAAAGAATTGCCCACCTGTTCGCCACAGGTGGGCGATTCTTTTGAGGGGGTTGCGCTGTTAGCCTTGTCAGGGCCATTCCTTGTTTGATATTGTGGGATTGAGTTGTGATGGGTAAATGGGGCACCTCGTTTCCGATGGTTTGCGAGGTCACCCATGCCGGCTTCGACTCTCTGCGAGGTCCTCGCCACTCTTCCCGATCCTCGCAGCC
>JBGSLF010000212.1:0-7523 GCA_041740855.1 Gemmata sp.
GCCACCACCACCTTCACGTGGCTTGGCCTCATTCACGGTCAGGGATCGACCATCGAGCTGCGTACCATTCAAGGCCTCGATAGCTTGATCTCCACCGTCGCTCATCTCGACGAACGCGAATCCACGCGGACGGCCGGTTTCCCGGTCCATGATGAGTTGCACCTTGGTCACGGTGCCGTACTGAGAGAAGACCTCGCGGAGTTGGTCTTCAGTGGTCGAGAAAGACATGTTGCCGACGTACAAATTCTTCGCCATCGCTGGCCTCGGAGTAGAACGGGGGGAAGGCGGTTGGCCGTCTCCGGTCGCGGGCGCTCACCCCCGACCCGCGTTAATCGTACCAATCGACAGGCCGACCTTCTCGGACAATCTGGTGAGAAAATTCGAACTATTCAAATCGCCTCTCTCACCGAGAGGGAACGATTTAGCTCTGTTATGATAGCATTCCGTTGCCTAAAGTTGCGAATTTTACTTGTGCGATAGGCAAAATCTTCACATGGCGTATGTCTTTAACACCCGCCGGTGAGCTGTTACGGCACTGAAAAACAAAGAAGAAAAGTTCTCCGGTTTATGATGCAGCCGGCTCGCAAAAACCAAAAAGCGGTATCGAAACGCCAGAAGAAGCAAATCGTGCCATTCAACATGGCCAGGAGGGGTGAGCACCGAAGTTCTGGCATCAATCACTCCCTATATTCTTGCCAATCCGCTATGATCCTGGCTTCTGCCCGCTATCAATCGGAGGAATCTGCTGGTGATCCGGTTCAACTGCCCAAATTGCAACCGGCCATACGAACTCGCGGTTGCCCTCGCCCGTCTGGCGCTCGTCTGTAAAGGATGTGGCAATCCACTCGTTATTCCGGATTCGGCGGTAGACGAACCCGATACACCGATGCTTCCGCCGCTCCCGCTTCCTTTGCCAAATCCGCTATCGCCATCGGATTCGCAGCCACCCGCTTCGGAAACCACGCCGGTCGCAGGCGGCGACTGGACCTTTCGGCTTACGGAACCCGATGATTCGCCCGATATCGATTTCAACATTCCCGGGCCAACGGCTTCGCACCGCGAATCGGATTTGTTGCACGCGGAAGATACGCTCGCGGCGACCACACGCCCGGCCAGACAAAGCGATACGCAGGCGATGCCGCCCGAAACACGCCGACCCGTGCCGCCATTTCGTCCGCAACCAAGCCGTGGCCGATTGCTTGCGGTGGCCGCCGATGTGCTCGTTGGGCTGGCTCTGCTTCTCGTCGGGGTATTACTGGGAGAACTGTTGTGTCGGAAATCGACGCGGCAAGTCTGGAGCGATGCGGGCGGAGCGGTTGAGTTTCCGCCAGTGGAATTGCTGATGTGGTTCGCACCACTCGTGCTGTTGGCGCTGGTGTACGGTCTGCTATTATCGCGCGGCTTGAGCGTGGGGAACTGGTTGAAAAAGCGGCTCGCGTGACGTTACCGCTTGGCGTTCATCTTGGCACCGGCTTCTGCAGCGGGCGATGGGCGGCGAATGGCCCCGGCGATCGGTGGCAGATCCGATGCGATTGGCCCTGCGAAGCGAGCACGAATCACCAGCACGCGCTGCCGCGGTCGCCCGGAGGCATCGGCGGTGAACATCGCTTGGCCCAAACTCTCCGTCAGATTCGAATCCCAGCCAATGAGCAGATAGTCGTCGCGCCCCAAAATCGCTTCGCAACCCAACCCCGCGAACTTCTCGATCGGCACTTCGTCTTGTCGCGAAAACTGCGTGGCGTCCTCGTTGGGCCGCAGCCACAATTGCCGTTCGCCATGTTGCAACTGTGGTTCGATCCAGAGCTTCACCCGCCCATCGGTCGCCAGTTCCGGCCGCACTTCCACGCCCAAACGCGCCTGTTTGAACTCCAGGGGCCGCGGTTCTCCCGCAAGATCGGTGCGCACCGCGAACTTGCACGTCTCGATTGGCCCCGCAGTGGGAAGCACGGTATCTTTGCGGAGCCGGAAGGTCATTTGTCGTGGGCTAATGGTATCGGATTCGGAAGAGAGCAGAGCCTGGAATTTCGTGGGGCCAGAGCCAGACATCAGACCCACACGCAGCCCGTTCACTTCAAGCAACGCGCGGGTTTCGTGCGTGCCAACCGGCAGCACGCTCGACCACAGTTCGCGGTCCAGAAACGGATCGCCGATTCCCTGTTCGATGATCATCGATTCGACAATCAAGCCGTCGGACTCGGCCGGCGGCGCGAGCGAACGAACGATCTCCGCCGCGGTGGGGCGTCGATCGATCGAGATGCAGCCGATTGCGGCGACACTCACGAACGTCAGGAGCAGCACGCTCCAGCGCATTCCTTCTCCCGGTCAAGCCATGACGTTCCCTGTGATTGGGGCGATATCCGCGTGAAACCGCCGCGTCAATGCCGCTTAATTTCGCAGCCGGCACAATCGCGCAATTCTTTACTTGATTAACTTCATGCGGTAGACTCACCGTGATTTGATGAATCTGGAGAACTGGTCATGCCCGAGCAGTCGTCGCCCGATCCGCGATACACCATTCCCGAACCCATCCGCCATCCGCTTCCGGGTAACCCCGATTCCACCGGTGGCCACACTCTCGAAACACATCCTGAAACTAGAACGCCGTATGCCGGTAGTCCGGTCATTGCGGGCTACGCCATCACGGGTGAAATTGCACGCGGGAGCATGGGTTGTGTATATGCGGGGCGTGATCTGACATTGGATCGCGAAGTGGCGATCAAGACGTTGTTGCCCGGTGCGAATGCGGAGCGGTTCGTGGTGGAATCGAAGATCACGGCACGGCTGCCGCACCCGAATATACCGCCGGTGCATGCGTTGGGTCGTCTTGAGGATGGTTCGCCGTTTTTGGCGATGAAGTTGGTGCGTGGTCGCACGCTCGCGCATGATCTAAAAGCGTGTGCCGACACCAAATCGCAGTTGTCGCGTTATGTGCAGGTGTTCGAGCAGATTGCGCAGGCGGTGGGGTTCGCCCACGCGCAGAAGATCATACACCGGGATTTGAAGCCTGCGAACGTGATGGTGGGCGCGTTTGGCGAAGTGCAAGTGATGGACTGGGGCCTGGCAAAGGTGCTGGAAGGCAGTGACCTGGCGAACGGGGAAAGTGGGTTCGCAGATGCAGACACGCCGGAGGCGACCCTCCCGGGCGTGATCATGGGGACACCGGCATACATGGCCCCGGAGCAGGCTCGCGGTGAAGCGGTGGATGAGCGGGCGGATGTGTTCGCATTGGGCGGCATTTTGACGGCGATTCTCACGGGCCAGGCGGTATTTGCCGGTACGACGGTTCGCGAAACAATCGAGAACTCAGCGGCCGGTGCCACAGCAGACGCAGAGGCTCGTTTGAAGACGTGCGGAGCAGATGCGGAGTTGGTAGCTGTTGCCAAACATTGCCTTGCTGCGAATGCAGAGGATCGGCCAATGGATGGCTTGGCGGTGGCCGCATTGGTGGCAGAGTATCGGCATGGTGTAGAAGCACGCTTGCGTCGGGCGGAGACAGACAAAGCCACCGCACAGGCGCGTGAACAAGAGCAAAGGAAGCGTCGCAAGGTGATGCAGTGGGCGGGTGGGGCAATCGCGGCGGTGTTGGTGATAGGGATGGCGGGAACCACATGGGGTTTATTGGAATCGCGACGCCAAGAAACAGAAGCGAAGAAGCAAGAGGGAATCGCACGCGATGCGGCCGCGGCGGAGAAAGCGGCCAAAGAGGATGAAGCGACGCAGCGAGCCAAGGCCGAAGCCGCGACGGTTGTGGCACAGAAAGCGGAAGCGCAGACGGCTGACCGGCTCAAGCAGATCGAGCTGATCAATGATTCCGTGTTCGACATCTTCACGGAGTTCGACATCCGGAAGGTGAAACAGGGTACTGAGCCGGTCGAGGCGGTGCTAGCGCAGAAGCTGATGGAGGCGGGGCAGAAACTGGACGAGAAGGCCATCGCCGACCCACTGGTGCTGGCCTACTTGCAGACTCGCCTGGGAATCACGCTGTTGAATTTGGGTGAAGCTAAAGCGGCCATCGATCTCTTTATCAAAGCTCGCGCGACACGAACAGCCAAGCTGGGTGCGGATCACCCGGACACACTCATCAGCATGAACAATCTGGCGTTGGGCTACTCTGATGCTGGGAAGCTGGATCAGGCTCTTCCGCTGTTAGAGGAAACGCTGAAACTGACGAAGGCCAAACTGGGTACTGACCACCCCAACACTCTCACAACTATGGGCAACCTGGCGACGAGCTACAGGGAGGTCGGAAAACTCGACCTCGCTCTTCCGCTGTTGGAGGAAACGCTGAAACTGACGAAGGCCAAACTGGGTACCGACCACCCCGACACGCTCACAAGCATGGGCAAGCTGGCGACAGGCTACAGGGAGGTCGGAAAACTCGATCTCGCTCTTCCGCTGTTAGAGGAAACGCTGAAACTGATGAAGGCCAAACTGGGTACCGACCACCCCGACACGCTCACAAGCATGGGCAAGCTGGCGTTGGGCTACTCTGATGCTGGGAAGCTGGATCAGGCTCTTCCACTGTTAGAGGAAACGCTGAAACTGACGAAGGCCAGACTGGGAGCCGACCACCCCAACACACTCAGGAGCATGAACAACCTGGCGGCGGGTTATCTGGCCGCTGGGAAGCTGGAGTTGGCCCTGCCGCTGTTAGAGGAAACGCTGAAACTGACCAAGGCCAAACTGGGAGCCGACCACCCCAACACGCTCACAAGCATGGGCAACCTGGCGGCGTGCTACCAGTATGCTGGGAAGCTGGCCTTGGCTCTGCCGCTCTATGAGGAAACGCTGAAACTGAGGAAGGCAAAACTGGGAGCCGACCACCCCAACACGCTCACCAGCATGTTGAACCTTGGGAAGGTCTACTGTGTCCTCGGACAAGGAGAGAAAGCGGCCGCGACCTTAAAGGCTTTCGTGAGCGGGATGAAGAAACAATTCCCTGGGAACGATCTGCAATTCGCGGGTTTGCTCGCCGAGGTGACGATCGACTTGTTGAAGTGCGATCAGTTCGCGACCGCCGAACCAATGCTGCGCGAGTGTCTGGCCATTCGCGAGAAGACGCAGCCCGATGCGTGGAGCACGTTCAACACGCAGTCGATGCTTGGTGGGGCGTTGTTGGGTCAGAAGAAGTATGCGGACGCAGAGCCGCTGTTGCTCAAGGGCTACGAGGGGATGAAACAGCGTGAGAAGTCCATTCCCCCACAGGGTGCCATTCGCATCCCCGAAGCACTGGACCGGTTGATTGAACTGTATACCGCGATCGAGAAGCGGGACGAAGTGAAGAAGTGGCAAGCCGAGCGGGCGAAGTTCCCGGAGCCAAAGAAACCCGAACCGAAGAAGTAAGCGAGTGGGCTTTATCAAACGCTGCGAACACGCAGCTCGCGCGTCAATGCCGCTTGGGCAGCGGGTTTCGATCCGTGATACCCCAAACCCCTGCCGGATGTATACTAACGCGGTTTAACCTGCCGGAAATTCCATCCAGGAGTGTTGCGGATGTTGCGAACGATGCGACTAACAGTCGGAGCGGTGGTGGTTCTGTGCGGCGGGGCAATCCTTGCCCAACCGCCCAAAGATGCCCCCAACGCCGACGGCTTCTTCCCCCTTCGCCCCAAAACGAAGTGGACGTACAAGGTCCAGGATCAGGCCATTGAAGTTGTGGTGTCCGGCACCGAGAAGTTCAACAACGAAGATTGCACCAAGGTCGATACCATGGTGAACGGCAAGGTCGTTGCTTCCGAACTGTACGCGGTGCGAGCCGATGGCGTGTTTCGCGTGAAAGTGAAAGACGACAAGATCGATCCGCCGGTGAAAGTGCTCGCCATTCCGGTGAAGAAAGGCGACTCGTGGGATGTGAAAAGCAAAGTGGGCACGCAAACCGTGGCCGGCACCTTCAAGGTGAAGAACGACAAGGAAGCAGTGGAAGTTCCCGCCGGGAAGTTCGAGGCGGTGCTCGTCGAAGGGGCGGATCTCGACGTGGCCGGAACCAAGACCACGGTGAAGATGTGGTTCGTCAAGGATAAGGGCGTCGTGAAGCTCTCGTACAAGATTCAGGATGCTGAATCCGTGCTGGAACTCAGTAAGCTCGATGTGCCCGCAGGTGCCACAAACTAATCATTAGTTCGGCCGCAGAAGCAGAAACGGAGAAGGCGTGCAAGTCCACTACAACGAGTACGCCTTCGAGTTCGAGCCATCGCCCGACGAATCGTTCGCCGGGCGGTTGGTGTTGGACGATCGCCAGCGGGCGTTGCTCGCCGAGTTGACCGCCGCAGAGGACGAGTGCTGGTATTTAGACGCCGATGGCGAGCGACTGGCGGACGACCGGCTGTTCGCTCTTTCGCCGTGGAGTTGCCCGGGTCCGGACGGCCCGATTAAGTTGCTTTGTCGAATGCTCGACCTCCGCGATGGGTCGGTCCGGTTCAACACCTCGGAGTTGTATCCTGGCGACGTGTCGAGGTGGGTCCGGCCTGCGAGTCGTGATCACCAAACCTAACCACGCTCATGGCCAACATGTCGAGTGCGAGAGTCGTGTCAGATAGTGCAAGCCTCCTCGGTGAGGTGAAGAGCGATCATCCTTCACATTAACGCACACGGCTTCCCCAGATTCTGTGAGGCGGTCAAGGGAGTTTGATCCTTCGCCTCAACAGAATCCAAGCCGTCAGGGGCCGCAGGCGGTCCGGGGTTGCATCGATTCTTTAGGCGGCAGGAGGCAAGACGCGGATGGTTCAGCCGAGCTACTTCCGGGACCACCCGCCACGGTGCATCGCCGGCTTCGTCGCCCGGCCCACCACACTGCCCGGCGTGGTGTTCGATGGTCACGTCTCGATGTCGCAGCTTCACTTCGAGGTGCCGTCGGACGTCACGATCCACGCTCCCGAGCACATTAACCCGGTCTTCGCCCTGTCGTGCCGGTGTGGTAGCGACCAGCACTACGTCCACTGCCACCGGTGGTCCAACCCAGATTACCGCAATCAGGTTGTCATCCTCAGCCCGCTCGACCTGGAGTGCGCCGCCTGCCGGGTGATCACCCCGTTACTCGACACCGACGCCCACGGCTACGATGCGGAACTGGGGCACGGCGTGGCCACTGCCCGGGGGCGCGGGGAGCGGGTGGTGTTCGAGTGCCCAACATGCGGGCGACAGCCTATCCAAGCGTTCGTGCGGTTCGAGTACCCTGACGACCTGTTCGATGGCGACTTCCCCGCGTTCACTGAGCGGGAGCAGGAGCTTTTCACTTGGTTCAATCTTGTCGGACGGTGTCCGCGGTGCTCACAGGTGCTGCCGGTCGCGGACTTTGAGTGTGCATGAGTGCCTAACCATCGGCTGCAGTTGACCGGCGACGCCCGCGATGAAGAATAGAGTTGTCGGTTGGGAGTCCGCTTCCGCGGGTGGCCGGCAACTGAGCCTTTTACGTTCGGCGGCGGAGGGCTTCGTGGCGATGGGCGAAGCGGATCGGCTTGAGGTCTGCTTCGAGGATGCGCTGCCCGATGTGGTGCGGGAGCGGGCTGCCGTCCGGCTCGACGCAG
>JBGSLF010000213.1:0-16544 GCA_041740855.1 Gemmata sp.
AATAATTATTCTGCATAATCCAGGACAACTCCACCTAATTACTAGTTCAGCGTTAAAGTCCAAGAAGCCACACCGATGGACCCGATTGCTGATGTGCGTCTGGACTTGGAAGAGGCTGCGCGCGAATCCGATTACTCCGCAGTCAATACACTGTGGGTGGCTCTCCTCAAGCTGGCTAATCTGGAAGAGGGCAAGTCCGAGTTTGCACGCATGATCAAGTTGTTGGACGGTATTCCTGCGGAAGCGGTCACGGCAATCGTCAACGATCCCGCAGTAGACTCGCTTCTGAAACTTGATCCGCCGCTAGAAACGGTCGTTAGCCATCCGCGAGAAAAGCTGGAGACAGCAAAGGTGGCCGCAGCGTTGGGCAAAGTTCGCACCTACCGTCTCGCTGCCCCCCGTGAGGCGCTTGTCGGGTTGGGGTTCGTCCTGAAGGCTGTCCGCAACAAGCGTGAGCACGGGTTCAAGACTCGGGCGGGTCCTCGGGACTTGGAGATACTCTGCTCCGCCCGTCAACTGCTAGACAAACTCAGTAATGCTGCTTTGGATGGGCGAACCAGCGCTGAACCGCTCTCATGGCCAACCGACATGAATCAAAACGAAGATTCCGAGGCGGTCTGAACGCCCGTCCTGAAGCCTGTCGAAGCCCAATTCACTCTCACTCGCAAAAACACACGCGACGCTCTTGTAACGCCCCAGATCAATGGCCAAAATAGTGTCTGTTGTTGTGAACATTGCAAGCCTCTAAACGTGAAGGGCGATCACCCTTCACCATAACACACACGGCTTCCCCAGATTCTGTGAGGCTGTAAACGAAGGTTTTTTCTTCGCCTCAACAGAATCCAGGCCGTCAGGGGCCGCAGGCGGTCCGGGGGTTGCATGGATTCTTTCGGCCGCAGGAGGATGCATCGATGAATGACGTGCGGCTTTCTCGGCGTGAAGCCCTCCTGGCCTTCGGCAGTACGCTCGCCAGTAGCGCCTCGGCTTCGCTCTTTGTCACCGCAGCCGACGACAAACAGGTTGACAACTCCCTGATCGATACCCACGTCCACCTTGTGAAGTCACGCCTGCCGGGTGCGTTGGACAAGACGGTCCCCCTCGGCCCGTTCGACAAAGGTGACGCTGACGGCCCGAGAAGGCTCGCCAAGACCCTCCAGGCAGAAGCGCAGGCGGCCGGTGTCGGTCAGGCGTTGTGCATGCCACGGTTCCAGGTGAGCGACAAGGATCCGCTAGGGATCCAAGACACCCTGGGCTTGATCGAACTCGTCCGAGGGCCGAAACTTCACCCGGTTGGCTTGGCCCATCCCGAACGATTCGATCAGGACCACCTGGATCGAGTTGCGGAGGTGCTCAAGGAGGGGAAGGTTAAAGCACTGAAAGCATATCTCGGGTACCTGAAGTATGAGCCGCTAAGCCCCGGCTACCGGCTGTACTTCAAGCTCGCAGCCAAGTACAAGATCCCGGTCATCTTCCACTGCGGGGATACCTACGCCAAATCCGCCAAGGTGAAGTACTCGCATCCCCTGAAGATCGACGAAGTGGCCGTGGATTACCCAGACACCAAGTTTGTGATCGCCCACTTCGGTAATCCGTGGTTGCTGGACGCGGCGCAGGTCGCCTACAAAAACGAGAATGTCTGGGTCGATCTGTCCGCGGTCGTCATCGGGGACGCGGACGCATTCGCGAAGAAGGAGAAGGACGGGTTACTCGACGGGGAGGTGCGCCGGCTGAAGGAAGCCATTACTTACACCGAGGCCCCTGAGAAGTTCATGTTCGGGTCGGACTGGCCGCTCAGCCCGATGGTCGTGTATCGGGACTTCGTCCGTCGACTGTTCCCGGAGAAGCACCACGCGGCAGTCTTCGGGGGCACGGCCAAGAAGTTGTTCGGGTTGTAGGCCGAGGCCGAACCGCTCTCATGGCCAACCGATATGAACAAAAACGAAGATTCCGGGGCGAGCTGAGCGCTTGTCCTGATACTTGTCGAAGCCCGATCCACTCGCATTCGCTCATAGGTTTCTTGCACAACCCGCGTCATGACAGACGCGGCTCGCCAAAATCCACAGGGGGCACCTCATGGACAACTCGCACCCGTGAACATTCCCCTCACGATGATGCAGGGGCCGGTTTCTCGGCGGGGCGCGTGCTGCCGTTAACGCCAAGCGGTGGTAACTCGGTCACGGTTTCTTTCGCAACATCCTCCGCCTGGAATGCCAACTCGGGCCGCGGTGCTTCGCGCTCAAGTCGCGCCTTGCGGCGACCGAACCACGCCCACACTTTCTTGCCCCGCTCGCTGAAATCTTCCCACAGCGAATACGCCACCGGCGTGACCAGCAACGACAGCAGCAGCGAAAGCATCTGCCCCCCGAGAATCACCTTCGCCATGCTCGCCCGCGCACCGGCACCTGGACCCTGCCCGGTGGCGATTGGAATCATGGCGGCCACAAGCATGACCGTGGTCATCAAGATCGGGCGAAGCCGCGTTTCGTTCGCCTTCAGAATCGCCTCATCGCGGGGCAATCCCTTCGCTCGCAGCACATTCGTGTAGTCCACTTGCAAGATGCCGTTCTTCTTCACGATGCCGAAAAGCATGAACAGGCCGATCATCGCGTAGACATCCAACGGCGTGCGAAGGATGAGCAGCGAGACCAGCGCGAATGGCAGTGTCAGCGGCACCGCCATCAAGATGGTGATCGGGTGAACGAGGCTCTCGAACTGTGCCGCCAGGATCATGTACATGAAGATGAATGCGAGCAAGAACGCGAGCGCGAAGTTCGAGTTCGAGTCGGCCATGAGCTTCGCTTCGCCGAGGAACTCGTAGCGATATTCCGGCGGCAGATTAAGTTCCTTGACGTATCCTTCCACCTCCGGCAACGCATTGCCAAGCGCGACGCCCGGCGCAAGGTTGCTCTGAATGCCAATCTGCCGCTGCCGGTTGTAGCGCTCGATGGCGGCCGGCCCGCGTTCGGGTTCGACTTGGGCAATCGATCGCAGTTCGATCGGTACGCCGTTCTTGCCGGGCACGGTCAACGCATCCACGGCCGCGATGCTCCCGCGCGAGGCGAGTTTGGCCCGCAGCCACACGTCGTATTGATCGCTCCCTTCCTTGAACTTGGTGACCGGTACGCCACCCACCAGAATGCCCAGCGCAGTTGAAACGCCGCTCATGTCGGTGCCGAGGTCGGCCGCGCGATCGCGGTCCACACGCACCTGCAGTTCCGGGCTGCGACTGGCCGCATTGGTATCCACGTCCGTGTAGGTGGGGTTGGCCTTCATACGCTTCACGATGTGGGCGGCGTATTCTTCCAGCTTCGCGGTGTCTGGCCCGCGAATGCTCACATCGAGTTGCGCGTTCTTGAAGGCGCTGGAACTGAAGAGTTTCACATCCTGCACGGTCGACCGAATGTCGGGGTAGTCCGCGAGAATCGTGCGGGCGTCGCTCATGGCGTCGCGTTGCGAGAAGTCCCGTTCCGTGAGATCAATCATGCGGCAATAGATTGTTACCTGGGTGACATCGCCCTGCCCTTTGGGTGCTTTGCCATCGGTTGGCCCGATCGTGGTGAACACGTTGGTGACGCCACGAATCTTCGCCAATCGCTCTTCCAGTTCCGCACACGTTCGCGACGCATCGGTTAACGTTGCTCCTTCTCGGAGCGTCAGCGCGATTTCGAACTCGCTCTGATCGTCCTTGGGCACGAAGTCGGAGCCAACAAGCACGAACAACGCGGGTGTGCTCATGAATGTCAGGATCGCAGCGAGCACGATCACCCAGCGGTGCCGCAGCGACCAGCCCAGAATGCGCATGTAGCCGCGGGTGAGAAGGCCGGTGCGGCGCGTATGTTCCGCGTGGCCTGCGGTTGCGGGGCGAATTGGCTTCAAGAATCGCGAGCAAAGCATCGGCGTGAGCGTGAAACTCACCACCATGCTGAGGATGATGGCGAACCCCACCACGAAGCCGAAGCTATTGAAGAACCGACCCACCTGCCCGCTCATGAACGCGATCGGCGCGAAGATCACCGCCAGCGACAGCGTGGTGGCCAACACCGCGAGGGCAATTTCCTTTGTCGCAGCGCTCGCCGCTTCCAGGGGCGTGGTGCCATACTCTTCCATGTGGCGGAACACGTTTTCCAGCACCACCACGGCATCATCGATCACAATGCCAACCGCCAGAATCAGCCCGAGCAGCGTCATGTTATTCAGGCTGAAGCCCATGAAATCCATGAAGGCGAACGTGCCGATAATGCTCGTTGGCACTGCCGTTGCGGCGATCAAAGTCGCACGCCAGTCGCGCAAGAAGAGCAGGATCGTGCCCACCACAAGGAACGCGGCCAACACCAGGTGGAACTTCACTTCCTCGATCGATCCCTTGATGAACTTCGATTGATCGCGAATCACTTCCACGCGGATATCGGCGGGCAGTGTGGCCTGAATCTTCTCCAGGCGTGCCTTCACCGCATCGGCCACCGCGACCGTGTTCCCGCCGCTCTGCTTCTGAATCACCAGGCTCACCGCGACGTTGCCATCGAGGCGTGAAACCCCGCGCGGTTCCTCCACTCCATCCGTAATGTTCGCCACTTCCTTCAACCGCGTGGTGAATGGCGTGCCATCCTCTGTTATGCCCGTGATGATGAGTTCTTCGAAATCCTTGGTGTTAACCACACGGCCGATCACACGCAGCCCGAACTCGCTGGCTCCGGTGTCCACCTTTCCGCCGGGAAGTTCCAGATTCTGGTTCACCAGTGCCTTGCGAATGTCCTCGACTGTGAGCCGGCGGGCACGCAGGGCGACCGGATCAACCGTCACGTTCACCGCACGCGTTTCACCGCCAACAATCACCACGGCTCCGACACCGGTAACCGCTTCGAGATCTTCTTTAATCTGCTTCTTGGCGATCTCTGTTACTTCGCGCAGCTTCCGCCCCGCACCGCCCGAAACAGCCACGGTGATAACCGGGCTGGCATCGAGGTTGAACTTCTCGACCACGGGTTGATCGGTGCCAACGGGCAGGCGCGGCAACAGTGTGGATACCTTGTCACGCACATCTTGCGCCGCGATATCGCCGTTCTTCTCCAGCTTGAAACCAATGACAACCGTGGAGACACCTTCTCGCGTGGTACTCCGCAGTTCATCGATCCCCGAAACGGTGTTAACGGCTTCCTCGACCGGTTTGGTAACCGACGATTCCATTTCCTCAACGCCCGCCCCTTTGAGCGTGGTTGTCACCACGACCACGGGCACATCGACGTTCGGAAACAGCTCGACGCCAAGCCGGCCATACGAAGCCAGCCCGAGCACCACCGGCCCAAGCACGAGCATGGTGGTGAACACCGGGCGGCGAATGCAGATATCCCAGATGGCCATAATGTGGTTCCGTTTAAGTCAGCAACGCTTCATTCAGCGAAGCCGAATCGGCGATCCGTCCACCAGTTGCGATTGCCCGCTTGTAATCACTCGCGCATCGGGTTTCAGATCGCCGCGAACTTCGATCTGATCCTTGGCCCGAACACCCACTTCAACATCAACGGCTTTGGCCACATTCCCCTCAGCCACGAACACCTTGGTTACGCCGGCGAAGGTCACGATCGCTTCAGGTGGCACCGAGAGAACGGCGGTATCTGTGTGCGTTACAACCTCGGCCGTCGCGAAGCCGCCCGCTCCCAGTTCTTTCGCAAAGTTCGGCACACTGATCTCCGTGACGAACGCACGACTGCCTGGATCGACCGTGGGGAAAATGCGTGACACGCGACCGGCGAAGATGCGATCGGGGTACGCATCCACGCGAACTTCCGCGAGCATGCCCACCTGCACTTCCGGCCGATATTTCTCGGGCACGGCGACGCGGAGTTTCAGCGCGGTATCAATCACCAGGCGATACGCTTCCTTCACCTGCATGGGCGGAATCATGGTGCCGTTGGATACCATGCGTGCGGCCACGGAGTAACGAATGGGGTTGGCAGCGGGGCCAACGATCGCCGCCCACGCGGCCCATTGTTCTGGCACCGGCGCGCGAACTTGTGTCTCGTTCAGGCGATCCTCGGCGTCTTCCAGTGCGGCCTTGAGTCGGCGAGCGTTCGCCAGTGTCACGCGGGCTTCCGTCTCGGCGAGTTCCACGCCGGTCTGGTTGACCTTCACCTTGTTGTTCGCCGAATCGAGCACTTGCCGCGACCCGACCCCGCGTTTCACCTCTTCTTCGATGCGAGCATACTCACTGCGTGCCAGATCCAGATTCGCCCGCGCCTGAGCGACCGCATCGACTGTTGGCAGATGGGATGTGAAACCCGCATCGGATTCGGGAAGTGCCAAGAGTTTGAGTTTGCGCAACTCCGCCTCGAAGGCGGGCCGAGCCTGATTGACCGCAAATTGCGCATAAGTGGGATCGAGTTCCAACAGCACTTCGCCGGGAAAGGCGGTGTCGCCTTCGTTCTTCAACACCCGCAGCACGCGGCCGTCCCACTTGGGAGCGAGCATCACATCTTCATAGGCGTAGAGCGTACCGACCGCAGTCACACTGCGCCGCATCGGAACCGTTTTCACACTTGTAGCGGTAACGGGAATCGGTTCGACCGCGGCCTTGCCGGTATCGACAGGCGGCTTCGCACCACATCCGACCAGGAACATCGCGAAGCCGGCCACGCAAGCCGAAAGGCCCCACTTGCATCGTGCGAATCGCGCCGCGCCGCAGGGCGATGGTGCTGCCAGAGTCATGCCTGTTGCCCTCGTGATTGGCATCGATATCACGCGATTGATTTCTTGGGTGTCATTCATGCTTGCGGCCCTGTTCGGACAGAATGCCATTCAGAATCACATCGACCACATCGCGTGCCTGTGCTTCCGGATCGGCCGGCCGCCCGGAAAGCAGGTTCGTGAGAATGGTGCCGTAAAGCAGATCGCCCATAACCGCAAAGAAGCGTTCCATGGGCATAAGGCGCACGCGGCCACTCGCCATCAGGCGGCCAAAGAAAGCGTGGTGCTTGCACGCGTGTTCATCGGTGGCCTGCGTGGCGAAGTACAGCGGTCGGTGATGGTGCGGGAACGCGGCCCGCTCTTGAATGAACAGTTCCGCCATCTCCGGGCGACGATGGAAGAAGCCGAGATAGGTGCGAACCGCCTCGTGGAACAATTCGAACGGCTCGCATGGCTGTTCCAGCACCGCGTCCATCTCGGCGGTGAGTTCTTCAAGGCCCCGCTTCACCGCTTCGAGGAAGAGCTTTTCCTTGGTCTCGAAGTAGCGAAAGATTGTGCCATTGCCGACACCGAGATGATTGGCGATCGTTTGCACCTGCGTGTTGGCGAAGCCGTAACGCGCGAACTCGCGCGCCGCGACATCGATAATCTGAGCACGCCGCCGCTGTTCGAGTTCCGGATCGCGCGGGCGACCGGGCTTGGTACGCGGAACTTCAGACTCAGCAGCAGGTTCAGTCGATTCCAATGCCACAGAACGCCACCAAACGAGACATGAGATAATTAACGGACTGGTCCGTCCGGTAAGTATATCTTCTTGTGATTAAAGCGACAAGCCCAAGTGTCCAGAGGTTCGCGCTCGGACGATAGGCAAACCTTCGAGCTAACGCTCGTCGGCTCACGATGAGATCTTGACGAGCCGAGTCGCGTCTGCGACCGGGTTCTTGCCCCGAATCCGGGTTGCGACGCGAACCGCACGCCGATATGGGAAGGCTCCACCTAATCCACGGTTTTCCGCATGGTTGCGATGGTTGCGATGTTCGCGGCGTTCGTGCTGCTCGTGTTAGGGACGATTGTTTGCCTCGCTACCATCGTTCCGACGGGTGCGGGTCTGTTTCCGCGTCGCGCGAATCGAGCGGGAAAGCCGGTCGCATCTCGCCCGACATTCGCGGTGCTCATCCCGGCTCACAATGAAGAAACCATCCTGCCCGCAGCACTGAGAAGTCTTGCGGCGCTGGATTACGCCCCGGAACGGGTGCGGGTGTATGTGGTGGCGGATAACTGCACGGACAACACTGCTCGCATCGCACAAGCAGCCGGTGCGGTGTGCGTGGTTCGCAACGATCCGGAGAAACGCGGGAAAGGTTACGCGCTGGCCAAAGGGTTGGAACGGGTGAAAGCCGACGCGCCAGATATTGTGTTAATCTTCGATGCCGATTGCGAACTTAGCCCGAACACGCTGCAGGAACTCGATCAACTCTTTGCAACCGGTGCCGACGCGGTGCAGTGTGCATTGATTTCGCGAAACGTGGACGACGGGCCAACCGGTTACGTTGCGGCCGTTGGTGCGGCGGTCGATGAGGTTGTGGCAACGGGCTTGGATCGGCTTGGCTTATCCGTTCCGTTAAGAGGAACCGGCATGGCCTTCCGCTGGCATGTGCTCGAAGCGGTGCCGTGGTCTGCGTTTGGCGTGGTGGAAGATGCCGAGTATGCCCGCACCCTTCACGCTGCGGGTGTGCGAGTGCGGCATTGCGGAACCGCACGAATATCCAACGATGCCCCCGCGAACCTAACGGATTTTCAGCGGCAACGCCGACGCTGGCGCTTGGCGGGTGTTCTGACGAGCAAGCCCCTCGCACTGGGTGTCTCCGCGATTGCGATCACTGCCGGAATTGCAACGGGTTTTGTGTGGTGGCCGCTTCTGATACTGGCCTTCACGTTCGCCGTGTATCTCCGGGCGGTCTTGGTAGTCGGTTTAACCTGGAAGCGGTGCGGATTGTTGCTTTGCTCGCCCGCGATCGTGCTGCGATTGGCTGGCGTAACGCTTGCGGGCGTAGTTAAGCGCCAACCAACAACGTGGGACCGCACCCCGCGACCGGGCGAACGCCCCCACCAACACGCCGCTTAACACCCGTCATTGCCCGTCATTGCCCGTCATTACGCCGGCTTTTCGCCATCTCCGTGCCGGGATTTTCGCTTTCGCAGCTCATCAAGTCGCGCCTTGATCTTCGCCTCGTGGCCGCGATCGGTGGGTTGGTAATACTCCGCGTCGGTGGGAACATACTCTTGATCCACCCAACCGCCTTCGAAGTCGTGGGCATACTTGTAACCCACGTGGCCGAACGCCGCCTTCGCCCCCTTGTGGTTGCTGTCGCGCAGGTGTCGTGGCACCGGTAAGGTGCGGCCTTCACGCACGTCCTTCAGCGCCGCCTCGATCCCCGCATACGCTGCGTTGGACTTCAAGCACGTCGCCAGGTAACACACCGCGTGGCCCAGATTAATGCGGCACTCGGGCATGCCCACACGCTCCACTGCGTCCCAAGCGGCGTTCGCGAGCACCACGGCAAACGGGTCGGCATTGCCGATATCTTCGGACGCGAAGATCACGAGTCGCCGAGCCACGAAGCGCGGGTCTTCGCCACTTTCGAGCATGCGAGCACACCAATACAGGGCCGCATCCGGGTCGCTGCCACGCAGGCTTTTGATGAACGCCGATGCCACATCGTAGTGCGTATCGCCGGTTGGGTCGAACTCCATCACCTTTCGTTGAATCGAATCCTGAGCCAATTCCAGATCGAACCGCACTTCGGGCCGAACCGCGTTGGTGATGTCGCCGCCCAGGCTCGATTTCACGCCAATCTCCAACGCCGTGAGCGCGCGGCGAGCATCGCCATCGCATGCCTCCGCGAGAAACGCCAGCGCATCGTCGGTAAGCGTGATGGCGATGTTGCCAAGCCCGCGTTCGGTGTCCGCGATTGCACGTTGAATCACCGTGCGAATGTGGTCGCGGGTGAGCGGTTCGAACTGGAAAATCTGGCTGCGGCTCAGAAGCGGCGTGTTGATCGCGAAGAACGGGTTCTGCGTGGTCGCCCCGATCAGGATTACCACGCCATCTTCCACGTCCGGTAGTAACACATCTTGTTGCGCGCGATTGAAGCGGTGGATCTCGTCCAGAAAGAGGATGGTGCGTTCACCCAGATCTTCGAGATGTTGGCGGGCTTCGGTCAACAGTTCTCGCACTTCCTTCGTACCGGTCGAGACGGCGTTCAGAGGTTTGAAGCGACTCTTCGTGTGGTGAGCAATCACATGCGCGAGGGCCGTCTTACCACAACCGGGCGGGCCATAGAAGATCAGCGAGTTAAGCCGATCGGCGAGCAACATGCGGCGAAGAAGTTTGCCGGGGCCAAGGAACTGTTCTTGCCCCACATACTCATCGAGCGTTCGCGGTCGCATGCGAACCGCGAGCGGGCGAGCCAAAGCGCGATTCTGATTTCGCATACTATCGAAGAGGTCCACCATCCACCTCCCGCTGAACCGTGTTCACCGCGTGGGTTCGCCGCCAAGGCAGGCCCAGATCATTATCACATTCTGTTTCTGACTTTTACCTTTCCCGAGTTTCCCTTTACATTTTGGGGTATGGATTTCACACAGGAAGAACTTCTGGAAGCGGTCGAGCGGTTGGTGTATGGCCTGCTCGAACGGGCGGGCGTAATCACACCACCCATCGACGCCTTGCAAATTGCCGAAGATCACCTTGGCATTCCGGTCGAGGTGATCGAACCGGTAGAGGAAGACGACAACGGCCGCCGCCGACCGCGTGGTCGGCCACAGCGTGCGGGCATCTTCCTCACCAGTGATATGTCGCGCGAACAGCGGCAAAAAGCTGCGGCCGACGGAATCGCACGATCGCTCATGCCCGTAGTTCTGACTCGCCTCGGCGTGGCACCCGAAAACGAGACGCGGCCGTTCGTCAATCATGTGCGCGGGCTAATCATTCCCCGCATCCTGATCCCGACATGCTTGCTCCGCGCTGCGTTGCGCGAATGCAAGTATGACCTGCCGGCACTGAAAGCGATCTTTGCCACGGCCAGTATCGAGATGATCGCATTGCGCCTTCTGGATCTCGATGAACCCAGTGTTATCACCATTATTGACGATGGAATCGTCGCGGTGCGGCGAAGCAACCGGTTCCCCGTTAGCAAGAAGCTCGAATCGGTGGAGCATGATTGCCACGAACGAATTGTGGAACTTCAATTGCCACACCGGGTTCGGCGAGCCGAATGGACGGTTCAAGGTTGGCTAATAGCAGATCGGGCGTTTCAGCGGATTATTCTGCGCTCGGTACGAGATGAGGATATATAATAATTGTTGTTGTGATAACCGGCGGCCACGAGACATCTGCTCGGTGGCCGCCGGCCGCTTTTCATATGTTGTGAATCCCGTGGCGTGGCAGCACCAACCCCACTTACGGGTTCTGAACTTTACAGCCGCATTTACGGGGCGCATGCTGAAATAGTGGGAATTGCGGAACACGGATTGCCAGAGGATAATTGCGTGGCAAACCGTGCGGGATAGTTATTCCATTAACCGCAAACCCATAACTTCTGTAGGCTGCCCCAGGAGCGTTGGGCCATGACTGAAGACCGCATCCCAATGACCCGCGAAGGGTACGACAAGCTCAAGGTCGAACTTGATCGTCTGCGCCATGTCGAGATGCTCGAGATCACCAAACGTGTGGCCACCGCACGCGAAATGGGAGACCTGAGCGAAAACGCGGAATACCACGCCGCCCGCGAAGACCAAGGAATTCTCCAGGCCCGCGTCAACGATCTCTCTGATCGGTTGGCCCGAGCGGTGATCATCGATCCGTCCAGTCTTCCCAAAGACACCGTCGTTTTCGGGAGCAAGGTCCGGGTTATGGATCTTGACATGGAAGAAGAAGAAACGTACGAGCTAGTTGGTCCGGGTCAGGAGAACCCCGATAAGGGGCGAATTCTGAGCACCAGTCCGATTGGCCAGGGTCTGCTTGGCCGAAAGAAGGGCGATAAGGTCGATATTCAAGTTCCCCGCGGCACCATTCGCTTCAAAGTGCTAGAAATATCTGCCGCGAAGCTCTAAACTCAGATTCAGCATATATTATGGTGAAATTATTCCGCTCCGCCCTAAATCCGGTAGGCAAATCGGGCGGAGGCTGATAAAAGTAATCGAACTATATTACTCGCCCTATTGACTCGTCAAACAACAAGACGAAAGCTTTAGGTAGGGCGATTGTTAGGTCGTTACATCTAACCGCCCCCAGGAGGCGGCATGTCCGATCCGCGGCTCCAAAGTATGCATCTGGAAGGCCTACCCCGGCGGGATTTATTCCGCGCTGCGCGAGTGGCGATTCAGGAGTCTTGCGGTAACGAAACAATAGCCGGCGACCTGCGCATCCTCGCTTCTGATGAGCATCTGGACTTACCCACGCTCGCGCTTCCGCCTGGTGGGCGAGTGGGTGGTACTACAAATCAATTCGCGTTCTTCCTCAAGGATGGCGCGAATGTCTTCCCGCTCCACGTTGGGTTGAATAGCGTTGGCCGGTTGCCCGATAACGATGTCGTGATCCGTGACGAGTGCGTATCGCGCCGCCATTGTGCGGTTGTGGTTCACCACGATATGCGTTGCGAATTGCACGACGTGGCCAGCAAGAACGGCACACTGTTAAACGGCAAAAAGATCCCTGGCCCATCGCGATTACAATCGGGAGACCAAATCACACTCTGCGGTCGCCGACTCACTTTTCACGTCACCGAACTCGCTTCTCAGACTTCCGCCGCCATTTGAAGCAAGTCCGGTCCGGTCGCACTTCAGAACCACCACTTCTCACACAAGCAAAGTCGATCACCTTACTTTTCCAGTGCCTTGTTCACAATTGCAGTCCACAGCTCATAGCCTTTGTCGCTCATGTGAAGTCCATCCTTCACGAACAGTTCAGGAATGGGTGTGCCATCGGTCCCCAGCATGGGCGTGACCACGTCCACATACTTTAGCCCCGATGTCTTATCGCAGAACGCCCGCACCAAGCCATTCGCTTTCGTTTGTTCGTCGTATAGCTTCCACCGCGCCAGGCTCGGTTTCACGGGCAGGAAGACGACGCGGCACGAGGGATTATCTTTGCGAAGAGTCGCCACGAATTCCTGAAAATCCGCCAGCACTCGCTCGGACTTGTAGCCGCGGCCAATATCGTTATCCCCGGCGTAAAACACCACGGTGCCCGGCTTGAAGGGCGTGAGAATTCGCGGGGCAAAGTGCGTGCTATCGGCAATGACCGACCCGCCAAACCCGACGTTCACATAGCCCGCATTCGGGAACCACTTCTTTAAATCCCACTTCACGATACTGGAACTACCCGAGAAGAAAACCGCCCCCGGCTGGGGTGGGTTCTTGGCCAGTTGCTGTTCAATCGCCGCGATGTTCTTTTCCCATCTCGCGAAGGGATTCACGGGCCGCGGCGGCGGGGCGACATCGGCCGCGACGGGTTGTGAAATGGGAACCAAAGTGGCAAGTAACAGCGCGATCATGAGAGGTCTCCGTGGCATGTGAGACTGGCGATGATACCATCACATCATCGCCGCGTCGCGACTCATGAGATAAAACCGATGCCGCCCGAAGAACCCGCCGACTCAACCATCATCGAGTTCGATGTTCGCACCGATGAAATGCTCGTCAACATGGGGCCACAGCACCCTAGCACGCATGGCGTGTTGCGGTTGGTGCTCCGCACCGATGGCGAGATCATCACTGAAGTGACCCCGCACCTCGGCTACCTGCACCGCTGTGCCGAGAAGATTGGCGAGAACGTCACCCCGATTCAGTTCATACCGTACACGGATCGGATGGATTATCTCGCCGCGATGAACATGAACCTGGGCTACTCGCTCGCCATCGAGAAACTCGCGGGCATGCCGGTGCCCGAGAAAGCCCAGGTGATCCGCGTCTTAATCTGCGAATTAAACCGGATCGCCTCGCACCTCGTTGGCATGGGCGCTTACGGGTTGGATCTCGGGAGCATCTCGCCATTCCTCTATGCGTTCCGCGAGCGGGAACACATCCTGGATCTGTTTGAAGAAGTGTGCGGGGCACGGCTGACTTACAGTTACCTGACCATCGGCGGCGCGCACGACGACCTGCCGCCCGGTTGGACCAACCGCACCCGCGCTTTTCTCGAATACTTCAAGCCTCGCATTCCTGAATACCACTCCTTGCTCACCGATAACCACATCTTCGTGAAACGCACCGTCGGAATTGGCGTGCTTTCCAAGGAAATGGCACTGAGCTACGGTTGCACGGGGCCAATGCTCCGCGCTTCGCTCGATCGCACCAAGGGCGACCCGAGTTGGGATCTCCGCAAGACCGAACCCTATTCCGGCTACGAGAATTACACCTTCGATGTTCCCGTCCCGCCATTTGATCGCGCGCCGCGTGGAGCGGTGATCGGCGATTGCTGGCACCGCTTTTATGTGCGCATGCTGGAAGTGGTCGAGAGTATCAAGATCGCGGAGCAGGCGTTGGATCGGTACGACGCACTCTCGGCGGAGGGCGATAAAGTGCGTGCCGAATTCGCGGCCCGTCGCCCTTCGCTCAGCCCGGAAGAAGCCAAGGCGGACGACGCGAAATGGGCGGAACTGATGCGAACAAAGTACGCCCACCGCGTGGAACCGCCGCGAACGCTTCCGCCGGGCGAATGCTATATGGAGACGGAATGCCCCCGCGGGCAGATGGGGTTCCACGTTGTGGGCCGCCCAGGCAAGGAAGCGGTGCCGTTGCGAGTGCGGGCACGATCGAGTTGCTTATGCAATCTGAGCGTGGCGGGCGAACTCTGCCGCGGCTGCCTCATCGCCGATGTCCCCGCCATCGTCGGCAGCATCGATATCGTGATGGGCGAAATCGATCGATAGCCACCTGGTGATAGTGACCTGAATCGCGAACAGTATCGTGCTGAAATCGTGCCGAAAATCGGCTTCAGTCGCAGTGCAGTTGTCAGGCAGGTTCGGCCACACCCGACGCGGAATCCAGACTGTGCTCGCCTCCGAGGCGGGCGGCCGCGAGCCGTTTGAGCGCGACCCGGTCCAGTTTCCCGCTCGGGTTCATCGGCATCTCGGGCAGGAAGAACACCTCCTCCGGGGCCTTGTACCCAATGCGGGCACGGGCGAACTCAATCAACTCCTGCGTCGTGGGCTGCGGCCGTTCGGCCCGTAGCGCGACATACGCCCGGACGTTCTCCCCGTGGACGAGGTCGCGCACGCCAACCACTCCTGCGCCCGCGATCGCGGGGTGCGCCAGCAGCGCCGCCTCCACTTCCTGTGGGCAGATGTTCGAGCTATCGTGAATGATGATCTGCTTCCGCCGCCCGCAGAACCAGAAGTACCCCTCCGCGTCGGCCCGCATCAGGTCGCCGGTGTCCAGCCACCCATCGCGGACGACTTCCGCTGTCGCCGTTGGGTCGCCCCAATACCCGGCCATCAGACTTGGCGACCGGAGCCAGAGCCGGCCTTCGGTGCCAACCGAGACTTCCCGGCCCGCGTCGTCACGTAGTTCCAGCGTGAACCCCGGCACCGGCCGGCCGACCGAACCGATCTTGATCGGCATGTCCGGCGGGGTCATGGCAACGTGTCCGGCCTCGGTGCAACCATACACTTCATCGATCGGGTGGCCCGTCAGAGCGGTGAGTTCCTCCTCCAGTTCGAGCGGCACCTTGTCCCCGCCGGATCGGCACATCCGGAGCGAGGCGAAGTCTTCGCGCGTCGCATGGCCATCCCGCACCAGGCCGAACAGCGCCGCGGGGAGCATGCAGAGGATGGTGGGCCGCTCCCGGCGGAGTAGCGGCAGCACCTCGTCCGCGACGAAGCTTCGGGCGATCACGACCCGCACGCCGTCGCACAGCGCGGCGAACGAGAACAGGAACCCGCCAAGGTGGGAAAGAGACGAGCCAGGGAGTATCACGTCGTCCGGCTTCGGCCCGAACTCGCCCGTGTTGGCCGCGAGCATCCACCCGATCGACCCGAAGGTGTGCGTCACCCCCTTCGCCGGGCCGGTGCTGCCGGAGGTGAAGAAGACGAACGCGGGCGCGGCGGGATCGGGCGTCGCGAGCGATTGCTCTGGTGGCGGACCGGTAAGCAACTCTGCGAACGACTGACCGTTCTCGGGTGCGTCGTACCAGACAACGCCGAGTGGGAGCCGATCCACCCCGGAGACCGCAGCCAGGTCTTCCGCCCGCTCGGCGTGTGCCAGAATAACGGACGCGCCGCTGACCGCGAGAGCGTGGTCGATTTCCGGCGGGCAGTAGCGGTAATTCAGCGGAACGCCGACAAGTCCGGCTTTCATGCACGCGAGGTAGTGGACAAGCAGGGCGCACCGGTTCGGCATGAGCGAGGCGACGCGGTCGCCGGGCCGCAGGCCGAGGCGGAGCCACCCGCCCGCAAGTCGGTTAACGGCCGCGTCCAGTTCTCGCCACGTCCATCGGTTCTCGGCTGAAACGAGGGCGAGGCCATCCGGGTTTAGCGCAAGCCCGCGATCGAGAATCTGGTGGAGGGGCACAGCGGATTGAACGGTTCGTCCGGCGATGGGCATTGTCGTCACTCCAGGTAGTTTGCGTCCGGTCCGAATTCGGGTGCCGACCGATAGCGTACCACGCCACACGGCGCGAGTCGGCCGGCCTTTTGGCGAGCGGGGGCCTGACAGAGTCAGAGAGGCGGTTGCGCTGTGGGGCGGCCGCTCATCCGACTTTGGCCGATTCGGAACCACCCTCGCCGCTGAGTTCGTGTAATTTTTTCGCGATGGGTGAGAGTTTCATTGTTCCGAAGGAGCCTTCATAACGCTGTGCTTTG
>JBGSLF010000214.1:0-12280 GCA_041740855.1 Gemmata sp.
CACGGCGTCGCCATTGCCAGGCTTGCCCGTGCCTGCGGGCGCAGCGGGGCGCTTCGGCGGCTGCGGATTGTTCGGATTCGCGGGTGTTGTGGACATCGTTTGCCACCTTGCTGGTGCGGGAAGTTAAGGGATACTCGAAACGGCGAACATCAATCGTCGTCGTCTTCATCTTCCTCTTCTTCCACGTCTTCTTCTTCCTCTTCTCCCCCTTCTTCATCTTCATCATCCAAACCGCGTTCGGCCTGCGCGATCTTGGCGGCCAGATCGGTGGGGCGGTTGGATTTGAGAAGCACTTCCTCCTTTTCGCACAGGTCTTCTTTCCACATCCGGAACAACATATCGTCGAGCAAGAACATGCCGTGCTTACGGCCGGTTTGAATGCTCGAATCGATGCGATAGGTCTTGTTTTCGCGGATCAGGTTCCGGATAGCCGGCGTCACCACCATCATCTCGTAGGCGGCGATCAAGCCTTCGGGCTTCTTGGGGAGCAGCGCCTGCGACAGCACACCAATGAGCGAACCGGAGAGCTGCGTGCGGATCTGGTCTTGCTCGTCTTGCGGGAACACCGTGATGATGCGGTCCACGGTGGAAGCCGCACCAGAGGTGTGCAGCGTGCCGAACACCAAGTGGCCCGTTTCGGCGGCTTCCAGCGCGGCCCGAATGGTTTCCAGGTCGCGCATTTCGCCGACCAGGATGCAGTCCGGGTCCATTCGCAACGCACGCCGCAAGCCTTCTTTGAAGTCTGGCACATCGATGCCAATCTCACGCTGATACACCGTGCTCAACTTGTGCTTGTGGTAATACTCAATCGGGTCTTCGAGCGTGATGATGTGCTTGTCGTAGTTATCGTTGATGAAGTTAATCATCGACGACAGGCTCGTCGTCTTACCGGAGCCAGTTGGGCCGGTCACCAGAAACAAACCGCGTGGGCGGATGATGAGCGAACGGACCGCCTCGGGCGTGCGGAGTTGCTCGAACGTGAGGAATGCGCTCGGAATCCGGCGCATCACCATGCCAACGGTGCCCTTTTGCTTGAACACCGCAACGCGGAAGCGGGCACCGTCGAGGTATTCGATGGCAAAGTCGGCCCCGCCCTTTTGCTGCAACTCTTGTTGGCAGCGGTCCGGGGTAATGGACTTCATGAGGGAGGTGGTGTCGTCGTTATCTAGACTCCCGCCGCCAATATCCAACTTGCGCATCCGCCCTTGATGGCGGACAACCGGTGGTTGACCGACGCTGATATGCAGGTCGCTGGCCTTCAGTTGAACCACTGAAGCCAACAACTTCTCCATCGATACCTTCGCCACTTCAAATCCTCGTCCACGAGGTCGGGACGACATCAACGCCAGCCGGCGAGCGGGCCGGTTGCGGCGCGATTCGTGAGCAGGAAGGGGAGGATAGGCGGAAGCGACGGAATTCCCGTTCGGTTCCTTCTCCCCCGGCAACTCATTATCATGCCAGGCGCGGGTCGTGCCAAAAATCGGTAAGTAATCCCCTCCGGTCCGGGGCATCGTCCTTGAAACGAGTTCCGTTTGTCTATCTCCATGCGGAGATTGGGGCTTGATAAGTGGTGCGGATTGCATCAACTGCGATTCCGCACGCATTCGCCGCCCTATCTTCGCTTAAACTCTTAGCCTTCCTCGACCACCAGTTTATCGGCGTGACAGGTGCTCAGCACCTCATCAATCGTCGTAACTCCTTTCATAGCCTTGATGATACCATCAGCTAGTAGCGTTCGCATGCCACCCGCACGCGCTTTGCGACGGATCTCCTGTGCGGGAGCCTGCGCGAATGTCAGTTCGCGAATCAAGGAAGTCATTCGCATCATCTCGTAAATGCCAACGCGACCGCGGTAACCCGTTTGGCGGCAATGGTTACAGCCGCGACCCTTCATGAAAGTGCCTTTCTCAGCTAAATCTGGGTCGATTCCACTCGCCTTAAGTTCCATTGGTGTAATGGTATAAGGCTCTTTGCACTTGATGCAGTTCACGCGGAGTAGACGCTGGGCCATGATGGCGATGACTGAGCTTGCGATCAGAAACGGGGCCACGCCGATATCGCCCAGGCGCGTCACAGCGCTGGGCGCATCGTTGGTATGGAGTGTACTAAATACCAAGTGTCCTGTCAGAGAAGCCTGCACAGCGATTTCTGCTGTCTCTTTGTCTCGAATTTCGCCAACCAGAATAATGTTCGGGGCCTGGCGAAGCATCGCGCGAATGATCCGGGCGAAGTCCAACCCGATCTGGTGCTTCACCTCCACCTGATTAATGCCTGGCAGGTAATACTCAACGGGGTCTTCGGCGGTGATGATCTTTCGGTCGGGTCGGTTGAGTTCATTCAACGCCGAATAGAGCGTGGTGGTCTTTCCTGAACCGGTTGGCCCCGTGACCAGAAAGATGCCGTTCGGTCGCTTGATAATCTGTTGGAACTTTATGTAATCGTCTTCGCCGAAGCCGAGATCGCGAATACTCACCTGAATGTTGCCACGGTCGAGAATTCGCATGACGACGGATTGCCCGTGAACGGAAGGTAGAAGACTTACACGAAGGTCGAAGTGTTTCCCCTGCACGGTCATCTTAATACGACCGTCCTGCGGTCGCCGCTTCTCCGTGATGTCGATCGAACCCATGATCTTTAGACGAGAAAGCAATGGTGCGAGCAATCGCCGTGGTGCGGCGTCGCGTTCCACGAGCACACCGTCGATGCGGTAACGGACACGCACGCGGTCGGTGAACGGTTCAATGTGAATGTCCGACGCCCGCAGGTTCACCGCTTCCTGGATGATGAGGTTGCACAACCGCACCACGGGCGCATCCGATTCATCCGCCGCCGCGAAGTTGGACATCGATTCCGTTTGCGTGAACTCAATCGCCGTGTCCGTGAACTCCACAAGCATGGAGTCGACCGATTCGGTTTCCGTCTGGCCGTAGTTGCGGTTAATCGCTTCTTGAATTTGCTCCTGAATGGCGAGCACCGGCACAATCTCCTTGTTCAGAATGAACTGGAGCTTCTGAACCGTGTCGTAATTCGTCGGGTCGGCGGTCAGGATCTTGAGGTTGTTCCCTTCGAGCGAGAGCGGAAGGATGATGTTTTCGCGGGCGACCGATTCCGGCACAAGTTCGATGACCGATTTGGGGATCTCGATGTCGGTGAGATCCACGAACTGCATGCCGTTCTTTTCGGCGATAGCATTCATCACTTCAACTGCGGAGGCGTATTCTCGCTTGACGATGGCGTCCTGGAGTTTTAGCCCGGTCGAGTTGGCGTATTCTTCGGCGTCCGCAAGTTGGTCTGCTCCGATGATTTTCTTCTTCAGAAGAATGTCGGTGAAGTCGCCGCGTGCCTTGGCCATCGAAAATACTCCTGCGTGTGCGCGGATGGGGTTCCGGCGGAGTGGATTAAGGCGAAGCGAAATAAGTCGGGGCGAGCGGCTGACGATTCATGATGTGAGTGCAAACCATTCCGCCCTGATCGCTGAAACAGATGAAACCACACATGATAAGGACCGAATGAATTCAGCATGACGCCGCGCCCCATACGCTTCAAGAGAAAAGTATGGGTGTTTGCACTTCCTTGGTAAGATCGGGGCCATTCTCTCGATCCGGTCGGGATGCGGGAACATATAACGGCCCATACAACTTATCCGCTTCGTGGCCGAGTTGTGTGGGTACATTCGGATCTGCCAGGCCAAACCTGAGGTGCCTTATGCGTGCATGTGTGATGGCGATGGTGCTGTTCGCGGGGACGGCGTTCGCTGCGGACGATAAGCCAGTGGTGCGCGAAATCCCCACTAAAGACCTGATGGTGAAGCCCACTCGCGGCGGAAAAGCCACGGAGCCGGCGATTGTGACCAGCGCGGAAGATCTGGCGAAATCACCCGTGGTTGGCCAATCGGCCGAGGCGATCGCCAAGCTCATCGACTTCGACAAAGAAAAGCTGTTGGTGTTCGCATGGGCTGGTTCTGGTCAAGACAAAGTCGCGGTGACCGATGAGAACAAAGGCGGGAAGACGCTGTTAACGGTTAAGTATATGCCCGGCTTAACACGCGATCTGCGCCCGCACGTGAAGCTGTTTGTCGTGCCCAAAACGGCAGAAATGGCGAAGTGATCGGCGTTCCATCTGGTGGCCCCGCGTAGACGATTCGATCCACGCGGGCTACTGCTGCCGTCGCGGTTCAAACTGCGACCGCGTTACCCACACACCCGAGGGAGCTGTGAAGAAAGTCGGCGTGATCGTCGGCCGCGAATGGTCCTTCCCGCCCAAGTTCATCGATGAGGTGAACCGGCGGGATGCGGGTGTTGTCGCGGAGTTTGCGCGTCTGGGTGGCACGCAGATGGGCGAGCCTGTCCCTTACGATGTCTTGGTGGATCGGATCTCGCACGAAGTGCCGTATTACCGGACCTATCTGAAGCACGCGGTGCTCCAGGGTGCGACGGTGATCAACAATCCGTTCATGTGGACGGTGGACGATAAATTCTTCGGCGCTTCGCTGTGTGCGAAACTGGGCCTGTGCCACCCAAAGACGGTTGTCCTTCCGAACAAAGACTACGTTCCCGGCATCGTGAAGAACGAGAGCCTGCGCAACCTTGTGTACCCGATCGATTGGCAGAAGATCGCCGATTATGTGGGCCTCCCGTGCATTCTGAAAGATGCACATGGCGGCGGTTGGCGTGGCGTGTATGTTTGCCACAGCATCGAAGAACTGATTCGCTACTACGATGGCTCTGGCCTTCTCACGATGATCGCGCAAGAATTCATCAAGTGGGATCAGTATGTGCGGTGCATGTGTATTGGCCGCGATACGGTACTGCCCATGCCCTACGACACGCAGAATCGGCGCTATATCGCGGAAGAGAATTACCTGAACCCCGCGCTACAGAAGCGAGTGATCGCGGACTCGCTGAAACTGGTGGACGCGCTGGGCTACGACATGAACACGGTAGAGTGGGCGATCAAGGATGGCGTCCCGTATGCCATCGATTTTCTGAACCCGGCACCCGATATGGATATCAATTCGCTTACTGCAACGCACTTCGATTGGGTGGTGGGGAAGATGGCCGATATGGTCATTGATCGCGCGAACCACCCACGACCGCAACTCACCGAATTGCGCTGGAGCAAGCTGTTTTAAAGAAGTACCTGGGGTTGTGTGTCATGTTTTGACGAGCCGGAAGCGTGAGTGAAGGCTTCCGCAATAACCGTCGCTGACGCTTCCGGCTCGTCGAGAAGAAGCGTCAAGAAGTTACCAACCATCCGTGGCCCAGTGCTTAGTGCCTTCCAGTGAGCCGCGTTAGTGCTGATGTGGGTTGCTGACTTCAGGCGAGCGGTTTGCGGCCTTGCAACAAACGAATCACCACGACTACCAAGATAATGACCAGCAAGAGGTGAACGAGATCGCCACCAAAGGGCGAAATAAACGCCCCTAGCAACCAAAGGAGAAGCAAGATGATGATAATGGTTTCGAGTGAGTAGCGAGGCATTTTCAATCTCCAGAGCGATGTGATGTGGGCTTTATCGCGTGTGCGATGGTCGCCACGCGCATTGTCCACAATTCGCGGAGGAACGCATGAACGTTTTCACCCGCAATGGCATTTCCTTCCGCTATCCCGAGAATTGGCAGGTCGAGGTTGACGAATCGCCGGAGGGTGGGTGGGCGGTGACCGTGAACAGCCCGCTTACCGCGTTCGTCGTGGTCTCGCTTCAGCCCGATGCCGGCGATCCCGCCGAACTCGCCGATCAAACCCTCGCCGCGTTCAAAGCCGAATACGAAGATCTCGATTCCGAGAACCGCCTGGAAACCATCGCGGGGCGAATGGCGATGGGCCACGATATCGACTTTCTCACACTCGATACGCCCATCACTTGCCGAACGCGCTGCCTGGAAACACTCGCCGGCCCGCTTCTGCTGATGACGCAGGTCAGCGAATTCGATCGCGAGGCGAACGACCTGGTGTTGCGCGCCGTGGTCGCATCTCTCCAGTTGGAAGAAGATTGATGAAAATCGCCTTGTTTGTTTTGCTCGCAATCGCCGCGGCCGACCTGTTCACAAGTGTGTTGCTCCTTTCCATTGTGTGGATCGAATACCGGCGTGTTCGCCGAGAAGCCGTTGCGGCGGGCGAAGCGTTGCCACCGGCGAGCCGCGAACTTGGCTGCCTTCTCGGTTGCAGCTTTCTCGGTGTTGTTGTGCTCATCATCTGTGCGTGGCTCCTCATCTGTGAGTGAATTGGTCATGTCCGATCCGTTTGCGAACAAGCGCCGTGCGATGCGCGAGGAATTCTTCGCGAAGCTCTTTCTGCTCGGCGGTTGGACTGGCAGCACCGATACATACAAACGCACGATGTGGGCCGCGGTGCCCGAAATCGCATTAACACCGGCGAGCTATTCGCTCACCTTCCGCAAAGGCTTACCCGAGACCGGCGCGAACAATCAACTCATCATGGCGGGCCACGAGGCCATGCTCGCGCAGTGGTTCCACCAGCCGTTAAAGCGCGAAGACATTGAACTGTCGCAAGAGTGGTATGCGCGGCACTCGGCGACCAAGGCGTTCCCCACGGAGTTGTGGAACGCGGTTCTCGCACAACAACCCGGCGAGAACATCGCGCTGCCGATTGATATCTGGGGCCTTCCGGGCGGGCAAACCTTTCTGGCGGGTGTGCCGTGCCTGGTGTTCGAAGGAATGGGCGGGCTGGTTTCGTATCTCGAACCGGCGATGTGCCGCTACTTCGCCCCGGTCATTCAGGCCACCAAAGCGCGCTTAATGCAACAGGCTACGCCGCGCGACGCCGAGTTCGGGTTGCGATCCGCGCCGGTGGAAGTGTGCAATCTCATCTTGCTCCTGGCCCGCTTCGTGGGTGGGGCCGGCGAGAAGGGCGAACCGCAACTCACATCGAACGACACCGCCGAATTCGTGTATCCAGAACTCTTCCGATCCATCGGCACCATTGGGCACGAGATGATGTGCGCGGGGCAATCGTTCGATCAATCGCTCGCCGCCGCCGAATACGAAATGATGGATCGCTTCGTTTCACGCATGGGGACCGCGTCGCTGTTGTGCGATCTGGTGGACGCCGAGACCGTGGGGTTGGAGAACGCCCTGCGGGTGATTCGCGCGCACCCGGAAACCGATCGCGTGGGCGTGCGGGTGGATAGTGGCGATATCGCCGGGCAATGCGTGCTGTACTTCCAACAGATGCAAAACCTCGGGATTCCACCGCGCGTGATTGTGTTCGAAGACGAAGTGACACCCGATGCCGTGCGTAACGTGTATGACGTGTTTCGCACGCAAACCGGCATCGAACCCACCATGCTCTTCCCCGGTGCCGGCGGCTACTGGTGGAAGCTCGTGCATCGCGACACCGTGAGCGCCGCGTTCAAACGCACCGCCACGGCGGACCGGCCCAACATCAAGTTCTCGAACTCGCCGGGCAAGGAAACACTGCCGGGCCATTTGCGAGTGTATGCCCAGGGCGAACGCTTGATCGTCGCCGACAAATCCGAATCGATTGATGGCGAACCTTTGCTGGTGAAGCTCGTCGAACAGGGAAGAGTGGTGTACTCGGAATCGTTCCGCGAGCAGGCTGCGCGGGCGGAACGCACCTGGAATCGTTACACAGCGTGGGAGCCTTCTCCGCGCGTGGCCGACTATCTGGAACTCTTCCGCACCATGCGCCAGACCGAAGTGGCAGCGGCCCGCGAGCGACTCACGAAGGAGTAACAGGCGTGATTGTTGTGAAGCCGCATTCGGAATGTGTCAACGTGGTGGCTTGCCACCCCGATGGCGATGTGCTGGCTTCGGTCTCGCAAGACGGATGGGTGAAGGCGTGGAACCCCGCGACACTGCACGCTGAAACGCCCACATGGGCCGTCGATGCCGAAACAGGTGATGTTGAAGCGAACGATGCTGAAGAGGACGACTGGTTCATCTTTACGCTGGAGAATTTTAGCGGTGTGTCGCACGCGCAGTTTACACCCGATGGTAAATCGCTTGTCACAAGCGGGTGGAGCCGGCACCTGCGTGCATGGGACGCGAGAACGGGCGAGCCGCAGTGGCAAGTACGCAAGTCACGCGGCATCGGCGGCGTGGGCACACTGGTGATATCGCGCGATGGGTCGCATGTCGCTTTTGCGGGTGGCGCGATAGGCATAAACGAGAAGATTGATGTGCTTGATCTGAAGACGCTCGAAATCGTGCGGACGCTCCGTGGCCACGATGATGCGTGTGGCGCGTTGGCGGCGGGGCCAGATGGATTCGCTTCCGGTGGGGCCGATAAGCACGTTCGCTTCTGGTCGTGGGACACACGCCGCTGTTATCACGATCTTGGCTTGCGCGGCGTGGTGCGCGGCATTGGCTTCTCGCCAGCGGGCACCCACTTTGCCGCGTCGGGTGGTTCGGTGATTATGGTGTGGGATATGGATCTGCCGCCGCGCAGCCGTGGCCGCCGAAAGCCGGGCCGCGTGCGACACTTCCGGGGCCACACCGATCAGGTTCAATCGCTCGAATTCTCTCCGGATGGCAACACCATTGCCTCGGCTGCGCACGATGGCACGTTGCGGATTTGGGACGTGGCAACCGGTGGCGAAGTGCGAGCCTTCGCGCCGAAAGTCGGCCAGTTGCACGCCGTTGCCTTCGCACCCGATGGCTTGACGCTGGCATTCGGCAGCGAACGCGGGCACGTTGGCATTCTCGATGTCGGCGAGTGATTCGTGCGAAGAGAATCGTAATACGCTTTCACGAACTCTGTGATCGCACCCTTCCATACATTTCCCCTATGAACCACCACGGCATTCTTCGTGTTGCGGCTGCGAGTCCGGAACTGAGGCTCGCAGATTGCCCCTTTAACGCCGATCGCACGCTTGCCCTCATGAAGCAAGCCGAGGATCGCGGCGTGAACCTCATCGTCTTCCCCGAGTGCGGGCTAACGGGCTACACCTGCCACGATCTGTTCCATCATCGATCGCTGTGGCGCGCCGCCGAAGACGCACTCACGCGGGTGGCCGAACTCGGCGCGAATGTGTTTCGCGGCGTCGCGGTCATTGGCTTGCCGCTCTCGGTGGAAGGGCCGGTTTATAACTGTGCGGCCGTGGTGCATGCGGGCAAGATTCTGGGCATCGTGCCCAAGACTTACCTGCCGAACTACAAGGAGTTTTACGACGCGCGTTACTTCTGCCACGCCGATAACGCACGCTTCACCAACGTGGGCATTGGCACGGAATCGGTTCCGTTCGGCACCAATCTGCTGTTTCACTGCGACACCATGCGTGGCTTCCGCCTGGGTGTGGAAGTGTGTGAAGACCTCTGGGTTCCCGTGCCGCCAAGTTCCTTGCAGGCCGTTGCAGGCGTGAGCGTGTTCGCCAATCTTTCCGCCAGTAACGAGACGATCGGCAAGGCCGCGTATCGCCGGCAACTGGTCGCGTCGCAGTCGGGCCGCTGCATCGGGGCGTATATCTATGCTTCTAGTGGTGTGGGCGAATCGACGACCGATCTCGTCTTTGGCGGCCATTGCATCGTGGCGGAAAACGGCGTCCTTCTCGCTGAATCCGAACGGTTTCGCCGTGGCGGGCACTTGCTGGTGGTGGATGTGGATCTCGAACGGCTCGCCCACGATCGCGCGCAGACCAACACCTCTAGCGATTCCAACCGCGTAACCGATCTGGAAGTGCCTGCGTTTCGGATCATCCGCTTCGATCTGGATCTGTCGCCGCGCGATCCGGCGTTGGTGCGGGTTGTGGATCCGGCCCCGTTCGTGCCATCCGACCCGGCCACGCGCGACGAACGCTGCCACGAGATATTCCAGACGCAAGTCGCGGCGCTGGGCCGGCGATTGTCGCACATCGGCACGCCGCCGGTTTCCATTGGCGTGTCGGGCGGGTTAGATTCGACACTCGCGTTGCTCGTCGTGTGCAAAACAATGGACGATCTGGGCGTGGGCCGCGACCATGTGCGAGCGTTCACCATGCCCGGCTTCGGCACCACGGGCCGCACCAAGGGGAACGCGCACTCGCTCATGGCCACACTCGGCCTCTCCGCGCAAGAGTGCGATATTCGCGGCATGTGCCTGGAGCAAATGCGTGCGTTGGGGCACCGCCCGTTTGGCATTCCGCTGGAGGGCGAATCGGTCGAATCGCTCACCGAAAAGCTTCGCCATCTGCCGCCCGAGAATCGCCACGATCTGGTATTCGAGAACGTGCAAGCCCGCGTCCGCACCAGCTTGTTGATGAATGCCGGCTTCGTGATTGGCACCGGCGATCTCTCGGAACTGGCGCTGGGCTGGGCGACCTACAACGCCGATCACATGAGCATGTACAACGTGAACGTGAGCATACCCAAGACGCTGGTGAAGTTTCTCGTGAAGTGGGCGGCCGAGAATGAATTCGATGGCGACGCTCGCCGCACATTATTGGATGTGGCCGATACCGAGATTACGCCCGAACTGCTGCCAACCGATGCGAGCGGAAATGCCATACAGGTGACGGAAAACAGCACGGGGCCATACGAGTTGGTCGATTTCTTCCTGTATCACTTCTTGCGCTTCGGTGCTTCGCCGGAAAAGATTCTGTTCCTGGCGCGACACACGCACTTCAGCAAGCCCTATACGCCGGATGTGCTGCGGCACTGGCTGCGGGTGTTCTTACGGCGATTCTTCGCGAATCAGTTCAAGCGGAGTTGCCTGCCGGACGGGCCAAAGGTGGGTTCTGTGAGTGTATCGCCGCGCGGCGATTGGCGGATGCCATCGGATGCCGAAGCGCGTGTCTGGCTGGAAGAACTCGACAAGGCGGCGGAGTAACTTCGGGTTCTTCTTGAATGCGAGCCGCAGTCGGTCACGACGCGGGTACTTCCCCTCACGTGAAGATTGTGTGAGCCTCACGCTTTTCACGAAGTAGCATTTGACAGTTCGAGCAATCGTGGTTAGCATCTCATCCAACACATCGTGGTTCGTACTCTCCCCGCGAACCGGACTAGGCAACACTGACCTATCGCCAGGAGGCAGGTATGTTGGGGAAATGGTTCACTCGCAATATCGCCCGAATCTCGGGAAAATCGCCCCCCCCATTTGAATGTAACAGAGGGCGTTCTCGCGGCCGCAAGCAAACCCAGAAGCAACACTCTTTAACCACACGCTTAACTTGCGAGAACCTGGAGGATCGCACGGTGCCGACTGCCGTGGTCTCCGTCGCCAAGATCAGCGACGCTACAGAGGGCGGAGGGAACGGCCTATTCCGCTTCACTCGTACCGACACCACCGGCGACCTTTGGGTGAATATCTCTGTTGGCGGAACTGCAACCGAAGGAAGCGACTACTCAACCATCCCTTCATCGTTCCCAATACCAAACGGCATCGCCACGATAGAGTTCCCCGTCATCGCACCGGCCGACAATGTGGTCGAAGGCAATGAGACAGTGGTCGTCGAGATTCTGCCCAGCCTCGACTACATCCCGGACTCACTAGACTATGAAGCCACTGTCACCATCGCGGACACAACGCCTGAGGTGACAGTCGCGGCTATCACGGATGCTACGGAAGGCGGGGCGAATGGCCTGTTCCGGTTCACTCGAACTGGCTCCACGGCTGTAACTCTGACTGTTGATTACTCCACAACCGGAACGGCCACACCAGCAACCGATTACACACCACTTTCAGGGCAAATCACTTTCGAGGTCGGCCACTCAACCGCTGATGTTATCGTTGCCATAAATAACGACGTGGAATTCGATCCGAACGAGACGATTGAAGTTGATCTTGTAGGTGGTGCACTCTATGCCCTAGGTGGTTCATCCTACGCACAGGTCACAATAACCGATGACGAGATTAATCCGGCAAATTGGGTCTATTGGGTTGCAACAAGTGTTGGAGACTGGTCAGACCCGGATAACTGGAGTACGGGGATCGTTCCTGGCTCATCGGATGCAATCGTTTTCGATAGTTATTATTCGAACTTCGACTGTACAAGTTTGGGCGATAACTCGACGGGAATAACGTACGCTGAGATCCACGTCATTAATAACTACTCTGGCACCATCACATTAGATTCGGATTTAACCATCCAAAACTTGATATTGTCCAGTACCGATGCGGCCATTGACCAACCATCTACAACAAACGGTTCTGATATTACGGTCACAGGTGCGTGGCTCTGGACTGGCGGCACTTTAAATAGCACAAATCACGTTAGTAATGTAGATATTTTGGGAACAGGCAAGATTGCACCGGTGAACGAGAGTACTGTATATCTTGGCAGTACTTTAAGTTTTATAGGCGCTGAAACAGCGCCGACAGAATCA
>JBGSLF010000215.1:0-25428 GCA_041740855.1 Gemmata sp.
TGGCTGTGGGCCGAGTCCCTTTTGCCACAGGCCGGTCAAACCATGGGTCTTGAACAACTCCCGGAGCCCGTGCGGGAACTCTTGCTCACCACGCTCGCACCTGCTGCATGACCGTCACAGAATCGGCATCAGTCGAGCTTAGAGATTGTTGGGAAACTATCGGATGTACTTGAGAAAGGAGAGTTCGATTCCGAGAAGAGGCCGTACTTCTTCATTTTCTTATAGAGTGTGACCCGACTTACCCCAAGAAGTTTTGCCGCCTCGGTACGGCTTTGCCCCGATTTTTCTAGTGCTCGAAGGATGTTGGCTCGCTCGGAAGATTCCCGAGTTTGCTTCAGGGTTCCGCCTGAACCGCTCGACAATGCGACGATGTCGCCCGTGTGGTTGGTGCGCGTGAACGCCAGAGTGGGGATATGCGATACTCGCAACTCATTGCCAGACGTTGAAAGCACGGCCTGTTGCATAACATGCTCGAGTTGTCGAATGTTGCCCGGCCAGGGGAACGATTCCAGTAGTCGCAATGCCTCTGGCGATACCTCGTAAATCCGCTTGCGGAACTTCGTGCCGAATCGTGCCACCATCCCGCGCACCAGTGGCGCGATGTCTTCCGGGCGTTGGCGAAGTGGGAGCAAGTGAAAGTTGATAACGTGCAGCCGATAGTAAAGATCGCGCCGGAATGTCCCTTGCTCGACCGCTTCGGCCAGGTTCCAGTTGGTCGCAGCGATGAGTCTTGCTGTCGTTTTTTGGGTCTCGTGACTTCCAACGGGTTCGTATTCACCAGACTCGATGACCCGAAGCAAATTGGCCTGGTGCTCGACTGTGAGCAAATCGATTTCGTCCAAAAGCAAGGTTCCGTTTTCGGTAGCGAACAATTTGCCGGTCTTCGCCGCTTCCGCACCAGGTAAACTACCTTTGGCTTGCCCGTATAACTCTCGTGCAATCAAATCTCCGCGCCCTGCGCTGCACGATACCGTCATGAAACGATAAGGTTGGCGGCGAGAGTGATCGTGGATCAGTTTTGCAATGTGGCTCTTTCCGGTGCCCGATTCACCCTGAATGAGAACGGTAACGTCTTGCTCCGCTGCAACAGCGATTTGTTCCGCGAGTGATGTGAGTGAGGGTGTATGGTTGATTAAGCGGCAGCGAATGCGTTGTGTGACCGATTCCTCAGATGGATCAAGGAAGGGCAAGCCCGGTTCGAAACTCGCCCTCGCCCAAGCTGTCAGATCCGGGATTTGATTGGGCCACACCCATCGACCCGATACATACTGTGCGGCTTGGTCCAGGAGTCTGAGATTTCGTACATGCTCGGATTCCAACAGCCCAATTCGTACTGGAAACTTCTGCACCTGAATTTCACGAATCACAGCTTCCGCGGCATCCGCATTCGCTGGGTTCAGAACCGAAAGAAGAATAAGCCCGTCGGTTTCAGGACTTATCAGACTGACGACATCCTCGATTCGCACCACAAGCGACGATAGATCGATCGCCCGTTTGAGATGCGACTGAATCGGGAAACCGTCGCGAGAATCATCCGAGGCAACGAGAAAGCGGTACGGGGATCTCATCGGTGTGAATAACTCCAGGAACGTAAACAAACGTTTGCAAATGTGTGGTTAACGGAGTGCTTACAGGCAAGGAAAGTTTACGATTCGAGTTGGGTCAACTCGGTTGGCAAAGGTTGACGAAAAAACGGGTAATAGTGGTCAATGCGGTTATGCGATATCTGACATCTTTGGGCGGGCAGCAACTACTCAGATTCTGCGGTGGTGATCAAATCTCAAGTCGACACACCCGGATTCAGCGTTCAACGGTGAGCTACACATCTATTTCTGAGAGTGGAGACATCACACAAGTTCCATTCCTGACTGATATTTTTTCTCAGTGGTATGTAGGATTCGTTTCGAGTTTCTCTTTTGTCTGTGAGGTTGCACCATGCCGGGTCTGTGTCTCGTTACCGGTGGCGCAGGTTTTATTGGCTCTCATCTGGTAGAAGCGTTGTTAGTGAAAGGATTCGCAGTTCGAGTATTCGATAACTTCAGTACGGGCTTGGCAGCTAACTTGCCGACCGGTGTTGACGTGGTAACGGGGTGCGTGACCGATACTGCGGCTCTGACGACTGCTATGCAAGGTTGTGAACAAGTCTTTCACCTTGCCGCGATGGCGTCTGTGGCCAAAAGTGTGGAAGACCCGATTACCTGTCACGCGATCTGTGCGACGGGCACACTCAATGTTCTCAACGCAGCTCGCCACAGCGGTGTGCGGCGTGTTGTCTATGCTGGCAGTGCGAGTGCATACGGCGGAGCTTCGGACCCTGCCGGCCAAGGTGAGAACACGCTGCTTGCGACATTCTCGCCTTATGCGGCAGGGAAACTCGCGGGCGAGTTCTACTGCCAGGCATTTGCTCACACGTATGGCCTGGAAACGGTTCGGTTGCGGTTCTTCAATGTGTTTGGCCCGCGGCAGCGTGCGGATAGTCCTTACTCAGGCGTGATTGCGATCTTCACGGCCACTCTCATCGCTGGCCGCAGCCCATTGATTCATGGCGATGGTCTTCAATCGCGCGATTTCGTTTACGTTTCAGATGTAGCGAATGCCCTTATTCTGGCTGCAAACGCACAGGGGGTTTCGGGGCAGGTCTACAACATCGGGACCGGCCAAAGCGTGACACTGCTCGATCTGGTGCGTGAACTGAACGAAATCCTTTCCACGCACGCGATACTCACTCATGGCCCACCACGCGCTGGGGATATCCGTCATTCGTTGGCAAAGATCGAACAAGCGGCTCAGCAGTTGGGCTACACACCGAAGATGAAGTTTGGCGAAGGACTGCGCAAGACAATTGAATGGATGCGTTCGCAAGGTTAATTGCGAACGCTTTGTGGCAACAAACTAGATGTTAATAGCGTGCAGTGCCAGTTACTTTGCGTCCTCGGTCGTGTTGCCCGATGAGATTGGGAGCCATGCTAACCCGAGCGAAAAGGCTCTCTCTCGCTTGGCTTGAATGGCCCACGGCGTGCCTTTATGTTCAGTAATCACTTTGTCGTACGCGGCCTTGGCTTCATCAGCAATCATCTGAATATCGCGCTTACTTTTCATGCGATCGGTCGATGTAAGCTTGTACGAATCTTGTCCTCGCTTCAGATCGAGATTCGGGAGGGTTTCGGTTAACACGTCGCCAAGCAACTTGTTGTATTCGTTCATGAACGCGAGTCTGGCTTTTAGCACCGCGTTCGCGTAATCGTAATGTGCCTGCCATCGTTTGGTCTGGTTATCGCGATCAGCGGCAAGTGCATCGAGTTCCAGATTCAACACATCGAGTTCCGCAATCCCCACTGCCCAGAAATCTTGCTCTTCCTTGATGCTCTTCTTGAGATTGTCGTCCACTGGGGCTTTGAAATCGTCGCGCATTTGCGGTCCACCCGCGCCGGGCGTTAATGTCCACATCTGTCGGATTCGATCCAAGGTGCGTAACGTCGTTGCCTGGAACTTGTAGGTTTCCTTATCCTTCATGATGTCGGTGAGCGACACATCTGCCATATAGTCTTTGAGCGATTCTTCTCGATAAACAAGCGAGTTCAGCCCGGTATCAACCAGGTCGAGTTTAATAGGAGGCACGGTGAGTTCGCTCACGATCGATCCAACCACGTCGGCGGGTGCGCCTTTGGGCGGCGACGGGAATTCGAAGCGTTTCGCGAGTGGTTCGGCCGGGTTGTAAGCAATCCAGTTGGCTGGCGGCTTCCCTTCGGTCTTCAGTGTTTGCTTCAGATTTACCACGGGCGTTGTCGCCATTTCATTCACGCGGGCACCAACAGCACCGGCCCAGTTCCCAACCATGATTGGGTCCGCAGGCGTGGGCTGCTTACCTTGCTGTCGCACGTTCTTGGAGGCGACATAACGCATGGATTCCAGAAACGAACTGCCCGCGAAAGCCGTGGCCCTTGCGCCACTCGCAGCTGAGTCCAACACGAGGTTGAAGAACTCGAGCGCGTTCTCGCCGGGCTGGCAAGTAATGATGACTTCCACACCCGGAGGTGCCGCTGCGAGTGCCTGATATAGCGATTCCGTCATGGGTTCGCTGCCGGGCCGCTGTCGCCCGCGTTGCGGGTTGAAGCGGCACACGTCCCAGATTACGACACGCTGCGTCGCCTTGCAGGCTTTGAGTTTCTCATACACTGCAGACACAGGAATAAGTGTGGCTTGCGGGTCGTCTGGATCACCTTCAATGGGTGCGATGAACGCCTGCTTTTCCTTCTTGCCCTCAACGTCAACCTCTGCTTCGATGGCATGACCGCCGAAGTAAAAGACAATCCGATCCTGTGGCCGACTGGTCGCAAAGAATTCCTCGTAAGCCCCTTGGACAACCGGCTTCATGGGTGTGCGGATTTCTGGCGAGCGTGCGTTGTCTGGCCGTGCGGTGTCCGAAAGAACATAGAGTTGGTTTTTCTCGGCGTCGCGCGGATCGTAGGGGATGTTCCATTCATAAGCCAATCGAATCGCGGCTGGCTTGCTGCGATCCTCACCATCAGAGCCGCCCTTGCGTTCCGCGTGTGTCAGAGGGTTCAGGAACATGTATCGGCTAATGTGAATGAACAGCATGCGGCGCGGAAACACGCCACCCGTCGCGTCGGCTGGTGTTGCAGGATTGGGAACTTCCGGACCCGCTTTTGCATTCTCGCCCGGCGTTTCCTTCTTCCCTTTGCTAAAGTTGCTGTCAAGATACTTGGCACCATAAATGGCACCGGTCACCATACCTGCAGTGAGCAATAAGGTGACGAATAACCAGACGGCTTTGCTTTTGCCAGTTTTGCGGCGATAGCGACTCGTGCCAGAGACCACAGGCGTGCCACTCTGGAAGTCGCTGCTCGGTGCAACGGTAGCGGGAGTGGCGTGTGCGGTTACGGGGATTGCAGGCGATGGTTGCACGGGGCGAGCAGTCGGAGTGGCTCCTTGTGGCTTTGCGGGGAGAGCCGGTTTGGCACGTGCGGGTTTGCCGTCTGGAGCAACCTCATTCGCGCGTCCCGTGCCCCCTGCCGGAGGATTGGGAGGATAAGTGGGTTCAGGATTGAATGGCGGGGCCGCAGGTGCGGGTGGCATCGCACCGGGCGGGAGTCCGTATCCATGACCGTAATTGTAACCTGGCGGAGGGGCATAACCGGCACCGGGCGGCGGATACCCTCCTGCGGGGTGACCAGACGGCGGATAAGGGTAACCCGGCGGCGGACCGTAGGCACCTGGCGGATAAGCACCCGGCGGAAGCGGATACGGATAGCCCGGCGGTAGTGGGTACGGGTAACCCGGCGGTGGTGCATAAGCACCCGGGTAAGCTCCCGGAGGTGGATACATTCCAGGCGGCAATGGGTAGCTATAGCCGGGAATGTGGCCCGGTGGCGGTGGTTGCGGAGGGGCGTTTGCTCCGGTCGTTGGATCGAACCAATCACCCGCATCGGCTTCCGGAGGAGCTATTGGTTCAGGCAGTGGAAAGTTGTCGTCTTCTGGAGTTGGCTTTGAGAAGTCGAACGCATTGCCAGCAGGGGCGTTAACGGCCTGTTGAGTGGTGGGGTCAAGAGGTGCCGATTCCGCAGTATCGTTAGTGGTGGATTTCGGGCGGGAACGGACGATCGTGCCACACTTCTTGCACTTAACGGGCTGGCCCACCCATTGAACTGGGATTTTGAGGATAGCCTGGCAATTTGGGCAAGTGGCCTTAACGATCGCGTCCATTATTCTCCCCCGCCAACCGCACCTGCTACTCATTCTCAATTAGAGATAAATCTAGCGTATTCCGTTCCCGGAAGTCGCTGTAAATCGTCACAAGATCGAGACAATCGCACACGGCTGGCTTTGTGTATCATTTTACGCACATCGGAAACGATCTGTTCGCAGACCCGATGTGCCCGCTTGCCAGTTGGGTGCCACCTCGGCATGCTGAACACATACCCCTCAGGGAGTGAACATGCAAATCGTGTTGATCGAAGGCGATGGAATTGGGCCAGAAGTCACTCAGGCAGCGTGTCGCGTGGTTGCTGCGGCTGGGGTTCGGATCGATTGGGTGAAAGCTCCTGCCGGCATACCTGCGGCCGAGCAATTCGGTGAGCCGCTACCAGAAGAAACGCTGGAAATGATTCGTCGTTATCGTGTCGCGCTTAAAGGGCCATGCACCACGCCTGTGGGCAAGGGGTATCGCTCGATCAATGTTCGATTGCGGCAGGGCCTTGGTTTATTCGCCAGTGTTCGGCCCGTACGCACCATCCCCGGTGTGAAAACACCTTATGAAAAAGTGGATCTCGTCGTTGTTCGCGAGAATACCGAAGGGCTTTATGCCGGGTTAGAGCATGAAGTGGTTCCCGGTGTCGTCGAGAGCGTTCGATTAGTAACCCGAACTGCGGCGGAACGGATCGTGCGATTCGCCTTTGAACTCGCCCGAACCGGCGGGCGTCGCCTGGTGACCTTCTGCCATAAGGCCGATGTGATGCGCTTATCCGACGGCCTGTTCCTGGAATGTGCGCGGACTGTGGCGGAGGAATACCCGTTTATTCAATTCGAAGAGAAGCCCATTGATAATGTTTGCCTCGAACTCGCCAGCGATCCATCAGAACTTGATGTGCTCGTGATGGAAAACCTCTTTGGAGATGTGATCTCTGATCTAGGCGCGGGCTTGGTGGGCGGGCTTGGTTTGGTGCCCGGTGCGAATCTGGGTGCCCGTTTCGCGGTGTTCGAGGCCGTTCACGGCAGCGCACCGGACATTGCGGGAAAGGGATTAGCCAACCCAATCGCGGTGATTCGCAGTGCGGCGATGATGCTGGAACATGTTGGAATGCGGGCATCCGCCGACAAAATCGAACGTGCCGTTATCCAAACGCTTCAGAACGGAGAAGGTCTCACGTGTGATCTGGGTGGAATGGGAACCACCGAGACGATCACGGAACAGATTATTGCGAACTTGGGTGCGTGACAGTTGAAGAAAACGAATTGAGCGAGCCGCGTTAGGAACGACGCGGCCCGCTTAACGCAAAGAATCACGTTAACAACTGCTTGATGCGATCCAGACCGATACGGTCGCAGTAGCTACCAAACAGTTCGCCGCTCGTTCGCTCCGCTTTGAAGACGCTAAACACCTTGGCCAGTTTGGGGACGATCTGCTCGATCGGCACCGAGTCCTGCACCATGGCGTTCAATCGCCGTCCGTAACTATCGCCGCCAATGTACAGTGTGTACTTGGTTCCGCCTCGCCCCACGATGCCGATCTCGCTTTGGTAAGGTCTGGCACAGCCATTCGGGCAACCGGTCATTCGCACGCTGATCGGTTCGCCGCCCAATTCCAGGTCGGCCAGTACTTTTTCGAGTTGATCAATCACGCCAGGTAAGGAACGCTCGCTTTCCGTAATTGCCAGCCCACATGTTGGAATCGCGGGGCAAGCCATGCTCCACTTTCGTGCCATTGAGAGCGTATCGGGGCGCGGGATTCCGTATTCGGTCAGCATCGAATCGATTGCGGCGCGGTCTGCCGTGGCGATGTTGCAAAGCAAGATATCCTGTTGAGTTGTCAGGCGAACATCCGCCTTGAAGCGCGAGACAATTGCTCGCAAACCGGCTCGCATTCGCAATGGCCCTTCATCCTTGATTCGGCCGTTCTCCACACTCAGCCCCAAGAACCACTTCCCGTTACCCATGCCGTGCCAACCCAGGTGCAGGTCCAACCCGGTGATGGGCACCATGCGTGGGGCACGAGCCTTATTCGGGAAATAATCGCGATAGAACACTTCGCGGAACTGCTCGAGGCCCCAATCCTTCATCACATACTTCAGACGCGCGCGTTTCCGGTCGGCACGGTTGCCGTGATCTCGGAACAACCGCACCACGGATTGTGCCGCTTCCACCACTTCGGAAGGCTCGATAAAGCCAACGGGTTGCGCCAGCAGCGGGTAAGTGTCGGCCTTGCCGTTGGATTGGCCCTGACCGCCGCCAACGTAGAGATCATAACCAACGGGCGAACCGTTCTCGGTGATGGCCAAGTAGCCGAGGCAGTTGGCCAGAATGTCCGTGCAGTTGTCTTCGGGGAGTGCGAAGGCTGTCTTGAATTTACGGGGTAAGTAGGTGTCGCCGTAAAGCGGTTCACCTTCGCCCGTGGGATTGGCGAGTTTTTCGCCGTTGAGCCAAATCTCGTGATACGCCTGCTTGGCGGCTTTCGGCGTGAGTGCGGCCGCGACCGCTTCGCAGTCTTGCATCAGGCGGCGGCGTGTGGCGTCCGGTAGTGGGGCAGGGCACGCGACCACGTTGCGGTTAATGTCGCCGCATGCACCCAGAGTCGAAACCAGGGCATCGTTGATGCCGGCCATCGTCGCTTTCAAGTTCGTCTTCAAGACGCCGTGAAACTGAAAGCTCTGCCGAGTGGTGACACGCAACGTGCCGTTGGCATATTTGCCGCAAATGTCGTCCATGGCGAGGTATTGATTCGCAGTCATTACCCCGCCAGGCAGTTTAAGCCGGATCATGAACATGTACGCTTTGCCAACGCCCGCCTTGGAACGATTCTTTCGCGCGTCGCGGTCTTCTTGTTGGTAGCTGCCGTGGAACTTGATCAGGTTTTTGTTCACATCGTTCAGGTGATCGACGCTTGCATCCGCGACTTCTTCGGCCAACGTGCCGCGGAGAAACCGGCTCTCGCTCTTATATCCTTCGACGGGGGATAGCTTGGCTTCGGTTCCTTCAGTCGTTTCAGTCGCTTCGGGGGAAGACATTGCGAGGTCCAAGTTAAGGAAGATTATTTCTGACTGTTGCGATTCGAATGGCGAGCTAATTCACTGGCGATTCAAAGGCCGACGAATTAACCACACATTCAGTTGTAGCCACTATCGCCTAAAGCAAAAGAGGAGTTACTTACTCTAAGTTCATCAGCATTGTAGTGTATCGCTTTGTTGAGTTAGCACAAACCCGTCTCTGTCTTGCGATAACAATAAAGTAGCTATCCAGAGCTTCTCCGGTCGCGGGTGTTTCGCCAGGTACCTTGTAATCGCGGGATCGGAATTGTTGCAACCCACTCTTGAATCGCGATTGAAGGCTGAGGCCGCTAATCTTGGCTTCACACTTTTCGGTATCGCACCGGCAACGACGGCCGATGGGTTTCACCACTTCCAGGATTGGCTTGCCAAAGGATACGCCGGTGAGATGCACTATCTTTCGCGGAGCGAAGCCGCACGGCGACACCCGTCTTCCATACTGGATCGCGTCGAAAGTGTGTTGATGTTGGGCATGGAATACGAAGGGCGATGCAACGAGCGAAACGATTCCACCAGCGCGAGTAAACTGACTGGCAAAGTCGCGGCTTATGCAATGGGGCCCGATTATCACGCGTTAATCTGGGAGCGAATCAATGCGCTTGCCAACTGGCTAGAAATCGAATCGCCCGGATGCCGCACCAAGGCGGTTGCCGACACGGCACCTCTACTGGAACGCGACTTCGCTCGGCGTGCTGGCCTCGGTTGGTTTGGCAAGAATACACTCCTGATCAACCCCAAGCGGGGCAGCTACTTCTTCCTTGCTGCGGTCCTCACCGATCTGATACTACAAGCCGACGAACCCTTCGATCGCGCGCATTGCGGCACTTGCACCGCATGCCTGGATGCGTGCCCAACAAAGGCGTTCCCCGAGCCATTCGTTCTGGATGCGAGAAAATGCATTAGCTATCTCACGATTGAATTGCGGTCTGAGATCCCCCAACCGCTGCGCGAGCCGATGGGCGATTGGTTATATGGCTGCGACGTGTGTCAACAGGTGTGCCCGTGGAACCGCAAAGGCTCTCCTGGCCCAATTGCGTTTCCGCACCATGCGCACATGGAACACCTCGATCCCATCGAGTTGCTCGGGCTAGATCCGACTGCATTTCGGGCACGGTTTAAGAAGACTTCGCTCTGGCGGAATCGCCGCGCCGGATTGTTGAGGAACGCGGCGATTGTGCTTGGCAACATCGGCGATGAAGCGGCCATTCCCGCACTTCAAGGAGCACTCGCCGATTCTGAAACTGTCGTGCGGGAGGCCGCTGCGTGGGCCATCGATCGCATTCAACAACGACGATTAAAGGAATCATGAGCGGTTATGCTCCGGTTCGGCGAAGTGTCTGATCGTTAACCTACACCGTGGGTGCACGATGCATTTAGACGCGACAACCCGAACTACTTTCTGTGCGTAGCCGTTATGGATTCCCCCAATTCAGCAGATTCTCATTTTTGCCGCGATACAATTGTGTACGCTCACGGCTGGAATCCGCACGAGTCCAGACCGGTGCATCGCACACCGGTTTACACGGGGTCGTCATGCAGTTGCTTGAAACGCTAGTTGCTCGTGGGCTGTTATCCGATTCGGATCGGGTTCGCGTTGCGGATGCCATCAAAAACGCACCCGAGTTTCCTCCTCATCAAGTTATCATCGACAAAGGCTTCTTGCGCGAAGACCAGGTGTTGCCTGTTCTGGCGGAGGTTTTTGGCCTCGAACTCGTGGATCTTAGTCGAACAACGATCGATCCCGCGGTTCTGGAGTCGATGCCCCAGAAACTGGTTCACCGCAAGAACCTGATGCCGGTCTCGCGCAACAATGGCACGCTGATCGTTGCGACCTCCAACCCCTTCGATGCGTACGCGATCGATGAGCTGCAGACCTTAACCGGCTTGCACGTCATGCCCGTGCTCGCACCGCCGCGTGAAATCAGCCGCCTCATCAAACAATATTTCGGCGTGGGTGGCGATACCGTCGCGGCACTTGCGGAAGAAGCCAAAGGTCTTGATGAGATCGAGTTCCTGGAAGGGATTGAAGCCGACGATTCTGAACTCGCCAAGCAAGCACAAGAAGCGTCCGTGGTTCGTTTGGTGAATCAGATTCTGGTGGAAGCGGCCAACGAACGTGCCTCGGACATTCACGTGGAATCCGAGGAAAGAGGGATTCGAATTCGTTATCGAATCGACGGCTTGCTCCAGGCTCAGAATCTGCCGCCCGAGATCAACCGATTCGCGTCAGCGATTGTGAGCCGCATCAAGATCATGGCTCGCCTTAACATTGCGGAGAAGCGACTCCCGCAAGATGGTCGCATCAAGATGAAGGTGCAGGGGCGTGAAATCGATGTTCGCGTTTCAATCATCCCGATGATTCACGGCGAAGGGATCGTCATGCGGCTCCTGGATAAGGGCCGGATGGCGTTCGACCTCACCATGTGCGGCATGCTTCCGAATATCTACGGAACCTTTAAACAGCTCATCGACCGCCCACACGGCATCGTGCTTGTCACTGGCCCAACCGGTTCCGGTAAGTCGACCACGCTGTATTCCGCCCTCAATGAAATCAAGGACGAAGCGACCAAGATCATCACGGTGGAAGATCCAGTCGAATACAACCAAGATGGCATTTCGCAGATTCAAACCCATGCCAAGATTGGGCTGAACTTTGCCAGCGCCTTGCGCTCCATTCTTCGGCACGATCCGGACGTGATTCTGGTGGGCGAAATCCGCGATATCGAAACCGCGGAAATGGCGATCCACGCGTCACTGACCGGTCACATGGTGTTCAGCACCCTGCACACCAACGATGCACCCAGTGCTTTCACGCGAATGATCGATATGGGCGTGGAGCCGTTCCTGGTATCGTCAACGGTGGAAGGGGTGATGGCTCAGCGATTGGTTCGAACCTTGTGCCCCGATTGCAAAACATCGTACGTTCCGGTTCCCGAAGATATGCCACTCGATTTCCCCATGAAAAAGAGTGGTGTGAAGCCCGCTGCGGATATCGCGATTCAGCAAGGGATTGTTGAGATGATGGGCGAAGGGGGCAACGGCGATATCACACTCTGGAAGGGCATGGGGTGTCGTAGTTGTCGCCAATCGGGCTATCGCGGCCGAACGGGCATTCACGAATTACTCGTGAACAACGATGTCATTCGCGATCTCGTCGTGCAGCGTGTGAACTCGGGCGTGATTCGCCTGGAAGCTCTCAAAGCCGGCATGATCACGCTCCGGCAAGACGGCTGGCGTAAGGTTCTGAACGGGACCACGACCATCGACGAAGTGACCCGCACCACGGCCGGCGACATCAGTTGATCGCGGGATAACGCTTGTTGATTAGTAAGACTCGGGCCAGAATAGAAGGTATTAAGGGCAACTCTCGCATTGCCCTAACGAATCGATCCAACCTAACGCCACACAGCATTCTGAACTTACCATGCCCGATTTTACCTTCGAAGCTGTGGCAACAACGGGAACGAAGTCAACCGGTACGTTGACCGCGAATAGTGAACGGGAAGCGGCCCTCATTCTGGACGGCCGCGGCTTATTCCCAGTTCGCATCGCACTCGCTCGCACACAAGCATCGGGCACGAGTAGCAAATTTGGTGGAGTCTTCAGCAAGAAGGTGAAGGGTCGCCAGCTTGCGACCATGTATTCGCAACTCGCGGACTTGTTGCACTCCGGCGTTCCTCTGCTCCGTTCCCTCGAGCTTCTGGAACGCCAGAGCACCAACCCCACACTGCAATCCGTTGTTCGCGATGTGCGGGCCAAAGTTGCCGACGGCACCGGCATGGCACAGGCGATGGCGCAACACCCGAATGTGTTTAGCGAACTGGCCGTGAGCATGATTCGAGCGGGCCAAGAAGGTGGCTTCCTCGAAGAAGTTTTGAAGCGGATCGCGAACTTCGTGGAACACCAGGAAGACCTGAAAGCCAAGGTTGTCGGCGCTCTCGCGTACCCGGTCTTCCTGGCGATCGCGGGTTTCCTGATTCTGAACATTCTGGTAATCTTCTTCGTACCAAAGTTTGGCAAGATCTTCGAGAAGCTGAAAGAGAAGGGCGAACTCCCCGCACTCACACAATATTTGATGGCATTCAGCGAGTTCTTGCAGCACCGTTGGTGGGTCGTACTGATCGTGGGGGGAGCGGCGTTCTTCTTTTTGCGTCGCTGGATGAAATCGGAAACGGGTCGTGTCGTCATGGATCGCGTGAAGATACGCATTCCCCTGTTTGGCCCGGTCTTTTTGAATCTTTCACTCTCGCGGTTCTGCCGTATTCTCGGGACAATGCTTCATAACGGAATTCCGATTCTCAAAGCGCTGCACATCGCAAAAGATTCGACTGGCAATCGAATCCTCTCCCAGGCGATCGAGAAAAGTGCCCAAAACGTGACCGCTGGTGCCAAGCTCGCGGATCCACTTCGAAAGTCGGGTTATTTCCCGGCGGATGTTGTGGAGATGATCACGATTGCCGAAGAAGCCAACAGCCTGGAAACCGTACTGATCAACATTGCGGACGGGCTAGAGAAACGAACCGCTCGCAACCTGGACCTCATGGTCAAGTTGCTTGAGCCGATCATGCTTCTCGTCATGGCGGGTGTCACGCTTTTAATTGTCGCCGGCTTGCTCCTCCCGGTGTTTAAGATGGGGAGTGCCGTTGGATAAGTTCATCGCGGTGAAACCGAGGTTGAAGTTTACGCGTATAGATGATTCGCGATATCCAGCCTTATTCATCATTGGTTAACGCCTAGACGGCTATTATTTGTTGTTGAGTAATGAGTTGTTGCACAACAGCCGGACAGGCTGAACGCATCAGGAGAAACTCGATCATGATTCTTAACACGACTCGATCGGCTCGTTCACGAGCCATGCAACGGGCCGGCTTCACACTGCTAGAAGTGCTTGTTGTCGTGGCCATTCTCGTTATTCTCGCCGGTGTCGCAAGCATCTCCATCTTCCGCTACATGGAAGATGCCAAGGTTGGGCGTGCGAAGGCAGATATGCAAGCCATCGAGAAGGCATGCAAAACGTACTACACACAAAACCAGGAATGGCCGGAACAAAACAATCTGGAATTCACCATTGGGCCAATGCTCGAACAAGGCGCAAACGCCTTGATCGACCCATGGGGCGGCCGCTACTCGGTGACCTACGGCGAAGTTCAACAACCAGACGGCAGCGTGATTCAGCGCGTTTTGGTGATGTGTGAACCAAAGGGTAGGCCGCCGATCGAATACCCCGAAATGACCAAGGGCCGCTAAAGCCGATATCAGGAGTTCGTGAACCTCTGTTAAACAGGATGGTGTATCAATGCCACGCCAAAGCCGATCCGGCTACACCATCCTGGAACTTCTCGTTGTCCTCGCCCTTCTTGTAATCCTTGGGGCGGTCATCATTCCGTCCCTTCCGGGTTTCTACGGCAATACCAAACAAAAGGCGGCGGCAGATGTCGTCCGCACCCGATTGGCCGAAGCCCGAGCCAAATCGATGGAACGAGGGATGCCGTTCCGCGTTGCTGTGAATTCGGATAAGACGCGGATTCGCGTTGCGCCCGATACCGAAGACTTTGCATCTTTGCCCGCAGACGATCCGCCCGCATTCGATTCGACGGTGACGGAAGATCTTTTTGAAGAGATCTCCATCGACTACATGACAGAACCTGGGGACGACCGCAGCGCTGACCCATCAGGGTGGTTTACAATCGCCACGATGCGGCCGGATGGGAGCTGCAAGGAGTCGCGGTCCATCGTGGTGTCCGTGAATGAAAGCACATATGCCCCGATCATGATTCAGGTGCGTGGATTGACAGGGCAAATCCGGAGTGTGGTCGGCACCAAGGATGGGAGCGTGAAATGATACTTACCGCGAACCATCGCTCTGTCACTCGTCGCTCAGCCTCTTGCAAACGCAAGGGGCTTTCTCTGATTGAAGTGCTTCTCGCGATGACGATCTTCTTCATCGCCATCGTTGCGATTTCTCGCCTGGTAGATATTGGCACCGATCGCGAATTAGAAGCCCGTCTTCATTCCACCGGTTCACGCCTCGCCCAATCCAAACTTGCGGAAGTCGAAACTGGGATCGAGTCCCTGGAAAGCGAAGGCGGCGAGTTTGGCGAAGCGGAATTGGGTTGGAGTTGGACAATGAGTGCTGAAGCCGAGGCGACGAACCTTTACCTTGTCACCATTACGGTGACACGCGATCTCAAAGGCCGCCCCTTCACGCTCAGCTTCTCGCAAATGATCATTGACCCTGCCGTGAAAGGCTCCGCTACCGAAGCGGCTCGGCCCGATCCACTAGGAGAGTTGCCGTGATCGTTGCTTACACCACACCATCGATGCGCCCTTCGCGATTGCAAGTACATCGCCGACGCAGTGGCTTTACGCTGCTCGAATTGTTGCTCGCAACCATCATTGGTGGCATGGTGCTGGCCGGGTTGTACATCGTGCTGAACATGACGGTGGTGCAAACACAGGCCAGCCGCGACGCCGCGGAAACCGAAGATCTCTCTCGTGCGGTGTTCAACAAAATCGGATTGGATCTTTCAAACGTTCTGGGGCCAGCTCCGCCTAAATCAGGTGGAACGCCCGGCGAAACGGCGGCGATTTCCACAGGCGACACGACCGACGGCACAGCGACCGAGGAAATGGTGACCGATCCGGCAGCCGAAGCAGGCACCGGAACGGGAACGCCCACGGAACCGATGGTGGAAACCATTACCCCTACACCAACCACCACGCCGACGCCAACAACGACACCTACTGCCACCGAGGGAGCGACCACAACTACCGGTGAAGAGACCACCGAGGAAGCGACGGGAACGCAGATATTCCCGCTGCAGGTCGGTGTGATTGGCACCAGCACCCAACTAACGATCTTCGCCAGTCGGGTGCCTGGTGTGCTAGGCACGCCAGGAGCATTAGCACAGGGAACAGATCCCAGTCTGCAACAGGCCAGTGATCTCGTTCGCATCGACTATTGGTTAGGGGGAAGCGGATTGTGCCGGCAGGAACGCCCCTGGGTGACCGCCGACCAAACTGGAAACAGCTTTAGTTTTGCGATTTCGGACGAAACAGGGTTCATTATTGCGGATGAAGTTTCGAGCGTGATTTTCGAGTACTACGACGGTAGCAGTTGGCTTGAAAGTTGGGAGGGCGGCAGCGGATCGGTTCCAGCACCGCCTGTCGCAATTCGGCTGACGCTTGAGTTTTCCTGGCCCAATGTGCGAGGTGGCGAACCGCTCAAGAAGTCGATTACCCAGACGATCGCGGTGCGTGTCGCTCCTGGCACCTACACACCCGTTCTGACGGACCCCGTGGTATCAACCGGAGCAACTCCGAGTGGCGATGACACCGCAACTGATATGAGTGGCGGCACGACCGGTTCAACCACACCTTCGAGTGGTATGGGTGGTGCTACTGGTGGTAGCACAGGTGGCGGAGCCACTTCGACGCCTCCGGCATCATCGGGTGGAGGCGGCGCGAGTCCTGCGGGTGGCGGTTCTACTGGTGGTAGAGCACCCGCTGGCGGCGGCTCGGGTGCACCAGCGGGTGGCACAGGTGGCGGCAGAACCGGTGGCATGGGTGGGGGAGGGCGTTAATCATGCGTGCAGTCTTTTCGCCATCTGCGTTGCAGTCGTCCCGGCAACAGCGACCCGGATATGTGCTGTTAGCGGTGCTCATCGTTATCGTGGTGCTCACACTAGCCGCGTATCGCTTTACCGATTCGATGCTGGGCGAGTATCGCGCCGCAGTTCGGACTTCCGATCTTGCGCAAGCTCGGGCCGCAGCGCTATCGGGTGTTCATTACGTTTCCGCACTGTTGGCCGATCCTGAGGCCATGGAACTCTATTTTGGCGGAGAGCCAACATTTGATAACGCAGATCTCTTCGCGAATGTCGTTGTTCATTCGGATCCTGATAAGCCCGCAAGAGAAGCCCGGTTTAGCATCATCTCCATCGCCATGACGGGGCCGGGAAGTTTTGAACAGCGGTATGCACTGACGGATGAAAGCGGCAAACTCAACATCAATGCATTGATTGCGCAGGATAAGAAGGGTGAAGTCCTTTACAACGCGCTTTTGAAGCTCCCGAACATGACCCCTGACATCGCCGATGCGATTGTGGATTGGGTCGATGCGGACAGTGTGGCTCGAACAACCGGAGCCGAGAGCGATTACTATCAGGCGCTCGGAAATCCTTATCGTGCTAAAAATGGCCCGCTCAATTCCATTGATGAACTGCTTCTGGTGAAGGGCGTTACGCCTCAACTCCTTTATGGCAGCGATCAGAACCAAAGCGGGTCGTCCGATCGTGGGTTGACGGATTACATCACGGTTTATGGTCGCGAAGTGACCGCAGACGCGAACGGGTTGCTAAAGGTCTTCATCAATGGCGATGAAGTTGGCCCGATTTACGATGCGTTACTCGCCTCGGGTATCGATGAAGAAATGGCTGCCTACATCATGGCGGCGAAGCTCTTCGGCACCACGCGATTAGATGAGAACGGCAATCCAACAGGCCGGAATGCTTCTCAGAAGGTCGATCCCGCGGGGCTAGATCAACTCATTCAGGCGGTTGAGGACAAAGTTGCCAATGCTACAAACGCAGGACGCGCGCTGAATTCGATCATTGATTTGAAAGACACGCGCGTCACTTTGCCAAAAGCCGCAGGGCAGCAGAATAGTACCGCTTACTATTCTCCGCTGAATAACCCTGAGCGGTTATCCGCTTTGTTGCCGGTGCTACTGTCTCGCGTGTCCACCAAGGACGCCGTTGAGATGGTGCCGCGTTTGAATGTTAACACGGCACCGCAAGAGGTGATTCAAGGGCTTCCCGGTTTGGAAGAGGAAGATGTTAGCGCGATACTCAGCGCTCGCGAAGGGATCACACCCGGATCACTCGAAGCAACAACCGGTGCCTGGTTAGTGACCGCCGCTGGCCTCACACGCGACAAGTTCAAGAAGATCGAGAAGTACGTCACCGGATCAACCATGATTTATCGGGTTCAATCTGTGGGCTACATCGCGGGTGGTCCGTCGGCTCGCATCGAAGCCGTGATCGATACCAACTTTGGCGCACCACGGATTGTGTATTTTCGCGATCTGGGGGAACTCGATTCGCCCCGCGCGTTTCCCCAAAATAACAAGCCGTAATGGACGACGGCCGTATTGATGCAATTCGTTGTTTGCGCGTAAGCCAGTCGGTGATAGGGAAGTGCTCGCGATAGTTCGGTTCCGAAGTTTACGCAACTAAGAGTTAAACCCGGAGTTTCCGTGTCGAAATTCATCGCGATCGATCTGGATGCACAAGGGTTGTTTGTCGTTGCTGGATCGGCACGCAGTGGCCAGGCGAAAGTGGAACAGGCCGTTGCGTGGTCGGGTACGGAAGCCGAAGGTGGCCCTCCTACTCTCACGCTTCAAACGGCAACCGCGATCGGTGAACAACTCCGCGAACGGCTTCGCAGTGCAGGAATCAGTGCTGCACCCACCATCATTACCATCGCACGCGATCGTGTCGTTCTCAAAGAACTGCGTTATCCAGATGTGCCGGTTTCCGAAGAACCGAACATCGTGCGGTTTCAGGCTCTCAAAGAGCTGTCCGATTCGCCGGACGAAGTGGTGCTGGATTACGTTCCCATGTCGGCCGCTGCGGGAGAGCGGAAGAGCATGGCCGTTGCGGTTCGCAAAGAGTTGTATCAGGCGTTGCAGCAGATGTGCGTGGCTGCGAACCTGCGATTAGTCGGTGTCACCGCTCGCCCATACGCGATCGCGGCGGGCGTGAAGCAAGCGCTTTCGACCGGTGCCACACCCGCACCGGAATCCCCGCTCGATGCAATCGCTGTTCTCACACTCAGCCCGGGTGGTGGAGAATTTACAGTAACTTGTAACGGTGAAGTCACGTTCACTCGCGCCGTTCCTGCCCCAGTAGTTGCAAGCGATTCGATGCTGCTGGCGGAAGTTCGTCGAAACCTGACCATGTATGCCGGTGCCAATCCTGGGCACCCGGTGCAGGCGCTCTATGTTGCGGAATCGAGTGGTCGCTGGGCACTGAAACTCGGCTCGGCTCTCGGCATTCCCGTACACGCCTACGATCCTCTACTCGGTTCGACAACGAATGTCGAAGATTCTGCCCGTGGGCGATATGCCGCTGCGGCCGGTTTGCTCGCGGCTCGTTCGGGCGGCGACCTACCCATTAACTTTGTTAACCCACGCCAGCCTATCGCACAGGTTAACCCCAATCGCACGCTCGCATTGGTAGGATTGTTGGCCGGGTTATTGCTATTCGCCGTTGGCGGGGCATGGGGCTATCTCTCACTTAAGGCGGCCGACGACGATCTTGTTCTCAAAACCAAGTTGCGCAACGATGCCAAGAAACTTTGGGAAGCGACAAAGCCGGACGCCGATCGGCTCGCTGCTGCCGAAACATGGAAAAGCCGGCGAGTGATCTGGCTCGACGAATTGTTCGACATGGCAGACCGAAAGCCCGTTGCCCCCGGCTTCCATGTGGTGTCGTTCAACGGAAAAGCCAAGACCCCTAACGCCAAGACTGGCAAACAGGATAGCCAAGCTGAACTGCAGATCAAAGTAACCGCACGCACGCCAGAGCCGGTGAATGCATTTGTGGCCGCCATTGATCGGGATTCAATTGATCCGAACCCCAAAGATCCCAAGAACCCGAAGAAGTATTACATCGGTGCGGATAAGTCGATTGGTGGCCCCTCTGCAGACGAACCCAGTGCGCAGGAATATACGATCAAGGTGTTGGGAGTGAATCAACGCCCCGCAGATCGCTTTACCCGAATGCCTACATTCTCTCCACCACAACGGAAGTACTATCCGCCCACACCGCCAAGTGCCAAAGAACCTGCAAAAGAGACGGAAAAGGCGGCACGTGCGAGCGGATAGGTAATGAGCGAAACGCTGGCGGAGCTAAGTTTGGCAATCCCGTATGAGGCAGCGAATCCGTATCAGATCGTTGCTCCTCATCCTCACCGAAGACTCACCACCGACTGCAAGGTTTGAGATCCGATGACCACCCGCGAACGCTTAATAGCAGTGGTACTCACTGGGTGCATCGTCCTCGCGGTGGGGGCGGCGCTTGGATACTTCCTCGTCTACTCTCCGCTTCAGGAGAAGAAAGAGGCTGCGAGCAAAATCCAGGATGAGATTGATGAGATTGAAAATAAAGTGTTCGCAGTGAACAGCGATCGACAAAAGATCGCCGCAGTTAAACGCCAGAGCCTTCCGCCGGACGTCAATCAGGCGAAATCGCAATACAAGCTGCTGCTGGAGCGATTGCTGCAAATCGCAGGAATCACCAATTACGGAATGTCTGAAGGTAAAGTCCTTGATTCGCGCTCGCCGATCACGCCGGAACTGGTGTTACCAAACCCTGCTAGCCCTGGCGCTGTGCTCAAACAACCTGCTTACAGCCGGCTGGAGTTTTCACTGGACATCAAGAAGGCAAATCTCTGGCAAATCACGAACTTCCTCGAAGAGTTCTACAGCATCGATTTGCTTCACCAAATTACTTACATCAATCTTGATCGGGATAACAAAGCAAGCGAAACTCGCAATGGGTTGAATCTCAAGTTAAACATTGAAGCGATCATTTTGGATAAGGCAGAAGAACGAAAGACACTGATGCCGGTGACGAGCGCTGTCGCGGCGGTGGGTGGTGCCATGGCTATCGAGGCTGTGGCATATAAGCCTGAGTTAGTTCGAACGCTGGCGAAAGCATCCAGGACATCAGTACTTTCGGCCACTAACCGCGACTACTCTTTCCTGGCATACAAAGACCTTTTCTATGGTGTGCTTCCGCCACCAAACCCCCCGGCACCCTTTGCGTTGGGACGCTTCGATTCGGTCACTTTGGGCCGTGAAGAAAAGCCTGTTGATGTTAAGGTTCGCCTTTCGGGTGAAGGGGCAAGCACCGCAAAGGTAACAGCCACTGCAACGGGATCGCTGGTGCCCGAAGGTGATCTTAAAGTCGATCCCAAGACTTTTGCCATTACGATTCCTGGTGTTGGCAACATGGAAACACCGGAAAGCGCAACCTCGACCGTAGAGGTAATCGCCACGACTGCCGATGGAAGCAAGACACTGAAGGAATCGTTCAAAATTGCCATTGCTAAGATTCCGCCACCACCGGAAACACCGAAACCAACGGGGCCAGATATTGCGTCTGCAATCAAGATGATCATCTTCTCAGGTCGTTCGGATGGCACTGCGAAGGCAGTCATTTTTGATGCGGCTAACCCGTTTAAGTTTGAGATTAATTCGGATGGCAAAAAGGTGGAGGTCACGCGCTTCTGGCAAGCGACGGGTAAGAACTGGCGGAAGGATCTGGACTATGAACACCCCACGGGCGTACTGGCCTTCGCCGACACGTTCTCGACAACCAAGCGAACGTTCAAGGTTGTAGCTTTTGAGGAAGACGCAGTCATTCTCTCGGAAGTCGCACAAATTGGGGCGAAGCCTGAAGCACCCAAGGCACCGCTTGGTGGTGGCTTTGGTCGCCCGCCCGCAGGCGGTGGTTTTGGTCGCCCGCCTGTCGTGGCGAAGCAAGGCCCTGCCAGTCCGCTGGCTGCTATGGTGGGGAATCCTCCGACTGCGATACCCGTGCCTGTGTTGTTCCGGTGGACTTTGGGTAAATCATTGGCAGAGATCATTCAGCTCAAGCCTGATGAAGCCAAGGCAATCATGCTTCGCGTCGCGGCCGAAGGCCCGATCGTGAGCACGACAGTTTCCACCGGGAACTGACACGAATTGCCGAAGAGTTTGTACGCGGGTTGCCTGATGTGTTACGCACACTGGGCAACCCAACTTCATTTCTAACCCATCGCGATTCCTTTTGGCCTAACTCGCCGCAACACAATTACCTGAACGTGAACCATGCAGGATCATATCCTGTCATTTCGAGTTGTACTCGAATTGTTTCAGGGTGGGGTGGATTATGGTAGATGGCGCAGCGAATGAACTCAGCGTGTTGGAAACACAGGCGCTAACGGCGCTTCGCGAGTGCCGCGATGAGGTTTCCTTGCGCGTGTGGAACACGCAATACTTTGGCGAAAAAGGACTCGTGAAAGCAGCTCTGGCTCAACTGGCGACCATACCGAAGGATCAACGCGGCGTGTATGGCAAAGAAGTCAATCGCATCAAAGAAGAACTTACGAAGGCATACGATGCAGCGCTCGATGAAGCGAAAGAGCAGGCCCTTCAACTGAGCTTATCGGGAAGCCCGCTCGATGTCACTTTGCCGGGTCGCATGCGTCCCAAAGGCGGACTGCACCCCGCCACGCAGATTCTGCGTCAGATCTATTCGATCTTCGCGGACTTGGGTTTTCAAGTTTATCGCACCCGCGAGATTGAAACCGATGAGCTGAACTTCGAATTCCTGAACATGCCCGCTCACCACCCCGCACGCGACATGTGGGACACATTCTTTACGACAACTCCGGGCGTGCTATTACGCACGCATACCAGCCCAGGGCAGATTCATGTGATGCGTGAGGCTGCGGGTAAGCCGATCCGCGTCATACTTCCGGGAATGTGCTATCGCAATGAAGCGATCAGCACTCGCAGCGAGATTCAGTTTCACCAGGTCGAGGGGTTGGTGATTGGCGAAGGTGTGACCATGGCCGACTTGAAGGGAACCATCACTGCGTTTGCCCGCCGCATGTTTGGAACATCTCGCCAGGTGCGTATTCGCAGCAGCTACTTCCCATTCACGGAACCGAGTATCGAAGTTGATATCGACTGGCCAAAGGAAGATCCGAATCGGGACCGACTCACCAAGGGAACCGGCTGGCTTGAGATTCTTGGGGCGGGAATGGTTCACCCGAGTGTGCTGCGGGCGGGCGGGTATGATCCCGCAAAAGTGACGGGCTTTGCATTTGGTATGGGGCCGCAGCGGATGCTCATGCTCAAGCACGCCATCGACGACATCCGCTTGTTCTGGCAGAACGATATGCGCTTCCTGGCGCAGTTTTGAGTCCAACCTCGGCGGGCACTACGGGCGATTCGTCTGGTCTTCTTCTTTCGATTCCTTGGTAGGCTTGGTCGGTTTTGCCGGCTTCGCGGGCTTGGTCGGTTTGTTGGCTTTCAGAGGCTGAGCAAGTTTTGCTCCATCGGCTACCGAATCGGGTGCCACGAGCCGGCCCGATGAACTACGTGATGGTGTGGCAGGCGATGGAGGCATTGCGGCAATCCCGAGCGAATCGGAATTTGCCGCCCGCTTGGCAAATGCACGCAGCTTCTTTCGTGCCCGAGATAACACCGAGCCGATCGTGTTCACCGGTACTTCCGTTTCCGTGCTGATCTCTTCGTAAGTTCTGCCTTCCAGATAATAAAGCCTCACGATCTCGCGCTCTTTGCCTGAAAGGGCGCGGAGAAGTTTTTCGACTTCCTCCAGACTTTCCATTCCTTTCAGAGCTGCGGGTGCATCGTCCGGTTCGCCAAGAATGGCTCGGTCGTCGCCTCGTGCCGATGCATCCCGGAGCTTTTGCCTGCGAACGAGTTCTTGAATGCACATCCGGCGAGATACGACGGTGAGGTAAGTTGCGAGGCTCGATTCGCGGCGAAAGTCGCGCAGCAGGCGGAAATCGTTTGCGACGATCTTGAGGAGCACTTCCGCCGCGATATCTTCGACATCTTCTGGGCGAAGGCGGAAACTGCGTAGGTGAGCGGTGTAGCCAATAACGTGGTAGATCAAGCTCAAGAAACGATCGACGAAATCATTCCACGAACCCGGAGCGCCGTTCAAGCAACGCTTCAGCAGGTCTCGATCAACCTCGGTGAATGGATTCGGGTCCACAGCACGAGTCCCCGTGGAGAGTAGATGAAGGTGAGCGTAACGTGATAAAGCGGCCGCCTCAATCCGAGGGACGCGAGTATTTCATGTGGTTTATCTTAACCTTCCCGGTGTTATTGGCACAACTGTGTCTACCCACAAGAAATCGAGTCCAGAAGTGGAAGCAGTGAGTGGGCGACGAGAGTCAATCGGGGCAGTTGGGACCTTTTCGAACTGGCTTTAACTGGAGCGAAGTGCGTGCGCCTCTGTCCGGGAATGGCCCTCTTCCCGGTGAGCGATTATCGAACAAGATTACCAGTGCAACAAAATGACGGCTTAATTCACTCGTGTGAAACACACCAGAGGTAACTACATGATCGCCATGCTGGAAACCTCTGGTGTGCTCGGACATGATCACCAATCGTTACCAAGCGGCATGCCGTCGTCTGTCAGCATCGCTGCAAGCCATGTTGCTTGGCTCACGTTCCCATTCACCGATCGGACACTCCCATCAGCCAGGCACACAAGTGCTGCGTTCGTGTGCGCTGTGCTCACGCGGCTCGTGTCACATTGCTGCTGTGTTCCGCCAGTTGCGACAACTGTGATGGATGGCTGGATCTGCGGTGTCATGTTCCAACCGCTGGTATAGCTCGCAACCCAATCCGGTCGGTTGTAAGCGAACACCTGCATCCAGTCACCAGACCAGTGTGGGTATGCCCAGAGATTCCCGCCGTTAGCACTTGCCACGGCTGGCACCGCAGCCGCCGCACCTGCAGGAGTCCGTTGGCAAGCAGCCATTTTCTCAGCCCAAAGCACAACGTTCGATGTGCCGTCACGAACACTATTCATACTCACAGTCGAAATGCTACCCGTTCCGCCTGGAGTGCCAACAAATTGCCAGTTAATGGCATAAGAACTGCCGCCCCAACTGCCGGTATGTCGGCTTTTACCATCCGAAGTCAGACCATAATCGGCCGGGCACTGGAAGGCTTTGATTGATACCAACCGGACCGGTGTGATCGGATTGGCATTCGCCAAACAATCCCAAGCACTAATGTTCCCAATTGCAGGCTGTCCTGCAGTGTGGATAGTGCCGGTCGTAGTGGTTACACCTGCGATTCCCGCTTTGGCCGCCTGCAATAATGCTTCCTGCTCAAGGAAAGGAAGTAGAACCAGGTTCGGAGTGAGATCCCGGACCTGAATTGCAGCAGTTCCACCAGATGGAATTGCGATTGGCATGTGTGTGTAGGCATTCGGAAAGCGATCGTTGTTTGTCCCGGCAAAATTGTGCACAGCTAAACCGAGTTGCTTCAGATTGTTGGAGCAGGTTGCTTTGGCCGCGGCTTCGCGTACCTTCTGAACAGCAGGCAGAAGTAGCCCAATGAGAATTGCGATAATCGCAATAACAACAAGGAGCTCAATCAGCGTAAATCCACGAGAGCGCGCAGTGAAAGGGAGGAGAGTACGAAATCGACGAAACATCATTAGGTCCTGGCAAGAGAGTGTTTTGGGAACGAGCAGAATGTCGTTCCCGGTGGGGTAATCGTCACAATTTAATAGAACCCTCTTCATCCGCACTTGTTCCGCAAAATTTGAAAATTATTTGTATTTGCCCCGGATCGCTTCGCAACAGGTTTGGTTGTCTCGGTCAAACAACTTGATGACTCGAATACGACAAACACATTCTGGGTTGAGGAGTTTCAGGATTCTGCTTGCGACACAGAGAACGCTGACTGAGCTCGACTGATGCCGATTCTGTGACGGTCATGCAGCAGGTGCGAGCGTGGTGAGCAAGAGTTCCCGCACGGGCTCCGGGAGTTGTTCAAGACCCATGGTTTGACCGGCCTGTGGCAAAAGGGACTCGGCCCACAGCC
>JBGSLF010000216.1:0-108689 GCA_041740855.1 Gemmata sp.
GGCTGTGGGCCGAGTCCCTTTTGCCACAGGCCGGTCAAACCATGGGTCTTGAACAACTCCCGGAGCCCGTGCGGGAACTCTTGCTCACCACGCTCGCACCTGCTGCATGACCGTCACAGAATCGGCATCAGTCGAGCTCAGATGGAGTGCAACAACTGACCCGACTAGACACGGAAGAACTCCTGTTCCCAGTCCTGGCGCAACTCGCCGTGATCGTGGCGGTCGCTCGGTTGTTCGGTTCGCTCGCCCGGCGAGTGCGTCAACCGACCGTGGTAGGAGAGATTATCGCCGGGTTGCTTCTTGGCCCTTCGCTGCTTGGCTGGCTTGCTCCGGATGTGTTCGCCGCTCTGTTCCGTCCAGCGTTGCCAGGTGTTGATCCATCTCTGGCAGATGCGGTGCTTCCGAAGATATTCACGATTATTGCTCAGCTCGGATTGATCTTCCTGATGTTCCTCGTCGGGCTTGAACTGGACGCTGGGCATGTGCGAACGAACAGTCGGGCGGTGGCATTAATCTCGGTGGCCGGAGTCGTTGTTCCGTTTACGCTTGGTGTGGCTTTGGCCCCGATCATCCACCCATACCTTGAAATGGGCCCCGCTGGCCAGCCGGTGTCTCTCACCGGTGTGACGCTATTCATGGGGCTGACAATGGCCGTCACGGCGATCCCTGTTCTCGGGCGGATCATGGTCGAGTTGAACATCACGCGAACGCGGGTCGGCGCGATCACGCTTGCGGCTGCGGGTGTCAGCGATGCAGCGGGTTGGATCTTGCTCGCCAGTATCGCGGCTGCGGTTCGTGCGAACTTCGACCCGGTGGAAACGCTCCGCATGGCCGGATTCACTGCCGGATTCGTGCTGTTCATGGTCTTCATTGCACGCCCGTTGCTTGTCCGCTATTTCACCCATGTCGAGCAAACGACCGGCGGTGGCCTTACGCCGACAGCACTTGCGATTCTGTTTGTTTCGCTGTTTCTGTCTTCGGTTGCGACGAATCGAATCGGGATCTTCGCAGTGTTCGGAGCCTTCGCACTCGGAGCGATTTTGTCGGGCCGTGATTCGCTGCGCGAGGCGGTCTCATCGCGGTTGCGTGATGTGGTCAACGGCTTCTTTGTCCCCGTTTTCTTCACCTACACCGGTCTGCGAACCGACTTGACGAGCCTGGGTGGAACGACGGCCTGGTTGATCTGTGCGGCTGTAATTACTGCTGCTGTGCTGGGAAAACTGGTGGGGTGTGGGCTTGCCGCACGCTTTGGCGGGTTCACATGGCGTGAAGCAGGCATCATCGGATCGATGATGAACGCCCGCGGGCTTATGGCCCTTATTGCGATTAACCTTGGGTCTGAACTGGGTGTCGTACCCCCGAGTCTGTATGCCGTGCTCGTATTGATGGCCGTGGCAACAACCGCACTCACGACACCCATGCTCCTCTGCCTCCGCAAGGGGACTGAGATTGAAGAACCGATTCGTGTGAGCGAGTTTCTGGCCCCAGCGGGACGAAAGTGAACGGAATTCCTCCCATGAAGAGCGTGTGTGTGTTCTGTGGCTCGGCTCATGGCACGAACCCCGCATACACCGACGCGGCACGCGAACTGGGCCAATCGCTGGCACATCGCGGGCTGAATCTGGTGTATGGCGGTGGGCGTGTGGGGCTAATGGGCGAAGTGGCGATGGCGGCTCTGGCCGCAGGCGGGGATGTGCTCGGCGTGATTCCGCACGCCTTATCGCACAAGGAAATCGCGCTGCCGGATTGCACCGAACTCATCGTGACCGACACCATGCACCAGCGCAAAGCACTCATGGCCGATCGCGCCGATGCGTTCGTCGCGCTGCCCGGCGGATTCGGCACCTGCGACGAACTCTTCGAGATCCTTACCTGGGGCCAACTTGGCATTCATCGCAAACCGGTGGCGTTGCTTAACGTGAAGGGGTTCTTCACTCCCTTGTTGCTCTGGCTCGATCATGTCGTTGCTGAAGGATTGCTAAAGCCCAAGCACCGCAAACTGATTCTGGTTGCGGAAACGGTGCCGGACATGCTGAAGCAATTGGCCGAGTGGACGCCTCCCGCCACGGTGACGAAATGGGCCGACGCCGACGAGCGATAAAGAATGAAGTGATGATCGCGGGTTCTTGCACAACTTGCGCGTGCTGGCACCGGTTATGCCGCTTACAAAACACGACCAGTTCACGCAAAGCGGATTCATCTTCGCAAGTTTGCCGATACACGGCATTATCGTAAAGAATGCCCGCGTGTGTTCGGAGCCGAGGTCGCCGATGCGTGCCATTACCCTGCTTCTCCTGTTTGCCCTGCCTGTTGCGGCGCTCGCAGCTCAACCACCATCCCCGATGCCAAACGCAACCGCGAAGCCCGAGAGTGCCCGCACCGATCCGGCACAGGCGGAGTTGCTGGCGAATTATCTTCGCGAACTCATCGCCAAGAAGATCCCCGACCCGCTCACGAAGTCGAACGATGGGTGGGGCCGCCAGACCGCGGTAACGGTTGTGCGGCGACAACGGGAAGGCTTGCGCATCTGGACGGAACCGGTTCGCGAAAAGCGCAACGATGGCATGTGGCGGCGAGTCGAGGTTCGCATTCCGGAACCCGAAAAGATTGCCGTGACTGTGATGGAATTAGTGCAGGAGGAAAACGGCAAGTTCCATGCCACGGTGGCGCTGGCGTGCGAGCGAGTGGATGTGCGATTTCAGCAGCAGCTCTGGCGAAATGGCTTGCGGCTCTATTCCGGTGAAACGCGCGCCCACTGCCAGGCCGCACTGAGTTTGAAGGCCGAGATTACCGTGAAGCGGGAGCCTTCGAAGGGCGTGGCCACCTTCCTGCAAATTCCTGATGTGAAGATCACCATTCAGGCGACCGAAGCGAAACTCTATTACGATAAACTCGTGGTCGATCACACGGCCGGGCTAGATGGCAACGCGGCGAAGGTGGTGGGCGATGTGATCCTGAAAAGCGTGAAAGCCGTGAAGCCCGATCTCGAAAGCGATCTGCTTCTGAAGGCCAACGCGGCCATCGTGAAGGCCGCCGGCACGCGTGAGGTCACGGTTAAACTTGATAAGCTGCTCGCCAGCAAGCCGAAGCCGTGACGCTTTGGTGGCGTGGGCATGCTTCAATTGTTGCCACGGTTGGTAAGCGAAGTTTGGCTATAGCACGTCACGCACTTTATCGAGTTCTGCTTGAATCGCGCGGAGAGCCGCGACCGCCTGATCGGGTTGAACCACACATTCGGCCAACGATCCGTAGTGCTCTTCCAGGCAGTTCAGCAACAACTCTTTGAGTTTGGCTTCGTTCGGCGTGGCGGGCAGCGGGCTTGCGGCGTAGGCTCGTTCCAGATCGGCTTCCTTGCTGGCGGCCCATTCGCGAAGTCGCGCTTCGGTCCATTCGCCGCGCCGGATCGCTTTTAACCGCTCATGGTCGCGTTGAAGATCGATATCCCCTTCGAGAAGAATCTGTTCCACTTCGCCCAGCAACCGCACAACATGGTAGGCGAACTTGGTGTCGTACCCATGTTTGGCCACCAGATCCGCCCTCTTGCCCGTTGGTTCCTTGATGGCGATTTTGTGCAGTTGCGAATACGCATAGCCCTTGAACTTCGGCCACGCCCCGCGATGCAGGAACAGCCGGCGGTTCTCTCGCACGAGGTTGCCCACGCGTGTGCTGTGCAACACACAGGTGATCGGCGTGAACAGGGAATCGACGACGTTGGGATTGTTCTCCATCGCCAGTTGGAAGAACTTGACGATGCTGAAAATCGTGAGATCGTAGGTTCGCCCGTGCCCGGCCAAGGCGTCGCGGTCCGGGATGTGGTGTTCCTGAAATTGCTCGAATCGCTTGCGTTGGTGGCCGAACCCCAGAACCTCGCCGCCAAGGTGCGGGAAGACATCGTCTTTGGGCGGAATGGCCCAGCCATACACATCGACATCGCTGGTGTCTGAAGAGACGCCATACGCGACCGATCCCATGATCGTTTCATATTGCACATTGACCGGGAGCCAACGCGGTGGCTTGATCAACCCGCGTTCGGTGAGGCGTTGCAGCGTGCTCATCGGCTTGTGGCTCCGGATTGCGGCGTTGCGAGTAACGACGCTCTCCATCCGCGATGGGTTCGGCTGGTATCGAGCGAATCGTTTCACTCATTCGAAGAAGAGATGAGCGGTGTGCTTGATGCCAACGACGAATCATTGGCACCAAGCAAAGACAAGAACTCGCAAGCACTCACGCATTGCATCGTCGCATCACCGCCCCGGCGGAGGCGGCGAATCGGTTGTGGGCAATCGCAGGTCGTCGCCGAAGCCGAATTTCTTCCGCAATTCCGGGTATGCGGCCCGTGCGTCTTTCACTTCCTTGTCGATATCGAACTGCGCTTCGCCCGGTTTCGCGACCGTGGCTTCGCCCCTTCCGCTTCCTTCACCGAGGACAAACACTTTGAGATGGTCCACGCTTGTGGCCGCGCGATAGCGTGCTCGCCATGCCGCCCGATCTTCTGCCAACGCCTTGTTCAACCTGGCGAGGATCATGTTGCCGTTCAAGGTGGTGGTGAGCGATTTGCCATCGCGGGTAAACCCGACTACTGCCGTAACATCGCCAGGCAACACGAAGGTGCTCTTCATGTTCATGTCGGTGAGAAAGGCGGTGAGCAACCCGCGAGTCGATTGAATCTCGATCAGATCCCGAAGGATCTCTTCATCGAGTTGGTCATCGGTCAACTTCTTGATTTCATCGGGCGTTTTGGGCTTCCGCTTGCCCGGGCCAATCTCGTTATCGCTCGGGTCGGATTTGCGAACCAGCACGAGCGCACCGTCGATTGTTGCTTCCGTTCTGTATTCAGATGAAATGAGCGGCAACCCGCCTTTGCTCTTGAAGTCTGAGATTTGTCGCACCAAAGCGGTGCCGCCAAACTTCAATTTGCCATTGGGCAAGAACTCGGCGGTCACATCTTTCCAGGCCGCTATGCCCGGCGATTCCAGCGTCTGCCGAATGGCATTGCGGCGAAGGCTATCGATGCTTTCGTCCATCGGGTTGTTCCCCATTCCCGGAGGCGGTCCGCCCAGAGTGGGCGGGACAGGGGTCACCACATCGAAGCGAATCTTCGCGCTGCCATTGGGGTTGATGGTGTAACGAACTTCGCCCTCGACGCAGCCGGCCGCTGCGAAGCAGAACAAGCTCAGAAGCAACACACGGAAGCGGTTCATGGCGGAAACTCCTGTTCCAGTTATCGGGTGGTGGAATCGAGTGATCATGGCCGAATCGCGCCTGTCACGCGCATCGGGATTGAATAAAGTCCGGTGCCCGCGGTGATGAAAAGCGTCTTGCGATCCTTGTTACCAAAGCACACATTGGTCGTCCCTTCGGGCACTGCGATCTCGGCGATCTTCTTGCCGCTTCGATCATAGATGAGCACACCCTTTCGAGTGAGATAGACGTTCCCTTCGCTATCGATGGTCATGCCATCGGAACCCGATTCGCAGAACAATGTGCGGTTCTTCAGGGTGCCATCGGGCTGAATATCGTAGCGATAGGTGCGGCCCGCCCCGATATCCGCGACGTACAAAGTCTTGCCGTCTGGGCTGCCCACGATGCCATTCGGTTGTTTGTAATCGCCATCCACACGCGTGAGTTTCCCTTCGGGCGAAAGATAATACACCCCGCGTGCATCCTGTTCGATCTCGCCGCGTTTCCAGTATGGCCGCTTGTAGAACGGATCGGTGAAGTACACGCCACCTTCGGGCCGCACCCAGACATCGTTCGGGCCGTTGAGCAACTTGCCCGCGTGCTCGCGAACGACGATCGCCTTTTCTTTCGTCTTCGGGTCGATCTTCCACAGTTCATTCTTCTCGTCGGCGCAGGCCCACAACTTACCATCGCGATCGAAGTACAGCCCGTTCGATCGGCCGCACCCCTCCATGAACGTTTCGAGTTTGCCGCCCACAGTCCACACCAGGATCTTGTCATTCGGTTGATCGGTGAAGTAGACGTTGCCATCCGCATCGGCCGCGGGGCCTTCGGTGAACTTGAAGCCGCCTGCGAGCTTTTCCACCTTCGCGCCGGGGGCAACGGGTCTTGCGTCTTCCGCTCGCTGCGTACTGGTAAAGCCTTCGGCTCGCATCCATTCCTCGCAGCGTTTCGGCCATGTCTGATGCGGTTTCTCGCCGGCGCGCATGCCGAACCCATGCCCACCCGCCGAGTACACATGCAACTCCGCCGGCACGCCGTTCTGCTTGAGAGCAGCCATCATCTTCAAGCTGCCATCGAGCGGGCCGTTATCGTTGTACGCCAGCGCGAAGAAGCAGGGCGGCGTATCCTTGGACACGCGAATCTCGGCGGAGAGTTTGTCCTTGGTCACACGATCGACCATGCCGCCGGGATAGATCAGCACGGCGAAGTTGGGCCGGCAACTCGCCTTGTCGTTATCGTCGATCGCATCGTAAGCCCGCTTATCGAAGTTGGTCGCGGCCCACGCGGTGAGGTGCCCGCCCGCCGAGAAGCCCAGCATGCCGATTCGATTGGGATCGATGCCCCATTCCTTCGCCTTGGCCCGTGTGGTGCTGATCGCCCGTTGTGCGTCCTGCAACGCACCGATCGGTGGCGCGTCTTTCGCCTGATCGGCTCTGCGGGGCACGCGATACTTCACCAGCACACCGGTTACACCAATGGACTGAAGCCATTCGCCCACCATGGTGCCTTCGTGTTCCCACGCGAGGTTGTTGTACCCGCCGCCCGGTGCGATCACGATGGCCGCGCCGGTGTCTTTGTCTTTCGCCGGGCGATACAGAGTGAGTGTGGGCTTCGAGACGTTGGTGATCGATTTCGTCGGACCCGTGGCCGGCGTCCGTTTCTCGGCGGGCACGTCGCCCTTCTCGCCGGGCACGGCACCGGGCCAAAGGTCGTACACCGGCGGGTCGGCCGCGCGGAGTGAGAGCGTGAGTGTGAGCGTGAGCGACAAAGCAGAGAGGGTGCGAAACATAACGGAAGCCCGGTGTGGGAGCGGATCGCGAAAGGGCGACCCGCATTGTTCCACGCACCGGGCCAGAGGTCAAACCTCGGCGGGCAAGACTTCATCAGAAATCGTAATGCGCGCGAATGCCAAAGCCGCTAATGTGCCCTTGCACCGGGTTGTTCGTATCGCCGCGATGTGTGTAGTCGTAGTTGAACTGCAGCTTGGCGTTCGCGTTGAGATACCAGTTTAACCCGAGTGTTACGCTATCTAGCCGGCCCGCCTGCAGGCCATTGTTGGAAAGATCGATATAGCTGTAGCGAACACCCACTTCCCACGCGCCGCAGCCGTAGCCATCGCAATCGTTCGGGTGGATCTTCAGCGGCCGCTTGGGAATCACGCGATTGAAGAAGAAGTTCTTCGTGTTCCAACCCCGACTCTCGCCCGTGATCATCCACATCAACTGGGCATAATACCCCTGAAAGAACAAGTCGCCGAGCGGCGGATTGGTTGGCATGCTGGGTAGATTCGCGACCGATGCACCGCGAATGATGTTCGCCGTGTACTCCGCCTGGAATGTCAGTGGTCCCCATACTGCCGCGGTTTCCAGGTTGAAGAGATCTTGCGAAGTCGAGTTCAGTAGACCCGTGTTGGCAATGAGCGGGAGAAGCGGGAACGGAGCGTTACGGATGTTATCCCGGATGCGGACTTGCACCCGATCTTCGACCGGATCGCGGTGACTCATCGCCCCGCCGAAGTGCCAGTAGATCTGCTCTTCGGGCAGCCAAATGGGCAGAGCCGCGAGGCGACCGGTAACGGCGTATTGCCCATCGCCAATGCCGAAGCCAATCAGATCACTTTCGTTCTTGTACATACCGACGCCACTGAACACGCGATCATCCAGCCACGTTCGGAACACGCTAATGCCAGGCGAGAACCCGTTGTTGAACGCCGTGGCTTGTGCGAAATCGAACAGGTACGATCGCTCCAGAAAGTCCAGCGACTTGTAGCTATTCAAGTGTTCCAGGCTGAACCATTCCTTCTGGTTACCAATCCGAACGTTGCCCACGATTGGCACATCTTTGAAGTTCATCCAGGCATCGGTTGGGCCAGGGCTGTTGGAAATCGACGCAGCAACTGTGGGGTTGGTTGTGCCCGCCGGCGAGAACCCGATCCCGTTCATGAATTCGATCTCGAACTTGTAGTCGATCGCCGTGTAGAGCGTGCCCTCGAAGTTGATCCGAGCGCGACGAAGGTTCACCCCGTCATTGAACTTCCCAATACCCAAGTGGTCCACTGTGCCGAGTTCGAGGATCGGACTGGCGGAATACCACACGAAATCGTACTGAACCGTCGCCCCGACATGGAACGAGAACCGCTTATCGGCGCTCTGGATGATTACGCCGTTGTTCCAGGTCACGTCCATCTTGGGCTTATCTGGGTCTGCCTTGGCAGGTGTGGTACTTGGTGCAGCAGGCGGAGCCGTGCTCGGTGGAGGAACAGATGCCGAATTTGGTATGGTGCCCGGGACTGTAGGCAGGTTTGGTTGGATAGCAGGCGGCACAAGCGAATTGGGCACCTCGATCACTGGCAAAGGCGGAGCCATTTCGCTCGTTGGAGCGGGTGCGAGTTCAGGAAGCTGCGGCGGAACTGGTAATTGAGGTGGAACTGGCAATTCCGCCAGTACCGGATCTGCGCAGAACATCATCGCGCACGCAGCTAGCCCACTTACACAAGTAAGCCAAGCGAATTGACGAGTCATCGGACTTCCCTCCCCCAAGAGAAGGCCGTGACATGTCATGTCGGCTGCAGAAATGCAATGGAAGAATTGGGTGCAAAGTGTGACGCACGTTTAGCGAACCTGGGAAACCGTTCCGCCTTCGAGATGGAATACCGCATCGGCGAGTTGCTCGGCCTCGGAACGGTTATGCGTGACATGCAACACCGTGACTTCGCGCGTGTCGCGCAGGCGAGCGAGAACCGCCACGAGATGTTCGCGTGTGTCGTCGTCCAGAGAACTCAGTGGCTCATCCAGCAACAGCACAGGCGGACGAGACGCGAGCGCGCGACCCAACGCCACACGCTGCTTCTCTCCGCCACTGAGGAAATAGGGCTTGCGATCGAGCAAGTGCGTGACTTCGAGCCAGTCTGCAAGTTCGGAGGTTCGCGCCTGGATCTCCGGTTGAAGATCGCCACGTACATCGAGTGCAAACGCGAGATTGTCACGCACGGTCATGGTGTTAAACAATGCGCCATCTTGCGGAACATATCCCACGTGCCGATCCGCCGGGCGAAGCCGAGTGACATCTCGCCCTGCAAGCGTGATCGAACCCGCCGCGGGGATGCGCAGCCCCGCAACGGTTTCGAGGATGGTTGTCTTGCCGCATCCGCTCTTGCCCATCAGCACGCCATATTGCCCTGGCAACACCGTGAGCGACACGCCGGAGAGTGTGAACTTCCCCTGACGAACGGCAAGATTCGTAATCGCGATCAATGTTCACTCACTCAGCTTTGGCCGCGCGGGCAAACACGTTCATGACTTCCAGCCCCGGAATAGGTTGAAGCACAACCGACGCCCCGCCTGTCTTCGCACCAATTGCGAGCTTCGCCCGTTGCCAGGTGCCGGGCTTCTCGGCCTTCAGAGTGATGGTCTCGCCGGCCACATCAATCTTCATTTCGCCTGCGGCCGATTTGGCGGGCAGCTTCCAATCGAAGATCAGTTCGCCCGCTGGCAGCGGCTTCTCTGTCGCTAGTCCTGCGGTGCCCGTTGCGATGAGGTGGCCGCCGCTCGCTTTCCACGAAGCATCGTTCGTCTTCCAACCCTTGAGATCCAGACCGTTGAACAGCGAAGTGTGGCCTTCCCACACGTTCGCCACTTCTTCGGGCTTTGGGTTGGTGCTCGGGAGTTCCTTGATGCGAATGTTGCGGAAATGGCATTCTGCACCTTCACTCTCAAGTGCCAGATAGCCCTTGCGCGGGTTCGACTTGCTGACGCCAGAAACTTCCTTGCCGTTCACGTGCAACTTGATGACGCCATCGTTAGCAATCACCTTGTAATGGTTCCATTCTCCGCCACCTTTCACGCGGTTCTCGCTGGGCAAACAACGCATGGCTCCCTTCGGATGCGCCCGATCCGGAACGCACGTCGCACCCCAGATCGCGAACACATCGCCATGATTGGTGGCCCAATCGACCTTGGGATAATTGATCAGCACCTGCACTTCGATGCCGCGTGTGTACGGCGAACCCACGGCGGGAATCGGATCGCCCCACACGAACAGCCCGGAGTTCGCCGTCTTCTCTTTCTCGATGTGCATCCATTCCAGTTCGAGTTCGAAGTTCTCGTATTGCTTATCGGTGCGAAGGAAACCGGTTGGCGTGCCCGTGGTCACAATCTCGTTATCCTTCACGAAGAACGTGCCGGGGTCGCAGTTCACATTCTTCCAGCCGGTGAAATCTTTACCGTTGAACAGCGGGGTGAAGCCGTCGTTGGGCTTCGCTTCTTGTGCGAGGCCGTGATGAGAACTCGGTGCGCACACAATGCTGGCGGCGAGGAACGCCAGGGAGAGAAGAGCGAGACGCATGAGGTTGGTCCTTTCGGGGAAGGAAGTCGTCGGCTCTCTTATCATTATGAGTCCAGAGCGTGAACAACATCCGTTGTTTATACTCGCGAAACCAGCGCACGCATCGAACCATGATGGCCGTTATCGTTCGTCTCTTATGAGTGGTTCGATAATCGCAACGGGCGTAATCCGTTTGTCGCCAACCGGGGCATCGGTCACAATGCCCCGGTGGCCGCATACAACTGGAAGTGTCGACTTCGATACACGCGGGAAACTCTTATGCGAACGATCCTCTCTCTTGCCGCGATGTGGATTGCCGCAAACACAGCATTCGGTGCGGAACCGGCCGCGAAGCCCAATGTGCTGTTCATTGCCATCGACGACTTGAACGACTGGGTTGGCCCGCTTGGTGGGCACCCGCAGGTGAAGACGCCGCACATGGATCGGCTCGCGGCGCGCGGCACCACGTTCACCAATGCGCACTGCCAAAGCCCGCTCTGCAACCCGAGCCGAACCAGCATCATGACCGGCTTGCGGCCCAGCACCACGGGCGTGTATGGCCTGGCACCGTGGTTTCGCACCGCCGAGAAATATCGCGAACACGCCACGCTTTTCCAGTGGTTCAAGAAGAATGGGTACACCACGCTCACCAGTGGCAAGATCTTTCACGACGCATACCCGCCGAAGATCGATCGCAAAGATAGCGGCCCGGAAGTGGATGTGTGGGGCGTGCATGGCGGGTTTCAACCGCGCCCCGCAAAGCCATTCGCCCAGTTGCCCAACGCGCACCCACTCATGGATTGGGGGCCGTTCCCGGAGAAGGACGAAGACTGCTACGACTATAACGTAGCCACGTGGGCGGTGGATCAACTGAAGAACCCGCCGAAGGCTCCGTTCTTTATGGCCGTGGGGTTCCGCCATCCGCACGTTCCTTGTTATGCCCCGCAGAAGTGGTTCGATCTCTACCCCGAAGATAAGCTCATCATGCCGCCGGTGAAGGAAGATGATCGCGACGATTTGCCCCGCTTCGCATCCTTCTTGCACTGGCAACTCCCGGAACCGCGATTGAAGTTATTGCGTGAAACCAAGGAATGGAAGCCGATGGTGCGGGGTTATCTGGCGAGCATTAGCTACGTCGATTCTCAGGTGGGCCGCGTGCTCGATGCCTTGAAGGCGAGCGGGTTGGAAGAAAACACCGTGATCGTGCTTTGGAGCGATCATGGCTGGCATCTTGGCGAAAAGCTGATCTCGGGCAAGAACACGCTGTGGGAACGTTCAACGCGCGTTCCTCTGATCTTTGCGGGGCCAGGAATCGCCAGCGGAGTGAAAAGCCCACGCCCCGCGGAACTGCTCGATGTGTATCCCACGCTGGCAGAAACGTGTGGCTTGCCCGCCAATGCGGCCAACGAGGGGCTAAGTTTGGTGCCGCAACTGAAGGATGCGAACGCCGCCCGCGAACGCCCGGCCATCACCACGCACAACGCGGGCAATCACACGGTTCGCACCGAACAGTGGCGTTACATTCGCTACGCCGATGGAAGTGAAGAACTTTACGACATGGTGAAAGACCCAAACGAGTGGGCCAACCTCGCGGGTAACACCGACTACGCGGATATGAAGAAGCGACTCGGCAAATGGCTCCCGGCGAAGAGCGCGCCGCCCATGCCGGGCAGCCAGCACCGCGTGCTAACGTTCGATAACGGCATCCCGGTGTGGGAAGGGAAAGTGATTGGCCCGAACGACCCGTTCCCCGAGAAGTAAGCTCATCGTGTTCCGAATCCCCGACTTCGCCCCATACTCCTCGCAAAGGTGCCTCATGTTCCGCGTTGCCCTCTCCGTATCGCTCGTGTGTGGAGTCGCATTCTCCACCGCCGCCGAGCCAACCGTGGTGAAACTCTGGCCGGGCAAAGCGCCTGGCGAAGTGAAGGATATTGGCCCGGAGTTGTTGCCGGAAGCCAAGAAGGGCCAGCTCGAAGTGAAGCGGCTCGGCAATGTGAGCGAGCCAACCATCACCATATATGCGCCGGCCAAAGATAAAGCCAACGGCACCGCGGTGATCGTGGCTCCCGGTGGCGGTTACAGCATTCTTGCCATCGAGCACGAAGGGACACAGACCTGCGAATGGCTGCGCGACCTCGGCGTGACAGCGGTGCTGCTGAAGTATCGCGTGCCCAAACGAGCCATGCAGAAGCCCGATAATCTCGCCATGATTCAAGATGCCCAGCGTGCTGTCACACTCGTGCGAAGCAAGGCGACCGAACTGGGCATCGATCCCGCACGCATTGGCATGCTGGGCTTCTCCGCAGGCGGCAACCTGACCGCGTGGACCGCACTCACCAAGGATCGCCTGTATGAAGCACTCGACGCCGCAGAGAAGGCGATTGATCACAAGCCAAACTTCGCGGCGCTCGTCTACCCCGCATACTTGATCGACGACCAGGGGAAGCTAAGACCGGAGTTCGAAGTGAACAAAGATTCGCCGCCGATGTTCTTCGCGCATTCCTCGGACGACCGCGTGCCGAGCGAAGGAAGCATCGCGCTCTACATGACACTCAAGAAGAACAATGTGCCGGCCGAGTTGCACCTCTATTCCAGCGGTGGGCACGGCTATGGCATGCGCAAGACCGAGCACCCGTGTTCCACCTGGCCCGATCGCTGTGCGGACTGGTTGAAGACCCGCGGCTTGCTTGAGAAGAAGTAATCGCACCGGCTGCGATTGTGGTCACACCTGCAAGGAGTTTCACGCATGCGTTTTCAAGCACTCGCGACGGACTACGATGGCACCCTGGCGAATCATGGTTCGCTCGATGCGGCAACGATCGCTTCATTGCAGCGTGCGAAGGCGGCAGGGTGCAAGCTCATCATGGTCACGGGCCGAGTGCTGCCCGAGTTGTTGCAGGTGTGTTCGTGCCTGGAACTGTTTGATCTGGTGGTGATTGAAAACGGGGCGGTGTTGTATTCGCCGCACACACGGGTCACGCGAGTGCTCGCTGCTCCGCCGCCGCCCTCGTTCGCCGCAGACTTGCGAAAGCGCGGCGTCTCGCCCATTGGTGTGGGTGAAGTGATCGTGGCCACGTTTCAACCGCACGGGCACACGGTCGCCGCCACCATCCGCGATTTGCAACTCGATCTCGAATTGATCATGAACAAGGACGCGGTGATGGTGTTGCCGCGTGGAGTAAACAAGGCGTTTGGCCTCGCGCCCGCACTGAAAGAACTCGGACTTTCGGCAGGCGATGTGGTGGCTGTGGGCGACGCGGAAAACGATCACGTCTTCCTGAAAATGTGCGGTTACTCCGTCGCGGTTGCGAACGCGCTGCCCGAGTTGAAAGCCGCTGTTCACTTCGTCACGCCCAGCCCCCGCGGTGCGGGCGTCGCGGAACTGATCGATCACATGCTGGCCGATACCTTGCCCATCGCGTGAGCGGTATTCGCTACTCTTGGCGAGCCGAGTCGCATGAGTGACCGGGTTTCCGAAAGGCGAGCTGTGACGCGTCAGCGGCCGGGTTCATTTGGAGAACTCGCTGACTGCATCTGCCCGTAGATCATCCGCATCTGGATCTTCTCGCTCAGGGCGGCGCACTGCGACAGGAAGATTGCGAATAACTGGTCCCCGCGAACCCTCTCGCTGGTTAGTTCCCGCAGTGCTTCCTGCTTGATGTGCGTCACCCGCTGTAGGAAGGTGCGGAGCTGCTCCGGGTCTGCCACCTCCATCTGCTCCAACTCGACCGTCAGCGCGCGGTTGATGAACGCGTCGAGTTTCTGTTTCTGTTCGCGGTCGGCCGCTTCTGCGAATCGCTCTCGCCGGCGGCGGAACCAGCCCCAGGCCAGCACGCCGAACGCGGCGACCCCGACCATCGCTTCCTTGGACTTCGAGGCCAGTTCCATGGCTTGCGAAAGACGGTTGAACTGGGCCGCGGGGTCGTGATAGGCCCCTGCGGCCGGGTGCATCACGGCGGCGTCGTAGTCCCGGGCGGCCTTCGCCGACAGCATTAACGGGTACGACGCTCGCTGGTCCGTCTCGTAGAGCGCTGCCAGCGACTCGTTCACCAGTTCGTTGTGGGCGTCCGAACGGGCCGTTAATAGCGCCATCACCGCGACTGTTTGCACCGGGTCTGGCGGCACCGGTCGGTGGCCGGAGTACAGGCCGCGAGGGATCGTAGCGGGGATGAGCCATGGGTAGCGTGCGGCCAGACCTTCCGCGTCGGCCAGCCCGATCAACTTGACGTTGCCGCCTCGCAGCACCTTCTCCAGGGTCGGGTTCATCCAGCCGGTGATGACCAGGGCAGCATCCAGGTCGCCGTTCGCGATGAGCATGCCGAACGGGTCGTCGGCGTCTTGCATCATCTCCGGCGAGAGGCCGTAATGCGGAAGAATCACGTTGGCGTTCTGGCGGATGCCCGACCCGGGCATTCCGAGACCGACCCGTTTATTCTTGAGGTCCGCCAGCGTGTGGATGTCCATATCCTCACTCTTGGCGAGGAAGTGGAGGAACTCCGGGAACAGCGGCGCGACCCCCACGATCCCTTCGAGGGTTGAGGGGGTGGTCTGGATCAGGGCAAGTTCAGCCCCGCCGTTGCGCAGCAGTTCGGCGTTCGCCCCGCTGCCGGTGGTCTCGATGACGCGGACCGTCCAGCCGGTTTGCTGATGCAATCGCTTCGCGAAGTCCTGGGCGAAGGTGTGGTACATCCCTCCCGGCTGGCCGGCGGCAATCCGGATCTCGGGCGGCAAGGTCGGGCGTGAGCTGTACCAAAGGGCAGCACAAACGACCAGGAGTGTCGCAACCGCGGCAGTGAGCAGGAAGTGAACCCGGGACATGAGGCGACTCCTGGAAGGACTCTGCTGCGTCGGTATTCGCTCTCCGCGCCGGGAAATTGTCGGGACGCCGCCCGACTTCAGTTCAATTCAACCATTGCTTTCACCACACCGGTCTCGGGTTTGAGCCATTTGGGGAATTCGCCGATCATCGCATCGAATGGGACCGAGTGCGTAATCCATGGGCGTGTGTCCAGCATCCCGCCTTCCATGAGTCGCACGATCCGCGTGAACTCCGGGCTTTGCGCGTTGCGGCTTGCTAGAAAGCTGATCTCGCGGCGGTGCATCAGTGGTTGCGTGAACGTGATGGGGTCTTGCGTGATCCCCACGAACACCACTCGCCCCGCGAAGCCGGCATAGTTGTACGCGGTCGCCATGCTGCGTGCGCTGCCGGTTGCGTCCACCACCACGTTGCCGAGTTTTCCGTTCGTCATCTCTGTGAACGTCTTCACATCCTCTTCCAGCCCTTTCGCCTGAATCGTTTCGCTCACGCCCATTTTCTCGCGAACGAAGCGCAGGCGTTGTTCGTTGAGGTCCATCACGATCACACGCGAACCGGCGAGCTTGGCGAATTCCACCACGCTTAGCCCGATTGGTCCCGCACCAATCACAAGCACGGTTTCATCGGCTTTGGGGTTCGCGCGGTTCACTGCGTGCAGGCCAATGCCGAGTGTTTCCACGAGTGCGAGTTGATCGAACGTGAGCTTCTTGGAGACGTGCAATTTGCGGGCGGGGATCGTGAACAGCGGTTGCAGGCCGCCATCGATGTGAACGCCGAGCGTCTTGTGGTTCTCGCAGCAATTGGTGTAGCCGCGGGTGCAGGAGTAGCACGTTTGGCAGTTGATGTACGGCTCGATCGCGGCCTTGTCGCCCACCTTCACATTCACAACATCGGGGCCAATCGCGACCACTTCCACGCCGAGTTCATGGCCAGGAATGCGCGGGTAACTGAAGAAGGGCATTTTGCCAAGATAACCGGATAAGTCGGTGCCGCAAATGCCCACGCGGAAGATCTTCACCACTGCGTCGCCGGGGCCGGGTGGCGGCGGTTCCGGCACTTCGATGGTGCGGAAGTGTTCAGGCTTTTCCAGCAGAATGGCTTTCATGAGTGATGGCTCGCGACCGGGCAATCGACCGGTGTTGGTCGAAGAGAGAATTGCAGAGCAACATAGCGGGCGAAGGGAAAAAGGCGATCAGATCTTCTACTGCGGGTGCCATCATGGTAAAACCAGCGTTATCACATTTCCCCCGAGGATGGGTCATGACACGCTTCTTGTTCGCATGTGCCGCGTTGGCGTTCGCCACGACAGTGGTCGCAGTTGAAGATCCGAAACCGCAACCCGAACCGCAGCCCGCGCAACCGCGTGTGGTGCCCGTTCAACCGAAGGGAATTCAAGTTCGCCCCGCACCCGCGCAGCCGATCCAACCGGGCCGAATCCTTGGCGGAAATCGCATCGCGGCGATTGAAGAAGAAATCGAAGTGCTCGAAGCCCAGCGCGACGTTCGTAAAGCGTATGTCAAAGCCGCAGAAGTGGCCGTCACTTCAACAGAGATGAACGTCGAGATCCTCGGCAAAGTGGGCGAGCTTTCCGTGCAGGAACGGAACAAGATCAAGATCGAACTGGAAGCCGCGAAAGCGCAGTTAGAGATTCGCATCGCGGAGATGAAAGAAGTTGAAGTGAAGATCAAGCATGCGAAGAGACGCCTGGAAGACGCAACACCTGCCGGCGGCCGACCCGGAATTCGCCCAGTTCAGCCGAAAGCAGTCGATCCGCAACTCACCGCAGTGAACGCCGCCGAGGGCGAAAAGGCCGACCCGAAGGTGATCGCAGAGTTGCAGAAGCAGATCAAGCAACTCGAAGCCGTGGTGGCCGACAAGAAAGCGGCGGTGGAAAAGGCGGAGGCCGTCGCCAAGGAAACGCAGAGCAACCTGGCGAGAACACTCGATATCGCGAAGCGTGGTCGCGTGCTTCCGGGCACGATCGAAAAGGCGCAAGCGGCTTCGGATGAAGCGCGGGCGAAAGCGGAAAAGGCCACCGACGAATTGAAGAAAAGTGAGGCCGAACTCGCGAATGCGAAAGCCAAGCTGAAGGAAATCGAATAAGCCCCGCGATCAACTCGCCGCGGAATCTTCGTTTTTATTCAACTCGGTTGGCCATGAGAGCGGTTCGGCGTCTTGGGCGACGGGCAGAACGCCCGAGGACTCCAGCACGGGCAGCACCAGCGCCGCCAGCCGAGCGATGTTGCGGGCGTCGTCGATGCCCCGGTGGTGGGTGCCCTCCAGCGGCAATCCGGCTTGGGTCAAAGCCCGCTCCATGCCGCTCACCTTGACGCTCATCAGTCGGGCGAACTCCTTCTTGAGGTTGAGGTGCCGCTCGAACGACGGCGGGAACGTCAACCCATGCCGAGCGCAGTCGGTGCGGAACTGGGTGAGGTCGTACCCGCCCCACGAGCAGAGGATGAAGGGCTCCTCGCCGATCCACTCTAGGAACTCGGGGAAGACGGCCCAGAACCCATCGGCCGCGTCCACGTCCCGCTGCCGGATGGTCGTTAACCGGCGGCAGAACTCGCTCAACTCCCGCTCGACCACCGGGCGAATGAACCGGTTGAACTCGCGGGACGGCGGCTCGTCGGCTGCAGGCAGTTCGACGGCCCCGATCTCGATCGTCTCCATGCGGTCGAAGTCGCGGACGTTCTCCCAACAGGTGGCTTCCAGGTCCACGACGATGTACCGCATCCGGTGCCTTCCTCCGCCGCCGAACCAGTAATTAGACCGATTCAGGTCGGCCTATTTCCTTTGCGAATCGGCCTATCACGTAGTGGAGTTTCGAGTAGGACGTTTCACACGATGGATGCTAACCCGTCGTGGGTGAGCAGTCAAAACGAAATGCCGGCACTTCCTACCACTTCCACGCCACGCGCGACGAAAGAAGCATCCCGTTGCGGCCAGGTGTGTCAAGGAGGACAACCTGTGCTGAACGAATGCGAGTGGATCGGGCTTCGACAGGCGTCAGGACGCGCGATCAGCTCGTGGAGGGATTTTCGTTTTTACTCAAGTCGGTTGGCCATGAGAGCGGTTCGGCGTCGAGGAACCGTCGCACAGCACCGACGCTCGTGGTCCAGGTACTGACCGTGTCGCCGTCCTCGGTCGTGACAACGCGCGGCAGAAGACCAACGAACGTCCCGTCGAGCGAAAGCCGCTGCTGCACGAAGCACTCGCCGCCTTCGCGGTAGACGAGCCAAGCGAAACGCGGGTCGTGCCGGAGGACTGCCACCGGCTCGCCGCGGACCAAGGCCGCCAGTTCCGCCCGCCAGCCCGCTTCGAGGCCCGAAACTGCGGAGTGACAGGCGAAACGCTCGCGGAAGTCGCCAACAACGATCTCGCCGAGCCGTTCGCCATCGGCCCCTAGCGAGTCCGGCGGTAGTAAACGGATCGCGAACACTCCCCGTCTCCGCCGCCGAACTAGTAATTAGACCGATTCAGGTCGGCCTATTTTCTTTGCGAATCGGCCTATCAGGAGGTGGAGTTTCGAGTAGGACGTTTCACACGATGGATGCTAACCCGTCGTGGGTGCGCAGTCAAAACGAAATGCCGAGCCTTCATCTCAGTTCAACACCACGCGTTCTGCCGCTGAAAAAATCGATGCCTGTGGCGTGCGAAGGCGAGTTGATAGCCCTTAAAGGTGCGTCAGTACAGGCGATCAGCCCGCCGCGGAATCTTTGCTCTCATTCAACTCGGTTGGCCATGAGAGCGGTTCGCCGTGATACTCATCGGCTGGACTTGGTGCCCTCGGTTAGTTCCTTAGATGCCCGACGGTAGCGCCGCGCCACATATGCCAGGAACGCCAACACCCCCGATCCTCCGCCAATCAACAGCTGTCGCCGTCCTGGTGTCATCTCGAAGAAGCCTGGCCTCGGCGATTCGTGCTGTGCTGTGGGAAGGCTGGTTTTCTCACGACAGTCGGTGTCCTCGATGCCATTGCCGGGATGGCAGACGAATCGAGGCCGACGGGACTTGTCATCCATACCAACAGCCTCTGCCGCTGAACTTGTAATTCGACAGGAGTCGAATCTGCCTAACCGCGCGGATGTTAGGACGTTTAACTGTGCTACGTCTGGTTAGGCTAACAATCCCGATGCGAGTCTGCAAACGGGAAAACAGCGACTCGCAGAACAAAGCGCGGACTTGCGATTCCACCTCGTGGCTCGTGGTCGCATATGTGAAGACCTTACAGTGCGATCACTTCTTCGCGGCAATCGCTTTCTGAACGGCGGTGCCCAGGTCGGCGGGTGTGGGGGCCACTTCAATACCGGCCTGCTTCAATGCGGTAATCTTGTCTGCCGCGCTGCCGCTGCCGCCGCTAATGATCGCACCCGCGTGGCCCATGCGGCGACCGGGCGGCGCGGTTTGCCCCGCGATGAAGGCCGCCACGGGCTTGGAGATGTGCTTGGCCGCGTACGCCGCTGCCAGTTCTTCCGCGTTCCCGCCGATCTCACCAATCATCAAGATCGCTTCCGTGCCCGGATCGTTCTGGAACAGTTCCAGCAACTCAATCTGATTCGTGCCGGTCACCGGGTCGCCGCCGATTCCCACGCAGGTGGATTGCGGCAGGCCGAGTTGCGAAAGCTGGAACACCGCTTCGTATGTGAGCGTGCCGCTGCGGCTGATCACGCCGATCCCCTTTTCGCCCGGCGCACACGGCTTGTGAATGTAACCCGGCATGATGCCGATCTTGCACTGCCCCGGAGTGATGACGCCCGGGCAGTTCGGCCCAACCAACCGCACGCCCGGCTTGGTCTGGAGGTAGCGCTTGGCTCGTGCCATATCGAGAACGGGAATCCCTTCGGTGATGGCCACGATCAGCGTGATGCCCGCGTCCGCGGCTTCCATGATGGCGTCGGCCGCACCCGGAGGCGGCACGAACACCATGCTGGCGGTGGCACCGGTGGCCTTCACGGCTTCCGCCACGGTGTTAAACACCGGCAACTTCTGCTTGGATTGCGGACCTTCCCAGGTGCTGCCGCCGCGGCCTGGAGTGCAACCGCCAACGAACTTCGAACCGTATAGCAGGCACTGATCGGTGTGGAAGGTGCCCGACTTGCCAGTAATCCCCTGGCAAATGATCTTCGTATTCGCGTCAACCAGAATGCTCATGGCAGGCTCTCGCGCGGCGGGGTGTTCTTCCGGATCAAGTCCGCGAGGTGCGCGGCAAGCCGGTTATTCGATTGATACAGGTGGCTGCGGTGTCCGGCGAGCGCGAGATAGCCACCGAATGTGAAGAGGAGCACCGGACCGAGCCACGCCCACCAGGGGAATTCCGCCTCCGGAAGGGCTGCGAGCTTCGCCCCGCTCACGAATGCCATCGCGATTGCGAACAGCCCAAGAAAGATTTCGCACTTCGCCCATAATGGATTCAGCGGCTTGAATCCAAGCTCTTGGTGCAGTTGTTCGAGCGATGCGGCGTTCAGTTTGGGCATGGGTTTTCCTGAATGTGCGAACGCCACACAATGCCGATTCGCGTGTGGGCAGAGGGAATTACGCCTCACGCGGGTTATCGTTTCATCTCTTCTCGCGCTGCTCCACTTCCTGGCGATACTTCTCCAGGTTCTTCTGACCCTCGCGGAACTTGGGCAATGCCACCGCCGCGAAGATGGCCACGAACGCCACCAAGAGAAGCGGCACCAGGAACGCCGACCCGAGATACCACCGCGACCCGGATTCTGCTTCCGAACGAGGCAGATACTCATCGTCCATAAGAATGGGAATCGGGTTCGGGTTGCGAATCACTTCTTCCTTCGCCCGTGCGAATTCCTCATCGGTCAGCGCTCCGCTGGCGTGCAACCGCCGGAGCTTTTCGATTTCATCTGCAATCGACATGATCCACCTCACCAAACAGAAGATCGGTTGTGCCTCTGGGTGTCCGCCATTCCAGGATAGCAGCGATCTTCGGTCTTGTCGGTAGTCGCCAGGTGCCGCTGCTGATAATTGATGCAGCCGTTGTTGCGGGAATTGCTGCGAGGCACGCGGAACCTGCGGTGCGTGTATGTCGCACGCTCACAACAATTCAGCAATGGCGCGAAATATTTGCTATTGCCTTATTCGTTCGGTTCGGGGAATTGTTTCACGAAGGGGGGTGCCTGTAGTGAATGAATCAATCTTCGATAGGCGGGAACATCGATCGCAAGAGGCGGGCAGAGAGATCGAACTCGGGCGTGAAGGCGAGTTCGACGGTCGCCACCGTGCTGACGCGCGCTTCCATGGCGGAGACGCGACCCAGCGGCAGCCCATCGAGGAACGCACGCACGGGCCGCTTGCCGGTGTTGTCCAGGTTGGTGATCTTCACTCGTGCGGATTCGGGCAAGGCCACGGGCTTCCAGAAGTACGGGCGGAACACATTGGACCCCGCGAGCGTGAGCACCGGCACGGTGAGCGGCACCGGCGTCGCACCCATCGCACGGGCGTATGCACTCGAACCGGAAGGCGTGGCCACGAGCAAGCCATCGCCCACCACGAGCGGAACTTGCGTGCGGCCATCCACATCGATTCGCAATCGCGCCGCTTGCCCGCTATCACGCTCGACCCAGGCATCGCCATACGCGAGGCCGGGGTGAATCGAGCCATCGAGCGCAGTGGTATCCACGCGCAGCATGGGCATGCGATACACCACGAGCTGCGTTCCCGGGAGATTGTCCGGGAGCGATTCGTTCATCAGGAAGCCGAGGTTCCCCGCGTTGAGGCCAAGAAACGGAAGCCGCTTGCGCCAGTGTTGGCGAATGGCCGCGAGCATGGTGCCATCGCCGCCAATCACAAGCACCAAGTTCGGTTCCGCTGCTTCCAGATGGCGGAAGCGCTCCTTCACGGTTTGCGCCTTCGCACTGTATTCATCTGCCACGATGAGCAAGCGCGGTTCGTGAGCCGTGATGCGGGTTTCGCGAGGCGATGGCACTCCGGAGAAGAGGCGATAGCGGTGAATGTATGCGGCCACATTCACGGGCACGTCCGGTTCCGGATCGCCACCGAGAAACACCCGCAGGCGGATATCCGCAGTGGGAATGTGGTGATCGGCGGGCATGAGTTCGCAAATCGGCGGGCAATCGGCCGGGTCGGGCACGGCGTCGGTGGGGTGCAGCACGAGAAACCGCGCGCTATTCCACAGTTCCGCCCCGTGCGGCCAAAGTGAATGAATCAGCGAATCTTTGCTTTGCGCGCCCGCCAGGAACTCGCTGGAAACGACGTGCCAGATTTCGCCGCGATCGCCGTACACTTCCTCGAATCGGTGGTTATCCAGAATCCAGCCGTCGTCCAGATCACCCAGTTCGACCGTCACATTGTTCAGATCGCCGAATGCGAGATCGACCATGACCGCCCGGTGAATCGGGTCGGCGTGTTCGCCGTTGGGCAGATAGTCGCGTGGGCCGCTGGGTCGCACGATCACTTCGTCGAACCCGCGTTCACGCAGACCGATCGCAACCTTCCGGTGGTAGGTTGTGGGCGGATCGAAACTTCCCGTGAAGATGGCGATGCGGCGTGGCATGATTCTTCCGGTGATGGGGGCGGTCGCTTGCGTGGGCGCGGCCGGTGTTCTTTCTTCTCTTCGCGAACCGTGAGAGTGATCGCACGGGTATCTTGATGCTTGCAGCCCAGTGCCGGTATGGTAACATGTTAATGGCCCTCCCGCCGAATGCATCCGGGCACTCTCTCAACCCGGCTCGCCAACCCACCCCGCCTAACATTCGGGGCCTGCTACTCATGGTTATCATGCTGCGAACTGCACTCACACTTGCCTTGCTTGTTCCCGCGCTGGCATCAGCCGCGGAACCGGACGCCAAACAGGTTGAGTTCTTCGAGAACAAGATCCGGCCCGTGCTGGTCGAACATTGCTACAAATGCCACTCCGCCGAGGTTGAGAAGGCGAAGAAGCTCAAAGGCGGGTTGCGTCTGGATTCGCGCGAAGCACTGCTTAAAGGCGGCGATACCGGTGCGGCGATTGTGCCGGGCAAACCCGCCGAAGGAACGCTGCTGCTCTCGCTGAAATACGATGGCGATGTGCAGATGCCACCCAAGGGGAAGTTGCCCGATGCGGTGATCAAGGACTTCGAGAAGTGGATCGCCGATGGTGCGATTGATCCGCGTGCCGAAAAGGCCGCCGTCGCAACCGGTGGGATCGATCTGGAGAAGGGGAAGCAGTTCTGGGCGTTCCAAGTGCCGAAAGAACCCACAGTGCCAAAGGTCGCGGGTTCCAACGCAAGCACCAACCCCATCGACGCCTTCGTTCGGGCGAAGTGGGAAGAAAAGGGGCTGACTCCTGCGCCGATCGCCGATCCACGCACGCTGTTGCGGCGTGCGTATCTCGATCTTATTGGCCTGCCGCCCACGCCGGAACAGGTCGATGCCTTCCTCGCGGATCAATCGCCCAATGCGTTCGCCAAGGTCGTGGATGAGTTGCTCGCGTCGCCGCAACACGGCGAGAAGTGGGCACGGCACTGGCTCGATGTGGCGCGATATGCCGAGGATCAAGCGCACACCTTTGGCGTGAAGCCCAAGTCGCAGGCGTGGCGTTACCGCGACTGGGTGATCACCGCTCTCAACAGCGATATGCCGTTCGATCGCTTCGTGAAGTTGCAGATTGCCGGCGACATGTTGCCGGATGCACCAGAAGATCCATTCTTGAAGCACGCGGGGCTTGGGTTCCTCGGGTTGGGCGCGGAGTACTACAAGAACACCGCACGCGAACAGGCCATTGCCGAAGAACTCGACGACCGCGTGGACACACTCACCCGCGGCTTCCTGGGCATCACGGTGGCCTGTGCCCGCTGCCACGATCACAAGTTCGATCCGATTCCCACACGCGATTACTACTCCATCGCGGGCATCTACATGGGCACCGCGATGAGCGACGCCCCGCTCGCACCCGCCGCCGTGATGAAAGAGTTCACCGATGCTCAGAAGAAGGTGAAGACCGCTGAGGACAATCTCAAGAAGGCACAGAAAGATGCCAAGGACAAACCCGCGGACAAAACGCTTTCTGCGAAGGCGAAAGAACTGGCCGATGAAGTGGCGGAGTTGAAGAAGAAGATGCCGCCCCAACCGGCCGTGGCACACGTGGTGAGTGGGAACGGGCCGGGCATGAAGGTCTACGTTCGCGGCAACCCCGCGACCAAGGGCGAGGATGCACCCAAGGGCTTCCTTCAGGTGCTTCCGTGCGAAGCCACTGCCGGCGAGAAGTTCACGCGCCTCGATCTCGCCAATGCCATCGCCACACCTGCGAACCCGTTAACTACGCGTGTGATTGTGAATCGCGTGTGGGCATGGCACTTCGGTCGCGGAATCGTGGCCACGCCCGATAATTTCGGCAGCCTGGGCGAACGCCCCACGCACCCCGAATTGCTCGACTGGTTGGCCGTGAACTTCGTGAAAAACGGTTGGTCACTCAAGTGGCTGCACCGCCAGATTCTGCTCTCGGCGGCGTACCAGTTGCAAAGCACACCCTCCGCCGAGAACGACAAGATCGATGCGGCCAATGTTTATCTGTGGCGCGGACAGCGCCGCCGGCTGGATATCGAACAGTGGCGTGATTCGCTGCTAGCAGTGAGCGGAACACTTGATGCCACGATCGGCGGCCCGACGTTCAACCTGAAAGATGCGGGCGTAAACCGGCGGACGGTCTACGCGAAGGTGAGTCGCCACGAACTCGACGGCCTGCTGCGACTGTTCGATTTCCCGGATGCAAACGTGACCGCCGCCAAGCGCACAGTGACCACCGTTCCGCAACAGCAACTCTTCGCGCTCAATAGCGAGTTCATGGCGTCGCAAGCCAAAGCCTTCGCCGCTCGCGTGGAGAAACTCGGCAAGACTGATGCCGAACGCATCACCGCCGCGTATCGCCTGGCGTTTGGCCGATCGCCGCAATCGCGCGAAGTGGAACTGGCCGAGCGGTTCTTGCAACTGCCACCGAAAACCGACGACAAACTGACACGCTGGCAGCAATACGCCCAGGTGCTGCTCGCCAGCAACGAACTGATGTACGTGGACTGAACCAACCGAAATAGCCGATATCAAATCGCCGCTCGCTCAGGAGTCCTTCATGCTGCCGATTTCTCGCCGAGAACTGCTCGCTCGCTCTGGCACGGGCCTCGGGGTGCTGGGGCTTGCAGGCCTCATTGCTGATGAAGCCAAGGCCGAAGCCAAGAATAGCTCAAATCCGCTCGCACCCAAGATCGCGCACTTCCCCGCCAAGGCGAAGCACGTGATCCACCTGTTCATGAACGGTGCGCCGTCGCAGGTCGACACCTTCGACCCGAAGCCGGAACTCACCAAACAACACGGCAAGCAACCGCCCGGTGCGAACCTCAAGACCGAACGCAAGACCGGTGCGTTGTTCAAATCGCCGTTCGCCTTCAAGAAGTGCGGGCAAGCGGGCATCGAGGTGAGCGAGATCTTCCCGGAGATCGGGAAGTGCATCGATGACATCTGCGTGATCCGATCGATGCACACGAACATTCCGAACCACGAACCGGGCCTGCTGCTGATGACGTGCGGCAACACGCAGGCCATCCGCCCGAGCATGGGAAGCTGGCTAACATACGGCCTCGGCACCGAGAACCAGAACCTGCCCGGCTTCGTGGTGATGTGCCCCGGCAAGCCGGTGGTTGGCCCGGCGCTGTGGAACAACAGCTTCTTGCCCGGCGTGTTCCAGGGCTGCCACATTCAGAACCTCGACCCCAAACGTGTGATCGAACACATTCGCAACACGAACCTTTCGAGCGGCACGCAGCGAGAACAACTCGATCTGCTGAACCAACTCAACGGCATTCACAAAGATCGCCGCGCCGGCGACGATCAACTTGATGCCCGCATTCAATCGCTCGAAATTGCTTACCGCATGCAGACCGATGCCCAGGAAGCGTTCGACGTGACCCGCGAACCGCTCAAGGTGCGTGAAGCGTATGGCAAGGGCTACTTCGCCGATGCGTGCCTTGCGAGTCGCCGGTTGGTGGAACGCGGCGTTCGCATGGTGCAGGTGTTCTACGGCAGCGGGCAACCCTGGGACGATCACGGCGATGTCGAGAAGGGGCACCGCAACAAGGCGAAGGATTCGGATAAGGCCATCTCCGCGCTGCTACGCGATCTGAAGCAATCCGGCTTGCTCGATGAAACGCTGGTGCTCTGGGGCGGAGAATTCGGCCGCACGCCCACGAGTGAAGGGCAGAACGGCCGCGACCACAACAACCACGGCTTCTGCGTTTGGCTGGCCGGTGGCGGCGTGAAGGGCGGCATGACGTATGGTGCGACCGACGAGTTCGGCTTCGCGGCCGTCGAGAACAAAGTTCACGTTCACGATCTGCATGCCACCATCTTGCACCTGATGGGAATCGACCACGAGAAGCTTACGTATCGCTACAGCGGTCGCGACTTCCGCCTCACCGATGTTCACGGCACGGTGGTGAAAGATATCTTGAAGTGATTGAAGAAGTGCGATTGAAGAAGTTGCGAGGCAATGCGAGCGGCCGGGTTTACCCCGGCCGCCTTACTTATTGCGATGGCGGCCGGGATAAACCCGGCCGCTCGCACAATCACTTCATATCGGGGTAACTCAGTTTGCGATCCGGATCGAGGAAGCGGGCGAAGAGCACATTGCCGGCCGCGGCGTTCTTCAGCACCACCGTGAGCGTGTGCTTGCCCGCGGGAAGCACCACATCGAATGCGTCTTGGTCCGGTCGCACATCTTTGCCCGCACCTTTGCTTGCACCGATTGGCTTGCCATCAAGCCGCACTTCGTAGTCTGCGGAAGAACCGATTAGCACCTTCGTCTTCACTTCGGCGGCAGCGGTCACTTCGGCTTCGATCACGGCGGGCGCACCCTTTGTGTCCGGAATCGCAATCCGCCCTGGCGCACCCACGGCGAGCGGCGTGCCGTTCACGTTCACATCCGTGAGGTATGGGCTGGCCATCAGATAACGCACCAGATCGCGGAAGTTTTGCGCCGTCATGTTGTAGCCCAGCCCTTCGGGCATCAGCGATTTCTCGGATACACGGATCTCGTCGATGCTCGCTTTGCGGATCGTCTTGAACGATGCTCCTTCGAGCTTCAATGTGATGGTCTTTTCGTCTTCTTCGGACAGTAACCCTTGGAAGACGGCATCGTCTAGCGTGCGAACCGTGCGAACGAAGTACGGCGCACCAATCACGCGGTTGGGGTCGAGTACGTTGGTAAGGATGTATTCGATGTCGCGGCCAGCCCCATCGAGTGCGGGGCCGACTTCCGCCCCTTTGCCTTCAAACTTGTGGCACTTTGCACAGTTCGCCTCGAACACTTTGCGGCCACGTTCGAACGATGCCGATGCTTCGTGCAATGAAGCGCGAGTCTTATCGATGAGCGTGTTGAGTTCCGCCGGCGTTGGTCGCGTGCGGCCCCATGCTTTCTCGATGAGCGAGTTCAAATCCTTATCGTTATGGGCCTGGATGCGGAGGATCGTGTTGTCGGTCACTTCGGCCCGATCGATCTTCTTGTCGGCCATTGCCTGGAGGAACCAGCGGGCGCTTTCCTTGTGGGCGGTCAGCGTGTTGATCACTTCCGGCCGCAACTCCTTCGGGAAGTCGTTCCACTTTGCGAGCAGGGTTCCCCCGATCGAGGGCATCGATCCGAAGGCAGCGAGAGTGCGGACGCACTCGATCCGGACGGCCATCACCTCGTTCTTGTCTTCGGCCTGGGCCATGACGAGGACTTGCGTCGCGGGGTCTCCCAGGATCGCGAGTTGACGCGCCGCCTCGACCCGCTCCTCGACGGGCAGTTTCTTGGTCCCGAGAACCACGCGCGCCCGCTGGACTGCCTCGGGATCGTGAAAGTTGACCGCCAGCTTGTTCATGAGCGCCACGAGCTTCGGATCTTTCTCCTTCGCGATCTCGGCCTTCAGCGAGGCCCAACCTTCGGGGGCATTGATCCGCCGACCAGCGAGCGCGACGGTAAGCCCATCGAGCGCTTTCTCGCGGCTCGCGGCGTCCGTCAACTTCGCCACGAACTCGATGCACAACTTGAGGTCTTCGGGCTTGCCCGTGGCGACGAGCCGCCGCATAACCTTCGGCACAATTTGATCGCGGACGAAGATGTTGTCGGGCGACTCCTTCGCGAGCCACGCGAGTTCTTCCTCGGCACGCGTGCGGCCGGGTTGCGAGCGGCCGGGTTTATCCCGGTCGTCTTGACCCACGCGGCCGGGTTGAACCCGGCCGCTCGCGAGCATCTTCTCGTAGGCGAGCCACACGAGTTGCGGGATGACCGGGTCGTTCGCGTCCTCCTTGTGCGCCATCAGGGCGCGAACCAGTGGCGTCACGTCGTGCTTGTCCGCGAGGCGGATCGCGGCGGAAGCGAGTTCACGGCGTACAGATGGCGACTTGGCGAGCTTCGCGGCATAGCTCAGTGCCGTGATTGTGTCTTCTGCGACTGAGTCAGCGTGATGCACGATTCGTATCGTCCAATCCAGTTGAGCATCACCCCCTTTGTCCCAGTTTCCGGCTAACTGGGCACCCCGGATTCCAACGGCTTTGGTCAGGTTGTGCATGGCCCAGAGTTCGCGGATTTGCAGTGCCCGACCATTATTCTGGAGCGATTCACCGACCGCCATCCGGTCTTCTTTGCTCAAACCGGCAAGCAGACGCAATGCGGTTCGGTAACGGTACGGATTCGGATCATCGACCATCTTCATCAACTCTGCTGGCGTCTTCTTCCCCAGATCCTCCGCCTTCTTCGTCTTCGTCCCCTTCAACTGAATGCGGTAGACGCGGCCGCGGTCGTAGTCCCAGTCGTCCGGGTTCGTCTGATGGCACGGGTTCTGGTCGTGCCAGTCGATGAGGAAGATGTCGCCGTTCGGACCCCACTTCAGGTTGATCGGGCGGAAGTTCTTGTCGCCGCTCACCAGGAAGTCGTCGCCGCGACTCGCGGTGAATGTGCTGCCGTTGGGTTTCAGGATGTTCTGCTTCAGGCTGCACCCGTGAATGCTGCCGAAGATCACGCTGTTCTGGAATCGCTTGGGCATGTGCGGCACATCCAGCGAGATAAGCCCCGCGTGCGCCCAACCACTCTCCTTGTGGAACGTGTGGTCGCTGATTTCGTTCAGGTAGCCATAGACGTGCGGGTTGAAGCTTACGCCCGCTTGCCGTTTGTAGATGCCCCCCGGCACGATGTGGTACAGGTGCGGGATGACGCAGCACGCCAGGATGAACTGCCCATCGGTGTTGCGCCAGTCCATGCCCCACGGGTTGCTCGTGCCCTCTGCGAAGATCTCGAACACTTTGCGCGTCGGGTGGTAACGCCAGATGCCGCCGTTGATGCGTGCTTCCGGGCCGTCGAGTTGATCGCCGGGCTTCACTTCGGAGTTGGTGAAGATGCCATGCAGGCCATACAGCCAACCGTCCGGACCCCACTGGAAGGTGTTTAGCGTCTCGTGCGTGTCCTGGCTGCCGAAGCCCTTGAGCAACACTTCGATCTTGCCCGGCTTGTCGTCCTTGTTCTCGATGAACCACAGATACGGCGCGGCACCCACGAACACGCCGCCATGCCCGACCTCGATGCCGGTGCACAGATCGAAAGCGCCCAAGCCCGCTTTCTTCCGTTCCTCTGTAACGGGGAAATCTTTCCCCTCCGCGAACACCGTTCGTTTGTCGCACACGCCATCGCCGTCGGTATCTTCGAGAATCACGATGCGGTCGCGCGGGGCTTTGCCGGCTGGCGTGCGTTTCGGGTACTCGAAGCACTCGACGACCCACACGCGGCCTTTCTCGTCGATGGTGAACGCGACGGGGTTGACGAGTTGCGGTTCGCCCGCGAAGAGCTTCACCTCGAACTCTTCGGCCACCTTGAACTTGGCGACCGTTTCTTCGGGCTTGAGATAAGGTTGGCTCGAACCTTTTCGATTATCGAAGCCGAATTGTTTCTGCGCCAGCACACGCGACGCCGGTGCGAACGCCCCAAGTATGACGAGCAGAGCAAGAGAGAATGCGAAGGAGGTTCGCATGGTGTGTCCTGTGCGTGGTGGGTGTGTGGCAAGAGCCGTTGTTCGGGTGCTTCCCAACGCTGTGATGTTACGGCCTGTAACAAGGGGATGCAAACCGACTCCCGGCAAAGGTCGCCGGTACAGGGCACAGCCGTACAATTGACCGCGACGGACCCGGCACCCCACAACCGCGGAGCGGTCCCCCGTTCATGCCGATCGTCGTTACTCTTACTGGCCACCTCCGACCCGCGGATCGTCGCGTGTCCCGCACCGAAGCCCGGGATTGGCTCGCGCGCGTCGCGGTTTGGTTCGAAGGAATTGGCGATGCCGTACTCGATGCTCGTCTCATGCGCGATGGCGAAGACCGGCCGGTGCTACTGATCGATCTGCACCCAACGTGCACACCGGTGGAACTGCGCGTATTCGGTTCCGGCAAGGTGCGGGTCCGTGCGAGAACCACACCCGCCGGCCCCGGCTATCATCAGTATCTCGTCGATCTCTTACGCCAACTCGCTGCCGATTTCGAGTTCGATTGGTTCCCCGAAGATAGCACCGATCCGACCGGCTTTCTGCTCACGCGCTCGCGGCCCGCCGTGGAGCAAGCGTTCCTGCGTTGGCTTGGTGTGGCGTGCTCTTCAGAGGCCACCAGCGTTGGGATGCACGGCGGGCACGGCTTCACCTATCCGGGCGAAGTGCTTACACCGCTTGGCCCGCGATCGAAGGAATGGGCCGCATCGGTGGCACTGGAGCCGCATCGCGGTGGCGACTTCTTTCCCTGGTGGTCGCCGGAACTGGATGTCGCGTTTTATCGCAATCGCGCGCTCTGCCGCCTTTGGTGCGAGTTCCCCTGGCGGCCACCACTCACAGAAGAAGAAGGCGAAACCGCCGACCAGATTGCCAACGATCTGGCGACCGCGTTCAAACTCAATCCCGATTGCGAACTCCCTTGGCCCGAATGGCTCGAACTGCTCGATGCGATCCACACCGATTCGGCCGGAGAACGATTCTGCGTGACGCCAGACGATACGGTGTTAAGCATCGAGCTTTGGAAGCGCGCGGGACCGGCTCCGGTTGCGGTTGGCCCGCGTGTCGGCTATCGGCGGCATGCCATGCGCGTGGCGCTGGACGGCGGATGGAGTGTGCTGATGCCCGGCGAATTCGCCCAGGAATGGGATGAAGAGCGGAACTGGACCGGATGGGACCGCACCCGCACGGTTTGGTTTCGCCGAGTGGGATTTGCCAAGCCCGATGGTTCACCTCCCACCGCCGACGAAGCGCTGGAAGTGGGGCGACGCAGTTTGCCCGAAGGCACACCGGTGCCCCCACTGCATGCGGGTGATGTTCGCGGGGAGGCGGTGTTTGGTGCGACCGAAGAAGATGGCCGAACGATCTGGCGGTTGGGCGGAGTTGCAGGTGCCCCGGGGCAACTCGCTGTGTGCAATGTCTACTCCGGATCGCCCGACGATCGCGAATGGGCGATCCGCACCTGGCTTTCCTTGCAGCATTACGATGGAACGTGATCCATTCGCGTTCCCGCACCAACAATCGCCTTATGCCCACCCGCACTTCATCGCCCAGCCCTGCGCGAGAATCATCCCCTTTCGCCAACGCGGTACACGCACACGCCGGCTAAATACATCGAAGCGGCACCGCTCGATCTCATCAAGTAACTGACGATACGTTCCGCACATCACGCGGTAGATCGGGCGTCCCTCGGCCGAGAGCAAGCCTTCCAGCGATTCCGCCTGTTCATAAAACGCGCGTGCCCGCGCGATCTGGAAGCTCATCATCTCGACGAACGCAGTGCGGGCCTGCGGTTGCGACCATGTTTCGGGTGGCGAGCCGAAACTCTTCAACTCCTCTGTGGGAAGATAAACGCGGCCATGGGCCAAGTCTTCGCCGAGGTCGCGAAGAATGTTCGTGATCTGGAACGCGATGCCAGCCGCTTCGGCCGGTGCGTCCGCTTCGTTAAAGCTCACACCCGGTCGTAGTTCCCAGACCCGCACGCACGCCAACCCGACCGCCGAGGCCACGCGATAACAGTACGGGTACAACTCCGCGAATGTGCTGTATGCCACCGGTTCCAGATCTGCTTCCACGCCATCGATTACATCGAGCAGATAACGCACGGGGATCGAGTAACTCGTGATTGCATCGGCCAGAGCAGGGTGAACGGGGTGCGAAGCGTGACCATCGAGCGCGGCTAGCAAACCGGCTCGCCACTCGGCGAGCGATTGCCGCTTCGCCGCGATTTCGCCCGGTTCGTCGGCGAGATCGTCGGTCACACGCATGAATGCGTAGAGCGCGTTCATCGCGTTGCGTTTGCGGATGGGTAAGAGGCGAAAGGCGAGAGGAAACGAGCTGTTCGCCGCTGCGGTGATGTGTTGGCAGTAGGTGAGAGAAGCACGCGGATTGCGGATCGCGAGAACAGGCCGGTTCACCGCGGGCACGAGGCCACGCTGTGCGTCCGGCATTGCTTCTGTGTGTTCGTCGTTCATCGTGCAATGTGATAGCGGCTTCACCGGCCCAGGTTCACCCGCACACGTTGCCCGACACGCAAGGGCGGTTTGCCGGCTGGCGAAGGATCGGATACCACGACCAGCACTTCGAGCACACGTGTGTCGCTCTGGAGCAGCGATTCCGAACGCTTGGGCAGGAAGGTTCCGCCCACCCGCAACACCTTGCCAACATAAGTGAGACTCGGGTCCGTGTGATCCAGAATGGCCACATCTTTATCGATCAAATCTGGGCCGATGCGATGAGCGAAATCGGCTTCCACTTCCGCACGCACCACACGTGTTCCCGCCGGAACCAGCCACAGAGCAGGGTCGCGTGTGCTAATCCCAAGCGTGGCCCCAGGGCTGATCTTCACCTGTTCCACCATGCCGTCCGTCTTGGCGATCACCGTGCACAGATCCAATGCTGTTTGCGCTTTATCGCGTTCGGCCTTCGCTTGATCGACCGCAATTTCGGCCTGTCGGATCAAGAGTTGAACGTTAGTAGCCTTTACCAGATCGAGTTCCGCCTGCAACCGATCGCGGGCGGTGAGTGCATCGACGTAATCGGAATTGGCGCGGAACAGATCGGGATTCTTCGAGAGTTTCTCGGCGAGTTGCTCGGTGGAAAGCATGGTGCCAGAATTCTTCAACCCATCTTCAATGTTCTTCTTCACGAGGTTGTACAGGCTGGCTGCCGTGGTAACTTTCTGTTGCGCGGCCTCGACGGCTTGCACCAGCACCGCGACTTTCTTCTCGTGTTGAAGCTTACCTTCCTTGGCCCGAGCGACCTCGTTATCGGCCTGCTGAATCGCAATCGTGGCGCGTTCCAGATCGCGCGATTGAATCGAGGTGTCGAAGGAATACAGCGGTTCGCCCGCCTTGATGGTTTCGCCGTCTTTGACAAACACCTTGGCAACCGTGCCGGATTGCAACACCGGCGGCAGGCCATACGCCACGGGCGGCGGATCGCTATCCACGGTTCCCATCACCACAGGGCCAGCGGCCTTCACCGGGGCGGTCGGTGCGGCGGATTTGGTCGGCGCAGTCGTATTGTTTCCCGCCATTAATGCTGTTGCACCGACGAGGCTGCCCACAAACAACCCAAGCCCGAGCAGATACAGTGCAGGTTTGAAACGTCGAAGCCACGTCATTGGAAAAACCTCCGAGGGGTTGTGGAAGCGGGGTCGCGAATCGGAAGTCGCGTTACGCGGTTGCAACGGTTCCAGCTCTCGCTTGCCTCGATCCAATTCCCTCACACCAAAGTTCGCCGTTCCAGATGACCATCTTCCAGGTGATAGTACACATCCACAAACGGAAGAATGCGATGATCGTGCGATACGACCAGAATCGATGCCTGCCGCTCGTGTGCGGCATCTCGCAGGAGTTCGATCACCCGTTGACCGTTCTCCCAATCCAGCGCGCTGGTCGGTTCGTCGGCGAAGACGAAGTTCGGATTCTTGACGAGTGCACGACCAATGGCCACGCGTTGCTTCTCGCCGCCGGAGAGTTGCGCTGGCTTCTTGTGCTTGTTATTGGCCAGACCCAACCGATCCAGCATTTCGTCGGCGCGACCCTTAACATTCCCTTTGCCATCGCCGCCCCACTTGAGCACGATCTCCAGTTGCTGGCGGGCCGTGAGCGCGGGGAAGAGGTTATAGCCCTGAAACACGAATCCGGTGTTGCGGCGGCGATATTCTTCGCGTTGCCGCTGCGACATTTGCCACACGTCCCGCAGTTGGCCATCGTCGTCGGCGAGCACTTTGCCCTGGTCTGGTTCGAGCAAGCCCGAGAGTACGGCCAACAATGTGGACTTCCCGGAACCGCTCGGCCCCATGAGTAGCACGAGTTGGCCGGGGTGGAGATCGATCGTCACTTCGTGCAATGCCGCCCGCCGGGCCGTACCGTCTCCATAGGTCTTGACCAGACCGACTCCACGGAGCGACGGATTGGTGAGTACGGCGGTCTTCGGCATGAGTGAAGTCTTGGGTAAGCGTGTGTACCTGGTCCGGAATCACCTTGGTTCGTAGCAAACCTCGAAACAGTATCTCGCATCATCGCAGCAAGTTCATCGGTTCAATCTGTCGCACGCTGCGCAATGCCAGCACGCCAGCGATTAACGCCATGCCCACCGTGAGCAGAGCGGTTCCTAGCAGAATCTCCCAGCGCAAGTCCACATCGGTATTGAACTGCAATGCGAGAGATCGCAATCCGAGGCAAATCGGCAGCGCGAAGCAAATGCCGATGATGCCCACCCAGAACGATTGCGTGAGCACCATGAGCGAGATTCGCCAGCGCGGAATGCCCAGCGCCAGCAGAATGGCGAATTCCTTCGCGTTGGCAGCGGTTGCGGAGTAGAGCGTCTGTGCGGTGATGACCATGCCAACAATGAGGCCGAGCAAGGCGGCGTAGCCAATCGCCAGCCCTGCCTTGGTTCGCGTGAGCCAATACCAGCGGCTCCCGAACGAGAATTCCTCGGCCGTGTAGGCAATCATATCCGAAGGGTAACGCGCCCGGAGTTCGGCCGCCACCTCGCTTGCTCGCTGTGGCGAATCGCAGCGAGCGAGTAAGTATGTGGCGTGGTCGTGTGGCAGGAGTGGGCCGAGCAATTGCCGTGCGGTGTGCAGTGAACAAAACATCCACGGTGCGGCCAGGCTTTTCAGGCCCTTCACGGTGCCCACCAATCGCACTTCTTTGCCGTTGATCTTCGGCTTCCCTTCGGGGAATTCCATCGCCAGTCGCTTCAAGTCCGATTCATCCACAACCACTGTGAACGGCAACGTGAGCGCTTCGCGCTGTTCCTTGGTGAGCAGCGAAGCCGCACCGGCGGAGTTGTCGTCGAGCTTGCTACCAAGCAGAAAGCAGAGTTCGGTTCCGCCGGTCGGCTTCGTGAAGTTCGCAAAGTTCGAGATATAGAGTTCCGGGTGGTTCACGCCTTCGAACCCGCTCATGCGGCTCAGAAACGACACCGGTATCGGTTTCCCGAGGTCCACGCTTGGCACCGCGGTCGAACCCACCCAGATATCAGCGCTGGTGTTATCGATTGGAATGGAAGTGATCTTGAACAACCCGAGCAACAGCCCAATCTGCAAGGCGATGAGCACGGCCGAAAACGTGACCGCAAGTACGCCAGAAGCGTAACGGGCTTTCTCGTGCCAGAGGGTTTGCAGTGCGTAAGACATCTTCTCAGTGTCGGAGGTCGGGTATTGGTTAGGCCAGTGACACCATTAAACCGGAACCCTGGTCGTGCTGCCGGGCGTGCCGTTCGAAGATGGCACCACTCGGCTTCGATTCACCACCGGCGGCAGATCGCAGAGGTCACCACTGATGTACAGGTGATGCCAGAGTTGCGTGGCCGTGACCGCAGTCAGACCCATTTCCTTGCTGGTGCGTGTCACGCCGCGGCCCGGCTTGATCAGCTTGGCACGCATGGCGTCGATAGCGGCGGAATCGAAGTACCCGGCTTTCCGCACCGATTCCGGCGAGAGCACCTGATCGATCCACGATTCGCCCGCTTCGCGGCTGCCGCCGCCCACCGCGGCCCAGGAATCCATGGGCGCGCGGAACATGTGCTTCTTGCGCCAGGCCACCTCTTGCGGCAGCCAGCGTTCCGCCACTTTGCGTTCCACAACCTTGTCGCGGAACACGCCGCGAAGTTTCCAGCGCGGGTGGAGCTTCGCCATATACGCGATCACGTCTTCATCGAGGAACGCATAGCGACCTTCCACCGACGAATGCATGGCGATGCGGTCGCCCTTGCTGGAGAGAAGATGGCCGGGAAGCATGACGCGGGCACCGAAATACATCTGGCGGTTGAACGGGTGCCAGCGGGTCATTTCCGCCGGCAGTTCGAGATCGTCTAGCGCGCTCCGGCTCAGGATCGTATCACGAGCGGCCCCGGCGAAATAGCGGAGCTTGTTCACGCTCATCACGCCATACATATCGAACCAGCCGTTGTGCCCGCCCATCGCTTTCTGCGTGCCGCGATACGTTGAGTACGGGAACGAAGGTTGGCCGCTGATCTTCAAGAGCATCTTGCGAATGCCATAGCCGAGCGGAACGCCGGGAATCTTATCGAGCCAGCCCAGGAGCTTGTGAATCTTGAACCACGAGTAGCCGCCGAGCCACTCGTCCGCGCCTTCGCCAGTGAGCACGACTTTGTAGCCGTTCTCGTGAACCGAACGGGCCAGATGGAGTAAACCGAGGCACGATGTGTCCACAACCGGGAACTCGGCGGTCGCGATGAGTTCCGGGTAGCCGGTGCGAAGTGTGTCGTGGCCGCAATTCACCACTACGGGCTTGCACCCCAGGTGCCGCGCCGTTTCCATCGCTTCGGACGATTCATCCAAGCCTTTGGATTTCACCGCCACGGTGAATGTCGGGATGGGCCGGCCGAGTGCCTTGTTCGCCATCGCAACAATCAGACTCGAATCGACGCCGCCAGACAGATACGACACCACCGGCACATCGGCGCGGAGTCGCCGTTCCACCGCGCGATACAGCACTTCCTCGAAGCCATCCACCACTTTCTTTTCATCGCTGCCGTAGTCTTCGTCTCCGTAATCGGGATACGAGACCTGCCAGTAAGTCTTCTGTGTGGTCGCCTGTTCGGGCGTGGTGCTCGCGCCGAGTTTGAAGTGGAGGTAGCGTCCCGGTGCAATCGACTTAATGCCCGCGAACACCGTGGTGGGGCCAGGCATGGCGATGAACGTGAAAACGTGGTTCAAGCCTTGCAGATCCGCCTTGCGATCAACCAACCCGGTTGCGAACAGCGCCTTCATTTCCGAGGCGAAGAGCAACCATGTGGTGCTATCGTGTTTCACGATTGTGTAGAAAAGCGGGCAGATGCCGGCGCGATCGCGAGCCAGAATCACTTCGCGGCTGCGGCTGTCCCACAAGCAGATCGCGAACTGCCCGCGGAGATGATCGAACATCTTCTCGCGATAATCTTCCCACAGGTGCGGAATCAGCTCGGTATCGGTGTGGGTGCGGAAATGGTGCCCCTTGGCTTCGAGTTGCGGTTTCAGTTCGGGGTAATCGTAGAGTTCGCCGTTGAAGACGGTCCAAACGCTGCGATCTTCGTTCGAGATCGGTTGCTTGCCATCCGCAAGGCCAACGATGGAAAGCCTTCGGTTCGCCAGGTGAAGTCCTGGTTGTTCGAGATAGCCGTCGTCATCCGGCCCACGATGAAGGATCGCATCCGCCATGGCCGGCACAATCCTGGGGGGAGCTTCCCGCTCGCCACTCAGGTCGATCATTCCCGCGATTCCGCACATCCGTGAAGACCGTTGGTTGTGGGTATTTAAGTTTTCGCACGATTCCGGGGCGAGTTCCGCTCTTGGCTTTGCTCGATCCCCGGACCACCTTCGGCCACCGCTCCCTGGTGTCAGACACTTACGCTAACGCACCGACGTTTTGTCTTTGCCTCGCAGAGGTGGTTGCCCGCTGCTCGCCGTGAAGCGAAGCGCACTCCCGGTTCCCTCGGCTTTGGCTCTTTCCCGTTGATCGTATTTCCAGACCTTCCGCTGCATGAAGAATCGCACCGCTCGCGGGAAGAGTCGCCGCGAGAGCCAAACACCGTAGGAAACCCATCCGGATGTCGCCTCGGTGCGATTGCGGAGCAACGTCTTGATCACATCGACCGCAACTTCGTCCGACGGCTGTGCTCCTTCGAAATCGAGGTAAATCTTTCCGTCGTTGCGAAGCAAGTGGCGGTTCAGATCGTCGCTTCGCACCAACCCGGGAAGCACCAGAAGCACATCGATGCCGTAACGCTCAAATTCGCCGCGCAGAGATTCCGTCAGCCCCACGAACGCATGCTTGCTCGCACAGTGCTCGGACATGGACGGAATGCCCCATCGCCCGCAAATGCTGGCGACATTCACCACGGCCGGCCGCCATCCATCCTTCGCCTGTTCCGAGCTTCGCAACAATAGCGGGTGAGCCGCACGGATCATTTCGGCCTGTGCGAAGAAGTTGACCTCAAGCACTTTCCGAACAATATCTTCCGTTGAGGTGCTGAATTCGCCGAAGCTGCACACGCCGGCACTGTTAATCAGCACATCCAGGCCGCCAAACCGCGCTGCGGTGTCGCGGATAATGCGAGTACGATCTTCGGGCTTCGTGAGGTCGCCGGCGAAGGCTTCACACTCCGCACCGGCGGCCCGGCAGATCGCGACCACCTTCGCAAGATCATCGACCGAACGTGCCGTGAGTGCGAGTTTTGCACCCGGCTTTGCGAGTCTTTCGGCAACTCGTCGGCCAATACCCCGCGAAGCTCCGGTAATCAGCACAATCCGCCCATCTAAATCGCGACGCATTACCATGGTCTTTCATCGGTCCGGGGCGGTCGGCGGAACCACCCCATCAGGAGATTTTATGGTATCACGCATCAGATACTAGCCAGAGTGACAGTGCATTCTCCGTTATGCGTCGCTTGGCCCAGATAGTCGCTACAGTTTCGCCAGGCGCGCAAGTGTTCCTATAACACCGTCGTTGCGATTTTGCGGACGCACTTCGCCATCAATTGGATGTGGCGTTTCCGCGAATCGATTCACGAAACAGCCCACGTGGAGATGGTTATGGAGTACGTCATTGGGGCGGCGGTTGGTGCGGCGCTCATGCTGTTTTTGGTTCTCATATCGGTCATCGCGCGAGCGGGGAGTCCGACGGGGTTGTCGCAGGCACTCGCCATCGCGGGGCGTGCGAAGCAAGATCCCGCATTCGCCGCGAAGTTGCAAGCTCTTCTGGCCGGCGCGGAGTTGAAGCCGGTTGAGCCACCCAAGCCCGCCAAGCCCAGCGGGGCCGCACTTCGCATGCTGGCGCTACTTCAAGCAGAATCGCGTCTGGTGGATTTCTTGATGGAAGATATTAGCGGGGCGGGCGATGCGCAGATTGGGCAAGCGGTTCGCGAGATTCACAAGAAGGCACAGACCGCACTGAAACGCCACGCAGTGATCGAACCCGTGCTGAGCGGCACTGAAGGCGACACCACGACCATTCCCAAGGGGTTCGATCCCTCGGCCGTGCGTATGGTTGGGAACATAACCGGCGAGCCGCCATTTACCGGTGCGATCAATCACCCCGGCTGGCGTGTGAAAGAACTGAAACTTGCGGCCCCGCTCGAAGGAGTCGACGAGTTCGTGCTGCAACCGGCGGAAGTGCAGATCGGGTAACACTCACGCCTGGAAGTTCTTACGCAGTGCGTGAATCGGCGTTGAGTCGCTCGCTCACCGCTGTCCACACGTCCGCGATCACGCTTTCCGCCGAGCCTTGGATCAATCCTTTGGGCACCATCTTGAGCAAACCGGTGACTTCGGTCAGGTCGCCGGTCCACTCAACGCGGGTGCCGCCGCCTTCGGCTTCCAGAAATGTGAGATAGGTCTTCACGGTGCTGCCCGCACCCATCGCCTTTGCGAGCACTTCGAACGCAACCGTGCGGCCGGGTTCGTGCGCGGTGCGAGTCATTTCAACGTTCAGACTTCCCGTGAGAAACGAGAGCTTGGGCTTGAGTTTCCACACGGCCCGTTCCGCGCCGACCTCCGATATCTGCGTGTCGGGCAGGCATTGAACCAGGAATCCGGCATCGGATAACTTGGCGGCCACGTTCGCGACTGGGAGGGGAAATATCTTCTCGCCTTCGAAGTGGATCATGGGTTCGCCCGTTGGTTTGTAAACCACATAGGAATACACTGCTCTATTTTACGCAATCAGGCGTGATCGAATAAAATCTGGTTTCGCGCGGATTTTCTGGCGGGCTTGCGGCGAGTGAAGGTCCTATTCTAATATGACTCGCCCTGAAGACGTGTAGCGAACCTGTACAGTGAGTTCCCGCCATTTCTACAGCCACTCAATCGGCCGTTCTGCCGCCCCTACCAACTTTAAAGCTCCCGACGCCGCCCATGGGCTGGATTAACCGCCTCAGGGCCGTGCCATTTATCTTGATCCACATCGCCGCAATCACTGCACCTTTCTTCGTGCCGATCACGTGGACAGCGGCGGCCCTCGGTTTGCTCTTTTACGTGATGCGAATGTTCGGCATCACGGGCGTGTATCACCGCTACTTCGCCCACCGGGCGTATAAAACCAGCCGGTGGTTCCAGTTCGTGCTGGCGTGCATCGGTTGCGCGGCGATGCAGAAGGGGCCGCTTTGGTGGGCGGGGCATCACCGCTTCCATCACAAGCATTCCGATCAGGAAGACGATCCACATTCCCCGATCATTCGCACGGTGTGGTGGGCACACATCGGTTGGGTGATCTCGGGCCGCTACCGCGACGCGCCGACGATGAAAGACTTCGAGAAATACCCGGAACTGCGGATTCTGGACTCGTTCTTCACCTGGTTGCCGGGTTTGCTCTTGGCCGGGCTGTGTTTCGCCATCGATGGTTGGAGTGGCCTGGTCTGGGGTTTCCTGGTGGGCACTGTGCTGTTGTACCATGCCACATTCCTGGTGAACTCGGCGTGTCACCTGTTCGGCACCCGGCGTTACGCCACCACGGACCAGAGCAAGAACTGTTGGTGGGCCGCTATTCTCACGATGGGTGAAGGCTGGCACAACAACCATCACCATTACCAGAGTTGCGCCCGCCAGGGGTTCAAGTGGTGGGAAGTGGACTTCACTTACTACATCCTTCGCACGCTGGCGGTGGTGGGCCTGGTTTGGGATGTGCGTGAGCCAACCGAGCGAGCGTTGAAGAACAATCTGATCGTCGCGAAGCCGCAGGAAGATCTGAGGACGCAGGAAGAGCTTACGCCGATGGGATCGAGGCGGTAGTGAGGGATTGTTCGAGATCGGGCCGCCGGGCGAGCTGGTGGTCGCGGTCGCCGCGGTGCAAATCGTAGATGCCGGGCGATTCGAGTGTTTCACCGGGGGCAAGCCGGCATTCGGCCTGCTTGCTTACCGATCGGGCAAACAGTTGCGGTAAACACTTCTCGCAAGCTAAAGAATACGTCTTCAGTTCAACAGTAAGCCCATCACTCCACCTGGCTGCGATTTTGAACGCGGCCAAGTGGGGGCAGCCCGCGGCGTAGCACATCACAGGATAAGGCGGCATCATGTGCGGAATTGTGATGAGGCCATTGATGGGGGAACCGCGTTCGCAGGTTGCAACACAGCGGCCCATCAGCCCGCAGGGTGCGGTGTGGGTTCGCCGTGGATAATAGCCAGAGCGTTTTCCGCGGCTTTCAGTTCGGCATCTTTTTTGGTTCGCCCCCATGCGGCGGGGAACCAGTTATCGGCCACTTGCGCCGAAACTTTGAAACACTTATCGTGGTCGCGGCCCTGTTCATCGAGCAGATGATAGCGTGGCGTGCCACCAAACTCGCGTTGTGCCACCATCTGGAGTTGCGATTTCGAATTGGAAAGCACCGCTTCAACGCCCACGCGATCGAGTTCGGGGCCGATGAAGCGATTCACGAACTTTCGCGCTTCGTCCCAGCCGCCGTCCAGAAAGATCGCCGCCACGAGCGATTCAAACACATCCGCCAGCATGTTCGAGGGAAGCACGCCGTATGAGCCAACACCTTTGCCCATGAACAGGAAATCGCCCAGCCCCAATTCCTGGCTAAACCGGGCGCAGGTCTTGCGACTGACGATTACCGACTTCACCTTGGTCAGGTCGCCTTCTTGATAGTTGGGAAAGCGCTGGAAGAGTTGCTCGCAGGTGACCAAACCCAAAACGCTATCGCCGAGGAATTCCAATCGTTCATTCGATGCCGCTCGTGTGTTCGCCCCGGAAGTATGCGTGAGGGCCGAACGAAGTAATTCTGGCTTTTGGAAGCGGTAAGCGATCGTCTCCTGGCAATTCTCAAGAATGGTTTGTTCTTGCGAGAGGTACGGAGATTTTGTGGATGGCATGGTTAAGTAATGATCCGACGGGCGGAACAATAAGTGTTGCAAAACGTACCATTCGAATATCGCGGCGTCAATTCGTTTAACGCGCACAGTTTACGAATGTGTTACATGAGTAGGCTTAGCGAGTCTGGTTCTCTTGTCCCAAGAGAATCATCCTTGAACGACTGCAAAACTAACCCGAGCGAGTGTAGTGTGGGTTAGCTTTGCCTGCCTCACCTCTGCGCTTCACCCCGACCTCGCCCGTGTGGCGGGGTGGACCGTCTGCAACAGGACGAATGTGAAAAGAATAACTTGTCGGCGTTCGTGTCGCAACAGGGCATTAACATTTCGGCGTTACCTGAACGGGTGATTGTGAATCGGGTGCGTGCGTGCGCCAGGATTCACCGCGTTCGCACCCATCTTGCGACAGAATGGGAACGAACGCGGCTTTGGCTTCTGGCTTCCGTTACTCCGGCAAGGGTTTGTCCTTGGTCTCGGGGAGGAACGGAAGCACAACTAGCCCAAGCAAGAAGACCGAACACATCGCCAGCCCGGCATACCGGAACGGCAGGTCCGGGTATTGCCCTTCCTGGCTCGCATACGCGAACACATTCGCCGTGAGATAGCCAAGCATGAGTGGCCCGCTCGCGGCGATGAACCGGCCGACATTGTAGCAGAAACTGGTGCCGGTCGCACGGAGCCGCGTGGGGAACAGTTCTGGCAGATAGATAGCGTATCCGCCGAACAGGGCGAGCATGCACAAGCCCATGAGCATGTTCATCCAGATAATGTCGAACCGTGTCTTCATGCCCATAAACACCGTGGCCACACTAGCAGCAGCCGCGACGATGGTGATGGCAAACGCCGGCTTGCGGCCAATGCGGCTGGCCAACCACGCGAACCCGGACATGCCAAAGAACGCACCAATGTTAATCGCCAGAGACGTGATGCCCGCCCAGATAATCGCTTGCCCCTTGATGTATTGAGCGCGATCTTTCTCGATGGCGGCAACCTCGGTTCGCTGTGCTTCGCTTAACAGGTTTGGCTCCGCCGTGCCCGCTTCTTTGGCCACGGCTTCGGCTTTTTGTATTGCCGCGATTGTTGGCGGGAACGGGTGCAGAGCGGCCGCTTCTTGTGCGAATTCGGGGCGGAAGATCCGCTGTTGCAAGTCAATCGAGAAGAACGCGATTCCCCACAGCCCGACCACGCCAACGAACGCCAGCAACATGCCAAGAATCGCATGCTTCGTGATCCAGCCACCGCTAAACAACTCGGCGTACGAGCCGAGCTTCTTCCCGGTGCCATCGAGCGACGCCTTCTTGGCCGCGACCCACGAATCCGGTTCTTTGAGTCTTCGCTGGATGATGATGACCAGGAACGCCGGGAATATGCCGATCAAGAACAAGATCCGCCAGGTGCTTAGCCCGCGTGCTTTGAGCGGATCGAGGTAGCCGTTGAGTTCCAGCAGGCCGAGGGTAATGAAGAGAAGAGCGGCCGTGATATTTCCCACGGCGGAAAGCGCTTGCATCAGGCCCAAGGTGAACGGGCGAGCATTCGATGGCATGGTTTCCGCAAGCAGAGCCACCGCTGCGGCAAACACGCCGCCCACGCCCAACCCGGTTAAGAACCGGTACATTGCGTAGTCGTATGGCCCTTGCGAGAACGCGCTTAAACCGGTAAAGATCGAGTAAAGCAAAATGGTGAGTGTCAGTGTGCGGACGCGGCCAATTCGGTCGCCATACATGCCGAACACCAAACCGCCGGTGGCCCAGCCCACGAGGAATATCGAAGTGGCACGCCCGGCCCACTTGGTTACCTCTTTCGGATCGGCGTTCGCTCCGCCAAGCAAGTCGGTGAGCGACATCACGCGAACGAGGTTGAAGAACTGCTGATCCATGCAGTCCGCCATCCACGCAATGGCCGCGACGGCGAACACGAACCACTGGTAGTTATTCAAGTCCCGCAACGTCGCCCAGCCTTTGCGGGGGGGATTGAGGGACACGTTCATTGGGTTATCGGGTACAACAGACATGGTGGCATCCGGCGGGGAGGAATGGGCGGATTCCGATCGGTTGACCGGAAACGGCTTTTCGCCAACATTACCCGGCCAACGCGCTCATGGCCAGTATTTCCGCTCTCGCCTTCGCCACGAACGCAAAGATATTCCGAATGAAGGGGTTAGGCCGGCTCTTTGTTGGCGTCTTCCCATGTCCAACCGCACTGCGGGCAGGCAATCGCCTCGGGTGGGATTCGCGTCCCACACGCGAGACAGGCTTCCTCTGGCATTGGGCGACGTGAGGTGATGGCAGCTGTCTTGGGTTGTGTCGCTTGTGAAGTCGCTACTTCGATCTGATGGCTGGTTCCCGGAACATCCATAAACAACTCAACACAACCGCAGTGAACGCAAACGTACATAGCAGTTTGGTGACCCCAAACTCCTTCAAGATGAAACCAGCCTTGCGCGGCCATGCGATCGAGGGAGGCGGTTTTGTGTTCGAACTCGTTGTGGTCGCAATGGCGACAACGCAGAGCACGCCCGCCGATTGTTATGCGTGTCGCTTCGCCCATGATGGTCTCGCCCCGGTGACTCGCCGGAGTTTACCGGATATGATCGTGTGAATGTGGCGTTATTCAGGCTAACCGAACTGGCATGCTCGTCAATTGTAACCTGACCATTCCAGTTCAGATGCTGGCAATCGATTTGCTGCTTTGCAACGTCGGATAGAAAGACACGCACTGCGAGGGAGGCGATTTCGTATGCCAGTCTGGAAGCTCACACTCGCCGTCACATTCGTTTTGGCAGCTGCCTCGCGCGGTGTGGCCGCCGACGACCCCAAGCAACTCGCCGCAGCCGCCCAGGCGGTGTTCAAGACGCACTGCTACCATTGCCACGGCGAAGATGGCGCGATCGAGGGCGGCGTGAACTATATCGCCGATCTTGGTAAGCTCGTCGCACGCAAGAAAGTCATTCCTGGCGACGCGCGTGCGAGCCGGCTGTTCAAACGCATGGAAGATGGCACCATGCCCCCGCCCGGAGAAAAGCTGCGACCCAGCGAGGCGGAACTCGCAGCCGTCAGCAAGTGGATTGCCGCCGGTGCGCATGTGGCCACGACCGTTGAACAGCGTCAGACGATTTCCACTTCAGATGTGTACAACTTTATCCTGGCAGACCTGGAACCGATGGATCGCCGGGCGCGGCGCTTTCAGCGATATTTCTCACTCGCGCACCTTTACAACGCGGGGCTTTCCGATGAGGAAATCCAGACGTATCGCAATTCGCTGAACAAAGCCGTTAACAGCCTGTCGTGGGGATCGAAGATCGTGAACCCGGTGGCCATCGACCCGGCGAAGACGGTGTTCCGCATCGATCTGCGTTGGTATGTGTGGGATGCCACAATCTGGAACCGCATTCTGCAGGAATACCCGTACGGTGTGCTGGAAGATAGCATGGCGGCGCGCGCCGCGACGGTGGGCACGCTCACCAAGGTGCCGGTCGTGCGGGCCGATTGGTTTGTCGCCACGGCCAGCCGCGCGCCACTCTATTACGAAATTCTGCAACTGCCCGGCAGCCTGACGGAACTCGAACGTCTAGTGCGCGTCGAGGCGATTCAGAACATTCAGCAAGAACGTGTCGCGCGTGCGGCGTTCAATGGGTCGGGCATTTCACGCTTCAACCGCGTTCTGGAACGCCACGATTCCGCGCATGGCATGTACTGGCGCACCTACGATTTCGACGAACCGCCCGCGAACCTCGCCGATCGGCTCGAAGGGAATCTGGTGCCCGATCCCCGCAACCTGTTCGCGTTTCCTCTGGGGCCGGCGGGGCTGGCGGAATTCCCCTTCCGGCATGCGGGCGGCGAAGCCATCTTTGCGTTGCCCAACGGGCTGCACGCCTATTACATTTGTGATGCGAACAACGCTCGCCTGGATAAAGCGCCTGTCGCAATTGTCAGCGACCCGAAGCGGCCCGATCGCGCCGTGGAAGCGGGTGTCTCGTGCATGTCGTGCCATGTCACTGGGATTCTGCCCAAGGCCGATCAGATTCTCGATCACCTGGCCAAGAATCCGAAGTCGTTCTCGCGGGCGGAAACCGGTCTGATCAAAGCGCTATACCCTGGCAAAGATGCGGTCTTGAAACTGATGGAAGACGACGCCAAGGCATACGCTGAAGCGGTGGCGAAGACCGGTGCGAAGGTTTCGAAGTACGAGACGGTGAGCACGATCACGCTGAAGTACGAGGCGGATCTGGATCTGGAGACGGCGGCGGCGGAAGTGGGGCTTTCCGCAGACGATCTTCGAGTACGGATTAACCGTTCCGAGACACTCACACGCCACCTCGGTTCACTCCGCACCGCAGGCGGAACCATCAGCCGCCAAATCTGGCTTCAAGTGTTCGGCGATCTCACACGCGAACTCAAACTGGGCACGCTGTTTCTCGCCAGCCTGAATGGTGCGACCAACGCAGATAACACCGGCGAACTCGACCCGCTGGAATCGCGCGATGGGTCCGCGAACCAGATGGCGTTTACCCCCGAAGGGTTGCGAGCCGTTATCGCCGCCGCGGATCGGAGCGTGCGATTGTTGGATGTGGTCGGTCGCCGCGATCTGAAGCGGTTCGTCGGTCACACCGCGAGCGTGTGGTCAGTCGCGCTTTCCGCCGATGGTCGCTATGCGATTAGCGGAAGCATGGATGCCACGGCGCGCGTGTGGGATGTGGCCACCGGGCAAGAACTTCGCAAATACGCCGAGCATTCGAGTCTTGTGAGCGCCGTTGCATTCAACCCGAGTGGCAAGTGGGGCATCTCGGGCGGCTTCGATGGCGTGGTGGCGGCGTGGAAGGTTGGCAACGGCGAAGAACTCTGGCGGGTGGAAGATCTCGGCGTCGTCACGGCGTTGGTCGTCGATCCCACCGGCGAGTATGTGCTGGTCGCGGCCAATCGCACGATTCATCGCCTCGAACTCGCGACCGGTAAGACCGCCTTCACGCATGGCCCGTTTGCGGCACCGGTATCGAGCCTGGCAGTGAGTCCGAATGGAAAGTGGTATGCCGCGGGCGACGATCGCGGAGCGGTTCGCGTGTGGAAACTCGGCGATGCGAAAGCCGCGTTCACGCTTGCGGGCCACGACGGACCCGTGCGAAGCGTCGCGCTGAAAGACGGTGGCCGCTGGCTTCTTAGCGCCGGGGCCGACGCGACCGTGCGACTGTGGGACACTTCACTTGGCGAGAAGCAAGATGTGGCCGTGTTCCGCAAACACCAAAGCCCCGTGGTGACTGCCGCGTTCCTTGCCAACGGCACGCAGACCATCTCGGGCGACCGCGATGTGCTAGTCTTGCCGTGGAAGATTGATCAGTTCCTGATCGCAGCTAAAGCCGAGCCGAAGAAAGAGCCTGAACCGATCAAAGGACCAGACATGATTCCCTACGCGAAACCGTAAGCGAATTGACCCGCGTCATCACTGACGCCGGCTCGCCTGAAGAGAAAGACAACCCGCGTCATGACTGACGCCGGCTCGCCATGACAGCGTAACCGCGTCAGCACTTCCGCGAGTCGCGGTCAGTCATGACGCGGTTACTCTTTTCATTCTCTCTCGAACTGTTGATCCCACTCGGGTAACTTCTCCGCGAGTTCTTCCCAACTACTCGTTCGCAGCGTAACGTGGCCCACTTTGCGTCCGGGGCGATCGCTCTTGCCGTAGGTGTGTAGCTTCGCGTCCGGATTCGCCAGCACCTTTTTCGTTGCCGCCATCGCACCGATAAAGTTGTACATCGCGGAGTAACCCACCGCATCGCAGCGGCCAAGCGGCAGACCGCACACCGCACGCAAGTGGTTCTCAAACTGCGACGTGAAAGCCCCCTCGATGGTGCCGTGCCCGGAATTGTGGACACGCGGGGCCATCTCATTCGCCAGCAATCGCGCGCCATCCTGGAACCATTCGATCGTCAGCACGCCAACGTAATCGAGTTCTGTTAGCACGCGCGTGGCGTATTCTGCGGCGCGTTCGTTCAGTTCTTCGCCCATGTTCGCAGCGGGCAAGATCGAGCGATGCAAGATGCCGTCGCGGTGGCTGTTTTCGATCAAAGGATAAGTCGCAACCTGACCATCGCGTGCACGCACGGCGATGAGCGAAAGCTCTCGATTGAACGCAACGAACCCTTCGAGAATGAGCGGGCGACCGCCGAGCCGCTCCCACGCGGCTTCGCAGTCCGCAGGCGTGCGTAACACCGCCTGGCCTTTGCCATCGTAGCCGAAGCGGCGTGTCTTCAACACCGCGGGCAGGCCAATGTCGCGGATGGCCGCGTCGAATTGTTCACGCGAATCGATCGCGGCAAACGGCGGCGTTGGGATGCCCAGTGCGCAGAAGAATTGTTTCTCGGCGAGTCGTTCTTGGCTCACTTCCAGTGCGCGTGGCGGAGGGAAAACCGGCACCCGTTCGGCCAGCCAACGCACGCTTTCCACCGGCACATTCTCGAACTCGAACGTGACCACATCCGAACTCTTGGCGAGTTCATAGAGCGAAGCGAAATCGTCGAATTCCCCATGAATGTGCGGGCACACTTGCCCGGCCGATGAATCGCTGGCGGGTTCAAGAACCGTGCAACGCACTCCGAGCGGATAGCCCGCCAGCGCGATCATGCGGCCCAGTTGCCCCCCGCCCAGAATGCCAACACGCATGGGTGATCTCGCTTCCACCTGGAGTAAACCTGCGGCGATCCGTTACTGGCCCCATACCATGAACACGTATCACCATATCCTTCGTCGGGGCTATAGGCATGGCCACACCGTTAACGGTTGTTATCTTCGGCGCGTCGGGAGATCTTACATCCCGCAAGCTCATCCCGGCCTTGTTCAACCTGGCCCAGAAAGGGCGGTTGCCGGAGGAAGCTCAGGTGTTGGGTGTCTCACGCACAAACTACACCAACGAGGCGTTCCGCGAGCATCTCGCCAACAAAGCCGAGGAGATTCTCACAGCTTCAGGCGAATCGTTCGATGGCAAACGATGGATGGAGTTTGCCAAGCGGATTCAGTATGTGTCGGCAGATGTCACGCAGGCCGATGGCGTGAAAACACTGGCCGATTGGTTCGCGGCAAACGAAGGAAGCGCCGGCGGACGGCGATTGTATTATCTTTCTGTTGCGCCCGAGATTTACCCGGGCCTTGCCAATCGATTGGGCGAAGCCGGCATGAACAAGGAAGATGGTGGCTTTCGCCGCGTGGTGATCGAAAAGCCGTTCGGGCACGATCGCGCTACGGCCGTTGCACTGAACGAGGCGCTCCACAAGCACTGGCGCGAAGACCAGCTTTACCGCATCGATCATTACCTCGGCAAAGATACGGTGCAGAACATCCTGGTGTTCCGCTTCGCCAACACCTTGTTCGAGCCGCTCTGGAATTACCAGTACATCGATCATGTGCAAATCACGGTTGCCGAGAAAGTAACGGTCGGTCGCCGCGGAGCGTATTACGACAGCAGCGGCGTGCTGCGCGACATGATTCAAAACCACTTGATGCAGATTCTCGCGATGGTGGCGATGGAAGACCCCGCGCGATTCACCGCTGATAATCTGCGTAACGAAAAGATGAAGGTGCTATCGGCCATCGCGGTGCCAGCCGGAGACAAAGCTCGCAAATCCGTGGCACTGGGGCAATACGCTGGTTATCGCGCGGAACCGGGTGTGCCGCCCAACACCAAGACACCCACATATGCCGCCGTGCGATTGGAAGTCGAGAATCGCCGCTGGCGTGGCGTGCCGTTTTACTTGCGCAGCGGCAAAGGGTTAGCGGGCCGATTCAGCGAAGTGATGATTCAGTTCCGTTGCCCTTCGCACCTGATGTTTCCGCTGCCGCCCGGCGAGATGATGCAGTGCAACCGGATCACGCTTGTGATTCAGCCAAACGAAGGGATACACCTGAACTTCCAGACCAAGGTGCCGGACGTGGATGGCGTTCGCCTGCAACCGCGCGACCTGGCATTCGACTACAAGCGATCGTACGCCGATCGCGTGTTGCCCGAAGCCTATGAACGCTTACTGTTGGATGCCATTCAGGGCGATGCTTCGCTCTTTATGCGAGCAGACGAGATCGAACGAGCCTGGGAAATCATGGACCCGATCATCGCGGCTGCCGAAGGGCCAGACGCACCGCAACCGGCGGAATACGCGGTTGGCTCGCAGGGGCCGAAAGCCAGTGAAGAACTCCTCGATGCCGAAGGCCGCAAGTGGCAGCCGATCGTGTGATGCGAAGTTCGATGCCGTTCTTGTTCGGACTCCGTGCCCGTGAAAGCGCGGAGTCTTTCGATTTCGGCAGGTTATTTCCCGAGTTGCTTCTTTGCCGCAGCGATCACGTTGCTTGTGGTGAATCCGAAGTGGTTCAGCACATCCTTGAGCGGGGCGGACGCACCAAAGGAACGCATACCGATCATGGCCCCCGTGAGGCCGACATAACGCTCCCACCCGAACACGGACCCGGCTTCCACGCTCACCCGTGCTGTTACCGCTGGCGGCAGCACGGAGTCGCGGTATTCTTGCGATTGCTTGTCGAAGAGTTCCCAGCTTGGCAGGCTCACCACGCGGGCTTTGATCCCCTCTGTGGCTAGCTTCTCGCTTGCTTCCAGGCAAAGCGAAACCTCACTTCCGGTGCCGATCAGGATCACATCCGGCTTGGGCACATCGTTCAGCGCGTAGCCGCCCTTCGCAAGATTGTTGGCAGCGGCGTACTTGGTGCGATCGAGCGTGGGCACGGCTTGCCGCGTCATGGCGAGAACGATCGATGCGTGCTTCTCGGTGAACGCCACCTTGTAGGCTTCGGCCACCTCATTCGCATCGCAAGGCCGAATTACAAGCAAGCCGGGGATGGCCCGCAGCGACGACAATTGCTCGACGGGTTGGTGCGTCGGGCCGTCTTCGCCCACGCCAATGCTATCGTGCGTGAAGATGTACAACGTGGGGATGTGCATCAGCGCCCCGAGGCGGATCGAGGGGCGGCCGTAGTCCGAGAAGATCATGAAGCCGGAGCCATACGCGCGGAGCTTATTGAGCGTCATGCCGTTCATGATCGCGCCCATCGCATGCTCGCGTACTCCGAAGTGGATGTTCCGGCCGGCGGGTTCTCCAGCCTTGAACACGCCCTCGCCCTTGAGGAAGGTCTTGGTGCTGGGGTTCAGGTCCGCCGAGCCGCCCACTATCCAGGGCACGCGCTTGGCGATGGCGTTAAGCACTTGCCCGGAGCTTTCGCGTGTGGCGATTCCCTTGGCATCGGCGGGGTAGGTGGGAATGTCTGCGTCCCATCCTTGCGGAAGGTCGCGCGTGTCCATCGTTTCCAGTTCCGCCGCTTCAGTCGGGTACTTCGCCTTGTATTCGACATAGAGCTTCTGCCACGCCGCGTGGGCTTCGGCTCCGCGCTTGCCAATGCCGTTCTTGAAGTGCTGATACACGCCATCGGGCACCAGGAATTGCGAGTCTTCCGGCCAGCCATAGGCTTTCTTCGTGAGCTTGATTTCATCCGCACCGAGCGGTTCGCCGTGCGCGCCGTGCGTGTTCGCTTTGTGCGGTGAGCCGTAGCCGATCACGGTCTTTTGCACAATCAGCGTGGGGCGATCCGTCGTCTGACGGGCCGCTTGCAGAGCCTGTTCCATGCCGGCCGTATCGTTCCCATCATTCACATGAAGAACATTCCAGCCATACGCCTTGTAGCGGGCGGGCACATCGTCGCTGAAGGCCAGATCGGTGTGGCCATCGATGGTGATGGTGTTATCGTCGTAGATCAGGGTGAGATTGCCCAGTTTCAGGTGGCCCGCCAGCGAAGAGGCTTCGCTCGCCACGCCTTCCATCATGCAGCCGTCGCCGCAGATGGCAAAGATGCGATGCTCGAAGAGGCTCTCGAACCCCGGGCGGCCATAGTGCCCTGCGATCCACTTCTGCGCAATCGCCATGCCCACCGCGTTGCCAATCCCTTGCCCGAGTGGGCCGGTCGTGGTTTCGATGCCGGCGGTCATGTCCGATTCCGGGTGGCCCGGTGTGCGGCTCCCGAGTTGGCGGAACTTCTGCAGTTGCTCGATGGGCAGCGAAGGCTCGTTAAGCACCTTGCCGGCGTGCTGATCGATGTTCTTGATCCCGGCCAGGTGGATCAACGAATAAAGGAGCATCGAGGCGTGGCCGTTGGAGAGCACGAACCGATCGCGGTTCGGCCAGAGCGGGTCGGCGGGGTCGTAGGTGAAGAACTTGTTCCAGAGCGTGTACGCAACCGGGGCCAGCCCCATCGGCGCTCCGGGGTGGCCAGAGTTGGCTTTCTGGACCGCGTCCATGGCCAGAGTGCGGATGGTGTTAATGCAGGTGATATCGGTAGCGTCGCCCATGTGTCGCCTCGGAGAGTGAACAATCCTCACCAACAGCGATGATATGAACGAAAGCGGGCGGTGGCGCGAGCGTTATGCGGGGCCGTCTTGCGGTTGGTCGTCAGATTTGCGGAACTCGCGGATATTCAGGCGAGTTTGGTGAGAATCGACTTCCTTGCCATCGGGCGTGCGGCCCTGGAAGTAGTCTTTCTGCCAGCCCTGCTTGATCGCGTCCGGATCGCGCGCCGTCAGGCCGTGCAAGAAGCCTTTGCGGCTCTCTTCCCACTTGTGGTATTGCTCTTTCAACTCCGTATTTGCGCTGAGCCGCGTGCGGTGCGGCACCAGGGTTTCGGCTAGCCCGCGCGGCACCGGAACAAGCATGCAGAACGGCTCGCCCTGTTCAAACCGCACCCATTCGCACACGCGAGTCATCTTCCAGTTCATGGTGAAGGTAGACGTGAGCCAATCGGTTTCGACCACGCCTTCCAGCGGTTGCACGCCGTCCTTCACCCAGTTGCTTGGCCCTTTCACCCACAGATTGATGCCTGGCGGCGTGCGGAACAGGAACGGAATCGTGAAGGTGATGACCCCGCTGCCGAAATGGCTCACGATGCGGTTATCGGGTGGGCCATCGAACTGAATCTCCACGTCCTCTTTGTTCGGCCCGCCATACCAGTACGCCCGGAACCCCGCGGTCGAACGCAGCACCCACCCGGATTGGTTGGCGATGACGAGCGGCAAACAGCGATACGGGTGACGCTGATGGGCTTCGTCCATCCAGGTGCGTGAAATGGGTGCGGCTTCGAGTGGTGTATCGGTGCCGACATCGTGAATCTCGTAGGCAACGATCGCCTGACTCGCATCGGGCTGCGACATGACTGCGCCTGCATGAAAAGGGCTAATCGCTGAAAGCCGGCGTCTTCTGGTGAGCCGGCGTCGGTCACGACGCGGGTTCTTTCACGAACGATCACGTTTGCCCGGCGTCGTTCACCGAACAGATAAGCGGTTCAGTGGGTCGATCGTAGGTGCGGCCGTCGCTGGTTCCGGCGGCGTGATTGCGCAATGCGAGTTGATACATTTGCACGCCGTTGTCGGTGGGATATTCACCGGTCACGCACGCGCGGCAGAGCGTTTCGGGTGGCAAGTCGATACACCGCGCGACCGCATCGGCGGGGAGGTAAAACAGGCTATCGGCTCCCAGATCCGCCGCCATGGCGTCCTGTTCCGCCACTGTTGGCGAGTGGCCAGCCATGAACTTCGGGGCGAAGAGTTCCTTCACCGTGCTCATATCGATTCCGTAGAAGCACGGCGCAATGATTGGCGGGCAAGCAACCCGCACATGAATCTCGCGTGCCCCGCCCTGATCACGCAAATGATGAAGGAGGCTCTTGAGCGTGGTGCTGCGAACGATCGAATCTTCGACCAGCAGCACACGCTTGCCGGAGAGCACTTCGCGAAGTGGCGTGAACTTTAATCGCACTTTGTCCGCACGGTTCGCGCCTTCGATGAAGGTGCGGCCGATGTAGCGGTTGCGGATCAATCCTTCGACCGAAGGAATCCCCAGATCGAAGGCCATCGCGTCGGCGGCCGCCTTGCCGGTATCGGGCACCGGAACCACGACGGTGTCTTCCGGGTCGAGCGGCACGCGGCCCAGCGATTTCTCTTGTTTCGCCAGTTCTTGCCCGAGGCGTGACCGCGACAAATACACGCTGCGATCGTCGAGTGTGCTGGAGACATTCGCGAAGTAAATCCATTCGAAGAAGCAGTGCGCTTTTCGCTTGGATTCGGCGAATTGGTGAACCTCGAGTTTTCCATTCTGGATCAAGATCATGTGGCCGGGTTCGAGCGATCGGATGTCGCGGAAGCCGAGGTTTTGCAATGCGACGCTCTCGCTGGCCGCACCAAAGACCGGGCCATCGTGCGCGTAGACCAGTGGACGTATACCGAGTGGATCGCGCAACACCACCATATCGCCCATGGCGTTCAAGAACACCAGGTTATACGCGCCATCGAATTTCGCCGCGAGCCGACGGAACACATCGACTAAATCGGAGCGATCATCCCCACGCATTTCGTGCGCGAGGTAATGCATGATCACTTCGGTGTCGTTTTCGCGAGTCAGATGGTAGTTGTGATTGGAGAGGAGTTGCTGGCGAAGTTCGGCGAAGTTCGTGAGTTGGCCGTTGAAGGCGAAGGCGAACCATTTCCACTTGCAGCCGTGTCGCCGTTCGAAGGGCTGGGCATAGCTGCGAGTGGTGGCACCACAGGTAGCATACCTCGTATGCCCGATGGCGGCTCGCCCCGCGAATTCCTCCATGATGGAGGCGTACTTGTGCGGGTGGTTAATGCGAAACGCTTCGATCACCGAACCGACTTCTTTATAAGTGTCGATTAACTGATCGCGTTCGGGGTTGTATGTCGCCATGCCAGCGGCGAGCTGCCCGCGATTCTGCAGATCGAGCAGCATGCGCGGCATTAATCTGGAGATTTGATCGGGGTCGCCACTCCAGACCGGTGATCGGTCTGCATGGCCTGGCATGTAGTATAACGCCGCCACGCCGCATTCGTGGTGCAACTCGTCCATGTCACCGCCGAGACAAGGGGGAAGAGCGACCGTCCGGTCCTATGGCAGTATAGAACCTCTGCCGCGGCGGTCCAAGCGCCCGTTCCCCTATCTGAGTTGCTTGAGCCGCCCGAAAGCCTTCGACACGTTCCACTCGCACCAATCCGCACACTCGTCTTATTCGTCAGATAGGAGTCGTCCGAGTTCACTCTACAGTTCACCCTTCAGGAGAATTCTCATGGTTCGATCGATTCTTTCACTTGCTATCGTCGCCGGATTGATGAGCACGACATTGGCTGAAGACACCAAACCCGCGAAAGCTAAAGCGGAGCCAGAAGGGACGCCGTTGGAACTGATTCTGTCGGGAAAAACGACCAAGTTCACGCTCGATACGGGCGGATTAACGCCGGCAGAGTTCAAGAAGAAGATCGAAAACGCGACCGATCCGAATGGCCGCGGCGGTCGCCCACCCGCCACACCCGCGGTGGATCTGACGCTTGAGATCAAGAATACGTCGGACAAGGCGGTGCAGGTGTGGGCCAAGGGCGACCCCGTAACATTGACGCTGGAATTGAAGGGGAAGGGCGCGCTGAATGTGGCCCCACTGCTGGCGTTCACGCAGGAATTCCGCCTTCCGCAAGCCGTTGAGATCGCGGCCGGTAAGACTCACAGCATTCCGGTTAAGTCCTTGGTGAGTGGGTTTCGCGGGGCCAGTGTGTTCTCGTACTGGACTGAACCGGGCGACTATGAACTTGTGGCCACGCTCAAGACCGGCATGCAACCCGCACCCAAAGGCGCGCAAGACTTCGATGGCTTCGGTGTGGTGACACTGACCAGCGCTCCGCTCAAACTGACCGTGGAAGAAAAGAAATAACGCGTAAAAATCAAAAGCCAAAGGCAAGTTATCCGCAGATTTCGCAGATGGACGCAGATTTCAAAACGAAGAGCAGAAATCAGAAGCCAGAAATCCGAATGTCGGTCTCGTTGATCTCTGATCTCTGTTGTTAGTCTTCTGATTTCAAATCTGCGTCCATCTGCGTAATCTGCGGATAAATCTTAAAACCAAAGCCGAGTGATCCACAGATGACACAGAAGACGCAGATTTCAAAACGAAGAGCAAAAATCAAAAGTCAGGATGTGTGCCTCGTTGATCTCTGATGTCTGCTGCTTGTCTTCTGATTTCAAATCTGCGTAATCTGCGGATAAATCTTATCTTCGTATCACTCTTATCTGCGGATAACTCTTAAAACCAAGTGATTGGCGAGCTGCTTCCGTGATGATGCGGGTTGTGCCAGAAACCCGTGTGTTCACACAAGGCTCGCCAGAATGCCAACGCGGAATTCCCGTAGACATTCGCGGGTTTTCGCCGTTACACTTCCGCGAAAGACTCCACTCCCTCAACGGAATACTGCTCATGGACGAGCTTTCACTCATCACCGGCGGGGCCGGATTCATCGGTTCGCACCTGGCGGCGGAACTCGTCCGTCGCGGTAGCCCAGTTCGCGTATTCGACGACTTTAGCACCGGGCTATGGTCCAATCTCTCGCACCTCGACCCCACGCCAGAACTGTACGAAGGAACCCTGACCGACCCCTCCGCTGTGGCCAAGGCGATGCAGGGTGTGGGCGTGGTTTATCATCTCGGGGCGTTGGCCTCGGTGGCCCGCAGTGTGGAGAACCCGGCGGCCACGCATGCCGCGTGCGCGACGGGCACACTGAACTTGTTGGATGCGGCCCGCAAGTGTGGCGTGCGGCGCGTGGTGTATGCGGCCAGTTCCAGTGCTTATGGCGGCGCGATGGGTTCCTCGATGGGGCAATGCGAGACTCTTCCTGCGGTTGCGAAATCGCCTTATGCAGCGGCAAAGTTGGCCGGCGAACTCTACATGCAAGCCTTCGCCCACACCTATGGCATCGAGACCGTTCGCCTGCGTTTCTTCAACATCTTTGGCCCACGCCAGCGCGACGATAGCCCGTATTCCGGCGTGATCGCACTGTTCACCGCAGCCATGAGCCAGGGGCGTCGCCCGATTGTGCAAGGCGATGGCCTGCAATCGCGCGACTTCACGCATGTGTTAAATGCGGTATCGGCATTGATGCGTGCTGCCGACGCACCGGAAGCATCCGGCATGGTGTACAACGTGGGAACTGGCCGCACAGTGACGGTGCTGCAACTGGTCGCAGAACTGAATCGCATTCTGGGAACCAATCTGAAGCCGCAGTTCGTGCCGGCTCGCACCGGCGATGTGCGCTTCTCCAAGGCGGACATTCGCAACACGCGGGCCGATCTGGGTTACGAACCGCTGGTGAGCTTTGAAGAGGGGTTGCAGCACACGGTGGAGTGGTATCTGGATCGGGCCGAATCCATGTCCACCGGGCGATAAAGGCTTGGTTCGCAGCAACATCACCACACGCATCACGCGGGCAAAACGGGGTGCGGCAATGGCGTGCCGTGCAATCCTGCCAGCAGATTCTCGACGGACATCTGTGCCATTCGCATTCGCGTTTCCACCGTCGCACTCCCAAGGTGCGGCGTAATAACAAGATTATCTTGCTTGAGCAAAGGGTGATCGCGCGGAAGTGGCTCCGGATCGGTCACATCCAGCGCGGCCGCATCGATCTGGCGTGCGGCGAGCGCTTCGGCGAGTGCGTCTTTATCCACAATCGCCCCGCGTGCCACATTCACGAGTATGGCCGTGTGCTTCATGAGCGCGAGTTCCGCGCGACCAATGAAACCGCGTGTCTCGGCGGTGAGCGGAACGGTGAGCACCACGTAATCCGCCGTGGCCAGCAGTTCCTCCTTGGTGGCATACTTCGCGCCGAACACAATTTCGGCCTCGTCATTGCGCTTCCGGTTGTGGTACAGAATCGGCATGTCGAAACCGCGTGCCCGCTGTGCCACCTGCCGACCGATTCGCCCCATGCCAAACACACCCAATGTGCGACCGTGGATTTCGCGACCCAACATGAACGAGGGATCGTAGCGAAGGAAATCCGGGCCGCGGGCGTAGCGATCGCCTTCGACCACACGCCGACCCGCCGCCAGAAGTAATGCGAAGGCCATGTCGGCGGTGGCCCCATCGAGCACACCGGGCGTGTTGCCCACTGGAATTCCCCGATCGGCCGCGGCGTGAAGATCGATGTGATCGACACCGACGCCGAAGTTGCTAATCACCTTGATCGCGGGGAACCGGTAGAGCAGTTCCGTGCCCACGATTGGGTGGCCATAGGTGTAAATGGCGTCGATGTGGTCGGCTGTGGTGTCCCACGGTAAGAGTTCGACGCGGCCCGCCAGCTGATCGAGCACCGCATCGGAAACCGGCAGATCGGCCAGAACGCGCGGCAGAGTTTGATTTGCGGAAGTCATGATTGAAGCAGGGGTACGGGGAAATTCTGAAAAGTGCGGTTGACACACCGCGCTCGCGTGGTCAGTATATCCCGAACTTCGGCCTCTTCTCTGTTCCGGCCCCACCGTTTTGAGGTGCAAACCCCATGACGGTGGGGTTTTTTCTTCGCCAAGAAAACTTCACTCACATTCTTCACTCACGCGCCTGCCCGAGCGAGCCATGATTGATCCGGCAGCCATTGTCGCACAACTGGAATCCGCAGGGTTCACGCACCTGGTTTGGATTCCCGATAGCCATCTGGGAACCTGGGAACCGGCGTTGGCGGCGTCGAAGTTGTCGCCCATCCGCGTGACACGCGAAGGCGAGGCGATTGGCGTTGCCGCGGGGCTGATGCTTGGCGGAGCGCGACCGCTGGTCGCGGTGCAGTGTACCGGCTTCTTTGAAGCGGGCGATGCGGTGCGAAATGTTGTGCACGATATGAAGCTGCCGCTGAAGCTGATTGTGGGCGTGCGGAGCTTTCGGGCCAGCCAGGCGGGCACCAGTGCGGATAACTGCCCGCACTTCGCGCAGAAATTGGTCGCGGCGTGGGAACTGCCAGCAACGGCGTTCGATCCCACCACCGCGACCACGGAACAACTCAATGCGATCTTGCAGAACCTGAGCCAGAGCGAAACGGCCGCGGTCGTGCTGTGGGCGGAATAAGCGGCATTCAGCGCGTGATGCGCCAGGCATATTCCAGCACGCCATTCTTCGCCACATCCGGCAGTTTCTCAAACTCATCGGCATCAAGTCGGCCGTTCTCGTTGGTGTCGAACTTCGAGATCAGCGCCTTGGCTTGTTCAGGAATGGCCACGCCTTCCTTGGGGAATTTGAAGTCGTCCGGGCGTGCTCCGAGCAAGGCCGCACCCAACTTCGGCGTATCCTTCGCAGACCCGGAACTCCCGCTATCGATCACATACTCGACATAACCGAGGTGCATTTCTTCGTGGGTCTGCTGGCCCCAACGCACATTCTTCTTGGGGTCGGGGTTGGCGGGGTTCTTATCGCTATTGTCGTACCACGCGGTGTAGGTGATCGTGCTTCCCTTCGAGAGGCTCACCGGTTCGGTAAACCGGTACTGCAACTGCCAGTTGAAGTCGTATCGCGGCACGTTGAGGATTTGCTCGGTCTTCCCATCGGGCGATTTCACTTCGTAGCGTGCGGCCTTGCCCCGCAAGTGTGCGTGCGGGAACAGAGCCAGCACTTTGGCATCGAAGGGGACTGGAATGCGGGCCGAAATCTGATGGTTATCCGCACCCGCCGGAATCTGGAAGGTCGCATTGGCGATGCCGGCCACAAGCACTTCGTGTCGCGGGGCTTCCTTGGCGAACACCAGCCCCAGGCGGGTTTGATCCGTGGTGGCTTTGCCGTTGGGCGTGTAATGAATCTGGAAGAGGAGCGTCGCCTTCTTGGGCAGCTTCTTGGCGTAGCCATCGGGGTAAATCAGTGTGTTATTCCCCGGAACATACGCCGCGAAATAGCCGCTCGCCTCGCCCGCACTGATGCGCCCGCCACGCGCCCCGGCGAATACGAGCACATGGTGAACCACTTCGCGGGCGGAGGGTTGCACTTCGAGCGCCTGCACCCAGCGATCTTCGTCGAAATCCGTATCCACGCGCACATTCTGGTACGGCATCGTCCCTTCGGCTTTGATGGCGATGGGCTTGGGCAGTTGATACACCACATCCGGTTTGCCGATCAGCCAGCCTGATTCGAACGATCGCGGTAACGGTGCGTCGGCCGCGTCGCCTTTCTTCAGATCGCCGCTCAGCCAGGTGATGAGATCGTTCTTGTCGCTTTCGGTCAGGCTGCGATCATTGGCGAAGGGCGAGTGCTCCGTCTTGGCGACCACTGCGAACCACGGCGGCATGGTGCCCGCGTTCACCACGCGCTTGAGCATGGCTTTGTTGGCAACAACTTCGTCGTAGGTCGTCAGTGAGAACGGGGACACGCCGCCCGAGCGGTGACACTCGACACAGTTCGCCTGAATAATCCGCTCGATGCGTGCGTGATAGGTCAGCGGGATCGCGGGCACTTTCTTCGCATCCGGTTCCAGCACGCAACCCGGTGCGGTGGTCGCGGTGATGACCGGTGGCTTGCCCACCAGAGCATCATCAAGGGCCGAAATCAGGTACGTGTTCTTGGGTGCGTCCGTCGCATAGCCAAGGCCATATTGATCATCAATCGCCCCGCGATAGATCACGGTGCGGGCCGCATCCAGCACAACCACTTCCGTGGTAGAGGTGCCATTCACCGCCGCCGTGAGCGTGCCATCTTTATCGTGAACATAGCGACCGGCGAACGGAATCTCTTTCGGTTCATCGGTCGCAGTGGGATTCACAAACAAAAACGCGATGCCCTTCGCGGCGTATTCCTTTTCAATGCGTGCGAGGCTCGGGGCATACTTCTTGCACAGCGGGCAAGTGGTGTTGGTGAAAGCCAACACGGTGAATTTCGAGCCTTTGAAATCTGAGAGCTTGCCGCTCTTGCCCGCCAGATCGGTGAAGGCGACATCGGGCACCAACCGACCAACGCCCACTTCCGCACCACGTAGAACCTTGGGTGCGTTCTTCAGAGCGTCGGTATCGGTGTTGCTCTCGCGTTTGACGGCGGGAGGAATTTCGGGCACTTTCCCGCTTCCGTCGCGGAACGGGTTTCGCTTCGGTTGTTGGCCCACGGCGGCGACAGCAGATAGCAGAACCAGAATAAGGGAAATGCATCGCATATGTGGAATCCGTGAAGTCGGAAGAGTTCTCTGCCAAGATCATACTTGCTTGGTGGCTCTCAGGTTTCAAGGCAAACGACCGGAATGAATCGGGCTGGTAACCGCTTACCAAACCATTCACACCGGCCGCATACCGCCATTTCACTGGCTATTGTCGCTGTTCGTCAGGCCATGATTTCGGTCACCACGTTCCCCTTCACGTCGGTCAGTCGCATGTCGCGGCCCGCGTGGCGATAGGTGAGTTTGGTGTGATCGAACCCAAGCAAGTGCAAGACCGTGGCGTGCCAATCGTGAACGTGGACTTTACCATCGACAGCCTCGAACCCGTAATCGTCGGTGCGGCCGTGTGCCAGCCCGCCCTTTACGCCGCCACCCGCCATCCACAGGGTGTAGCCGCGGGCGTTGTGATCGCGGCCATCGCTCTGGGCGCTGGGAGTGCGGCCGAACTCGCCGCCCCAGATCACGAGAGTATCTTTCAGCATGTCGCGGCTTTCCAGGTCTGCCAGTAACCCGGCAATCGGCTTATCGATTGCGCTGCAACTATTGGTGAGCGAGTCCTTGATGGTGCGGTGATGATCCCAGCCGCCCATGGTGACTTCCACGAAGCGCACGCCGGCTTCCACCATTCGCCGGGCCAACAAGCACTGCTGGCCAAACGCCGCCCCGCGCCCGCCGCCCATTCCACCGGCACCACCGCCGAAACCCGGGCGACCGCCGCCAGCGCCGCCGCCTTCAAGCCCATACAGCCGAAGCGTGGCCGCCGATTCGCGGCTCGTATCGAGCAGCTTCGGGAGTTCGCCCTGCATGCGGAATGCGAGTTCGTACGAAGAAATCAGCCCTTCAATCTCCGGGTTGCCGCCGACTGCATCGAGCGCGTTTTGGTTAAGTTCCTGCACGAAGTCCAGTTGCACGCGCTGCGAACTCATCGTTTGCTTCGGGTTCTTCAGGTTGCTCACCTGTTGCGTGTTTCCGCCAAAACCGCCGCCAAAGCCACCGCCGCCAATCTTCGTTCCTTGATACATGGCGGGCAAGAAAGACGCACCATAGTTCGCGGGTCCGCCGTTGTTGCGGGGCGGGTTAATGGTGATGAAGCCGGGCAGATTCTGGTTCTCGCTGCCCAAGCCATACAGAACCCACGCGCCGAGGCTGGGCCGCGGAAACTGGAATACGCCGCAGTGCATCTGCAAGAACGCCTGCGGGTGATTCGGCAGATCAGTGTACATGCCGTTAAGCAGGCACAGTTTATCGGCTTGCTTGGAAAGCTCGGGGAAGGCATCGCTGATCCACAGCCCACTCTTGCCGTGCTGCGCGAATTTGAACGGCGAAGCCATGAGCTTGCCGCCGCCGCCAAAACCACCGCGACCGCGAGGCGGCGCTTTGCCATCGTCCGCCGTGAGCTTCGGCTTGTAATCGAAGGTATCAACGTGGCTTGGCCCGCCTTCCATGCACAGGAAGATGACGCGCTTGGCCTTGGCGGGGAAGTGCGAAGGCTTCGGGGCTAACGGGTTCTTGGACCCTTCCGCCGCAAGCGCACGGGCTGCTTCTTGCTGCGCCAGCGCGGCGAACGCGAGATAACCAAAACCGGACGACGTGGACTTCAACAGTTGTCTGCGAGATAGCATGGGAAAACTCCCGTGTTCGGTGTTCGGTGTTCGGTGTTCGGTGTTCGGTGTTCGGTCTTCGGTCTTCGGTCTTTCTGACGAGCCGGAAGCGTGAGCGACGGATGTTGGCTTGCCGTCGCTCACGCTTCCGGCTCGTTAAAACGCGCCCTCAAGTCACTTCCGGTACTGGAATTCGGCGCTGGCGAAGAGTGCCTGTGTGAACGCGGACCACGTTTCGCGTTCCTGGCGGAACGGCGTCACGCGGTCGCGGGTCAGCTGCGTCTTGTAGGCCGCGAGGAACTTCTGCGACGCCGCGAGTTCCTTTTCACTTGGCGTGCGACCGTAGAACATTTGATACGCTTCGCGAATCCGTTCCGTCTCGGTTGTGGTGTTCTTCAGGAGCTTGTCGGCGGCGGCTTCAGCGGAGCGGATCACGAACGGGTTATTCAGAATGAATAGCCCTTGCGACGGCACGGTTGTGGTGGGCCGGTCCGCGGCGATCAGGCTCGGGTCGGGTGCATCGAACAGCGAGAGAGCTTCGGGGAGATTATCGCGCACGATGGGCAGATACACCGATCGCTGCGTGTTGCGGGGATCGTTCGTTTGGGTGATGCCACCGCGACCGAACCCACCGCCACCGGCTTGCCCTTCGCCCGCACGGGCTACCACCGATCCGACTGGCGGTTTCGCATCCAGTTGCCCGCTTACCGCGAGCATCGAATCACGCAGGCTTTCGGCGTCAAGGCGGCGCGGCGACATCCGCCAGAGTAGTGCGTTATCGGGGTCGGCTTCGAAGCAAGCCTTATCTAGTTTCGAATCGCGCTGATAGGCGCTGCTCATCATCACTTGCTTGATGAGTTTCTTCACGTTCCAGCCGTTATCCATGAACGAAATGGCGAGAGAGTCCAGCAGTTCCGGGTGCGTGGGCGGCAAGCCCGCGGCACCAAAGTTATCCGCAGTGGGGACCAAACCGCGACCGAACAGATGCAGCCACACGCGGTTCACCATCACGCGAGCGGTGAGTGGGTTCTCTTTGCTGGCGATCCAGTTAGCCAGTTCGAGGCGGCCGCTGGTCCCCGAAGGAATGCGGAGTGAACTCTTCGTCATCACTTGCAGCGTGCCACGCGCCACCGTGGTCGCGGTCGGTTGATCCGGTTCGCCGCGATTATAAACAGGGCTATCGGCGATGGTCGCACTGCCACCGAAGCGACCGAAACCGGGGCCACCGCCACCGAAACCGGGGCGACCACCAAAGCCGGGGCGACCACCGAAGCCGCCACGCGGGGCCGGCTTTTCGCGAACGCCCATCGCCAACAGTTTCGGGTTCCCTTCTGCATCGAAGGAATCCAATCGACTGCGAATACTTGCCACCTGTGCTTGCGTGAAGATGCGGCGAATTGGATCGGTGTTCTCAGCTGCGGCCTTGTTGATGTCTTCAATCTGCTTTTCGAGTCTGGCTCGCGCTTCAGGGCTTAGCGTTTCGGTTGTGTGAGCCGGCAACCCGCAATCATTGGGCAACTGAATGGTGGAAGATGGTCGCTGGCTTTGAATCTGGCGAATGGTGCCGTAGCAGGTTTCCGTGCTGCGGAAGATTCCCGCCAGGGCGTAGTAATCGGTCTGCGGGATCGGGTCGAACTTGTGATCGTGGCACCGCGCGCACGCCGCCGTGATCCCCAGGAACGCTTGCGTGGTCACGTCGATCTGTTCATCGACCAGATCGAGTTCAAACTGTGTTCCGTTCCGCTCATTCAAGATCTTCGGGCCGATGGCCAGAAAGCCGGTCGCCACGATTCGCTCGGCCTTGGTCTTCGCATCTGGCCCGCCCATCAGATCGCCGGCGAGTTGTTCCTTGATGAATTGGTCGTAGGGCTTCCCCTTGTTAAAAGCATCGATGACGTAATCGCGATAACGCCAGGCGTGTGGATAGTTAACATTCACCACTTTGCCGGAACTCTCGGCGTAGCGGGCCACATCGAGCCAGTGCCGGCCCCAGCGTTCACCAAACGCGGGTGAAGCCAACAGGCGATCGATGACTTTCTCGAAGGCGTTAGGGCTGACGTCTGCAACGAACGCTTCCACTTCGTCGGACGTGGGCGGCAGGCCGGTGAGATCGAGGTAGGCCCGGCGAATGAGTGTGCGTTTATCCGCTTCGGGCAACGGCGTGATCGCTTTCTTCTCTTGTGCCGCGGCGAGGAAACGATCGATCTCGGTTTTGGCGGCGGCCGCATTCTTCACTTCGGGAAGTGCAGGCTTCTTCGGTGCGATAAACGCCCAGAACGAGCGGCCCTTTTCGATATCCACCACATACTTCTGCGTGACGGCGGTCGCCTTGCCATCGCGCGGGTCGGGCGCACCCATTCGCACCCACGTTTCGAAGTCCGCAATCACCGCGTCGGGCAACTTCCCCTTGGGTGGCATCGCGGTGTCCGGGTTCTTGTGGCGTAACCCGAGGATCAGCAGCGAGCGATCGGGGTTGCCCGGAACGATGCTTGGCCCGGTGATGCCGCCTTTGCGGAGTCCTTCACGCGTATCGAGCGAAAGCTCGCCCTTGAGTTTCTCGGTTTCCGCCGAGTGGCACTTGTAGCAATGATCGATCAATGCCGGGCGAATCTTCTTCTCGAAGAATGCGACCTGATCTTGCGTCGGGTTATCCACGAATGCGGTAACCCGGCCGGGCTGCGCGAGTGCGGTTGTTCCGCTGAACACGCATAGCCCGAGGGCCAACAGTGGATAAGTGAATTGCGGCTTCATGTGCCACCCCCGAATTGCGATCCAATTGAAGCGATAAAGAGAGGATAATCAGTGTTACTGCGTTTCGGTCGGGTTCTCATCGATTTTTCCCTGTTGACCGAAACACGCGGTCGCCATCTATTCCCCAAGTATTCCCACGGAAGCCGGTCGCGGTTTCAATTGCATGCGGCTTTGTTGCAGAAATCGCATGGGGTGCCCTTCGCACTCTGCGGTTACCATCAAAGCCCTTCGTTCATCCAACCTGGCAACGGATTCCGAACCTCATGCGTTACACGCTTCTGACATTCGCCGCGATTGCGATCTTCTCGCCCGCGGCTCGCACGCAAGACAAACTCCCCGTTCGCCTCTTCGCCGAGGCCGAAGACTTCACGGTGAAGTCCTCCGGGTGGAAAGTGGTGCCGTATCGCGATAACTACTATGCCGGCACGTTCGCCATCACGTTCCTGTCGCGTATGGGATGTTTGGGCGCACCCGAACAGATGGGCGAAGGCAAATCGGCAGTGGCCGAGAAAGTGGTGAACATACCGTATGCCGATGCGTACGATCTGTTCGCACGCTACGAGCAACCCTTCCAGTTCTCGGCGGAGTTCACTGTTGAAGTGGAGCAGGGCGGGAAAGTGGTGGCGTCGTTCCCGTGTGGCCGCCTGAGCGATCCGAAGATCTGGGCGTTCAACAATCACCAGCGCGTGCCGATGGAACGCTATTCGTGGAGCGGCACCGATAACATCGTTTGGCAACATCCTGGCAAGGTGAAGCTCGAAGCCGGCTCCGCAACGATTCGACTCATCGCCACCGCACAGAAAGACGGCGACAACGAACGCGAGAACGCCGCCCGGCGAAACATCGATGTGATCTGCTTAACCAACGACGCGGCCGGCATGGAAGCCCAGAAGAAGACGCGCTACCTGGAACTCGATGGCTGGCTCGTGCAAGACGGCGACCTCTTCGTTCGCATCACCAACCCCAAGGACGCAGCCGAGCCGGTTGTGCCGGTGATCGCACCGTTCGATCAGGGGCAGCACTCGCCGTACTACGTTCATGTGCGCGATTGGCCCAAGACCACCGTGCTGAAGTCGGGTCGCGCGGTCACGCCGACGAAGTACCAAATCGCCGGCCCGCGATCCGAACAGGTGAAGCCCGACGCACTCGCGCCACTGGTCGAGTTACCCAAGATCATTCCAGACGATCAATACCTGCAACCGGGCAACACTTCGGGTTGGGTGCCACTGGGCAACGCCATTGATGCGCTCAGTAATTCGCAGTGGTTCCCGCAGGTGCTCAGCGCGAGCAAAACCAAGGGGAATGATGTGTACTTGCGGTTGGAGTTCGGCATTCCCGATGGCAAGGGCGGCATCAAGGTGGTGAAGGACATCACCGTGAAAGGGCCGGCGAAGAACCTGTCGCCCGCATGTTTCGATGTTCCCGGTTGCGTGAACCCGAACCCCGAGTTGGCGGCAACGCTGGCGAAACGATACTGGTTGCCGCAGATCCGCACGCAGAAGGAAGTGCTCGATTGGCTCAACACCGAAGTGGCGAAGTTCCCGCAGGTGGGAAGTGTGCCCAAACGGATGCCGGTGTATCACCTGCTGGGCTTTAGCGGCGCGCTGGCGGCGTTCCCGGAGGCGAAACAACTGGCGCTGGCGCTGGGCGATAACACCGCCGTGAACGCGGTTGGGAAGAAGCGCGAACTCGTGGCCCACTGGGGCAACCCGGATGTGGAATGGATCAAGAAGCAAGAGACGACACGCAAGGGCGGGTTCGATGATCTCGCCATCGTGAGCTACGGCGACGAGATTCACCTCCCCGCTATTCCGCTTAAAGACGACGAATTCGCCGCGTGGCTCAAAGCCAAAGGCGTGGCATACGACGGCGAAGTGAAGTACACCACCGACAAAACGCATCCGCTGTACTACTACGCTCAAATCGCGGCGAAGGAGAAGGGCGGTGCGAAGTATGCCGCGGGCACCGCGTACTACACCAGCAAGGGCGTTCGCACCGGGGCCAATTACTCCCCGCACGCGAACTTCCTCGTCACCGAAATCGATTACATCCGCCCATTCAAATTACGCGCGATGAGCATGCCCTGGACGGAAGACTACGCCTGGCAGATTGCCGAGTTCAGCCCGCAAGTGGTGGGCTATCTTCTCAGTGGATTGCGCGCCGGTGCGAAGTACGACGATCTGCCCATTCACATGTATGTGATGCCGCACTCACCCGGCCAACTTCCCAGCGAGTTCCGCCAGAGCTTCTATGCCTCGATTGGCCACGGCGCGAAGATGATCAACTACTTCTGCGCCTCGCCCTCCGCCGTGGGCTACACCGAGAACCATGTGGAAAGCGATGATCTCGCCATGTGGCGCATGATCCACAAATGCACCCACGAAATCGGCATGTTCGAAGATTATGTGCTGGATGGGAAGGTTCGCCCCGCCAAGGTGGGCTTGCTCCTTTCCAGCGTGGATGAAGTGCTGACGGGTGTGAACAACTTCAGCCTCGCGCTCCACAACAACGAGCGAAAAGCGATTTACTACGCACTCAAACACGCACAAGTGCCGGTCGATTTTCTGAGCGAAGATGATGTGATCGATGGCCGCGCCAAAGATTACTCGTTGATCTATGTCACGCAGGAATTCTTGCACTTGAAGGCGATTGACGCATTGCAAAAGTGGTGCGAAGCGGGCGGCACGGTGGTCGCGATGGCGGGCGGCGGATTCTGGAACGAGTTCCGCAAAGAGAACCCCAAAGCCGCAACGCTCTATGGTGCGACCGGTGCGAAGATCAACGCCGACCCGAATCTGGTATCGAAGTATCTTCTCAAAGAGAACGTGCCATTCCTGACCAAGCACGACCTCCCGCGATACGAACCGATGGACGCGGTGAACTGGAATCTCGCCGGGTTGCCCAAGCAAGATCCGGACCCGAACCCATCGCCCAGCCACGTCTTTAACGTGCCCGTGATCGCATGGAAGCAACCGCTCACGATCACCGATGGAACCATGATCGGCAAGTTCAAGGATGGCTCGGCGGCCGTGGTGTCCAAGCGGCACGGGGCAGGGCGTGCGGTGTTGTTCGGCTTCCTGCCGGGGCAGGCGTATCTCAAAGGCGCACTACCGGTGCGGCCGGTCGATCGCGGGGCGAACGCGGATAGCTTCGCCCACTATCTTCCCACCGGCATGAGTCCGCATCTTCGCGCGCGATTGGTCGACGATTTCCTCTCGGGTCGCGCCGGGTTAGAAGCACGCCCCATTGCGACCACGGATGGACTGGTGGAAACGATGGCGATCGACACACCGGCGAAAGATGGCAAACCCGCCAAGCTCGCGGTGTCGCTGGTGAACTGGAGTGGCGGGCCAGTCACATCGCTAACGGTCACCATTCGTGGCGTCACCGCTTCTAAGGTGCGAAGCGTCGAGCGTGGCAATCTGGAGTTCGTGCAAGGCAAAGGTGGCATTCAACTCACCATGCCACTGGACGCCGCCGATATGCTGCTGATCGATAAGTAGTTTCTCCGGCAACAACTGTCGGAGCCACAAGAAGTAAGAACTCCGGCAAGAACGCCGGAGCCACAAGAACAAAGCCATCCGCTTCGACTGGTCCATCAATTAAGGGGAGCTGTGCTCAGTGATCGGAATCGGTATCGATTTCCTGATCTTTGATCACTGAGATCTCGTGCCAAGTCGGCTGAGAAGCTAGCGTATCGGTGTTATCGATTTGTGACCTGATGGCCGAACTCTTTGGGGGGTTCGGCCACTTGGGAATAGTTTGCGGGGTGCGAACACGTTCATGAAACCGCTTGTCTTCTAGAGTGGGCATTCCCACGCTTGAATCTATCGATTACCCACATTGCCTCGATCTCACTTGTCGTCGCTTCGCCGCAAGTCCAACTTCTTGACCTTCTTGGCAAATTCCGGATCGCAATAGAACACGAGCCGAAAGGCGTCGCCCTTCTTACCGGTAATCTCACCTTCGATGGCTTGCGGGTTGAACTTCCCCAACACCACATCCTCTTCGTCGTGTACGTAGAGCTGGATGTGCGAGTCCTTGAGGGCAGGCTGCCCCGGCTTGGGCAGCATGGACTCGGTGATGAAGATCCGGCGGACCTCCTTGATCAACCCTGGTTCCTTGGCGAACTCAAGCGTGACGTGGAGTTCGGTGAGCAACTTGGGTTCCTTGAACTTCATATCACCAAGGCTGTCCTTCTTCACCACCTTCACGCGTGCCGCCTTCAGCGTGAGGTTCCACGACTTGTCGAGGCGGTCCAGTTCGCACGGGACCATTCTCTCCTCCTGCTCCGGCTTTGTGTCCTGGGCTGCGGCGGTGCCAGCGAGCAGGACAGCCGCAAACGCGATCGCTTTCATGGGTTTGTTCCTGGTTTGTGGGTTCGATGCTACTGCGATTATCGCGGGGTATGTTAGCAAGGCAAGTGGTTTCTCGGTGCATGGCACCCCACTTCATGGCATTCGTGGTGCATGTGTGGCGAAAACGGGCGTGTCTCGCAACACATGATGTACGTCGCCATATGTACGTCGCCATCAGCGTGAATTTGCAGGGCCGCAAGGAGTTGTTGGGCCTGTGGCTGAGCGAGACCGAAGGTGCCAAGTTCTGGCTCGCATGCCTGACGGATCTGAAGAATCGCGGCGTGAGCGACATCTTCACACAGTGGGTCTTGGCGCGGAGGAGCAGCACGGGTATGGCGGGTTCTTCGCGCTGCCTGTGTAATGCGCACTCGCCGATCGGTCCGAGGGTCACGAATGACCGCCCACCGCCGAACTCAGCTCTTGTTAGCTGCCGCCGCGGTTTGCCTGCTCTTCCCGGCTTGCGTAACCTTCCAATCTCGCCCCGTGCCCATCACGTCGCCCGAAGAGCGCGACCGCATGCAGGCGGAAATGAAGCAACTTCTCACAGTGAAAGCGCAGAGCGAATTCAAAGTGTATCCGTCGTTACCAACCCGACCGGGCGAAACCGTAGCGATTCAGCCGCCTCTAAAAGACAGCGCAACAACAACCCAAAAGCCCACCGCCGAACCCGATGAAGTGCCGGTGCCGCATTCGACCGTTGCGGCGATGACCATCACGAGCACTTCGCCGGGGCTGTTCCCTCCGCTTCGCCCGCCCAGCACCATCAGACCCTGGACTCCACCGGGCGAATCCGCCATCCTGGCCGCCGTTCAAGCTTATATCGAAGGTCGCCAAGATCGTGCGATTGATGCCTTGAAACCACTGCAGCCGCCGAATCAAGAACTCGTGCTGGCGGTGTTGCCGATTCTGGCTCGCGGGGCGACGATCGATGTCGCTTCCGATCCAGTTGCCGTTGCGGTGTTGGCCGAGCAACTCCACGCGGCAGCGGCTCAACTGGAGCACCTGGCCGCACTGCGGATCGAGAACATGGCTTTGTGTCGCAAGGTGTCCGGCTTCGGTCGCTACGATCCCTGGCCGCAGGGGCAGCCCTATCGCCCGAACGATCAGGCGCAACTGTATCTGGAGATTCGGCACCTGGTGAGCCAGCCCGAAGTGGGGCCGCAAGGCGAGACGCATTTAACACAAACGCTTACCACGGTTGAAGTGCGCGACGCACATGGCCGATTCGTGGAACAACCGGCCCGAGAGAACTGGAAGCAGCTTGTGCCCGTGGTTCGCTTCGAGACGAAACGCTATACACGCGGCCCCATTCGCGATTTCCATCTGCTGTATCCTTTTCCGGTGCCGACCACGCCGGGAGTGTATACCGTTGCGGTGGAAGTGCGCGATCCGACCAGTCGCCGGGTGGTTCGCTCGGCCCCGATGGAGTTCCGCGTTGCCGGGCCATGACGCGATGCACAACGCGATGCGACTTCACAACCCCGCAGGGCCCAAATTGCAAAGCTAGCCGCGGCCACATTCCATAGTTTGTGAGTTGGTATCTGTCGTTCGATAATTATGAGCGGAGCGAAACGCACGATGTCCGAAATCAAACCGACACAGGTCTATTACCACGCCGGAACGGTAACGCAGGAAGAACGGAAAGCCCTGCTGAAACAATCCGGAGCCACACTCTGGTTCACGGGTCTTTCGGGTTCTGGCAAAAGCACGCTTGCGGTTGCCGTGGAGCAGGTGCTCATTCAACGCGGGCACCCCGCCTATGTGCTCGATGGCGACAACATCCGGTTTGGCTTGAACGCCGGCCCGAAGATCCTGATGGACAGCCGCGGCTATTCCGAGGAACAAGCCAAGCGCTTTGGTCTGGGCTTCAGCGCCGCGGATCGCGAAGAGAACATTCGCCGCATTGGTGAAGTCGCAAAGATCTTCGCGGACGCGGGCTTGCTGGCATTAACGAGCTTCATCAGCCCCTACCGCAAAGACCGCGATGCGGCCCGCAAGATTCACGAACAGAGCAAAACCGGGGCGATTCCGTTCATCGAAGTGTATCTCGATACGCCGATCGCGTGCTGCGAACAGCGCGACCCCAAGGGCCTGTACAAGCAAGCCCGCGACGCGGTGGCCGCAGGGAAAGGGATGGGCTTCACGGGAGTGGATGACCCTTACGAGCCACCCGTGAACCCGGAAATCACCTTCGATGCCTCGAAGCACACCGTTGAAGAAGGTGTTGCGATGGTGATTAACTACTTGAGCGCGAAGGGCCTGATCGCATCGTAGATGTGAGTGTGGGCAGTTATTCACCACACTGCCTGCCAAAGCAAAAGAACAGCCACTGCGTAGTGGCTGTTCTTTCATTTCGTTCGCCCATTCGAATAGATAGCTTCTGGAAAGCCGAGTTCAGCGATTGAACAGGAATTCCTTGGTGTTGATGAGCGCCCAGAACAGATCGCGGTAGACTTCGCCACGATCGTGGGCCTTCAACAACTCCTTGATCTTCGCCCGTTCGGCACTGGTGGGTTTGCGAGCGATGGTCCGCAGGAAGAGTTGATCGAAAGCGATATCGTCGTTTGTCTCGTTCTTGAGCAGATCCTTCAGCCATGCGCTATTGCTGATCTTCCCCGTTACGGTATCGCCGGTGGTCAGATGCAGCACGGCGGGAAGCGAGACTTCGCCCGATCGCTCGCAGGCACAGGCGGTCACGCGGTCGCTGCGGCCGAAGGCACGCAAGAAATACGATGCGCTGCCGGGGTCCGGCACTTGCACCGCACGCACGCCAAGCGGGTAACCATCGAATCGCTCGGGCACGCCGGTCACGTCGCAGATGGCGTCGAGCATCACTTCCGCAGGCAGGCGGCGGGCGTAATAGTGCGAGTAGAAGCGGGCATCGGTTTCATTGCCGGCTCGGGTGGAACTGGAAAGTTGATACGCTCGCGAGTTCAACACCACCCGCATGATCGCTCGCAGATCGAACCGTTCTTTCACGAACGCGGCCTTCAGCGCCACCCACAATTCCGGATTCGTTGGCGGGTTTGTGGCACGCAGATCGTCCACCGGTTCGACCAACCCGACGCCCATGTAATGCTGCCAAACGCGGTTCACCATGGCCCCGGCGAAGTATTCGTTGCTCGGATCGGTGATCCACTTCGCCAGGATGGCACGCGGATCATCGCTGGGTTGCACCTCGCTTCGGCTTCGATCGAGTGGCTGCGGCTTCATGAACATACCGGTGCGCGGTTGCACCACGCCCACGGGCTTCTCGTTCTGCTTGGGATCTTGATGCGACACCCGCAACATCGTTGGCCCGTCGGCGGCTTTTTTGCGATCAAGTTTCACCCGGCTGAAGTAGGCGGCGAAGTGGTAGAAGTCGTCTTGAGTGAAGCGTTCGAGCGGGTGATTGTGGCAGCGAGCGCAGCCAATGCGGGTGCCGAGGAACGCCTGTGCGATGGACTCCGGCGCTTCGGATTTCTCGCCTTGCTTCGCTTCACCCACGGTTACGATGTAGTAGCCAACGGCCGGGTTCTCGGTGTTCGTGCCGCTCGCCATTAACACATCGCGTGCGAGTTTGTCCCACGGGCGATTGGCGGCCACTTGCCTGCGAAGCCAATCGTGGAACTGACGCACGCCCTTCACGCCCCGCACATCGTGATCGCGTTCTTTGCGGTTCTGGAACAGGTCCGCGAGTTGCAAGGTCCAGTAATCGGTGAACTCGGACCGTTGCAACACCGAATCGATGAGCTTCGCCCGCTTGGCGGCATCGGTGTCGGCAACGAACGCGGTCACTTCCGCCACACTTGGGAGAACGCCGCACGCATCGAGGAACAGCCGCCGGATGAATTCTTCATCGCTGCAATGATCTGATGGCTCGATGCGGAGTTGCTTGAGTTTGGCGAACACATGCGTGTCCACGAAGTTGTTCGCGCTTTCGAATCGCTTCGCATCGATCGGTCGATCGAACGGCATGGCGAACACCGTGACTGCGACTTCGGTCAGGAACATCGCCCGGACAGCCGTGGCCCCGTTGCGGAGCGCCTTCGCTTTCCCGGACGGCGAGACTTGCAGATATGCGGGGTCGTTGGAATCGAACTTCGTGAGCCATGTGACATCGCGTTTCGTGCCATCGGCGAAGGTGGCAGTGGCGACCAACTGAACTTCTTCGCCGGGCTGAAGCACCTGCGATGCGGGCGTGATTTCCAACTGCGACACCGCGATGTCTGTCTTGGTTGGCCCTGGTTGGCCCGCACGAATCCAGTCCAACAGCAGGCGATACTCGCGACTGCCCACAGCGAACAACCGCCCGCCCTCGTGGGGCACTTGCCCGCATGCTTTCTGCAACAACAAACTGGCCTCGGGGCTGGTCGGGTCCACTCGGCGACCGCTAAACTCCCGCGTGATCCAGCGATGATCCTGTTCCGGGGCGAACCCACGCAACGACAGGCGGAACCCATTCTGCCCCGATCCTTTGCCGTGGCATGCGCCCTGGTTGCACCCCGCTTTTGTCAGCAGCGGAATGATTTCCGTTGCAAACGACGGTGACGGTGCCAGTTCCGGCGATTGTTCCGCTGTTGTTATTGCAACGGGCGCATCGGCCTGTGCGTGTGCAGTGCCTGTGAGTGCCAGGAGCGTGATCACCAGCCAGCGCATGAGATTATCTCGCGAGAGGCGTGAGCGGTGCGAATGCGGATCGCTTGCGAACGGCAGGCGGGATGGTTGATTTTACTCTACTTGGCTTGGTAGAGCTTTCCAAAAACGAGTGAACTGTTTGTGGCCGAGATTATTGCGAGATACTGAACATTTGTGATGTCGAATTCGTAATCGTTCGCGAAATTCGCCTCACGCGCGAAACTTTCGCCAGCATCTGATGGTTTCAGTTCGGGATATTGTTTCGCGGAGGGGGGTGCCTGTAGTGAATGAATCAATCCCCAGTGGTCTGTGGTATCGCAGCCCACCTCGCGTTCATTCACGCAAAGACGAGTTTCACAGGCGTGGATCGATCGGTTCGCTTTCCAGAGCGAGCACCGCGAACGCGCACTGGTGAACTTCACGGAACGGCACACGCCGCACGAATCGCTCTAGCCCTTCCATTCCCAAACCGAACTCACGCGACGCCAGCCCACGCTTCGCACCCACCGATCGGCGCTTCAATCGGCTCACGTTTTCGGGCATCAGGTAATCCGGGCCGTAAATGATGCGAAGGTATTCGCGACCCCGCACTTTGAGCGCCGGTTGAACAAAGAATCGCCGCCCGCGTGCGAGCACGTCGAGGGGTTTCACCACCATGCCCTCGTCGCCTGCGTCGGTTAGCCCCTGCCACCAGTTGGTCGCAGCTTCAACCTGTGCGGCGTCGGTCAGGTCCACGGTGTGGCACGGGGTGGCAATGAGCAAGGAGTTCGCGAGTTCTGCGAGCGTTTGCATGTGCCATTCGTGCGTTTGGTCGAAGTGCGTCTTCCCCTCAGTTGCCAGCAGAAAGAACGGCGCGAACTTGAAATCCGCTAGCGATTCCACGGGCCAGCAGTAACGCCGATACGCCGCGACGAAGTGATTGGCGTGCTCACGTTTTGCCGCGAACCGCGATGCCAGTTCGGCCAGTGACTCGCGTATTTCGGGGTCTGCGTGCGTGAAGGCATGGCTTACCTCTGCGAGTGCGGCACGCGCCGCGCTACCGGTTGCTGCGTATTGGCGGCGTAACAACTCCTGAGCTTTGGCCGACCACGGCATCAGTTCGCCATCGAACGCGAACCAGTCTGTGTGGAACCGTGCCCACCAGTCTCGTTGCGTGAGTGATTCGCGGATGCACTCCAAGAAGCCCGCTTCCGTTGCGGAATCGTCGAAGAAGCGGCGACCGGTGCGTGTGTAGACAATTCCCGCTTCATCTCCTTCGATGTGGAAACGCCGGCGAGCGCTGGCTTGATCGCGGCACACGATCGCCACGGCCCGCGAACCCATGTGTTTTTGCTCGCATACAACGCGTTCGATGCCCTCTTTTCGGAAATACGCGAACGCCTCGGCCGGGTGTTCCAGGAAATCCGACAACGGCGACGCTTCGACCGGCGACATCGTGGGCGGCAGGTAGATCAGCCAGCGCGGATCGGCCGCGAACCGGGCCATCGCTTCGAGTGCTGCGGCCGCGTTCTCCTCGCGAATGACGACGTTGCCCGCAAACGGCGTTTCGATGGTGCGCCGGCCAATCACATCGGCGAGATCGGGCAGATCATAAGACGCGGCCCGCGAATCGCGATCGGGCAATCGTGAGTGTTCGGTCACAGTTGGTTTAGTGTTGGTGTTCTCCGGGATCGCGATCTCGGGCAACTGCAGCGGCCGCTTCGAGACGGCATATTCTTGCAGTGCGGGCACCGAGATCAGTTCTTGTTCGGGGTAACGCAGTGCCGTGAGTCGCCCGCCGAACACGCAACCGGTATCGATACAGATGCAGCGGTTCTCCCACTCCGGGAGCAATGCCGGAGTATGGCCATACACCACTGCCGCTCGCCCGCGATAGCGTTCCGCCCAGTTGCGTCGCACCGGTAGACCGAATGCATCGCTTTCGCCCGTGGTGTCCCCATACAGCGCGAACGCCCGCACCTTCCCGGAGATGCGCCCCTGCATCTCTTCGGTGAGGCCTGCATGGGCGACCACCAACCGCCCGCCATCGAGCATCAGATGGGTGGGCAACTTGATGAGGAACTCACGCACTTGTTCGCGAAGTTCCGGCGGTTCGCGTTCGAACTGCTCCACCGAAAGCGCCAACCCATGCGAGAGCTTCACGTTGTCGCCTTTGAGCCACCGAAGCAGTTTGTCGTCGTGGTTACCGACCACGCAGTAGCCCGCATCACGCTGGCACACCTCCATGACCAGATGAAACACGCCCGGTGTGTCTGGCCCGCGGTCGCATAGATCGCCGACGAACACGAGTTTTCGCCCTGCGAGATGCGACGCTTGCCAGCCGCTCTCGGTTTGTCGGAGCGTGTAGCCGAGCTTTTCGAGCAACGCGAGCAGTTCCGTGAGGCAGCCATGCACATCGCCGATGATGTCGAACGGCCCAATATCCGGCTTCTTATTCACCGGCAGCGGGTAACGCACGATCTCGGCGGCGTTCACCTCTTGCTCATTGCGGAAGACCGTCACACGGCGGAAACCTTCATCGTCCAGTTTGTTCAGTGAGCGCCGCAGTTCCTGCGATTGGCGATGAATGACATGCGCCCCGAAGGGCCGCTCGGCGACACGCTGCAGATTACGGCTGTGGCAAAGCTCAACCGGCAGATCGAACACCAACGCCACCAATTGGGCATGGTACTTGCGTGCCAGATCGACGAATGATTTGCGATTCTCCGGGCGAACATTGGTCGCATCGATCACCGTGAGCCGACCGGCGGCTAATCGCTTCGCACAAACGAGGTGAACGAGTTCGAACGCCTCGCCCGACACCGTTTGATCGCTCTCATCGTCGGCCAGGATGCCACGAAAGAAGTCGGACGACAGGATTTCCGTGGCTTTGAAGTGCTTGCGTGCGAACGTGGACTTCCCACTCCCGCTGGGGCCAATGAGCAGAATAAGAGCGAATTCAGGGATGGGCACCGTCACACGCACTACCTCGCATATGATTTCGCACGCAGTTTCAAGCGTGTGCCGGGGCGATCACGCCGGATGGCTCGATTCGCGGTGTAAGTCTTCTTGTTCAAGACTTCCGGACACCGCTTCCCAGTATTCCGGGGGCGGTGCGATGCAGGTCACTTCCTTCTGGGTGAACGGGTGCGTGAACCTCAGGCTGCGAGCATGCAGAGCGATCACACGATCGCGTGGCAACTCCGCGGGTTGGCCGAATGTACGTGTGCTGCCGTATGTCACATCGCCGATCACCGGATGGCCACGCCACGCCGACTGCACTCGCAGTTGGTGCATGCGGCCAGTTAGCGGTGCGAGTTCCACGAGTGTCGTGGGGGTCGCTCCGGCAAGTTTGCGGAGAACGCGGTATTCGAGCATTGCCAGTTTGGCCCCCGGTTCGCCCTCGTTCGCTCGCTCCACTCTCGCTTGATCTGCGAGCTTTCGCATCCAGTCTTCCCACACACCCACATCAGGCGTTACGTCGCCTTCAACAAACGCCCAATACACTTTGCGAACCTTGTGTTCCTGGAACTGCGAGTGAATACGCTGCGCGGCTTTGGTGTTGCGTGCGAAGCAGACAACGCCACTCACCGGGCGATCGAGGCGATGCGGCATGCCAAGATACACACCCGCCGGCTTGGCATACTTCTCTTTGATATACGCCTTCGCCATTGCCTCCAAGCTGGGTATTCCTGGCGGCGCTTGCGTGAGCAACGGGGCGGGTTTGTTCACGACGAGAAGGTGATGATCCTCGAACAGAATCTGCGAAGCGGTCAGCGGGGTAGGTGTGGCCAATAGTGGAGACGAAGCCGCCGGCACGCCTTCTTGCTTGCCTTCAGGTGCGGCATCGTCAGGTGTGGCCATGTCCTCGTCGTTCTCACTCACTCGTTCATCCTCTGGCGCAATGTCTACGCAGGAAGCACGCCATCGGGCAATCGCTTGTTCGGAATCGCGCCAATGCCTGCGAGCTTCTTTCGCAGATAGTCCAATGCCTTGTTCAATTGGTTATCTTCGAACGCCTTGCTTTCGTCGGCGATCGGCTTTCCGTCGCGGCCCATGATGGGTGGCGCGGGCGGCGGATTCGGCCCAACTACATCCGGCTTTCCGGCCACGTAATCGAGCTTCTGGAGTTCGACACGGAAACGGAGATATTCCGCTTCGGTCATCTCGGCGTTCATTCCCTCGTCGGGGCTTACGCCCCATTCATCTGGGCGATCGGCGGGAGCTTTGAGCTTGTCCATGTTTTTGCCGTTGGGCCGCCACCACGTTTGCGTAGTGAGTTTGACGGCAGACTTCTGATCGGGCGCGAGGCGGAAGATGCTTTGCACGCTTCCTTTACCGTAGGTTCGTTCGCCCACAACCAAGGCACGGCCATTATCTTGAAGCGCCGCCGCAACGATCTCGCTGGCGCTGGCACTGTCGCGGTTCACCAACACGACCATCGGCATCCGTTCGGCTGGCAGGAAGATGGTGCCGGCTCCGTGTGCGGAGGTGGTCTTGTCGCCCCCGCGGCGGTCGATGGTCGTCACGATCTTTCCTTCGGTGAGGAAGAGATCCGCGACGTGAATGGCCTCGCCGAGCAAGCCGCCCGGGTTCTCACGCAGGTCCAGTATCAGTCCACGCCCACCCGCTGCTTCGATATCCTTGACGGCGGCTTCGACTTCTTTTGTGGTGAGTTCGTTGAATGTGCTCACGCGGATCATCCCAATCTTGTTTTGCGGATCGATGAACCAGTTCCATTTCGTGGGATCATCGGCCCTGCGCGAAGCACCGGACACGGGGTGAAGTTCGATTCGCGCCCGCTTGAGTGAAACCGGGAACTCGCGGCCATTGCGCGAAATCATCAGTGTGACCGGCGTGCCCAACTCGCCCTTGATGTGCTTGGTGGCCTGCTCGGTCGTCATGTTGAGCGTATCTTGATCGTTAATCTTGGTGATCAAATCGCCGGCGATCAACCCGCCATCATAGGCCGGTGTGCCTGCCAGCGGATACGAGATCTTCAGACGCTTTGTGGTGGCATCTTGGCCAAGCATAATGCCCACGCCGCCGAAGCCGCCTTCATTCTCCGTCTCGAACATGCCGAGTTGCTTCTCGTTCAAGAACACGGAGTGCGGATCGAGTTGCTTCAACCCGCCATTGATGGCGTTCTCGACGAACTGCTCGCGCTCTTGTGGGTTCAACTCACGCACATAGTTCGCATCTACCTCTGCCATCACTTCCACGAAGCGGCGGACGAGGCGGTAATCTTCGTCCGGGGCGGGGGCGCCGTATCCCACGACCATTCCCAACCCGACGAGAGCGGGGACGATCAGCAACCAAACCAGGTTCCGCAGTGGCATCGCAGATATCCCTCCCATCGTTCCGATCAAGATTTCGATATTGGCTGATCGCGACCTTGTAACCCGTACCACAGTTCACGCCGGAACACCACACCAGAGCCACGCGGCAGGGGGGCCGGGTGCGAGCGTAGGATGTGTCGATTATACCCACTGCAAGCATCACGCGGGACTCAAGCCCGGCCCCTTCGCCGATATGTAATCTTTTCCTCAAGTGATTTTGACCGCCCTTCTTTCCCAGTTTATGTTCACAGTACAGTTCGCTTATACCCCCCCGGATTAAAGTGGGACTACGATGTACAGCCTTGTCTTGATGACTGCCATGACCTCCAGCCCAGATGCGACAGAGTTTAACGGCTTCTTCCGCAATATGTTCAGCGGCCACGGTAGTTCGGGCACTTCAGCGTCAACTGCCGGGTGCTATGGATCGTGGGCACCCAAATACAGTTGCTTCGGCGGTTGTTCGGGTGCGTCGGCTTCTCCGGCCGGCTGTTCCGGCATAGCCGCTTCCAGTGGCGGCTGTTCGGGCATGTCTGCTTCGCCCGCTGGGTGCTCAGGAAGTTCACAATCGCATGGTTGCAGCGGCAGCAGTTTTGGAACTCGGGTTCGCCGCTTGTTCGATCGCGGCAGCGGCAGCGGTTGTTCTGGTGGCACGGGCTGCTCTGGCGGCACGGGCTGCTGCGGTGGGAGTGGCTGCAGTGGTTTTGGTTGCACCGGTAGCGGCTTTGGGTGCACCGGATCGGTTGCAGCATCTTGCTTTGGTTCCGGTGCGTACTCGTGCTTTGGGGGGCCGCCAGTGTCGTACACCCCGGTGTTCAACGGCGGCTTATCGTGTTATGGCAGCATGCCATATAATGCTCCGGCTCCGGCGTTCGAATCGTATCCATCGTATCCCATGACACCGGGGATGATTCCGGGAATGACGCCAGGGTTCCCAGGTGCGATGCCTGGTACCATGCCACCATCAAACATTCCGTACGCTCCGCCAGAAGTCGCGCCGCCAATGAGCAATGCACCACAAGCCAACAATAACAACGCAAACATTGATCGCACGGCGGCTCAAATGACAAGTAGCCGCGCCACCAATCGCGCCACGGTGATCGTGAGCCTACCTGCGGATGCGAAACTCTATGCGGATGCTCGGGCTTTGAATCTCACGGGTGTGGAACGGAAATTCGTATCTCCGGAATTGCCGCAGGGTCAAGAATTCACTTATCGGTTTCGCGTGGAATACGAGCGAGGTGGTGAACTCGTGAGCGTGACCAAGAAAGTGGCGGTTCGGGCAGGAGCGACTTTCTCGGTCGAGTTCACGGATCTGACAGCCAAAGCAGCGCCTGAAAAGAAACCCACACCCGCTCCTTCAACCACGGCGGTCGCGGCAACGCCCACCTCCGTGGAGAAACACCCGGCGGTTCCTTCAGTGTCGCTCACTCAAGCCACAACTTCCCCGAAAGTTGCAGAACCTGCGATGCCTGCCGTTACGCCACCTGCACCAGCAGCGGTTACGCCACCTGCAACGCCCGCACTCGCCACACCAGTAGTGCCCACAATCACACCGACAACGAACCGGGCGATGATAACCGTGAAAATGCCAGCAGGGGCGACGCTGTTCGTGGACAATCGCCAAAGTCCTTCGGATGAACTGGTTCGCCAGTTCAGCACTCCCCCACTGCCCAACGGTCAGGAATTCGCATACTTGATGCGAGCGGAGATGGTTCGCAACGGTCACAAGGAAACGTTTACGCAAAAGGTGCCGTTCCGGGCAGGTGAGCGGGTGAATGTGGACTTCACCGGGATCGGCCGCTAATCGCTGTAGATGCGAACGCGAGATTTCAACGCGAATGCGAACACGACCGGGCCATGGCTCGGTCGTGTTGTTTCTCTGCAAAGCCAAAAACTCAGTTCGTTCACGCCTGCCCGACAGTTGCTTATCTCTACGCTCTTAACTGTTCGCAGAGTTCTTTCTTGTTCTTCTATTCTTCGGAACCACCCGGTTGCTCGAAAGTTTCATACTTTCCGATTGCTACGCTGTAGCGGTCGAGTTAGTATTTGCTTCTGTTCAATGTTAGATCAGCCTGAATAGCACCGATTCGGTTACTTACACTCCTCACCATCCCACCTGTACCTCCATTCGGAGACCCGCCATGTTCACAATTTGGGGCGACAAGCAAAAGTACTGCGACGGTATCAATCGCCGGAACTTCCTACAAATCGGCGCATTTGGCGCGGGCCTCACGCTCGCGGATGTGCTTCGCGCGAAAGCGGGCCAAGATGCCAGCACGCGACCAACTTCGCACAAAGCGGCCATCATGATTTACCTTCCGGGTGGCCCTTCTCACATGGATATGTGGGATCTGAAACCCGAAGCACCGGCAGAGTTTCGCGGGGAGTTCAAGCCGATTCGCACCAACGTGCCCGGCGTGCATATCTCCGAACACATGCCGATGCAAGCGCGGATGTTCGACAAACTGGCTGTCGTTCGCTCGCTCATCTCGGTCGATGAACACAGCGATTCACTGGTGATGACCGGCTACAGCGAGAACACAAACCGCACGGCTGGGCACCCAAGTTTCGGGTCCGTGGTGTCCAAACTCCGCAGCGGAGCGTCCAACGATGTTCCGCCCTTCGTGAGCCTGCGAGGCGGCGGCAGCATGGGAACCGAACCAGGTTATTTGGGCGTCGCGCACCGCCCGTTCACACCCAGCGGCCCCGGCCTCGAAAACCTTCGCCTGACCGGCGGACTCACTCCCGACAAGATGGATGACCGTAAGAACTTGCTCGGTCAGTTCGACACCATTCGCCGCGACATCGATGCGAGCGGCACCATGAAGGGGATGGACACCTTCGCTGGTCGCGCGTTCGACATGATCGCCTCCGGCACGGTTCGAAATGCCTTAGACTTGAAGAAGGAAGCCCCACAAACCCGCGACCGTTACAAGGGGATCGAGCAGTTCCTCACCGCTCGCCGCCTGGTGGAAGCGGGTGTCGGCTGCGTGACCCTGAGCTATGGCGGCTGGGACACGCACAGCAGCAACTTCAAGACACTGAAGAACCAACTGCCGAACCTCGATCGCGGCATCGCCAACCTGATTGAAGACCTGCACGAACGTGGAATGGAAGACGACGTGGTAACGGTGGTGTGGGGCGAGTTCGGCCGTACGCCGAAGGTTAACAATTCCGATGCGGGCCGCGATCACTGGAGCCCGGTGATGTCGGCGTTGGTGGCGGGTGGCGGTCTGAAGATGGGTCAGGCCGTGGGAGCCAGTTCGGCACGCGGCGAATACCCCAAAGATCGGCCATACAAGGTTCCGCACTTACTCAGCACCATCTATCAATCCATGGGCATCGACGCAGCCTATACCTTCCCCAACGGCAGCGGCCGTCCGATGTACATCCTCGACGATCGCAACACGGTGCAAGAACTGCTCTGATCACTCGTAGCACAGCCGGGAGCACCTGTACCCGGATCGCACGCAACGAAGCCGGGGGCACACGCCCTCGGCTTTGTCATTTGGTAGAATAAGCTGAACTACGGGAGGATTTCGGCGTGCGAGCGATGCAGCGGAGTTGCACACCGCAGCGTCGCTATGGAGACCAGTCGCGGCGACTGCGGATTCATTCATTCACTACCCGGACCCCCCTCCGTGAAACAATATCCCAAACTGAAACAATGATGGTGGCAGATGAAAATTTCACGCTTATGGTGAATTATTCGGAGGGAGCACAGAAGAACGCATTACGCATACGGAATGAGGGGCCGCAATCCGGGCTGCAACTGTTCACTCAATTGTGCGGTTCCGTGCGACGTAACGCGCGAGGACCGCGCTTGGGCGATACCAAACAAAAGATCCGATCCAGCGAACGCGGGAGGGCGCGATGACCGAAAAGCAGTGGCTCCGCAGCGCCAATCCTGAGAGCATGAACGATTTCTACGACTACCGACACACCGAGCGAAAGGCCCGGTTGCTGATGCTGGCGTGCTGCTGCCGTCATCCGGAATACCTGCAACACGAGGCCATTCGCCCCGTGGTGAATCTGCTTACCGCACACTATGGCGACGCGGTTAAACCCGATACGCCGTTCGATGGGTCGAAGATTCGTTCTGCGTATCGCAAGCTCGAAGAGTATGCCTCCACAACTTCGAGCGGGCCGGAACGCGGGTTGGCGTTCGGTATGGTCGCCGCAGCCGAACCGGTATCGGCCATGAAGCGACTCGATGAAGACTTTGAATATCTGGTATTCAGTTGTGTCCACGATGTGGCATTCGGCTTATCTCCTACCGGTTCGAAAAAGGAGTCGAAGCAACAGGCTTCCCTGTTCCGCGACATCGTGGGGAACCCTTATCGTTCGATAACACGTGATCCCGCGTGGTTAACGAGTACGGTGGTTTCACTCGCGCAGCAACTCTATACGACACAGGATTTCAGCCCGATGCCCATCCTGGCCGATGCGCTTCAAGATGCGGGTTGCGAGAACGAGGACGTGCTTTCTCACTGTCGCGATGAAGGATTGGTTCACGTTCGCGGATGTTGGGTTGTAGATCTATTGCTCGGGAAGGCTTGACACGATGACCCCGATCGATTGGTTCGCAGCCACAAGCCCCGATCTCTTACTCGAATCCGTGAACCCGCGGTGGCCCTATCCATACGGCAATCCGCCGCCGCCGCTTGCGCCCCCCATCGCCCGCCGACTCATCCTCTTTGGCTGCGCCTGCGTGCGGCAAGTGTGGGAGTTGCTCCCAGCCGATGCCCACAGCGCCGTACGCATCCGCGAGCGTTTCGCTGAGGGCCGCGCTTCGGAAGCTGATCTGCGGGCTTCCGAAGTGAGGATGATCTACCCGGCGATCACTCCCCGCCAGCATGCGATTAACGCGACCAGTGCAGACCCGATCGAATCGTCTCGAAGCGCCGCCAAAGCCCTGGCTACTCACGCCATTGGTCCCGCACCACCCGGACATCCAACAACCGATGCGTGGCACGAAGCCTGGAACGCCGCCTTCGCAGCCGTTCGCGCCACGCAAGCCGCCTATTTCCGCGATATCTTCCCACCCCCTAACTACAAGCCGCGAATCGATCGAACCTGGCTTACCTCCACTGTTACCGCTCTTGCAAAACAGATCGATAAATCCGGCGACTTCTCGACTACGCCCATTCTCGCCGATGCCCTTCAAGATGCCGGTTGCGAAGATGAAGCCATGCTAGAATGCTGCAGAGTGCCCGGAAATGTGCATGTTCGTGGCAACTGGGTGGTAGATTCCGTACTGGGCCGTGGCTAGGTTAACGATTCTTGCGAACCGCACGCGTTGGGCAACGATGAACGAAATCAAATGGCTGACCGGGACCGACGGCGAAGCAATGCTCGAATTCGTGGCCGACCGGCTCTCGCCCCGGCAATGGGTGCTGCTATCGGCCGCATTCACGCGGCGGCTCTGGGATCTGCTCCCGGAGGGCGTGCTGCGTGAGGCGATTGAATTCGCGGAGCAAGCCTCGCACCCCCTTCCCGCTCGTACGCGGGCGGAATGGGTTGCGAAGATCGATGCGGCCGTACCTGAAGCAGTCGGTGCGGCCGAACTCGCGCAGCACCAGATTGTGAAGTCCTGCGATCCCGATGCGGCCGACCTGGATGCGCCTGTGCTTTCGCGACCCAACCAACTGGCCCCCGCGTTTCCACTCTTTCAGGCCGCAAGCCGCAATTCGCGCAATGCGATTCAGTGGATTGCCGAAGCACTGACGGAAGCGGCACAGGCCGTTCGTTCGCTCTACACGGAACCGAACGAGGAGATGATCCTCCTCATTCGTCAGTGTGTCGAGCAAGCCGCCGAGACACGCACCAACGCCAATCGCACCGCGAACAATGCCCTGCGGATGAAAGCCAAAGGTGATGAAGTCGCGGATCAGGCTGCGGGTGCGAAGAACAAGCGTCTGTACGAGGCCATCGCGGTGGAAGAAGTGCGGAAGATCGAGGAAGGCACGCGGCAACGTGGGGCCGCCGCCGATTTCGACGCCGACGATCGCCGGGAACGCACAGGTCGCAAAGCCCTCTCCAACCACCTGCGCGAGATCGTGGGCAACCCCTTCACGCCGCCACGATTTGAACCCGCGTGGCGAAGTTCCACCGTGGTTCTACTGGCGCAGGGAATCTTTGACGATCGCGCGTTCGATCGCATGCCCATTCTCGCGGATGCCCTACTCGATGCGGACTGCGATGAAGAGGCGGTATTGCGGCACTGTCGCGGAACGGAACAGCACACCAAGGAGATAGTGAACCATGTCCGCGGTTGCTGGGTGATCGAAACGATCCTCAATCGGTTTGAACCGCTCCCACCACCCAAGCCCGAGAAGAAGCCACGGCCGCGTCGCCGCGATGCGTTCGACGATTTCGATATCGATGGCCCGCTCGATCTGGGCGACGATCGTTTAGCCTGACATCACAACTCCACAAGGTAATAACCCATGTCCATACCCACACGGCCGCTCGGCAAGACCGGCGTGAATGTATCCATTCTCTGTCTGGGCGGCTGGCACATCGGTCAGCCCGCCATCGACGCGGATGCCGAGAAGATCATGCATTCCGCCATCGATCAGGGGATTACGTTCTTCGATAACGCATGGGATTATCACGAAGGGCGATCGGAAGAGATCATGGGGAAGGCGCTGGCCTCTGGCGGTCGCCGCGAGAAAGTCTTCCTCATGACCAAGAACTGCGGGCGCGACGCCGCAACCAGCAAGCAACACCTCGAAGATAGCCTGCGCCGCTTGAAGACCGACGTGATCGATCTGTGGCAGTTTCACGAAATCAATTACGATAACGACCCGGAATGGCTCGTGGAACGCGGAGCGCTCGCCGCGGCCATCGAAGCCCAGAAAGCGGGCAAGGTGCGGTTCATTGGCTTCACCGGCCACAAGCACCCAGACATCTTCCTGAAGATGCTTCCCCTGCATAACTGGGACACTTGCCAGCTTCCGGTGAATGTCTGCGACTACTTCTATCGCAGCAGCATTCACGAAGTGCTGCCGGAATTACGCAAGCGCGACATCGCGGCCATCGGGATGAAAAGCCTTGGTGGCGGGAACCTGGAGAATGGCGGCCGAATGGTGGCGGGCGGCATTGCGACGGCGGAAGAATGCATTCGGTTCGCACTTTCACAAGACATTAGCACGCTGGTTGTCGGCATCGATTCCATGAAAGTGCTGCAGCAAGATGTGGCTGCGGCGAGTGACTTCGCTCCGATGCCAAAAGCCGAAGCCGAAGCATTGCTGGCGAGAGTGAAGCCGGTGGCCACGGATGGGCGATTCGAGTGGTCGAAGTCCACGCAGAACTTCGATGGCCCTTATCACCGACAGCAGCACGGATTCGCAGAGACGTAAAAGTCGCTTGAGAACGAGGTGAAGCAAACACGGCGTGACACGCCCGATTCGCCGGCCGCTTATCGCTGACCCTGGGTGAGGAATGGCCTTTCGCATCTCGTGCCCGTCGTGCAATACCGCGTTCGTGCTGCCGCAACTGCCGGTCGCCAATCGTGCGACGTGCCCACGTTGCGGCGATCAATTCGCGATCCGCACATTCACGGAGATCGAACGCACGCAAGCAGCCGAAACAGAGGCACCGGCCGCACTTCCTTCGTCGCTGCAAGATCACCGGGCTACGCGCATGACCCGTGGCCGGTGGTCTGTTACGCGGTCGATCCTGGTCGCGTTATCCCTGGGATTATTGGGCCTGGGTGCAGGGCTGTGGTATCGGCAATCCAGTGATCGCACGCCCACACCGGAAGATACGCCAACACCACGCCGCGCCGGCGAAGTGGTGCCTGCCACACGCTTACAGGGCCTCCGTTACCTTCCCGCCGATTGCAATGTCGCGTTTGGTGTGCAGATGGGTCCGATACTGGAATACGCGGTTCGCACCGATCAGAACCCGCGAGAACTACTCATCAAGGGTGGCGTGCCAGAACGATTGCTGGATGCGCTGCGAGAACTCGGACTCACGCTTCCGCAGATTGATCACATCGCGGGCGGGGCATTCCTGGGCGATGCCGCGTTCGAACTTCGGTTCACACTTGTGCTGGTGCTGAACCGGCCGCACGACGATGAAGATGCCTTTCTGAAGCAATTGAAGGTTAAGGCACAAGCCGGTGGGCGAACGCGCTTCGATGGCGAGCTTGCAAATCTGCCTGTCGTTGTGGCCCGCGTATCGCCAACTATCTGGGTGTTTGGCCTCGATCCGAAGAAGGATCTGGAGGCGTTCGATCGCGGGGGCTACGACAGCGGTGCGTCGCAGTTCCCGGCGAAGCTCGCGGAAATGATCGCGCAGCGCGTGCCGCCTTCTGCCGCGATTTGGGCCGCAACCGACGATGGCGTTTGGGCGGATAAGCCCGCGATTCGCCTCGCCGCAACGGCAACGCAGAAACCAGAATGGTTGCCGATTCTCAAACAAGCGCGGGCGGCGTTGCTCGCGATCTCGTTCGGCGAAGAGCCACGCGGGCGGCTGTTCGTGAAAACGATTGACGCATCGACCGGGCAAAAGTTACGCGACTACTTCCGCGATCGCGCTGCGACCGACGACAAAGTTCAGCACGGCGGCGGTGGCGAACTCGCGTTCCTCGAACTCCCGATTAACCCGGCCGACGCCTTCACGACCTTGCAACGGCTGTTGAGTGAAGCGACGAAGAAATAGCAGCCCGATCGAGTGAAAGACGAACCACATGACGCACACAACATACGCCGCCACTCTGGCCGATATCCAAGAGGCCGCAGCACGCATTGCCGGCACGATTCATCGCACGCCGGTCATGACATCGGAAACGCTCGATACGCTCGCGGGTCGGCGAATCTTCCTGAAGTGCGAGAATCTTCAGAAGGTCGGGGCGTTCAAATATCGTGGGGCCACCAACGCGGTGCGGAAGCTTTCGGATCGCGAAGCGGCTCGCGGTGTGGTTACGCATTCGAGCGGGAACCACGCGCAGGCACTGGCGCTAGCAGCTCGCGTGCGTGGCATTCCCGCATACATTGTGATGCCGCGAACAGCCCCCGCCGTGAAGAAAGCCGCCGTGGAAAGCTATGGCGGCATCATCACGCAGTGCGAACCGAACCTCGCCGCACGCGAAGAAACCGCCGCCGCCATCGTTGCAGAAACCGGTGCCACGCTAATTCCGCCTTACGACCACCCGGATGTGATTGCCGGTCAGGGAACCGCAGCGATTGAGTTACTGGAAGACGTGCCCGATCTGGATGCGATTGTGATACCAGTCGGCGGCGGCGGGCTTCTCGCGGGGTGTTGCATCGCGGCGAAAGGAATGCGGCCGACCATTCGCGTGTTCGGAGCCGAACCGCTTGGCGCGAACGATGCGGCGCGATCCAAGGCGGCGGGGGAATGGGTGCCACAGACCGCACCGGACACCATCGCCGACGGCTTGCTCACGAGTCTGGGGCAACTCACTTGGCCGGTGATTCGCGATCAAGTCGAGAACGTCTTCACCGTGACCGACGACCAGATCCGCTCCGCGATGCGATTCATCTGGGAGCGGATGAAACTGATCGTTGAACCCAGCGGTGCAGTGGGCGTCGCGGTGGTGTTGACCGATACGTTCCGGTCGCTGGCGAACCTGAAACGAGTGGGAATTATCCTCACCGGCGGCAACGTGAACCTGGACAAACTCTACTGGTGATCAGTTGGGGGCGAACGTGGTGCACAGGAGCGTGAAGTCGTCGTCGTGGCGAACGTGGACGAGCAGTTCCGCCGCGATGGCGTCCACAAATCGCTGCCCCGCGAACTCACGGTGCCGAGTTGCGGCAGCAAGCAAGATGGCGTCGTCGCTGGGGCCAGGGTCGCCATCGGGGCGTGTACCGTCGGTGCCGACCAACAGCCGATCGCCAGCAGAAAGCCTAGCCGTGTGCGTGAGGTATGTTGTCTCGGTTATGCCCAGGAACGGCCCTGGCACTGCGAGCAACTTCGGCTCTCGCGGCTCTCGCGGCTCTCCAATGGCCGGCACGAACACCGGAGCCGGCATTCCCGCTCGCGCCAGCGAGAGTTCGCCCGTTGCGTTGTTCAGCAGAGCGACAACCAGTGCCACGAGGGGCGTTTCCGTTAATTCCAACCGCAGCAATTCTCGATTCACGCGATTCAGAATTGCCCCGGCGTGGGGCAAGTGTTTGGCGGCCTCGATCGCGGTATGGGCCACAAAGCGACCGAGCAACCCGCCCGCTGGTCCCGGACCAATCACATCGCCCACGATGAGAATGAGTTTGCCTTCGCCAGCTGAACTCACCTGATAAAAATCGGCCCCGGAACGACCGCGTGGCTGGTGGCAAGCCGCGAACCGAACGCCGCCCGCCTCCGGAAATTGCCGCGGAAGCAATGCGAGTTGAATCTTGCGGGCGTCCGCACGGGCGTGATCCATTTGCACGAACAGCCGATTAAGCTGCTCGCCCAGCAACCGCGATTCTGCGGCGCGCGTGGACACGCGTGCGGCCGTTTCGCGTGCGCGCACCCCTGTGGCCACCTGGGCCAGAAACACTTACGCGTCAAACGGTCGCGCGAGCACGGCGTCAGCACCCGCTACCAGTCCCTGCGATGTCGCCACGACATTCATCGTGGGCAACACCCAGACGATGGGGATCAGTTCATCGCCCAGTTCCGTGCGCCAGCGCCGCGTTTGGGCCGCCGCCACTTCGGGCCGTTCACCCACTTCGATGGCCACAACGGCGACTGCGGCGAAATCGGCCGGCGGCGTGGAACCCAGCGCATGAGTGCGAACCGCATACCCGGCACGAGCAAGGCACTCACGCAGATCGTCGCCCGGGTGCGAAGGAGTTGCACTCAAGAGTACCGTTTGCATCGAACATCCCAGTTCGGCGTGTAAAATGCACTTCGCAACAAGAACCGCTCCGTGTTCCGGCTCTGGCCCTTATTGTGCGCTTCGCGCCCGTTATTTTGCACTGCAACCCGAGGTTACCCGTGCCTGTGCAGATGGAACTCCGCCGCATCATCATCAGCGAGGTGGACGATCACCAGGTGATTATCCTCAAAGAAGTGGAAGGCGAAAGGAGCTTTCCGATTGTGATCGGCATCTTCGAGGCCACGAGTATCGATCGGCGGGTTAAAGGGATGCAATCGCCCCGCCCGCTGACGCATGACCTCATTCATTCGGTGGTGGAACAACTTGGCGGAGAAGTGCAAGACATCATCATTAGCGATCTGGAAGATCACACATACTTCGCCAAACTCCGCGTGCGTCGCGAGGGCGAACTCATCGAGATCGATTGCCGGCCGAGTGACGCCATTGCGTTGGCGGTGACCGCGAAAGTCCCCATTTATGTGAATGAACAGGTTCTGGGCGACGCTCTGGACGAAGATTGATAATGCTGTCGAACCGGCCGCTGCCGCGGCTCGCCCAACACTTTCAAAAGGGATACTGTCGAACCGGCCGCTGACGCGGCTCGGCTCGCCCAATCAGTGACTTCAATCGTTGTGGATCTTCCGCAAGCGCGGCGAGAGCCGCAGTATCCATTGCACGCGCTCGAATTCATTGAGCCAGTCTTGCGTAATCTGTTGCTGGATCGGGTCGTTCCCCTTCACAATACCGGTCGCGCACCCTTCGCCGGAAAGCTGCCCGACAAGCTGCCGGTAACGCGCGAGCGTTCGCTCGCCATAACGCGAAACTTCTTGGCCGTCTTCGGAAAAGAATACCGCGACCGGAACGCGGTTCCCGCCATTGATCCGGAGCGTTTCTTGCAGGTCGGCTTGCTCATCGCGATCGCAGTAGTGAGTGACGAGCATCGGTGCCACTTCGGCGAATCGCTCGAAGATCGGGCACTGCGACGCACAATCTCCGCACCACGCACCCGCCAGCACGAGCACATTTGTGCGGCGAGTGAACTTCCCGAGGAGTTGCTTTTGGGCATCGGTCAGTTGCGTCTGTTCGGTGGCGCGTTGCCACTTGGCACGGTCCGTGTCGCTGCCATATTTGGCCAGAAACTCGGTAAGCGGTAACCCGGCGGTAAACTTCTCGAACAGATTCATGAGTCATAATCTCCGACTGCGTGTATGGATCAATGCGGTAATCGTGGCAGGTGCATTGTGCGCACTTACTTCTTCTCGGTCACTTTTTTCGGTTCGGCTTTCTTCGAACCAATCACCTCGAAAACAACGGGTGGCGGTGTAACGGCATAGTCCTTACCGCCCACTTTGGTTGTCGCGCGGAACACAAGTGGCGTTGGCCCGGTCGCAGCGGCTGCGGCCACGTTCACCGGGATCTCGCCCTTGGCTTGCCCCTTGCCTAGCGATTTGGGCGGTGTGGCTGTCACATTCTGCGGCACCAGAAGCGGAACAAGGCCGATGTCGCCTTCTGCACCCTTCTCACGCACGGTTTCGATCAGAATCTTGCCCGCTTTCCCTTTTTCGATCGGCGTGGGGTTGGCGGTCATGTTCAGCGTGAATGCAGGCTTTTCGATCACCGCGACAACGCAGTCCGTGAAGAGTTCCGGCGGCGGATTCGACATACCACCGAGCGCGGCTTTGATCGGATCGATCAGCGTGCCGTAGCGGACGATATCTTGGCCGTTCACCGCCGCCTTGCCGCGAACCCTGAAGGGATAACCGCCGGGCTTGGTTGCATCTTTCACCATCAGTGGCACAAAAGTGAACGGCTGACCCGCGGTGAGCACAATCGTTCCACTCACACCCGCTTCGCTATCGATACTCAGTTCTACCGGTCCCGCGTAGCCGTTGAGCCGAGTAACGGTTGCCATCACGGCCGTGCCGCCTCCCGCTGACGCTTCATATCGATCGAACGCCAGTGCGATGGCGAAATCCGCGTCAACCGGTTGCACGGAGAGATGGTAAATCTCATTGGGGCCAGACAAGTAGTTGAGTTGTTCGCAGGCCAGTACGTAATCGCCATCGGCGGGCGCGGTGAACTCCACGCGAGCAGTGGCCTGTGCGGGGTTACTGCGGGCGAGTTCTTTCCCCTTGGCGTCCATTACTCGAATGAGAACTTCGCACGGCGAATTCAACTCGTATGTCGCGGCAACGGCGGCATACTTCACGTTCTTCTTGCATTTGATGGCGAAGTGGTCGAGATCACTCGCTTTCTCAAAGCGGCCGGAAATGCCGCCGGGAATCGGCAGCGGGTTGGCCTTGGCCGCGTCGTTGTTTGGCTCTTTCTCTGCGGATTCTGGCCAGTCGCTCAATCGCACCGCAACCGGCCAGCCCGCTTGCCCGGACTTTCGCGGAACGGCGGCAATCGCCATGAGTCCGGAATCCGTCGGGGCTTTCACGTTCGCGGCGGGAATATCTGCTGTAAGCGGGCCCGCGAAGCCAATCGCTGCCGTTTGACCGCGTTGCACCGCCAGGGGGAACGCCGTTGTCGCGCCGAGGAAGCCGCCCATTCGCAACCGATAATGGTAATCGTTGCCGCCCTTGTAAGTGGTATCTCGCACTTCAACGAGGAACTCGCCGCCATCCTTGAACGTGTGCGTTAACCGGCAATCGCCTTGCAAGCCCGGCGTATCGTCCGCATAGAGATCGATGAGTTCACGCTTCGTCTTGGCATCGTGCAGCACCACGATCGGATCGAGCGGAGAGCCAATTCGGCGAGCCAACACTTCAAACGTGAGCGTTTGCCCGGATGTCACTTTGATCTGAAAGAAGTCGCTCGCCTCGGTATCGGTGCGACCGGCCACCACCACGGGAACCGGCACCGGTTGCGGAGTGTTTTTGGTGCGGTTCGTTTCGGTCTCTGCGACCAAGGGAAGTTCGTCCACGATAAACGGCCGCAGATTCGAAACACCTTGCTTCGTGATAACGCGAATGGTGTGCATGCCAATGGGGCAATCAGCGGCGAGTTCAACCTTCACCTTCAACTTCGCTGCATCTGTGCCGTTCTTATTATCGCTCGGAATCGTGGCCTTGCCCGGACAACTGAGCACTACCGCAATCGCATCGGTCAGGTTGGTACCGGTCAGTGTTAGTTCGGTTGTCGCACCAGGCTTGGCTCCCAGATTAACGGGCGTGGTGAGAGTTGGAGCTTGCGGGGACGCCACAATGGCGGGCGCTTTGGGCTGCGCCTGCGCGAGGCGTTCGCCCTCAGACATTAGCACCACGGCGAACAAACCGGCAACGAACCCGGCCAAAGCAACGACCCAGGAAGAATTGCGGCGGGACATCGGAACCTCGCGACGAGATGGCGGTGGCAGGATGCGTGCGATGATACTTGTTTGCATCGTAAGTGGCGAGGGGTAAGGTTGGCCAAGTGCCGGAGTTGTCTCGTCAATTCTCATTCGGATTCGTAAAGATGATGACAAAATCGATGGGATTGCGGGCCGCTTGCCACGCATGAAACCAACATCCGCATTCCCGATGTAGTGAGTATAATTCTGGAATGTCGCAGCACAATTCGCCTGATTTGGTCACACTTCTTCGTCGCGGGCATGCGTATCTTCGCCGTGGCGAATATCTGCGTGCCGTGGAAACGTTCACGGGTGCCATCGACCTCGATCCCATGGATGCCGATCTCTATTTCTATCGCGGCAATGCGTTTGTCGCGGCCGGCAAACATCTGGATGCGGTGGCCGATTTCTCGCAGGCGATCGAGTTGCAACCCGATTATTCGGCGGCGTATCACAACAGGGCCAGCGCGCGTGTGGAGATCGCGGATTCGGAAGCGGCCCTCGCCGATTTTACTCGCGCGATCGAACTTGCGCCGGACGATCCCGACCCGCTTAACGGTCGCGCCGCAATTCACAGCCGCCAGCGAAACTACGAGGCGGCTTATCTGGACTACGAGGCTGCGATCCGCCTCGCACCCGATACCTTCCGCGCTTACTTCAACCGCGCCAACGCACTTTCGACCGAGGGCCGGCATGAAGAAGCCGTTATCGACTACACCGAAGCTATTCGCATCAACCCGCGACACACACGGGCCTACTTGTATCGCGCGCTGTCGCTGGAATCGCTTGGTCGCGATTCCGAGGCGATTACCGACCTGACCACCACTTTGCGGTTGAAGCCAACCTTGACCGATGCGTTCTGGCATCGCGGGCGTCTGTGGTCCGATTCGGGCCAGCATCAGAAAGCCATCGCCGACTTCACCTGGGTTCTCAAGTTCGATCCGCAGCACACAGGCGCGTTGAATCTTCGTGGCGTATCGTTCGCGGATCTGAAGGAACACGAAAAAGCGATCGCCGACTTCACTCGCGCGATTGCTCTGGATGCAACCGAATCGGCACCGGTGTTTAACCGCGGCCTCTCACACCTTCGCACCCGCAACCTGCAAGCGGCCATCGCCGACTTTACCGATGCGATTCGTCTCACGCCCGACGATCCCGCCGCGTTCGTGCAACGCGGTTATGCGTACCACGAACTGCTCGAACCCGACCGCGCGATTGCGGATTTCGCCGAGGCGATTCGGCTCAACCCCGACAACGGGCGGGCGTACTTTGCGCGTGCCATGGCACTTCGCCGCAAGGGTGATCTTGAAGCGGCGCTCGCCGATGCGACGGTAGCAGTTGAGTTGTCTCCCAGGTCGGATGCCGCCTGGAATCTCCGGGCTTCCATGCACTATCGCCTGGGAAACTTCGCGGAATCGCTGGCGGATCATCTGGCGGCGTTGGAACTGGACCCGAGCGACGCCAGCACACTCAACCACATCGCCTGGCTTCGCGCCACTTGCCCGGACGACGCGATCCGCGATGGCTCGAAGGCGCTGCACGATGCGACACACGCCTGCGAACTGACGGAGTACAAATCGCCGGGCTACCTCGACACGCTTGCCGCGGCGTGTGCGGAACTCGGGCAGTTCGAAGATGCCGTGAAATGGCAAGAGAAAGCCGCGAAACTCGTCGCGGATGAACTCCGTGCGGATTACGAATCACGCCTGGAACTCTATCGGTCGCAACAGCCCTATCGCGACCACGAAAAGGAATAGGCTCCGGCATGCCGGAGCCTATTGTTGCTTGAACGGGCCAAGCAACCCGAGAAGGGCTTAGCCCACGGCTGGCGGCAATCGCCACGCACCCGGCGTAGGTGCGGGATTAACCGTGAGGCTCGATTCCATGGTCAGATTCGCAGGCATCGAAGCGTCGTTCGCCTTGAGTGCATCGTCCCACTTCAGCTTCTTACACGCATACGATGCGTTGCGGCCAAAGATCGCGGTGAAGGTCGAGTCGGTCACGTTCTTCAACTCGTTGAGCGGCCGACCGGCTCGAATGCTGTTGAGCAGATCGATGTGCTCTTGCACATAAGCGCTGATATTATCCTCGCCCACTTGCTCGCCGTTGATCAGATACGAGTTAACGCGGCAATTCCCCTTGGTGCCCACCACTGTTTCGGAAATATCGTTATCGCCGGGAATGTGGCGACAGTAAGAGTGCAACTTCATGCCGTTCTTGTACTCATACTCGACGGCGTAGTGATCCCAGATATCGCCGACTTCGCTGGGATCGCCAACCGGGCGTGTGGCTCGCCCACCCATGCCCACAGCGCTAATGGGGTGGTCGTTCATGATCCAGTTGATCACGTCCAGATTGTGAACGTGCTGCTCGACGATGTGATCGCCGCTGAGCCAGAGGAAGTGGTACCAGTTGTTAATCTGGTATGCACCATCCTTCTGCCCCGCCTGGCGATCGCGGAACCAAATCCCCTGACCGTTCCACGAACAGCGTGCGGAAACGATATCGCCGATGGCCTTATCGTTCAGCTTCTTGATCGTCTCGATGTAGCCCTTCTGGTGCCGCCGCTGCGTGCCCGCGACAATCGCCAGATTGCGTTTCTTCGATTCTTCGACCAACTCGTAGCACTTGCGTGCGCCAGCTGCGTCGACCGCCACCGGCTTTTCGCAGAAAACGTTCTTGTTCGCCTTGATGGCTGCTTCCAGGTGAATCGGGCGGAAGCCGGGCGGCGTGGCCAGAATCACGAGGTCCACACCGGCGTTCAACAACTTCTGGTACGCATCCAGCCCGCTGAACGTGGTTTCCGGCGTTACCTTGATCTGTTTGGCAAACTTGGCGTAGTTCTTGCCGTTCTTGAAGGTTTTAACGGCACTCTCGGCGTTGGCTTTGAACGCGTCGGCCACTGCGACAATCTCGACCTTCGGATTCTCGCCGTTAATGCGGCTTTCTGCTTCCAGAATGTCGCGCACCGCACCGGTGCCACGCCCGCCACAGCCAACAACGCCCACCTTGATGACTTCATTTCCACCGGCGGCGAACAACCCGGCACCCGACGTGGAAACGACCGCTCCGGCCATCGCCGAAGTCTTCAGAAAGTTACGACGGCTCTCACTCGACATGGGAAAGGCTCCTTGGGAGAAATGGGGTTGGTGTCTGCTTTGCGAATCCACCATCCGGGAAAAGCAAACACCAACAGACTCAAAACCGATTCAACTGCTACTCAGACCGCTTCAAAACCTTCGGCGTCAACCCGAGAAGTTCAGGTTGCTCATCCTCGGCTAATACGACGCGAAACCCCACAACGTCCATTCGGGTGAGCCACCAAATGCTGCGTGGCTCCTGCGGATCGTGTTTCATCCAGCTATCTTCGGACACACGCCGGGCGGCACTGCGGCACCGGTCGGCGGGATCGGCCCACGAGCCACCCCGCACCACATGCGACCACTTTTCCGCAGTGGGAACATTAACCGGGCGAATGTTCAATGCGTTCTTCGCCCGGCGTTCATAGGTCTTCTCATCGTGTTGGTCCAGCGTCCATTCCCATACATTGCCGTACAGATCGTGGATACCAAACGGGTTCGGCTTGAGGCTCCCCACCTTGTGCGTGCAACCCTTTGGCTTATTGGGATATTCCTCGTCCTTCGAGTTTTCCTTGTACCAGGCATAGTCGCCGAGCTTTTCCGGATCGTCACCAAAGAAATAAGCGGTATTCCCTTTGCCACCGCGAGCGGCGTATTCCCACTCGGCTTCTGTGGGCAGGCGATATGCGCGGCCTGTCTTCTTCTTCAACCACTGGCAATACATCATGGCGGCGTGGTGCGTCATACAGATGACCGGGTGGCCATCGCGGCCGTGGTCGTAGGTTTCGTCCACGAATGTGTTCGTGGGCCGTGTGACCGCATCCAGCCCGAGTTTCTTCGCGGCCACATCATCGGCTTTGAGGTAAGTCTCGTCGTACCAGAATGCGTCCCAGTCGTTCCACGTCATCTCGACCTTCTGCATCCAGAAGTTGCCCACCTTTGCTTTGTATTGCGGGCCTTCATTCTCTTGCCGGCCGGCTTCGCTCGCCGGGCTGCCGATGAGCACTTCGCCACCCGGAACATACACCATCTCGAATTTCGTCTTCAGTGGATACTTGGTGATTTGCTTGGTGTTCGGGTTCGTGATGATCTTGTGGCCTTCCACCGCCTGTACGAAGTTCTTGGGTTCGAGCTTTTCCGCGACGATGGGCTTCTCGGCGGGTTTGTCCTCGGCCAAACCGATGGCAAACACCGGGCAGAGCAGGAGCAACGTAATGGGAGAGAAGAATCGACGTATCATAACTGCTAGGTTCTCCGATAGTGGCCGCAGTGTCAACAACCGAACAGCCGCAACAGGGAAACACTCATGTTCGTGTTGATGTTATTCGTCAGTATGCTCTGTCATTTTACAGAAGTCGCGGCGGAGCGATTCGAATTCGAATCCAAACACATGGGCACCACGTTCCGCGTGGTGTTGTATGCCGCCGATGCCGCGACCGCCCGCAAAGCCGCCGATGCCGCATTCGCGCGCGTGGCGGAGATCGATAACTGCATGAGCGACTACAAGCCCACCAGCGAACTCATGCAACTGTGCAAAGCGTTCGCCACAGAAGCGGGCGAGCCGGTGAAAGCGAGCGACGACTTATTCTTTGTGCTAGCCAAAGCGGACGCACTTTCGCGTAAAACCGAAGGGGCGTTCGATGTCACCGTGGGGCCGGTCGTGCAACTCTGGCGGCACGCACGCCGAACGCAATTGCTTCCTGATCCCAAAGAGTTCGCCGCCGCGCGCGCCCTTGTGGGGTACGAGAAGGTGAAGCTCGATCCGAACAAGAAGACCGTACGGCTTACCACGCCGGGCATGCAACTCGATCTGGGCGGAATCGCCAAAGGTTACGCGGCCGATGAAGCGTTGAAAGTGTTACGCGAGAAGTTTCACATTCGTTCGGCGTTGGTGGCGGCGTACGGCGATATCGCGTGCGGCGACCCACCGCCGGGCAAGCCCGCGTGGAGCGTGGACATTGCCCCCATCGCCAAGAGCCAGAAACCGCGCTCACTACTGTTAGCCAACATGGCGGTTTCCACCTCGGGCGACCTCGAACAGTTCGTGGTGATTAACGGCGTGCGTTACTCGCATGTGCTGGACCCGCGAACCGGTCTTGGGCTTACCGGTCAACGGAGCGTAACCGTGATTGCCCGCGATGGCACTACTGCCGATAGCATGACCAAAGCCGTGAGCGTGCTACCACCACAAGAGGCGATGAAGTTGATCGAGAACACCGCCGGAGCCGCGGCGTTCATTGTGGTGCTGGACAAAGATGGCAAGCCGGATCGCCAGGCATCCGAGCGGTTCGCGCAGTATGAAGCGAAGTGAATCGTAATTGCTTTATCGCGATTCGCGCAATTGCGTGCTCGACACATCGGCACGAAAATCAACCTCAGTGAGTGGAACGAAGAGTTCCGCGAATTCGCTCGCCAATCCACTGCCTTCCCACTCGCGGAACTTCCCACTCGCATCGATGCGGCCGCCCACGATCAACCGGCAACCGGTATCGAGCAACTTCCGCAGCACCGCGTCGCGCCCGGTATCGCCGCCGTAATACTTCGGGTCAATCACACGCACGGCTGTGTCCCATCCCAACACGAATCGCGTGGCGGGGAACAGTTCGGCCTTCGCCTCGAACGTGGCAGCACGTGTGATCCAGACAGGGCCAACGCCCGCGAATTGGGCCAACCGGCGTTCAATCTCATCGCGATGGAGTTCGGGCTTATCTACGTTGGCGATGCTCAGTTCGAAGTGGACGGGTGCGCCAAAGCGTGCAGCGGCCACAGCGGCGAGCGATGTGTGCCCGTGGTGCAACGGGTTGAAGGAACCCGGCAGCAGCGCCACCGGCGGGGCTTCCGCGCGAATCGCTCCGCACGCATCCACGCACACCGGCACACGGGAAGTGACGTGTTCCCACATCTCAGCAATCACTCACATCGGTGATGCAACACCCACGGACAGCAAGCGACCGCGTGCTGTTACTGCGCGCGGGGTTCGACCTTCAGCAAGTGCCGCACGAAGTAGTCCATCTGTCGGCGTGTGCCGTATGGCGAACCGGCGGAACCATGCCCGGCACCGGGAATCACAAGGAGATCGAAGTCCTTATCGGCCTTGATAAGCGCACTGGCAACTTGCATGGTGCTGGAAGGATCAACGTTGCGATCGAGTTCGCCCACGATCAGCAACAGGTTCCCCTTGAGCTTGGCGGCTTGCGTCACGTTCGATTGCTCCGCGTAGTGTGGCCCAATCGGCCACGACATCCACATCTCATTCCACCAGATCTTATCCATGCGATTATCGTGGCAGCCGCAATCGCTGACGGCGACGGTGTAGAAGTCGCCATGAGCCAGCAAGGCACGCGTGCTGCTTTGCCCGCCCGCGCTTCCGCCATAAATGCCGACGCCCCGCGCAAGATCCATCTCGGGGTGTTTCTCGGCCGCGGCTTTCAGCCACAAGATGCGATCGGGGAAACCGGAATCGCCCAGGTTTTTCCAGCACACATCGTGAAACGCCTTCGAGCGCCAGTTGGTGCCCATGCCATCGATCTTCACCACGATGAAGCCGAGTTCCGCCATGCGTTGTTCGCCCGGAACGGCGGCGAAATCTTTTCGCACATGGTGCCCGTGTGGCCCGGCGTATATGTGCTCGATCACCGGGTATTTCTTTTTCGGATCGAAGTTGGTGGGGCGAACGATGTAGCCGTGAATATCGGTCTTCCCGTCGCGTGCTTTGGCCACAAATCGCTCGGGGTGTTGCAAGCCGGTTTTGAGAAGTGCGGCGGCGTTCGCTTTCTCCAGATCGCATACCTTCTTGCCATCGGATACGCGTCGGAGTTCCGTGACCGGCGGAAGATCGTTGCGCGAATACGTATCGATGAGGAAGCGGCGATCCGGCGAGAATTCGATGGCGTGCGTGCCATCGCCCTCGGTGAGTTTCACAAGCCCGCTGCCATCGAACTTGATCCGATAATAATGCACGTGGTATGGATCTTCGCCGGCGTTCATGCCCATTGCGCGGAACCAGATTTCGCGTGCCGCGACGTCCACACGATCGACGCCACGCACCACCCACTCACCTTTGGTAATGTTCTTCATCGTGCGGGTCTTGAGATCCACGAGATGCAGGTGATTCCAGCCATCTCGCTCGCTCATCCAGATAGCTTCGTTCGTGTCGTCCAGATAATTCAAGTAGAGCTTGTTCGAGTAATCGAAGAACGTGGGGCACTCTTCGTTCACCACCGCCGCCACCTTGCCGGTTTCCGCGTTGATCGCCAGCAACCGCACCACGCCGTGCCCGCGCTGGTTATAGACGAAGTGAAAGTGCTTGGAATCGCGGCTCCAGTGCGTGTGGGTCACGCTCCACGGATTGGTGAACAACTCGTCAGACACCGCGATTTCTTTCTTGGTTTCCACATCGAACAAGTGCGGCTTGGGTTGCGGAATCGCGTCGCCGGGCTTGAGGTAAAAGTATGTCGAGGTCTTTGGCTGAAGTTGATCGCGGGGCGACGATTCCACCAGCGTGACACGCCGATCGCCGCCGGCGCGGGTCTTGATGGCGATCAGTTTCTTGGAATCGGGCGACCAGTACACTCGCTCGTACGGGTCTTCGGCTGTGCCGTCGCGGCTCAGTTGAAACTCTTCTTTCGACTCTCGATCCAGAAGCCAGAGATTGCTTTGCTTGATTGCGATCGCCCACTTCCGATCCGGCGATTCGTTGCTGCGGCGTGGCGGTTGTAGCAGGATCAAGAATCGCTCGTCCGCTTCGCTTGCGTCGCTGGCTTGTTCTTCGAATGCGGATTTCTTCGGCGGTGGGCCAACGGGGCGAACGCCTTTGGGCAGTTTATCTTGCGTCACGATCTCGCGCGTGCCTTTCACAGCGTCGACCAGCACGAACTCGCGCTTGCCACCCGTTGCGGCATCGCGGCGATACCAGAACATATTGCCATCGGCTGTCCAGTTCGCTTCGATCTTGGCATTGAGCAATTTGCCGCTCGCCAGTTTGCCCAGCGAGTTCGCGCGTTCGTAGTCCGCCTTCGTTCCCTGGCCGGTCGCGCTCGCCGTGGCAACAGCCAGCACGCCCAGCGCGAAGCACCACGCTGCGAGTGTGCGAACAGGACGCGAAACCGTTAGATGTGGAAACCAGGCGATCGACGTTGGCATGGCACGATTCCTCTGGGCAAAAGTGTTCTCACTCATTTCACGCGGCTCACTTCTTGGCCCACGCAGGGGCGGCGACTTGCCCGTTGGCGGCCAACGCACGCGCGCTCACTTGCAGCACACGCAAGAAGCCTTCGCTATCGGCGTGATCGAATTCGCCAATCGCCTCCATGCTGGCGTTGCTCTCGGAATAGAGTTGGTTGGGCACATCTTCCGCGCCTTCGAATTCCGCCCGCCCCTTGTAGAGCTTCAGCTTGATGGTGCCGGTTGCCAGTGCGTTAATCGGTGCCAGTGCGGAGCGGGCCATGTGCGTGGCGAGATCGAAGCCATAGCCCTGATAAATCTGCTTGGCGACAAACAGCGAGAGTACATCGAACAGTTCACGCCCGCGGCGATCGAGCACCAGTTGCAGCAGGAAGGCGTACGCATTGCCAATCAGTTCCATGCCGGGCGCTTCATAGACTCCGCGACTCTTGATGCCCACAAAGCGGTTCTCCACGAGGTGCGTGCAGATGCCCACGCCATGCTTTCCGCCCAGGGTGTTGGCCTGTTGAATCGCCTGGAACGCTGATACTTTCTTGCCGTTTAACGCAACTGGCACGCCCTTCTCAAACCGCACACTCACCACCTCGGGCGCATTGGGTGCATCCTTGGGAAGCACGCCCATACCCGGCGTCACGAACCACGGATCGGTGGTCAGGTGTTCGAGCTTGCCAGCTTCGTGCGTTAGCCCCAACAGATTGGCGTCGGTGCTGTAGGGCGAGTCTTTGCTCGCGGTGATTGGCAGCTTGCGAGCGTTGCAATAGTCGATCATTTCCGTGCGACCGCGAAACGCCTTCAAGAACGCATCGTCGCGCCACGGGGCATACACCGTAACATCCGGTGCCAGCATGTTGGTGCACAACTGGAACCGCACCTGATCGTTGCCGCGGCCGGTCGCCCCGTGGCTCAGAACCTTGATCCCACGCTTCTTCAACTCGGGCAGCATGCCGGCCACAATCACATGGCGACCGATGCCCGTGGTGTTCCAGTACGCGCCTTCGTAGCGAGCCTGAAACTGAATCATCTCCACGCCGCTTTCCGCGATCATATCGTGCAGCGGAACCGCAACGTAATCGGTAGCACCACACGCCCGCATCCGCTTCTCGATGATGCTGAAGTCCGTCTCATCGGGCTGAGCAATATCGGCGGTGAAGCAAACGACGTTCACGCCGTTCTCGGTGAGCCACTTGGTCACGGTGCAGGAATCGAGGCCGCCACTCGCGGCGAACGCAACTGTTTGGCCCTTCAAGTCGGCAACGGTGGTCATGACGGCAATCTCGTGGCAGTGTCTCGGATAGAGTAGATAGGATTATTCACGGAAGCAGTGGTTACCAACCCGCAACGTGCGCAACAACGTGTGAAACTCTCCGCATGCGCCCGCAACTTTGGGTTTCAACTCGATGACATTCAACCGACTCGCGATTCCGCAATGGTTGGTCGAAGAAGTGAAAGCCCACGCGCGAAAAGAGCAGCCCAATGAATGCTGCGGCTTGCTTGCCGGGCACATCGAGAGCGGCACCGGTGTGGTTGCGAAGCGGTATGCGATTCACAATTCGCTTGCCAGCCCGACCGCGTATGAAACCGATGCCCGCGACATGCTGCGTGCCTTCCGCGACATGCGAGCAACGGAACTCGAACTGCTTGGCGTGTACCACTCGCACCCGACATCGCGCCCCGTTCCCAGCCAGCGCGACATCGAGCAAAACACCTACGGCGAAACCGTGATTCACCTGATCGTTGGTTTTGCAGACGCAACGCCAACGGTGCAGGCGTGGTGGCTCGGCGAAGCAAGTTATCGCGAGGCGGAATACGCGATCACGCCGCCAACCGCGTGATGCGAGTTACTTCAGTTCTTTGACGTACACATTCCGGAACTCGACCTTCGTGTTGTAGCTCTGGAATCCGAGGTGCCCCTTCTCGCGCTTCAAACCGGGGTGCTTCGCGAACTTCGCCTCGAATTGGTCAAGGTCTGTGTTCACCAACTCCTTACCGTTCTGCTCGATCATCACCTTCCGCCCCTTGCACACCGCGCGAAAGCTGTTCCATTCGCCGACCGCTTTGTTGGTCGCGGGCTTGGCGGGTTGCACGTCGTAGATCGAGCCAGTGTGTTGGAAGTCGGCGAGCTTGAACTTGTGAACCTTCTCCCAGTTCTCGTCGTCGATGAGTTGAATCTCCATGCCAGCGTAAGCGGGGTTTCCTTCGAGGGGCGTTCGCAGGGCGACGCCGCTGTTGGTTCCCTCCTTGGACCAGCGGTATTCGCACTGCAGTTCGAAATCGCCGAATTCCTTCTCGGTGAGCAGCCAACCACCACCGCCGCCCTTGCACACAATCACGCCATCTTCCACCAGCCACTGATCGCCCTTGCCCGTGGATTTCCAGCCTTTGAGCGTGGTGCCATCGAACAGCGCGACGAAGCCTTCGGGTGGTTTCGGCGATTCGGCCATGCTTGCAGTGGCACACGCCACAACAACCACGCAACACTTGAATAACGTTCGCATCAGGAAGCTCCATTAGGATTCAGGGATGCCCGACATCTTAGCCCGGAGTTGTAGAATGGCATGGAGCCTTTTGGGAGATGATTGATGCGTCGCCACATGATGAAGTCGAAGATCCACCGCGCGACGGTGACCGATGCGAACCTCAACTACGAGGGAAGCCTGACCATCGATACCGACTTGCTCGATGCCGCAGATATCTATCCCAACGAGCAAGTGCATGTGTGGGACGTAACCAACGGCACCCGACTTGTGACATATGCGCTGGCCGGTGAGCGTGGAAGTGGCACCGTGTGCGTGAATGGTGCCGGGGCGCACCTCATTAAGCCGGGTGATGTGATCATCATCGCCACGTACACGGAAATGGAAGACCTGCAAGCGCGTTCGTATGTTCCGCGTGTGGTGTTCGTGGGCGAAGGGAACCGCTTCAAGCCCGCGTAACCCGGTCGCCGTTGGTCATAACTCGCGTGCGGCGAGCCAACCGGTGCTCCACGCCGACTGGAAGTTGTAGCCACCGATCCAACCATCCAGATCCAGCACTTCGCCCGCGAAATACAAGCCCGGCTGCTTCTTGCTCTGCATGGTGCGCGAATCGACCTCGCTCAAACACACGCCGCCCGCAGTCACTTCCGCCTTCTCGAAACCAAGCGTCCCCTTCAGCGGTAAGCGCGATCGTTTCACGGCGTCCACTAATTTCCGCCGATCGGGCTTGCTCAGCGCTGCGGCGGTGCGATCGGCGGAAAGCCCACAGAGCACCACTAACTGATCCGCCAGGCGTCGCGGGATCTTCGTGGATAACACGCCGGCCAGCAGTTGCTTGCCGTGTGCCGCCGTTTCCACTCGCACGAATTCATCGAACGATTCGTATGGTTCGTTTGGCAAGAAATCCACTTCGAGCGTCAGCGATGTTGGTTCCGGGTGCAGGCTCACGGCCCGACTCACATCGAGCGGTGCCGGCCCCGTGAGGCCGAAGTGTGCGAACAACATCGACCCGCGCCGCGACGACAACGCCTTCCCGTCGGCCGCGAGCACCTTCAGGTTCACGTCGGCAAGTGTGACGCCACGAAGTTCGCCCACCCAGGTTGGCCGCACCGTGAGCGGAACGAGTGCGGGTTGTTGCGGCAATATGGTGTGCCCGAACGCGGCGGCAAACGCATAGCCATCGCCGGTAGTGCCGCACCCCGGATACGATCGCCCGCCCGTGGTGATCAACACCTTCTTGGCTAACAGCGTGCGTGATGGCGTGAAGACCCGAAAGCCGCCATCGGGGTGAAGCAGCAGTTCACGCACCGGTTCATTCAGAACGAGCGACGCCCCACTGCGATGCAATCTGCGTAATAACGCGTCGAGCACATCGACCGCGCGATTGCTGACCGGGAAGACCTTGCCCGTGTCCTCGATCTTGGTGGCCACGCCTTCCTTCTCGAAGAACTCGACCGTTTCGCGTGGGCCAAGAGCCGCGAGTGCGGAGTGAAGGAATTTGCCGTTCGCACCAAACGCGGCGATGATTCCGCGATTGTCGCAATCGTGGGTGATGTTGCACCGCGTGCCGCCGGACATCAGAATCTTGACACCGGGCTTCTTCCCTTTCTCCAGCAAGAGCACGCGCCGCCCGCGCTCGGCGGCATGAATCGCCGCCATCAAACCGGCCGCCCCGGCACCGATGACTATTGCGTCATAGTTGAAGCTCATGACGCTTCCCCCGCCGGCCCGGAGTCAGGCACCGCACAGCGGCACTTTTAAAAGGACTAGGAACGGGTAGAATGACGCGTCCACACCACCAAGGGAAGCCCATGAACAAGCCATTCACCGCAAATACTCAACACAACGACTTCACGGGCACCGTCGCCTTGGACTGTCGGTTTGAGTGCAGCACAGCCCTTAAGGAGCTTGCGGCACTCTGCAACGTGCCACCCAACTTCTACCCGGTCGGCTTCTACCTGTCTGGGGTTCGCCACACCGACGGGCTTGCCGACTTCTACCTTGCAGCAGCAGAGAGCGAAGCGGCACTCACAGAGTACATCCAGAACCCACACCCGCTCAAGAAACTGTTCGTTACGAGGTTCGCAGGCAAGCTCAATCTGGCCGACTTGCCGAAGTATTTCAAGATGCTGAGCATCGCCGCTACGCTGAAGGTACTGAAAGACCGCAAGATAGAATACGACCCCAGCAAAGATGTTGAGGGAACCGAAGACGCCGAGTGACGCCAGCACCACCAGGAGCACAATCAGGAGCAACGCCTTGAGCTACCCCGCTTACATCCACACCAACGAACTGAACCGCTACGGTTTCGCCATCAACCCGGACAACCCGCGGGAGGCAAACCACACGATTTACCCCACCTTGTCCGCCCGCTACCAGTGCGACAAGTGCGGCGTGTGGAGTTCGGCGTTCGGCGGACTCCCGGGGATGTTTTGCGTTCGCTGCTTCACGGACAAGCCGCCCCACAAGGTTACGCTCCAGACGTACAAGCTGTATCTGTGCTGCACCGACCACGACTGTGAGCACCAGCAAGTAGCCTTCCGGTTCCTCAGCGACTACGGGTTTGAACTGACGTTCTTGGGGCACGACGGCTACGGCGGTTACGTTGACCTCGCACCGATCAAACAACTTGTCGAAGAGGAACAAGAACACTTCTTCTTGCAACTGAACAACTTCACGGTCAGCAAGTACCGGGCACGGAAGATGGAGCATCCGGGCAGGCAGGCACGCTCGAAGCTCCCGAAAAGCTCTTAGCCAGTTCACACGAAGGGGTTCTTCACGTCGTCAAACATCCCCTTGTTCTCGATCACAGTACCCACCGCTTCCGCAAGGTTCCACACCCACTGTTCTGGGATGCCGAACGGGTCTGTGAGCTTGAATCGGTACATCACCTTGCCATCTTTGATGAAGGAAGGGGTGAAGAAGAAACCGGTCATATCCGCTTCGTGAACCAGCGGGCACCGCATGAACTCGTACAGGATCGTCTCGTAAGGAACCGAAGCCTGCCCGCGGAAAGGGAACGCGACACCGTACTTGGCCTTCTTGCCCGTAAGTGTGAACATCTCGTCAAGCAGGAAGGACGTGAAGGCCACGCGGTCACTCTTGACGTACTCCCCCGGATGCGGTCGGATAGGCCCTACGCCCTTCTTCTCTTCGACACCTTTCGTCCCCGGAGGTGGTTTGGGAAATCGCTTCCGAGAAGTCGCAGAGACGGCGATGAGCAGGCAGAGTAACGCCCCGTGCTTCCGGCCATGCTTCCAAAGGCAAACCGCGTCATCGACCCGTTCACGAACGCTCATCTGAAGCCCTCACTTTACCAAATTGTCCCCTTTCAGGAGAGGACGGGCAAGGGCAGCAGCAGGTTCAGGAGGTTCTTGCGCGTTTCGCCCTTGGCGGGAATCGTAGGTGCTGCTGCCAGTCGCAAAATCGCGTTACCCCAGCCTTCTCGCAATTCAAGCCGTTTATTTCGTTGTGCCGATCACTTTTTAGGATTTCTACCCCAGCA
>JBGSLF010000217.1:0-27256 GCA_041740855.1 Gemmata sp.
GGTCGCGGTCGCCATCGGCCATGCACGCGGCTGCGGCGGTCCACTGAGCACGCGGCACGAAGAACGGGCTGGATGGCGATTCGGGCGCTACGGCGTATGCCCGCGCTTCGATCGCGGACGCATGGGCGATATCCGGATTCAAGCGCACTGCTTCGGCCGCCGCCGCCCGTGCTTCGTCAACGCGACCGGTTGCGAATAACGCAGCAGCCAGCGCGATGTGATACTCCGCGACATTCGCTTGGCGCTTAATCAGTTCTCGCAGTATCTCGGCAGCGCCGTCGTACTTCCCCAGAGCCATGCGCGTCCACGCCAGGTTCTTGTACATGGTCGGGCCACCGTGATGGTGGTAAATCGAGCGCTCAATGATCTGCTGCTGAAGCTTTTCGCTTTCCGCGAGTTTACCGGTCACCATCAACCACGGGGCACGTTGCCGCGGAGCAAGACCGTAAGGATCAGGCAGAGCTTCGGCTTGCTGAATGTAGTAATCCGCTTTGTCGTATTCGGCGGTATTTAAGTAATGAGCGGCGAGTGAACCTAACGGGCGTGGGTTATTGGGGCGAGCCGTTGCGGCGTGTTCATAGGCAGTGATGCCTGTGCTGTATGTCTCGTTGCGGGCGAACGTCAGAACCATTAACGCCGTTGCCGCGACTGCGAGTAAGCTCGCCGAAACGATCGCTCGCCTCCGTTCGGGTAAACCCGCTGCCAGCAGCACCGCGCGAACGCCAAACACCGCCAGAACCGCGACTGATGCCAGCGACAGATACATGCGATGTTCGAAGGCGGGGTCGATAATCGGCATCACGGAGGATGTCGGAGCCAGGATCGCAAAGAACCAAAAGCCGACAAACCCCGCTGCCGGTCGCAGGAACAGGAGAGCGACACTTGTCAGAAATAGCCCAGTCACAACCAGGAACTGCGGCCACACTTCGGCGAACGATTTCGCAATCGGCCAATCGAAATAGTCCAACGCTTGCCCGACCGGCCAGACCGATAGGCGCAGATAGTGGAGAATCACGCCCGCTTCGGTCATCAAGTATTGCCGCGGTGTGGCCGACTCGATTCCGAAACCAACTCCAGCATCTGTACCACCACCTTGAGCGACGCGGAACGATGGCTCAAGCAGCATGGCCCAGATGGCGAAGATCGCCAGATAGGGCATCCAGCGTTTGCGAACGAGTTCTCGCCAGCTTGTGGCCAGGAAGATGCGATCGAAGATTATCAAGAGTGGCGGCAACGCGACCGCCACTTCCTTCGACCACGCCGAAAGTAAGTAGCTCGCCACTGCGATCGGATACCAAAACAAACTGCCACCGGTTGCCCCGCGTAGCCAGGCGTAGAAGGTCAACAGGAAGAACAGCCCCATCATCGATTCGCAGCGTTGAATGATGTAGGTCACCGCCTGCGTCTGTAACGGATGCACCAGCCACAATAGCGCGATTGCGAATGCCAGAAACGGCGCGCTGTCGTCGTAACGCCCTGCGAAACGCGGTTGCAACAACACGCGGCGAACGAGGCTGTACAAAGTGAGGCCGGCAAGGATATGCACGGCAAGATTCAGAGCGTGGTAGCCCACCGGGTTAAACTTGCCAAAGCGATGGTTCAGCAAGATCGACGCCTGCATCAGCGGCCGATTCGATCCCTGCATGTATTTCCTGGCGTCATCGATGTGCGGGTGGCCCGTTATCCACACGACATCGTCAAGGATGAACGCCTTGGTAAAGCTGTTGCTATAGGCGAGTAAGCCAGCCAGCACGAGCAAGGGAATCGCTTTGGGCCACACGCCTCGGCGGAGCGTCGGCGTTAGCGTTGAATCTGTGAGTTCCGCTGTCATGGCATTTCCCCCGCTGACGTGGCGGGCTTGCGAATCGCGACAAACAAGCGAGAAGTTAAGTCCCGGCCACTCGCGCCCGCTTCATCCAGAACCACGTTCCACGCGGAGTTCGAGCGAAGTTCAGCACATAACGGCTCATGCGTGTCCGCTTCGACGATGACAACATTGATGTTGTGACGATCTAGCGCTTCCCACCAACCGGGCTTTCCCTCTTTCACCGAGAGCCATTGACGCCAGTAATCGGGTGTGAAGAGGTGGGCGTGGTTGAAGAGTGTGACGGGTGCATCCGGTGGCAATGCCCAGAGCAGATATTCACCCAGTGTTTCACTGCAGAACACGCGGCCCACATATCGCCCGCCATACCCCTCGCGGATGGCCTTTGTCAAAGCTTCAACGCGATCCGGTTCGGCCGGTGCCGTTCCACTAAGTACAGCGGCAATGTCGTATGGTGTGCCGCGATGCAGGGCAACGGTTACTGGTCGCGGGGTTCCTTTCTTCACCCAGGCACTTGCAGGTGAGATCAGAAATGCCAGCACGGCAATCAGCCCGGCGAACATGGTTAGGCGAAAGTTCGGCACGGCGGGTTCTCGCCGCCAGCCCCAGGCGTTCGCGGCGGCCACCAAGTGCGGCGCAACGATCCAGGGCACAACCGGCACCCACCACACCATGGCCCGCTGCTGGAACAGCGGCCAAATGCCCAGTGTGACGACCATCAGCAACTGTGTGGGGCTGAAAGCCCGCGGGCTTGCGACCTGCGCAACGGCCACCAGTATCAGCGTCGCCAGGTATCCCCAGTGGCCTCCGCGTGCTTCCGAGAAGTCCAGCGGTTGCCATTCGCCAAACGTGCGAAGGTTCGGGTTGCCGCCAAAGCGCAGGATATCCAGATAGATGGTGGGGCCATGTGGCGTTAGCAATGCCACAGCAGCAAACCCCAACGATAACGCGGCCAGCAATCGTTGCACCGCGGTGTCGCGCAGAATCGCAACAACGGAACCACCTTCGGCCATGAATAACTCAATCATTCGACCCAGCAACACGACACCGATCAGGCCAAAGCCCACGACGAACGAACCGTGAAGATTCGCCCAAAGAACCATCACCAGTGGGAGCCAAACAATCGCACGCCGCGTAATGACGGGGCGACTCAATCCACAAAGAACCGCCGCAAAAAACATGATGCCGAAACTCTGCGGCCGCTGAACCGAGAGCGGCGAGAGAATTAAAATCATCACGAGAAGCATCCCGAGTGGTGCCCACCCGACCGAACCCGAGACACGTCGATAGGCCAGCCCGAGAAACGCCAATGTCGCGACCGCAACGAACGCGTGAACAATCCGGACGGCCTCCACGCCTGCTTCAATCTGCTTCCGCGGATCGCTCCCCGCGACTTTCCCACTCGCTTCAAATAATTTGTGATAGCCAAACTGCGTCAGCCATTGCGCGTCGAACATCCGCGCTTGTTTATCGGTGTAAGGGTTGAGCGGTTCGTATTCGGGTAGAGTGTGGTTGGCCGCGATCCATTCGCCATACTTCAGGTGCGACCAGAAGTCCGTGTGGCGAAGTGGCGCGCTGGAAAATACGAAGAAGGCCAGTCCGAGAACCGCGACCGCCAGGACGCCCGCCGGTGTGAAGTATAGTGGCGCGACGGCGGAATTGGGGTCGGCCCAATCGATTCCGGCTCCAAGCGGCCCGCCCTCGTAAGGGGTGAGCTGCGGTTCCGCATCGGGGGGGCGTGTTTCCGAATTCATACCGGATGATTACCTGTTGGAAAACGGAACGGATAAACGCTCACGCCCAAACGAAGCGCAACGAATGTTGTTATAGCTTACTTTTCCGGACAACGCATTGCTTGATCGCAGTTGCAGGAGCCTTGAGTGGGATCCGCACACCATCGCCCGCCGTTGCTCGTGCTGCTCCCCGGACTCGACGGGTTTGGTACAACAAGCGGCCCGTTTGTTCAATGCCTCGGCCCGCGATTGCGAACGCATTGCGTCACCTATCCCCCAACTCCTTACCTCACCCGCACGGAACTGGCACGCCATGTCTTGGATCAATGGCCCGTTTGCAGCGAGCCAATTATTCTCCTGGGCGAATCGTTCTCGACTGCGGTGGCGGTGCAGTTGGCTCTCGCGCGGCCGTCGCAACTTGCGGGCCTGGTGCTGGTGACGCCATCGTTCGCCAACCGGCCGCGGTGGTCTGTCCGAACGCTTGCTCGTGGCTACCCGAGTTGGCTTCCCGCGTTCGCTCCTCCGGGCTTTGCGTTGCGTTGGTTGCTTCTCAATGGCCGCAATGATGAACCGGCCGCTCAGTTGCTTCGCGGGGTCGCGCGGTCGGATTCACGCGTCGTGTTAAGCCGCCTGAAAGAATATCTTGGCCACCCGACGGCGGACGATCCGGCGGAAGTGGCTGTTCCGGTGCGAGCCATCCGGGCACAGCGCGATCGTCTGCTGAAGAGTGGGACGCCTACGCTGCGAGCCGGTCTGGAATGGCTCGAAGCCGATGCATCGCACCTTGTGCTTGCGGATGCTCCGGCTCGTGCGGCCGAAGTGGTTGCCGACTTCGCCGCAACGCTTTCTCGCCATCGCAACAGTTTCCCCGCCGGGTAATCTCTCGGTTATGGTGTCGGGCGTTGCTTCGCCGATCTTACAGGGTCGTGTCATGGACTCGGTGTTTCGTGAGGCCGAGAACGAGATCGCGGGCGTCTTACGCCAATTCGAAGGACGGCCACAGGCGGCGTACCTGCGACTTCTGCTTTTGGCACTGGAGCGTGAACAGATTGTGTCGGTCGCATTTCGCCAATCGGTGATCTCTGAACGATTGCGGCGAATGTCGATTCCGGGAGAAGTGCGCCGGCTTATCGAACATGCCATTGTCTGGGTGTGGAAAGACGAAGAAATGCACGCGGTGTATGCACGCGGAGCGCTGATGCAACTGGGCCGCGGAACCGTGAAACTGCGTGCCATGATGGAACAAACCGCCGGCGCGGTAGGCGGATGGGCTTCGGGTGTGTTGCATCACTCCACTTGGCGAAGCGCGCCGGTCGCAAGGTCGCTGGCGAATCTCTTCACTTTCGCGGGAAAGCTTGGCGGGCGAGTGCCGCACGAAGTGGGCAAGTTGCTTCGCTACGGGCCGTTCCGCGACTTCTGCCAATTGAACGCGGAACTCGAACGCGCATCGGCGTTGTGTTGGGATGTACTGCTGAAAGCCGCAGCCGAAGCGCCCGATGCGAGACCGGAAACGCTCATCGAATTCCGCCGCGTGTTTGAAGACGAAGAGCGTCACCGCCTGGTATTCGATGCCATCGCGGAATCACTCACCGATAACGATGAACTGGAAAGCCGCGAAAGCGTTGAAACGCTGACGAAGAAAATCGGCGCGGTTGGCAATTGCTTCTTGCCACGCCATCTGCGCCTCACTGAGGGTGCGGAGCGACCCATCGGAGCCGGTGGCCGCGTGTGGAGTTTTCAGGGCGAGAAGGAGGAAGCCGCCCCGCACGCCTTACGCCGACTTCTTTCGGAATGCGATCTGGTGGAACGAATCCACGCCCGTTCGGCCGAGTTGAGCAAGCCGCTTGGCCAGATGCAAGTGACGGTGAAGGGGTGCTTCATGCTCGGTTATCACCGGGCGGATCTATCGCCGATCGTGGCACCCCCGTTGGTGGAAGAACTGGCACGCTTCTTCCGCGATCTTGGGATTGGCCGCGTCATTCTGGCCGAGGCTCGCTATGTGTACGACCGCTTCTACGACAAGCGCGGCGTGATTGATGTCGCTCGCTATTTCGGCTTCGAGTCGCCGCTGTATGAACTGGCGGACCTCACAACCGACACGCGGCCGCATGCGTATGTGCGAGGGCTTGGCGCTGCCACTTCCGTCGGTCGCGCGTGGGCCGAGGCCGATTTTCGCGTGAGCTTTGGGAAACTCCGCAGTCACCCCGTTGTGCAGGCGTCGCTCTCTCTGGGAAATCTGGAAGGCGTGGGCGGCCGAACCGACGACTTCATCTTCGCGGATCGCGTGGCCGATCCCGCGACACCGCTCATGGCGTTGCTCGACGAATACCCGCCGCATTACGTGTTGCTCGACGGCTACGACGCCGCACCCGATGGTTTAGCGGGCATGATGGGCTGTCGCCGCCCGCGTGCCCCGCAACGCTTCTACGCCGGTGCGGACCCCTTTGCCGTCGATTGCGTGGCCGCGCGTCACCTTGGCGTGAACGACCCGGAAGATTCGGCCCTGTTGCGAGCCGCGAGTCACTGGTTTGGAGGTTGGCCGCAGGATGTGCAAGTAGTTGGCACGGACGAACCGGTGAAGGGCTGGCGGGGGCCACAGGCGAACGATTTCCGCGCGCTACTGAGCCTTATGGCGATGCCGGTTTATGTGTGGGGAAGCGGGCGGGGAAGCCTGTTCGTGCCGGCAATGGATACCGCGGCGTTTCCCGAGAAGAAGCCCGCGGGCTTCTTCACACGCAACGCCCGGTGCATGGTGCGCGGTCTTCTCGGCTTGCCGTCGCTAGGCCAACGCTGACACCGCCGTCGCCGGTGCAGTTGCCTCAACAGGGCAGCAGAACGAACCGCGACCCACGAACACATTCTTCACGGTGCGCATGAGTAAGGCGTTATCGAACGCAATGGAGCCGGGCGGGAACTTGGCGGGGTCGTCGAAGAAGTCGCACGCCACATGCTCAACCGCCAAGGGCTGCACTTTCCATTCCGGTATCTGCAGTTCAAGCCCTTCGTATCTTCCCGGCGTTCGTGTGTCCGAGAAGCCAATTGCGCCGCCCTCATAGAAAGCTGATGCCACTTCCAGATTCTCGAACACGCGCGAAGTTGTTAACTCCTGGGTCACGGTTCCGCGCACGGAAAGATTCAACTCGCTGTTCATCTGGATGCTGTAGTGCGTTTCGGTCTCTTCCACCTCGAACTTCGCCAACGCATGCACGCCGGGAAAGAAGCGGCCCCCGGCGAACACCACGCTTCGCGAAGTGCTGAACCGCTTGGGGATATACACGCCCGAGTGCCGCTCGCCGTTCTGCTCCCATTCCACCGCGAATCGCAGCGCGCCATTCTCCGTGCAACCCAGCACAGGGAAAGGCAGGAACCACGGGCGCACGTGCTTCATGCGAATGAGGCAAATGCCCGCGAGGCCAAACCCGCGAACCGCCTTCACTCGGAAGGGCGGCGGTAGGTGTTGTTGCATCACTTCCGGATCGACGCGGTAGTTCACCAGAATGCGCCGGTCGATGAGTCCGTGGACGGTGGGAACCCACATGATCTCGCTCCAGAAAATGCGATCACGAGGAACCACCTCATCGATCGCAATGCTGAAATGATAACCGCAATCGAGTGGCAATGCTTCACTCGGGCTTCTTTCCTTTCTCGACAAGTAACACGGGCCGCACGATGCCGCCGAGGAATAACTCGCTGATGCGGCGGTTATCGACTCGCACCGCAACGAGGTTCTCGCCGGGCTTAACCGCATCGCCGAGTTCCACCTCGAAGACCGCACGCCGCGGCACTGCCGCCGCGTTCGGGTTTGGCTTCTTCGCGGGCATCAGCACGGGTTTGCCTTCCAACTTCTTGCCGTTCACGAACACCGTGGCATCGCCGTCTATCTCGGTGAACACCAGCGCAAGCGGGCCAGCCTTCTCGGGTGCGGTGAACGTGGAGCGATACCAGAGCACGGTGTTCTCGGGTTGGCCCTGGCCACTGAGCGTGTTCGAGTAGGTTCGCACCGCGAGCCAGTTCTTCGCGTCGTCCACTTTGCCGGTGTGAAAGCCCTTGGCTTCGCCCATGTCGGCGTCGTCGGTGCGGAACTTCCATTCATCCGGGAGAACGCCGATAAGCTTGTTCGGTGCGGTTGTGGCAGCCACACCGCCGTCGAGCGTTTTGCCCAGGAATCGCCGCAAATACGCGGTGGCGTATTCGGGGTTGGCTTGCTTCTTTGCCACCAACCCGCCGATGCGTGTGAGCATGGCATCGTAGGTTTCTTTGGCCTGCGAGAAGTTCCCTTTGGCCATCGCTTCGCAGATCTCGCGATACTCCGTGAGGTTGCGGAACCCGCTGGTGTGCATCGCCACGCGTTCGGCATAGGTGGCATCATCCTTCGCCGCGCGGTTGGCGCGTGCGAGCGCTGCTTCGCACTGCCGCACCACTTCGGGCGAATACGCCGACGAGAGGCCATAGAACCCGCCGGAGTGGTTGTGCAACTTGAGTGTCGCCTGGTCGATGGTTGTCCAGTATTCCTTCATCGCTTCCGCGGCGGGGCCGTAAAACTTCTGGTAATAGTCATCCATCAGTGCGGCCGCATCGAGCGTGGGGTCGTACGCCATTCGCAAGCTCAGATAGATCTGAGGGCCGTAGAGGTACCAGTTCGAAAGCACTTCGATCGTCATGAACGCCAGCCCCTTGCGGGCCAGCATTGGGAAGTCGATCTTGCATGGCGTGAACTTGAACATCGGCAACGTGGCGTCGGCCAGGTTGTACATGTAGTTGTAATAGCCCAGCCGCGAAGCCACGCGTGCCCAGCCGTCGATCATCTCCAGGTTCTGGTGCCGGCTCGGGCAATCTTTGTCGCCGATCGCGTGGAGTCGGCAGTAACGAATCGGAGCGATCACGGCACAGAGATTGGGAGCAAGTTTCTCCGTGCGGGTCGGCGGTTGGGTGTAGTCGGCGTAGACGTAGAAGTTCAGCACGGATTCCGGGAACACTTTGCCCACGCGGCGGGCCACATCGTCGAAGAAATCGGCGTAGCGGGTGGAGATGGCGACATTGCCGCTCGAAGGCTCGATCGATTTCGGATCATCCTGGGCCTTGCACTTCTCGCACTGGCAATACCCACGGCCATCGGGTGGCGAGATCGAAGGATTCTTCGCACCGCCCTTGATCACACCAATCACGCCATTGGCGAAGACTTCGCGCGCGCCAGGGTTGGAAGTGCAGAGCCAATCGCCGTTCTTCCGCTGCCCATCGGCACCCTGTGCAAAGTACTCGGGGTGCTCCGCGAAGAGGCCCTTCGGGATGTAGCGGCCCCACGAGTGCGAGTGCGCAAAGTCTTCGCCGCCCGCGCCGTTCCACGCTTTCCAGTATCCGCCCATCCAGCTTGGGCCTTTCGGATTACGGTACAGCAGTCCCGGCTTCTCGGTGATCGTCATCGGCTTCACAACGAGATCGGGCGACTTTGGGTAAACCTCGCCAAGTGGGGAATCCATGAAGTAGCGGCAGCCGAGTTCTTCGAGGAAGCGTGCGACAGCTTTGACTGTTGCGTCGTCGCTTTGCCCGGCGATGAGGACGCGGTTGTCGCCCGCCACGATACGCATACCTTCTTTGCTGGCGCTGGCGATATCGTCGAGCTTCAACCCAGCCCGCACGGCCGCCTTGCCAACGAAGATCGCTGGCCCCGCAGCGGGTGGCTTGTCTGAAACGCTCAGTTCCGCGCCGGTGATTTTCTTTAACCAGTCGATCAGCAGTTGCACCGCGAGTGGTTCGCCTGCTGCCGCAAGAGCCTTCCCCTTCTTGGGCAGTGGTCGCACCGGGTCGGCAACTATCGTGGCAATGGGCTTGCCGGCCTTCACCAGTTCAACGGGCACCGGATCTGCTGCACTCACCCGAGATTCGCTGGCAGCGGCCAGCGCGGGTGTTGTGGCGGCGGTTTGCAAGAACTGGCGACGGGAAGGGGAGAGCATGCGACGACTCCTTGAGAGATGGATGGAGCGTACCCCGTGGCGTGGGCACCCTCAACTGGATTCTGCCTCACGTTTAACGCAGCGGATACCTCTCAACTCAGGAAACCAGTGGCACCCTCGCAATTTGAACGGTTGAGAGATGCCGAACAACCCGAAGACGAAAACGTCTTCGGCGAATATTCACGAAGTGTTCACACTGGCACTTCTTGTATGACTCAAGTAAGATCTGTTTTAAATCCATCCCGGCACCTCTCCGCCGGCCGCCGAAACCAAACTCGCGTCTGGTTTCGCCACGAGTCAGGGAGAGGTCATGCGCTCTGCGACCGCCCCGCGTCACGAGGCCCGCTTGTTCCGCGAATACGCTTTTAACGGGTTCGACGAGATGTTCGTCGAACCCAATCACGTCCGTGGCCACTACTGTGCCCTGTTTAACCGACTATCGGAACTTCCCCCTGCCGAGATCGAGCAGCGGAGCAAGCAAGCCGACAGCTTGATGAAACAGCAGGGCATCACGTTCACTGTCTATGGTCGCGGCAGCAGCACGGAACGGATCATGCCGTTCGATCCCATTCCCCGCGTCGTTCCGGCGGACGAATGGGAGCGGATCGAAAAGGGGCTGCAACAGCGTGTGCGAGCGCTGAATCTGTTCATCCACGATGTTTATCATCAACGCCACATTCTGCGGGATAATGTTATCCCGGCGGATCTCATCTTCGGCGCGTCGGGTTATCGCCGCGAGATGAACGGCATTAACGTTCCGCACGATATCTACATTCACGTTTCCGGGATCGATCTGATCCGCGATCCGCGTGGCGAATATCTGGTTCTCGAAGACAACTGCCGCACACCATCGGGTGTAAGCTACGTTCTGAAGAACCGCGAGGTGATGAAGCAGGCGTTCCCGTTCCTGTTCGAAGACTACTCCGTTCGCCCGGTCGATGACTACGCGTCGGATTTGCTCGCGGCGCTGCGGCATGCGGCACCGCCAGGAGTGCCGAACCCCAACGTGGTGGTGCTGACGCCCGGAGCGTTCAACTCGGCGTACTACGAACACTCCTTCCTGGCCCGACAAATGGGCGTGCAGTTGGTTGAAGGGCGCGACCTGGTGCTGGATAACGGTGGCGTTTTCATGCGGACGACCCGCGGGTTGGCTCGGGTCGATGTGATTTATCGCCGCATTGATGACGATTATCTCGATCCGCTTTGCTTTCGCCGCGATTCGCAGTTGGGTGTCGCGGGGCTAATGGGTGCATACCGCACGGGCCGCGTTGGTCTGGCTAATGCTGTTGGGCCGGGAGTGGTGGACGATAAAGGGATCTATCCGTTCGTTCCGGACATGATCAAGTATTATCTGCGCGAAGACCCAATTATCCGCAACGTGGAGACGTTCCGCCCCGTGGTTGCGTCGCAACGACAACACATCTTGATGAACCTGGAGAAACTCGTTGTGAAGGCGGTGGATGGCAGCGGCGGGTACGGCATGCTGATTGGCCCTGCCAGCACGGCGGAGCAACGCGAAGAATTCCGCCGCAAGATCGAAGCGAACCCGCGTGGCTTCATCGCACAGCCCACCATCTCGTTGAGCCAATCGCCGACGATTGTCGAGAATGGAACCCGGATTGAAGGCCGGCACATCGATTTGCGGCCGTTCGTGCTTTATGGCGAGGAAATCAAAGTCCTTCCTGGCGGGTTAACGCGGGTCGCGCTGCCCAAGGGAAGTTTGGTGGTGAATAGCAGTCAGGGTGGCGGTAGCAAAGATACCTGGGTGCTTCGCAATGCCACACCGCCGAAAAGTCAGCAAGGTTCGGGTATCTGATCGTTCAGCGCCGGAGTGGGCGAAAGGCTTCGCACCACTCACGCGTTATCATCGTGAGTTCGCCATGAAGGTTAATGATGTGTGCATCGCAATGGCGTTTCCATCGTGTGCGTAAGGTGCGCGAGTTCTTAAAACAATAGCCACTCTCCGAATACTACTCTGAAGTAACTATGCTCAGCCGCGTCGCGGAAAATCTGTACTGGATTGCTCGCTATGTTGAGCGAGCTGAAGGGTTGGCCCGCCTGCTCGAAGACGCCTTCTCGATGGAACTCGAGACGGCCACCTTGGCGGATGGCGTTGGCCCGCTCGAAAATGTTCTGCTAATGCTCAGTGCGCGCGAGGTGTATCGCAAAGCGAACCCGCTGAGCGATGGCGAACTTTCGCCCGCCGATGTGCGTGACTCGATTATGCGTTTCCTCACGTTCAAGCGAGGCGGGGCCGTCTCGAAACGAGGCGGGGTCATCTCGATTCGAGAGACGATTGCGAACGCGCGCGAGAACGCCCGCGGAACGCAGGAAGCGATATCGGGCGAGGCGTGGAGTCAACTGAACAAACTGCACCTTTACCTCAATAGCACGCGGGCGGCCGATCGCTTCGAGGCTAGCCCGGGGCGATTCCTGGACCGCATTCGTCGCGAGTGCGTGCTGTTTGCCGCGCTCGTCGATGGCACATTACCGCGAACCGAAGCGTACCACTTTCTGCAAGTCGGGCGTTATCTGGAACGCGTGGACATGCTGAGCCGCGTGCTCAATGTGCATTGCTACGCAACGGCGGCGTTCGTGACGGCGGGTGGGGAAGATGCGGAAGTCACCTTTTCCGCTCCGCACTGGGCGAGCCTGCTTCGCGGCACTTCGGCCTACGAAGGCTACCTGAAACAAGCGCGGGAACGAGTCGATCCGATTGGCGTAGTGCGGTATTTGCTCCTGGAGGGCGAGTTCCCGCGCAGTATGCGCTTCGGCGTAGCACGCTGTCTGGAATCACTACGGTGCATTGCAGGCGGTTCGGGCACAGACGCTGAACGCCACCTGGGCAAGCTCGACTCGGAGCTCCGCTACATGGACATCGACGACCTGTTCCGCCGCGGTGTGGATCATTTCCTGCTCACCGTGCAAGAAGCGTGTGCTGCGGTGAGTCGCGATGTTCACGATGCGTACTTCAGCGCCTGATCCTTTTTGCTGCAACGATGGATCATTTAACATGCAGATCTTTCGCATCGATCATGAGACGAAGTTGACATATTCCTCGCCGGTTACCGACGCGGTGATCGAGGTGCGCACCACTCCGCCCTCACAGGACGACCAAACTGTTCTGGGCTACAAGTTGCGTGTGACGCCAACGGTCTCCGTCACGCTATACCGCGATGGCTATGGGAACAAGGTGGAGTTGTTTAACCTGAACGCTCCGCATCGCGAAGTGGTGACGCGTGCCTCGGCCTGCGTTCGTGTGCATCGCACGCCAGCTTCCGAAGCCCTTGCCATGGTGCCATGGTCGCCCGAACTGGGTCGGCATGTCGATGCCATGGAATTCCTGTTGCCAAGCCCGCAGGTGGATCTCTCTCCGATTGTGCGCGAGTTCGCTGCTGCGGTGCCGCTCGATAGTTGCGCAACTCTTATGGAAGTGGCGGAAGCGATTGTCGAGGCCGTGCGATCGCGACTGTATTACGAAAAGGAAGTGACGGAAGCCCACACGCGAGTGTCCGAGGCATTGGAGTTGGGACGCGGCGTGTGTCAGGATTTCGCACACCTGTTCCTTGCTGTGGCGCGATTTCGCGGTTTGCCGGCGCGATATGTCAGCGGTTATGTTCATCAACCCGGCGAAATCGCCACGCATGCCTGGGTGCAAGTTTGGGCCGGGCCAGAAGTGGGTTGGGCGAACATCGATCCCACACACGGCGTGTGGGTGGCTGGCGACCACATTGTGACCGCTGTGGGGCGATGCTTCTCGGATGTTCCCCCGAATCGTGGGGTCTGGAAGGGCGACTCCACCGAAATGATCGCGGTAACGGTGACTGTGCAACCGGTTGATAAAGTCCCCGCAGATTTGGCGGAACCTGCCGATGCCCCCGCTTGGACCGCGCTGGCGATGGGGAACCATGTCGCACGCAACGATAAGTTGAACCAACAAGCCCGCACCCGCGCGTTCCGCCAGCAACAGAGTCAGCAACAGCAGCAATAATCGCACGCGGCGCGGGCGTCAGGTTCGGCGGAATTGCTTGTCCAGTTCCTGCCGACTAAAGAGGAGCGATGTGGGCCGGCCATGCGGGCAATGGTGCGAATCCTCCGCGAGTTGCCGCAGGTGGAGTAGATGCGAAATCTCTTCGGGTGTCAGGCGGTCGCCCGCCTTCACCGCCGCCTTGCATGCCATCGTTGCCATCAGCAAATGCAACATCGCCTCGCGGGTTGGCGGCCGCTCTTTGGTTAACAGATGATCGACCACGCCCTGAAAGATTTCGTGCGGCGACTTTCGCCCGAGGAGTGTTGGGTAGCTTGAAAGAAGAATCGTATTCCCGCCGAAATCGGATACTTCCAGCCCCAGCTCTTTCAGTTCATCGGCGGCTTCCAACACCAGTGCGGCTTGCTCGGCGGGTAAGTCGATTGGTTCGGGTATCAGCAGTCTTTGCACTTCCAGTTGCCCGGCCCGAATGCGTCGCCGCAGTTGTTCGAACAAGATGCGCTCGTGCAACGCATGTTGATCGATCACCAGCATTCCTTCGGGTGTTTCGAGCACAAGATAAGTGTCCTGCACCTGCATCGCGGAGTGAACAGCGGAAGCATTTGTGGGAAGCGATTGAATCGAGTTCGCCATCGCCACTTCCGCGGGCGGCGGCGAACCCGCGTGCGTGCGATTCGCGGCTGTCTCACCTGCGAATGGCACCGGTGATTCGGGTGTTGTGCTCGCTTCATCCGCGGTTGCAACGTGTGGCATCGCCCGATTCGTTTCGAGTGGTGCTTGCCCCAAGTTTGGCCGTGGCACTTCGCGTTCGCGATTCTGTTCCCGTTCGAGTTCCCACGGCGCGATTGTGGTACTGGCGACATTGGCACGCGGAGAGAGTGCGGAACCGCCAATGGGGTACAGCGGGCCAAGATCGTTCTCGGAAGTTGGCCGAGTGAACAGCCCCGTGGTGGCTGGTTCCGCGTTGCGAATCACGGAGTCCGATACTTGCTCAAAGTCTTCGCCTTGTGGAACACTCAAACGCGGAATGAGATTCTCTTTGAGCAAGCGAGACTTGACCGTGCTTCGCACGAGTGAATAGATCAGCGAGTTCTCCTGAAACCGCACTTCGGCCTTTGTGGGATGCACATTCACATCGACTTTATCTGGCGGCACCGTCAGAAAAACGAAGCCAATGGAATATCTGCCGGACATAAGCAAGCCGCGATACGCCTCTTGCATGGCATGTGCGATGCTGCGATCACGCACCCAGCGGTTGTTGACAAAGAGATACTGCAACTTGGCATTACCGCGATCACATTTCGGGTCGGCGATGTAGCCGGTCGCCCGCACTCCTCCTGGTCCCGCGCCGGAATCGATTTCGTAAAGCGCGTCGCGCACTTCGCTGCCGAAGAACAACGCGATTCGATCGGGCAACTTCGCGGAAGCCGGGATGTCGTAGACGAGTTTGCCGTTGTGGCGCAGCGTGATGTGAAGCTCCGGATTGGCCAGCGCCAACCGCGTCACGGTTTCGCAAACATGCCCCAACTCGGTTGCGATGCTCTTGAGAAACTTCTTCCGCACCGGCACATTGAAGAACAAATGACGCACTTCCAACCGCGTGCCGGGTGAGCCGTTCCAGGGCTTCACGGGCGAGAGGTCCCCGCCATCGCAGCGGAGTTCCGCCCCCACCGGCTGATCGTGCGTGCGCGATTGCAGTGTTACTTTGCCCACCCCCGCAATTGAGGAAAGTGCCTCTCCACGAAAGCCCATGGTGCCGATCGCGAACAGGTCATCCGCATTGCGAAGTTTGCTCGTGGCGTGCTGCGCGAAGGCAAGCGCGAGATCTTCCGGGTTGATGCCGCAACCATCGTCCACAATGCGGATCAGTTCCGTGCCGCCGGCTTCCAGGTCGATATCGATGCGAGTGCTACCGGCATCGATGGAGTTTTCCAGTAACTCCTTGACGACGGAAGCGGGGCGTTCGATCACCTCGCCGGCTGCGATTTTGCTAACAACATCGGGGGGAAGCTGATGAATACGTGGCATGAAAGGTAGTATGGCCGCACTTGGCCCGCCACGGAAGGCCGGTTGCGGCTAGCCCTCCGTTCGCTCGGCTTCTTTCTTCCACTCTTGCAGTTTGCGGTATAGTGTGCGTTCCGCGATGCCAAGCATTTTGGCGGCTTCTTCGCGGTTGCCTTTGGTGAGCGCCAGAGCGTGTTCGGTGTAATAGCGTTCCACTTCTTCGAGCGGTCGCCCCACAAGATCATCCGGCCCCGTCACCGTAACGGTCGAACCGCCGGGCAAGCCGTGTGGCCGCACGCCGGCATCTTCGGGAAGATCTTCCAGTGAAAGTTCTCCATCGAAATCCAGAAGGAGCATATTCTCCAGAAGATTCTTCAGTTCTCGCACATTCCCCGGCCACTCGTAACCTTCGAATGCTTTCCACACAGTGGCCGCAACACGGGGCACCGGTTTGCCGTATTTCTTCGCGAGATCTTTCAGGAAGTGGGCACCCAGTTGGGGAATATCTTCACGCCGTTCGCGGAGAGCGGGTAACTGAATGCGGCCAACCTTGAGACGATGGAACAGATCGAGGCGGAACCTCCCCTCGCGAACGGCCGCATCGAGATCCTTGTTCGTGGCGGCAATCACGCGAACATCCACAGTGACCGGGGCGTTCGCCCCAATTCGCACTACCTCGCCGTTCTCTAACACGCGGAGAAGTTTCGCCTGGAGCGTGAGCGGCATGTCGCCAATTTCGTCCAGGAACAGCGTTCCGCCGTGCGCGTACTCGAATCGCCCTTTTCGCATTCCCTTCACACCGGTGAAGGAACCATCTTCGTGGCCGAACATTTCATCGTCGAGCAAGTGCTCGTTAAGTGCCGCGCAATTCATGGCGACGAATGTTTTGTTGCGTCGCTGGCTATTGGTGTGAAGTGCCTTGGCAACTAACTCTTTGCCAGTGCCATTTTCGCCCAGGATCAGCACCGATGCGGGCGTAGGGGCATACGCTTTTAAGAGTTGAATCACGCGCTGCATTTTCGGCCCGTTGCCCACCACGCCCTCGAAGCCAAATCGCTCATCGAGTTGGCGGCGGAGTTCCCGAACGGTTTGCACTCGCTCGGCGGATTTATCCACCACGGCGCGGAGTTCGGCCAGGTCGATCGGCTTCTGGAGATAGTGCGAAGCTCCTAACTTCATCGCTTCGACGGCCGACTTCACTTCCGCAAATCCGGTGATCACAAATACCTCGGCATCGGGCTGAACCTTGCGGCACTTCTCTACCACGGCCAGCCCGTCCACATCGGCCATTTTGAGATCGGTCAGCACAACATCGAAGCTCTCGCTATCGAGCTTCGCCACGCCGGCTTTGCCCGTGGTGCAGACGGTGCAGGAGTGCCCGCGGCGATCGAGGCTTTCGGCAATCGCCTCTGCCAAGCTCTTATCGTCGTCGATCACCAAAACACGGAGCGGTTCGGAGAATGCGGACATCGGGAACCTCTTGGGCAGTGCCACTGTTAATGTACGGCACTGAGTTCCCGAGGAGAGCGCCCGGAAGCCGCGTTACCGGCCAACCCTCTTGAATCCCCATCCGCGGTTCCGATCCTGACACTATCGGTTTGGTTTCTCGATTCGTCGATAGACCGGCCAGTTCACCATAGTCACTCCAAGACAGGGTAATCACCAATGGCGGACCTTTCGCGTGGCAAACTTGGGATCGTGGTCGGCGGCGGCCCCGCTCCGGGCATTAATGGGGTAATCAGTTCCGTTACCATCGAAGCGATTAATCAGGGTTTGGAAGTTATTGGTATTCGCGACGGCTTCAAGAATCTGGTGCACGGGGACATTTCGCACGTTCGTCATCTCTCGATTCCGGATGTCGCACCGTTTTATCAAAAAGGTGGCTCGTTACTGGGCACAAGCCGCACGAACCCGGCCAAAGATCCCAAGCACATGGCGAATGTGATCGAGGGATTGAATCGGCTTGGCATCAAGTATTTGGTGACCATTGGCGGGGATGATACCGCGTTCAGTGGCAGTCAGGTATATGCCAACGCGAACAAAACCATCAAGGTGGCCCACGTTCCCAAGACCATTGATAACGATCTGCCGTTGCCTCCCGGCATTCCCACGTTCGGCTTCGAAACCGCCCGGCACTATGGCGTGCAACATGCCCGCAGCTTGCACGAAGACGCCAAGACCACCACACGCTGGTACTTGATCATTAGCATGGGTCGCGCGGCGGGCCACCTCGCACTGGGAATCGGCAAGGCTTCGGCCGCCACCATTACGATCATTGCTGAAGAATTCCGCGGAAAAGAAGTGAGCCTGGAACTCATTTGCGACATCATTATTGGCTCGATGATCAAGCGGAAGGCCGCCCAGAACAAAAGCTATGGCCTCGCGGTGCTGGCGGAAGGTTTGATGGAAGAGATTGGCGAAGAGAAGCTAAAAGCGATCATGGCCAAGAACCCTGGCAAGTTTGGCACCATTGAACTGGATGGCTTCGGCCACTTGCGTCTCGGAGAGATCGAATTCGGCCGCATGCTGCGAACATTCCTTGCTGATCGACTCAAGGATCTTGGCCTGAAGTTCGACATGATCGATAAAGACCTGGGCTACGAACTCCGCTGTGCCGATCCGATTCCGTTCGATGCGGAATACACGCGCAACCTGGGCTATGGTGCGGTGAAGTTCCTCCTCTCACCCGCGGCAGAAGATAACGGCGTGGTGATTACATTTGTGGGTGGGTCCATGGTTCCGCGGCCGTTCCAGGATATGATCGATCCGCAAACCAAGAAGATGCGGCCCCGCCTTGTGGATGTGGGAGGCGAGACGTACGAAGTTGCCCGCCGCTATATGATCCGGCTGGAGAAGGCTGATTTCGATGATGCCGCGAAGCTCGAAAAGCTCGCGGCCACCGTCAAAATGACGCCCGCCCAGTTCACCGAACGCTTTGGGTATCTGGTGAAGTGATACCGGCTAAGTTGTGCGTCGCGAACATGACAGTGCTTGCACGAGCGATCTGGGAAACCGAACGCGAGGAGTATCTCGCTCGCGTTCGCCCCCACACACAAGAACGCCTCGATCGCATGAACCGCGGTGAGAAGCACCCCGTTCACGACTTCCTCTTCGAATACTACTCCTTCCGCCCGGCCCACTTGCTGCGTTGGACGCCGGGCTTCGGCGTTTGCCTCGAAGGTGCCACGCGGCACGATGTATCGTGGGGCGAATTCGAGACACGCGATGCGGGCCTCGTGCTTCCCGCGGCCGCATTTCCCTCGCATCGCGTTCACTATCTGCAATGGGCGGTTCAATACCTGGCAACGCTGCTCCATCGCGAGCCATCCTTCGCTTGCTCGGGTCTGCATGAATGGGCGATGGTGTACCGCGATTCGAATGTGCGGCACCCTTACGTTCCGCTTCGGCTCAGTGCCGAGGAAACCGATCGCGTGGTGGAATCGCAGCCGTTGCGATGCTCGCACTACGACGCGTTCCGATTCTTCACGCCCGCAGCGGTGCCAAGAAATCGCTGGGAACTCTCGCGAGTGGAGACAACGCAGCACGATCAACCTGGCTGCCTGCATGCGAATATGGATCTGTATCGCCTGGGTTACAAGATCGCGCCGTTTTGCCCGTCCGCAGTGATTGCGGACGCATTCGATGTGGCATGCATGGCCCGCGAAGTGGATATGCGGGCCAGCCCTTACGATCTTGCGAGCTATGGCTATTCGCCCATTCGCATCGAAACCGCAGATGGCCGCGCGGAATACGCGGAAGCCCAGCGACACATTTACCAGCAGGCTCGACCGGTGCGCGAACAATTGTTAACGGTTTACCGCGAGTTGTTGGCGAACACCTCTAAGTAACACAGCCATCATCTTTACACCACAGACAAAGAACGCCCGTTGTCGTTCGGCCCAAGATTGAGCAGAAACGGTGCGGCTCGTTTGGCCCATTCCGCGGCCTTCGGGTACGCGCTCGCACCGCGTGCCCAGGCTGTGCGAAGCATATCCGTATCGATGACGCCCGGGTTCAGCGGCACAGCTGCCATGCCATGCGGGAGTTCTTGTGCCAACGCCAGCGTAAGACCCTCGATCGCGTACTTCGTCGCACAATATGGCGCGACCTCCGCCGCGGTGCTGCGACCCCACCCGCTCGATAAGTTCACGATCACGCCTGTGCCACGCTTCACCATTGCGGGCACGAATGCCCGGATTGTGTGGAACACGCCTTTCACGTTCACGTCGATCAACGCATCGAACTCGGCGGGGTCGATCGCCCAAAGCGGGGCAGGGGTGTTCATGAGTGCGGCGTTGTTGATCAGCAAATCGGGCGGGCCAAACCTCGCGAGCGCATCGGTGGCCCACGTGGCAACCGCGCCGCCATCCGCCACGTTGATCGCGGTGAATTGGTGCGGGGCGGGAAACGCGGCTTGCAACGCGGCGATATGCTCCGGATTACGCCCACACCCGACCACTGTGTGCCCCGCCTGTGCAAACGCCGGAACCAGCGCTCGCCCAAGGCCGCGCGTTGCTCCCGTTAAGACGATCAACTTGCCCATTGTTGCACCTTTCGCACGATCAGCGAGGCTTGCCGAACACCTGCACCCAGTGCGGTTCGCCACTTTTGGTTCGGGCCACCGCGACGCCGATCTCGGTGTATTCCTTGCGGAGAATGTTATCTTTGTGCCCTTGCGAATTCATCCAATCGCCAAGAACTTGCTCAGGGTCTTTCTGATTCCACGCAATGTTTTCCCCCACGTAGCCACCCTTGTAGCCGGTCTCCTTCACCCGAGCGGCCGCGTCTTTGCCGTCCAGCACATGCTCGGATTTCTCTTGCTTGGCCATGTTTTCGGCGTGCGATCGCGCTGCTGCGGTCAGTAACGGGCTTACCTTCAATTCTGGCAGATCGGCCTTCTTCCGCTCGGCGTTGGTTCGGTCCACAATCTCTTGTTCGATCTTGGTCAGTTTGAATTCCTCTTTCTTCTTCTGCCCGTTGCTTGTGTCAGGAATCATCAGGATTATCAGAGCGATGAGCGAAAGGCGTGACATGCGTGCGACTCGGTAAGAGTTACGGGTTCCGCGTGCGAGATTCTCTAACCACAACCACAATGTAGCCTCTGTTGCACGGCGAGCAACTGCCATCACGGCATTCCGCAGCGAGGACGCCAGGGCGGTAATCATTCGCGGATCACGCACGCGAAAACTGGACAATTCGCACCGTGGCACGGATACTGACGCCCGTTGCCCGTCTTTCCTCTCGCTGCAAGGAACCTCCCCATGCGATGTGCCAGTCTGATCTTCGCCGCGGCCCTTTTCGGTTTGCTCAACGCCGCTCGCGCGGAACCGCCCAAACCACAGAAGTTCGACGATACCGGCTTCGTCACCATCTTCGATGGCAAAACGCTCAACGGTTGGACTGTCTCCGCCAAATCGGGTCATAGTCGCACCAGCAAGAACATGAGCGGCGGAAAGTGGGAAGTAAAAGACGGTGCGATTGTGGGCACGCAGGATGTGCCCGGCAACGGCGGCATCATCATCACCGATAAACAGTATGGCGACTTCGAGGTGGTGCTGGAGATGAACAACGACGATGGCCCGGATAGCGGGCTGTTCCTTCGCAGTTCCGATACCGGCAAATGCTATCAGGCGATGGTCGATTACCACAAAGGTGGAAACCTGATGGGGATCTACGGCGAGGGAATCGGCGGGAAACCGCACGTGCGGAACTTCGACTTTGGCAAGGACGTGACTGAGATCGTCGTACCCAGCCGCCAACCCGATGGCGGGTTCCCGAGTCCGATCAAGCCGGAAGACTGGAAAGCGTTCTGGAAGCCGGGCGAGTGGAACGAACTGCGTGCGCGAATTGAAGGGAACCCGCCCAAGATCACGACATGGATCAAGGGCGTGAAGTTCATGGAATATCAGGACACCGAGAAACGCTTGCCCGACACCGGCGTGATCGCGTTACAGGTTCACGGCGGCGGCGATTGGACCAAGAACTTCGTGCGATATCGCAACATTCGCGTGAAGGAATTGAAGAAGTAGCCATTAGTTAATGGAACCCGGTTCGCCGCCGTTGCGAGTCTGAATCGCCGCCCAAACGGCGGGGTTAATCTGGTTCCCAACGCTATGCACCGACCCATCACCAAACAGGCAGTTCACGCCCTGCGTGTGCCGGCTATAGAAGTCGTCGATATGAGCCGAAGGGCTGTTCGGCTCATGATCGCCTCGCCCAAGCACTAACAAGAAGTTCCCTTCCAACTCTGATGGATCGCTGCGGAGTGGCACTTCCGCCCCGGGAATGGCTCCTGTCCACGTTGCCAGTGCGATATCGGTACTGCGTTCGCCCACCACGAACGTGTTGCTCAACCCATCGCGCATGTCGCCGAACTTCACCCGGCTGTTGCGAAAGAACACGCCGTTGCCCGCACCCGGATTGGGTTCAATCTCGTTCGACCCGAACACGCCAACATAGTTCGCATGTGCGACGTTCACCGGCACGGTCGTGGTGGTGAATGTGCCAATGTTGTCGTCGGATGGGCAGAGGAACACCTTGAGCGATTGGGTTCGCACTGTCGCGTGCACAGCGGAACCAATCGGCGTGTTCGGGGCGATTTGCCGCGCGAGGTTCCCCTGCTCCAAATCGTCGAGCAGAAACGATGCCCAACCCCAACCGGGGCCAGACTCGATTCCATTGGAGGCAACTGCTGTTGAATATCCCGGTGGCAAGCGGGACTCGCGATCGTGGTAACTGTGCAGGGCGAGGCCAATCTGCTTCAGGTTGTTCTTGCACTGCATGCGTGCCGCCGCCGCCCGCACTTTCTGAACTGCGGGAAGCAGTAAGCCAATCAAGATGGCGATGATGGCGATTACCACGAGCAACTCAATGAGCGTGAAACCACGCGCTTTCTTTAAGAGATCAGAGCAGGCGACCGAGTGTTGGTTAAATTTGGTATGGCGAAGTAACACGATGGCCTCGGAGTATTACCACAGGTGGCGACGTGTTAGATAATATGCAATCAGTTATTCAAAGTAAAACAAAAAACAAAGAGAAGTGGAAAGCGAAGTCATGAAGTTACGCCGCAATGTTTGGGCTACCATCTCTTCGGCCGTGACACTTGGGTGTCGCGGTTGAAGAGATGTGATGCCGACGATCGAACTATCCCGGTGCGGCCAGGTGATTCCAGGGAGGGATGCCTGTGGTGAACGAATGTGAGTTGACCGCGCTTCAATGTGCGTCAGGATCGGCGTTCCGCCCGCCGCGGAATCTCCGCTTTCACTCAAGCCGATTGGTCATCAGTGCTGTGCGGCGTCTGGGGCACCCTGCCTGTACGGGCCGTAACCGTAGTATTTAGGCCGGTCATCGAGCCGGACATGTAGCCACGACACGCCGGAGCCAGCCGTGCTGAGCCAAACCGGTCTCACTGCGACGCGGCGGGCCATCGCCTCGCCGACCGACTGCCAGAGGGCGTGTCGCTGAAGTTCCGGGGCGTGCCGGACGAACGCGGCTAGGTGTCCATAGGCCGACGGGTCGGCGACCGGGGACGGCACGACCATGATCGCATCCCCGCCCAAGTTGGAGAAGACAGTGATACCCGCTTCGGCAGCCGCGAAGTGCTCGGCGAACGCCTTCGGATCGGGACGCCGGGCCAAGTCGGGGCTGTCAAGCAATACGAACTCGAACGGTTGCACCACTGTCGCCTCAGTCACTGCCGGTGTCTCCCACCGGAACGCGGTGTACGGGGCGTCGGCCAAGAGGGAGTTGAACAGCGACCTGAAGTCTGCATCGACTTGCCAGCCATGAAGTACGTCTGCGACGCTCGCCGGGCGTGAACCGAGATCGACCGTGAACCGCAGACCGCGAGCGCTGGGCATTTCCTCGCTCTTGGCGGTCCACATCCCGTACGCCCTCCGGCAGACGAACTTGGTGCTATCTTGCAAGGTTTCAGCACAACACCTTGCGAGTTTCGCACAAATACACAGTATCAGCGATATTGCGAAGCCTTCACCGCTCAATTCCAAACGCACGCGATCGCGGTCGAAGGGCGACTATTCGCGTTCTGGTCGGGCGACGTATTCCACCGATTGGATATCGAAGCGGCATTCCGGCCTACCCATGATGAGCTTTCCTTCCGCCAGCGGGCCGTTGATCCAGAATACCGCGTCCTGATTAATCGGCCGCACCCACGGTTTCACCACCGACTTGCGCTTTTCGCCCGTGGCGGGGTCGTTCCACTCGAACGCGATCGGTTCCCAGGTCACCTGATCCAGCGGCTTGAACTTCACTCGCACGAACGACACCGGCTTCGTCTCGGGGAGTGCAACCTTGTAGCGATTGTAGATCAGGTGCCGATCTTTCTGCTCGCCTTCATACTGGAAGTTCGCACGCTTGGTGGGTCGTTTCTCAACGGCCGGCGGCACGTTCTCCAACAGCGGGAACTTCTCTTCCCATAGCTTCAGCCAACCTTCGCGCGTTCGCAACCAGAAATCGACATGGCGATCGGCGAGAACATCGATCGGCATGCCGGTGCCAATGTCGTGCACGATGCTGCGATAGCGGGCATCCAACTCCACGCCCTGATCTTTTCCATGCCGGTTGTTGGCGGGAACGAGGAACACACCCGCGATGAGTGTGATCATCGCCGCAGGCCAGACGCCGACCGGTGCGTAACGAGCCACCGTAAGAAACGGAATGGCGACACCCAGAGCGGTAAAGGAGGTGTAACGCGAGGCAAGCCCGCTGCCACGCGAATAGCCAATGCCGAAGGCGAACACCCACACCCCAAGCATGACCGCCAGCAATCCCCAGGCGATCGAGCGTTCCGCGGGTCGGCGAAAACCAATCCAGGCGAGCGCTGCAACAGTGATCGCCTGCACCGCAATCAGGAACCACCCAATCTTGGCGTGTGTGTAATACACACCAACACCTGGCCCCAGGCCGATGCCGATGACTTCCGCGATGGCTCGAATTCGCCCGGCTAACCCTGCTGCTTCCGCACGCGCGACGCCATCTTTCCGCACTTCCAGCAATATCCAGGTGGACCAGAGCAGGAACAGCCCGACCGCAACCACAACGAGAATCCCCGCGATACCCGCCGCGCGGCTGGAAGGCGTTCGCACGGCCCGCCACGAATGCCACGCCACCCAAAGTGTGAGCCAAGGAACAAACACCAAACCAAGCCATCCGCCATTTGCGATTACAAACAAGCACGCCGCACCCAACAGGGCGGATCGGCCGGGCGAGGGTGTCGCCGAATACGCCGCCACGAGCGTGAACGCGGCGAGCGCGAACACCGTGATCGTGAACGCAATCTGATAGCCCATCAGCAGGTTTTCGGTATGCCCGCCGTGAAGGAACAGGATGGGGAAAATTGCGTCGGCCAAGGCGGTGTGCCCGCGCAGTTTGCGGGCCGCGAGCGTGAGACACAGAGCCGATCCACCCAGCAACCCGACCGTGAGCCACATTCCCGCACGATAATCGTGGCCGGTAATCTGGAGTAGCCCGAGAAACACCGCACGCGCAAGCGGGAAGCGGTGCTCCATGTGGCGGGCACCGAGCCACTCAAACTGTTCTGTTGCAGAAGCATAGGTGATGGAGATAAACGCGAATTCGTCGTATGCGGGAAGGTTGTGGCCATGCCGCAGCACGAAGGACGCGGTGTAGAGCAGGGCGGCGGCCCAGATGAGCCACACCGCGGCGGTTTGCCACGAGAGATCCGCCATCGGCCGGCGAGATGATGGCAGCGGAAGGAGTCCGCGGAGGACGGCGGGGCCGAGCGTCGTTCTCATCCTGGTCTCCGAATGCGGCAATCAACCACACAGCGATAGCTGCGGCGATATAGAGCATGACGGCCTTACCCAGACAACCCCAGTTCGCCAGTGAGGGCAAAACAACCCGCGTCATGACACGCACTCCGGCTCGCCAAGCGAGAAACCCGTGTGTTCACTGCTCATCATCCCCGGAGAGCTGTTTGGCACCGCTTTGGCTGTGACGCTAGGTTGTCGCGGTCGAAGAGATGTGATGCCGACGAAAGAACCATCCCGGTGCGGCCAGGTGATTCCAGTGATTCCAGGGACGGATGCCTGTGGTGAACGAATGCGAGTTGCTCGGGCATCGAGAGGCGTCAGGACGAGCGATTAGTTCGCCCCGGAATCTTCGTTTTGATTCAAGTTGTCATGCCGGTTACCGGCACCCTGAAACGATGAAAATGGAGGGTCGTCTGGGTGACGACACGGCATTCGGCGTAACTGCTTTTCTCCGCTAATGATCCGGTGGTTTGGCCTGTGCGGCGATTGAGGTATTTTCAGAGCAGTCGGTTGGCCATGAGAGCGGTTAGGCGCGCCCGCCCGACGGACCGAATAACTCGATGAACCGTCGATACGCCTCATTCTGGCGGAACCCGCCCCGGCCGAACGCGGTCCGGGTCAGCGTTTTCCACGTCCCCCGGAACGGGGCGTACGCGGCCGGCGGGTTCAGCCGCCGTGCCGACTCCTGCTCTAACCACGCAGCGTGAGGGTCGTCGCTCGCGGTGCAGAACACCACTACCTTGCGGCGGGTCTTCCCGGTGCCGAAGAACCCGCGGGTGTCCACGTCTCGCAGGGCTCCGATCATGGCCCCGTACACCCGCGCCCTGAAGGTCAGGAAGTCCTCCCGCTCGGCCGGGTCGTGCGAATCCAGACACCGCCACGCTTCGTGGAACGGCTCGTTGTGTTTGCCGACGTAACCCCACTCCTCGACCGACCACGCCTCGATGAACTCGTCGTCCTCGTCCTCCCCGCCCGGCTTGCGATAGATATCCTCCGGGTCGCCGTACTGCCCCTCCTCGTAGTACTCGACCGTGTTGGCCGCCGGGCCGGGTCCGCCTGCCGACCCGTCGGTGCGGAGGGCAAAGGCATAGAACGTCTCATCCGGGACGGAGGCGCGGAGCGTCCCAAACGACGCCACGGCGGCATCGGCCAGCATCCGTTGCAGCTTGTCGAAGTCGAGGGCCATCCGCGTCTCCGCCGCCGAACAAAAAGCTCAGCAGCCGCGGCCCCGTGGCTGCTACCGAGTCAAGACTCGCTGTGGAGGCCGCGGTCTGCTGCAGCGTGGTGATCGGCCAGACTCACTTCTCGGGGAACGCCACCCTGACGCGGACGAACTCGCCGGCGGGTTGGCCGACGTGGAACAGCGTGATCACCACGTCCTGCTCGCCCCGCTGCGTCTCGAGCTTCCCCTTCGAGAACTCCAGTCGCAGCGCCGCTGTGCCCGAGGACGCGGTGGGGGCCACGGCTTTGGTGACGCCGAACCCGTGGGCCTTTCCTCCCGGCTCACCCCACTGGTCAATACTGTTCGGCACGGGATTTGCGCCTGGTTGAGTAGTCCTGCGAGACTCCTCTTATGGCGAAGGCGAAATCGAATTCCGATGAACTTCCACTCCAAGGATACCGGCTCATCCGGCCGATCCAAAACGCCCTCGAACGGCTCCATCCCCACGGAGCCCAACGCGATGCTGCGGGAAATCGCCAACTCTTCTTCGATCAATACCTCAGCCTGCTCTTACTGTACTTCTGCAACTCCACGCTCACCAGCCTACGCTCCCTCCAGAAGACCACGAACTGGACCAAGACGCAAAAAAACCTAGGCCGGCAAACGGGGCTTGTCCTGAATCTTGTGTCAGGTGGGCGGGTTGGCTATTACCCAATCCTCGTACCTGACGGAGATTCCCCAAATGGATGCGATCCTCAAAAGCCAAGCGGAGCAACTGGCCCGCGAGATGGCGACCCAGGTC
>JBGSLF010000218.1:0-2686 GCA_041740855.1 Gemmata sp.
CGGAACGACAGGCCGGCGTGGCGGACCAGGGCTACGGCGAGGTGGAGGACCGCGAACGGGTAGTGCCCGCCACGCGGTCGGTCGCTTTTTTGGGGGACGCGATCGGTGCGGGAACCGGTCGCTTGAGTTCGTCGAGTTGAGCTTCGAGTTCGGTGACGCGTTCCTCGAGTTGTTCGGCTCGTTGCCGGTGAAGGTCGCGGGAGGCGCTCAGATCGCGGACCCGAATTTCGAGGGCCTTGCGTTGCGCCTTGCGGGTCGTGGCCTTGGCCCTCCAAGCGTCGCGGGACCGCACCAACTTGGGGATGAGGATGCGAGGCGGGGTACGGAATGCGGGGAGAGTGGTCATAGGGCCTCCGGCCCGGACAGGGCCTCCGGCCCGGACAGACGAAACACTTTCACCAAGCAGAACTCACAAAGAAGGGAAACACCAGACCAACTTCCCGTTCGCCTGCATTAAGACAGTATGTTTCGCACAACTGTGCCATGCACATCTGTTAGACGGAAGTCGCGGCCACCGTGGCGGAAGGTCAGTTTCTCGTGATCCAGACCAAGTATATGCAGCACCGTGGCATGCAGATCGTGGATGTGCACCCGGCCTTCTATGGCGGCATAGCCATGTTCGTCGGTCTCGCCATACGCAAACCCACCTTTGACGCCACCACCGGCCAGCCACATTGAGTAGCCCTTGTTGTTATGGCCGCGACCATCTTGTGTCGGGTCATCGGGAGTTCGGCCGAACTCACCACCCCAAATCACCAGTGTGTCTTTCAGCAACCCGCGGCGTTCCAAGTCGGTAAGGAGGCCGGCAACCGGCTTATCGATCTGCTGACAGTTGCGGACCATACCCGTGGTGAGGAAACCGTGTAAGTCCCACTCGAGATGGGTAATCTCGACGAAACGCACTCCTGCTTCCACCAACCTTCGAGCAAGCAAGCATTGGCGGCCAAATGTATTCGTCGGCCCCGAACCAACTCCATAAAGGGCGAGGGTCTCTGGAGTCTCTTTGGATAGATCCATGACCTTGGGGACTTCGCCCTGCATACGAAAAGCTAACTCGTAACTCTGGATCATTCCTTCGATCTTGGGATCAGCGGTTTGGGAAGCAAAGTCTTGATTCATCTGCTGCAGCAGATCGAGTTGTTGGCGCTGGGCAACGTGTGTCAATCTCGGGTTCGCCAGGTTACCAATCGTTGGGTTAGTAGTCGGGCGTTGAGCATCCCCCAACAACGTAGCAGAGTATGCTGCAGGCAAGAACGCGGGCTGATAGTATCTGTGCCCGCCAAGAGCAGTGAGTGGATTAATGCTCACGAAACCCGGAAGGCTCTGGTTCTCCGTGCCCAGTCCATAGAGCACCCAGGACCCAATGCTGGGACGCACAAATTGAAAGCTCCCCGTATGGAGTTGTTCCAGCGCTTGCGGGTGGTTCTCGTTGTCAGTATGCATGCCACGGAGCACGCACATTTTATCCACGTGTTTGGCCGTTTCTGGAAGCAGTTCGACCACTTCGAGCCCACTTTGCCCGTGCTTGTGAAACTTCCACCGAGAGCCGAGGTAGTTCGATCCCTTGTTCCGCCCGGGCTTGCCATGGTCTGCCGTGAGTCTTGGTTTGGGGTCGAACGTCTCCATGTGGCTGGGGCCGCCACGCATGCAGAGAAAGATCACACGTTTGGCACGCGGTGTAAAGTGCAGCAACTTCGGGTCGAGCGGTGATGGGCCAGTCGCTGGTGTGTTAGCCCTTGCATCGGTAGCAGCCAGACCTGCGAACGCCAGATAGCCGAAACCATCAGACGCCTGGAGTGCTTGTCTACGTGAAAGCACAGTGTGAGGAGGCATCGGTTCACCGCGGGCTGATAAGGATGCTGCCATAGGGAGAACTCAAGATAGAGCCATTAGCGGAGCGTTCGGAATTCAGCGGATGCAAACACGATCTGGCAGAAACTCACCCACCGCTCGAAGCGACGTTGCTCCGGAGTCGAGGGCGTCTTGGTTTTGAGATCGACAATCACCTCTTCCGGCACCCGCAGATACGTTAAAGCCCGGTTCACTTCATCGGTCGTGGGCGACCGCGAATAAGCCAGACGATAAAGGAGTGCCACGCGAGCTTCCGCACCCAACTCGGTTTCGTCATGGAGACGACGGGCTGCGTGTTTCGATTGTTCAATAACCCAAGGGTTGTTCATCAGGTAGAGCGATTGCGCGGGAACCGTACTTGTGCTTCTCTCCGCAACGGGACGATCCGGTGCAGCAAAATCGAAAAGTTGGAAGATCTCGGGGAGAACTCCCCTGATCACAGGGAGATACACACTGCGGTGCGGGCTATCGAATAATTCGGCTGTAAATTGCGGTTTTAAGGTGGTGTATTCTATATCGCGGTAAGGGTGAAGTTTGGTTAGTAATTCGGTCTTTGGTGGCGCGAGATTCAGTTGACCCGAGACAGCAAGGATCGCATCGCGAATCGATTCTGCTTCCAGACGGCGCGGCGACATTCGCCAGAGATAGATATTGTCCGGATCCGCTGCGAGAGCGGAAGGACTGGCGTCGGTTGCCGAGGTTCTTGCGCGTTTCGCCCTTGGCGGGAATCGTAGGTGCTGCTGCCAGTCGCAAAATCGCGTTACCCCAGCCTTCTCGCAATTCAAGCCGTTTATTTCGTTGTGCCGATCACTTTTTAGGATTTCTACCCCAGCAA
>JBGSLF010000219.1:0-64311 GCA_041740855.1 Gemmata sp.
TTGCTGGGGTAGAAATCCTAAAAAGTGATCGGCACAACGAAATAAACGGCTTGAATTGCGAGAAGGCTGGGGTAACGCGATTTTGCGACTGGCAGCAGCACCTACGATTCCCGCCAAGGGCGAAACGCGCAAGAACCTCGCCTGCTTGGCAACCTGATGGACGTCACGGGGGCGAAGAGTACAATAGGAGTGGAACATGGGAACCCCCTTTTCTCAACCACTTCATACAGTTGAGTTTAGGTGTCTCCATGTGTCACTTCAACTTTGAAAGTACTGTGAAGGTCCACCCGAAGTACCTCTACCGCTACTACCTTGAGTTCGACGGCCAGAAGTGCGCACTATACGGGGCCGACCAGGGCCGCGAATCGGACCAATTGGCTGTATGAGATCGACCCCGACCCGGCGGTCGTGCCCGAGTCGGATCGGTGGTGGATCTTCAAGGAAGACATGCTTCAGATGCGGCACGAGGCGACCAACCGCCTACTCGATATCGGCTGGTATCCCGAGGGCAACTTGGCCGGCGGGCGTTACGGACTGGTCGTCCACGAGGGCGATTTCCGCGGCCCCGAACTTCATCGATTCACCACACAGGACCGATCCGCCCTGGTCGCGGAGGTTGAGCGGTTGCTGGTGGTCGTAGCCGCTGGCGCGATGTAGGTCGCCACAGGAACGCTAGTGTATCCCATGTAGCTATACACGATGAATCTGCGTCTTCATTTCCACACCGGCGCGTAGCCTCTCTGCGAGCCGATCTCCGCTCGAATTCGCGTGAAGTTCGGTTAGTAATGCACGCGGCACTCTTGTGTCGTCCCAGATCAATGGCCAAAATGGTGTGCGTTGTCGTTGACATCGCAAGCCTGCCGAATGGGAAGCGCAATCACCCTTCACCACAACGCACACGGCTGGCATGGATTCTTTAGGTTACAGGAGTTGCGTGATGCTAATTCGCTCTTTTGTTTGTGCGATGGCTTTTGGCCTCTTCATGACGGTTGCATTCGCGGCAGACGACAACCGCACGCTTTGGAAATACACAGAAGGTAGCTTCGAGTTTGTCGGCGAAGGCAAGTGGGTCGAGCGGGTGGGCACAGAGAAGTTCGAGTGGACCGAGAAGAAGAAGAATCTCAGCGTTGTAGAACTCTACGATGCGACTCGCAAACAAACGGTCACGATCTTCGTAACCAGCGCCCAAGTGCGAAAAGATGGTGCCAAAGTTAACGATGTCACAAGGCTCAAAGGGGCATGGGTGAAAACCGAAGTCAAGCCCATGCCCTTACCCAAACCGAGCACTATCACTGAGTCGAGCAAGAAGTACACGGAGATTTCCAAACTGGTTCCCGATGAGGCACGAAGCGACGACATCGCCATTTCACCCGATGGCAAGTCGATCGCCAGGACGATTGGCAAGACCGGTTCCGAACAGTTCGCCATCGTCGATGCCAGTACCGGCAAGACTGTTAAGACCTGGAATAACCGAACAGGCGTGCATCGTCTGGCTTGGTCCCGCGATGGCAAATCGTTGGCAGCGATTCACATCGGCCAACGCAAGAAAACGGACTTCAAACAACTGGCCGAGGTGGTCGTGTGGGACACCACCACATGGGAACCCAAAGCGATTTTCGAACTGCGAGTACTTGAATCCCAAAGTTCTCTAGCCATCTCCGGCGACGGCGGCTATGTCGGTGCAATCGGCGATCACGATAATCTGCTGTCATCCGCATTCGTGTGGGATGTGGCCAAGAAGAGGCGAATTTTCTTCGCCAATCCGTCCGGCACGCCTCCCACCCTTGCCTTCTCGGCGGATGGGAAAACCTTGGCGGTGAGCCAGCACATCCTGCGTACACAAGCGGGATTTTACAACCTGCCGGGCGGAAGAGCTCTACCGAGCCCACGTGCCATGTCGCCTTTCGTCCTCTCGGCGGATGGGAAGACCGTTGTGAGTTTTGCGAAGTTGACAGGTCTGAGTGTCTGGACTGCTCAGGATACAATCAGAGCCGCGAAAAGCCTCAAGCTGGATGATTTTGCTGCGGATGCGGCGGTGCTGCTCGACAACGACAAGTATGTGGCACTCGCTGGTCGGGAAGGTGACACCGACCAAGTGGGAATTTACGACGTGACAACGCTCACTCTCCAAGACGTGATCATTGTGAGTAAAACGATTCTCACCAATAAATTTATTACCGTGAAGGCGACGCCCGATTCGTCTGCATTGGTCACGTACGGCAGCGATGGAGTCGTGCGAGTCTGGAAGACGCCTTTTGCGAAGAAGTAGGGTTGGTGGTTTGTGGTCGCCGTCTGATAGCACGCCAGAGCAATCACCAGAGTAGCAAAGGCAGGCCCTATCGCTCTCATGGCCAACCGAGTTGAATCGAAGCGAAGGTTCCGGGGCGATCTGAACGCGCGGTCACAAACACCTTGAAGCCCGATCACCGTTCACCATAACGCACACGGCTGGCATGAATTCTCTGGGCAGTGGCGGAAGACGGTAACGGCTATCCCAGAGGGGCGATAATGAGTCGGAAGTTCCGAGTATGGGTAACGATGCTGATTACCCCCGTTATTGCACTCCTGGGATTGATTACCTTTGGCCTGGCTGACCAGGATGGCCAGGCGACTCTGGTCTTCGGGCTTTGGGGGCTCATATTACTCGGGGCAGCTTGCTTGCTTGTCCTTGGAGTTCAGCGCCCTCTGCCATGGAGGTTGCTCGGGGCGGTTGTCTTCGTCGGCGCAGTCGCCTACTTTGCATGCGGCTACCATTTAGAGTTATCCCCGCAAGACAACCGGATGAGGTATGTTGGGTATGTGGCAGTGGCGGGAGTTGTCGGTGCCTACTTCGCGATCACAGGACAATTCCCACACAAGGTTTTCACTGGGCATCGTGCGGGGAACGATAGGACCGAGGAAGGGCAGAAGAAAACAGCAGAGGAAGGAGACATTCAAGCTAAATGAGGCCGAACCGCTGAGATGGCCAACCAACTTGAATCACAGCGAAGATTCCGGGGCGATGTGAACACCTATCCTGACGCACATTGAAGGGCGATCACCCTTCACCATAATGCACACGGCTGGCATGAATTCTCTGGGCGGGGCTATGCACATCGCACTGATATGCCCGGAAATGCACGGGCACCTGAACCCCATGGCGACTCTGGGCCAGGAACTCGCAAGTCGCGGGCATCGCGTGAGCCTGATTGGTTCACCGCGTGCGCGATCCAAGGCCGAGGCGTGCGGATTTGAATTTCTCCCCATTGGGGTGCGTGAACACGAGTCCGGAGACGAGCAGAAGGGGATCGATCAACTCGCGAGTCTCAAGGGGCTTGCCGCCCTGCGATTGACCGGCCAGTTGCTGCGCGATCAAGCCGCGATCACGCTGCGCGATTCCGTAGACATGGTTCGTTCAGCGGGCGTTCAGGCCATGGTGGTGGATCAGGTATCGCCTGCGGGCGCTGCGGTGGCGGACGCGCTGAAGCTCCCATTCGTGCTCGTGTGCAACGCGCTGGCATTGCAGCAAGAAGCGGGCGTTCCGCCGGCGGTGTTGGGCTGGCGCTATCGCTCCGATTTTCTGGCACGACTTCGCAACCGATTCGGCAATCTGGTGCTTCAAGTGGCGGCTCGTTCCATTCGCGGTGTGGTGAACGAATACCGCGCTGCCAACAGTTTGCCGCCATATCAAATCGCCTCGCCCGATGTGGGATTGGCCCAGATTGCTCAGCAGCCGGCGTTCTTCGATTACCCACGCCGCGAACTTCCCGCGCACTTCCACTACACCGGCCCCTGGCACGCCGCCGGCCGCGATACCGAAGTTGTCCCGTTTCCGTGGGAACGGCTCGATGGTCGCCCGCTCGTGTACGCTTCGCTCGGCACACTGCAGAACCGGTTGCGGCACGTTTTCCAGGCGATCCTTGATGGTTGCTCGCAACTGCCGGTGCAAGTCGTGCTATCGCTCGGCCGCAAAGATGCGACATGGGATGGCCCCGTTCCGGCGAACGCCATCGTGGTGCCATTCGCGCCACAACTTTCGCTGCTCAAACGGGCGAGTCTGTTGATTACGCACGCGGGGTTGAACACCGCGTTGGAAGGGCTTTCGTGCGGGCTGCCGATGCTGTGCTTGCCGGTAACCAACGACCAACCCGGAGTGGCCCGGCGAATTGAATGGCTCGGAGCGGGCGAAGTGCTGAAGCCGTCGCGGGCGACCGCCAAACGTGTGCGAGTGTTGGTCGAGAAGTTGCTGAGTGAGGCGAGCTATCGCAATGTTGCCACGCGGTGCCGCGACCAGATGCAAGAACAAAGTGGCGTGGTTCGCGCCGCCGATATCGTTGAAGCGGCCTTCCGTGGCGGTAAACGGGTCGAGCGATGAGGGAAACACCCGCTCCCCGGCAACCAGGGGAGCGAGTGGCCGCACACATCACTTCTTGGCGGCGAAGTCGAACACGAGCGTCGCGATGTGGCGAACTGCGTTGTATTTCTTCCCGCCAATTTCGCCTGGCTTTTCCTCGACGTGTCGAGCTGCTACTAGGTATCGGCCACCCGCCGCGAACCCTGTTGTCAACCCATCTTTGTCTGCCTTGATTGTGCTCGCTTTCTCATCTTCCTTACCAGAACGACCGACCGTAACCTCGGCATCTGCTAGAGGCTTTCCGGCGAGCAGCACCTTGAACCGCACATTCTCGCCATCCTTCATCGGGACAACTTCCAGCGGAACGCTCGCACCCGCTTGCGTGCCGGTCGCGAATGGGTCTCCAACGATCACCTTCGGGTAATACCAGGAAAGCACGGGCGGGTTGTCTGCGTACTGGGTGACGCCAGCGTCCGTCGTGCCAAAGACGACAACTGGCTTTTCACCCGTGAGTTTCGCCCGGTAGAAGTTCCCGTCGCCCTTCTCTACCTGTTGTTTCGTCTCTTTACCAGCAGCATCGCGAATGGTGAGGGTCGTCTTCTCACAACGCGTTGCGGGGGTTTTCTCATCTGGGGCCGCCGCGTGCCCGAACACGACCCGAGCTTCGGACTTGTCGTCGGTCACATAGACGAGCACGAAGTGGGCTTGCGCGACGGTAGCCATGCCAGTAAGCGCTGCAACAACAATAAGGGTTCGCACAGGTGTCTCCGCGGGTAGTTAAACTGGTTTCGGGTGTCAATCGTTCGATGGCTGCGGGATATTGCTGTTGCGGCTACCGAACCACTGGTAAGTCGGGAGGTGGATCGATTCTTTCACGAAGCGCACTGATCCATCACCCAGTACGAAGTTCCCGCCGCCAGTGTGCGAACTGCGGAACGCATAGTACGAACTCTTCGCCCAGTAATCGAGCGGTGCGTCGGCCCGCGCAAAATAGGCCCGTGTGTTCAACGGAACATTCGTGGTGGCGTGGCTATCGCCTGGGTGAGCACGCACCCACGTTGTCATCCCTGTGCGCGGCTGACCGTTATAGGTTCCGCTTGTGAACGTCCAACCTGTAATGTTGTAGTGCATCTCGCCGGTCAGGAAGGTGTTCGATGTTCCTTTGGTAATATGCAGCAGGTTCAGCTTGCCGATGTGCGTCGAGACCATCATCCCGTCGTCTGGTGTGAACGAAGCCTTGAGCGTGTTCCAGCGGTCCATCGCAACAGCACCGGTAACATTGTGCGACGAGTAATTCGGCTCTGTGGCGGTCCAGTTCGCAGTGCTGCCGATAGGTTGGAAGTTCCCGCGACACCACGCATAGCTTGCAGGCGGAAGTGTATAGGCATCGGCCGGTGAAGGCATTGGCATGGAAGGGCACAGATACGTTTTGAGTGGTTGGCTCGTGAGGAAAGCATTCGAGGGCGAGCCGGTCGTATCGGTGGGTGCGAGCGAAGCGTTATATTGCCGGGCGATGGCATCTTGTTCCAGATAGGGCAAGATCTCGATGAACGCACTGTGCAAGACGTAGTTGTTGCCCAGACGTTCTGCAGTAACCACATCGGGCGCTCCGTTGGTTACCGCGTGCAATGCGGTGGCGACGGCCGGCAGATGGCCGCGTGCTTCGTGATAGCCATGCGTCGCCAGACCAATCTGCTTTAAGTTGTTCTGGCAACTCATGCGAGCGGCCGCCTCGCGAACCTTCTGAACCGCTGGCAGCAATAGCCCAATCAAGATCGCGATGATCGCGATCACCACAAGAAGCTCAATGAGTGTGAAGGCCATGCGGGTGCGCGTGATGTTCACAGTGAATCTCCTGTGTTACGAATTCGATATCAGTATTACCGCGACGTGCCGATAACGTCCAAAGAATATTCCGTGTAGAATGCGGCTCATTCTTCCGGAGCATTGCCGTGTCTGAACTCACTCGTTTTTCGGTGTCGCTGGAAACGGATCTGCTTGAGGCGTTCGATGTGTATGTGCGTGATGGCTCATTCGCGACACGCAGTGAAGCCATTCGCCAGTTGCTGCGGCAGTCGCTGACGCGCGATGCGTTTGAAGGAGATGATCGCCCCGTGACGGCCACGCTCACCATGGTGTACGATCACCACCGGCCGAACTTGGTGGAGAAGCTACTGGAGTTGCAGCACCAGCACCCCGGGCAAGTGGTCGCCACGTTGCATGTTCATTTGGATCATGACCGGTGCATGGAAGTGATTGTGCTGAAAGGGGCGGGCGGCGAGTTGCGTCATCTGGCGGCGGCGTTACGCGGGCTGAAGGGTGTTCACATGGGCGAACTCACACTCGCCGAAACGGCGGAACCGCCCGAGAACCAGCAGGGGCACTCGCATGGCCACGGGCATTCGCATGGCCATACCCATTAGAGCATTTTCGGGAATCATGAATGTGTGTATGAACGAGCCACGACCGCAAGGGCACTCGTGTTCAGAAGTCGGGGTTGACAGCAGACTGGTGTCTGGGCATAGCGGGTAGATCAATATCGGAACTGACGGGCGAATGGGGGCAACATGCGCAATCTGGCGTTAACGGGGGCGGTGTGCGCGTTGGTGGGTTTCGCGGGGGCTGCGCATGCTCAGGTGAACACCATGCCGGGGCAAATCGTTGGCAACGGCTTCAATCTGAGTCCTGCGGGGCAACCGGCCGGGCAACCTGTGGGCCAACCGGTCAACATGCCCGCAGAGAATTCGCACATGCGGCCCTACAATCCAAACCGACCGTACGACATGTTCAAGGGATCGACATTCAGCCCCGATCAACTCGTGGCCCCGATTCCCGGCGTGGCAGCCCCATCGCTACTGGAAAAATTTAACTCCCGACTCAAGGCCATGCTCGGGCCACCGCAATCGTTGACACCGCCGGTGCAGAATACCGGGTATTTCCCGAGCCTGACACGACGCAACCGCGAGCGGGCGGAACAACGATTGTGGCGGCGCGACTGATCGCCGATCAGCCGATCAATCCACGATCGGATTCTTGTCGGTGATCACGCCCACCGTCTTCATCTTCTGCGAAAGCTTGGCGTCGATCGTTTGTCCGGCGACAGCGATGGTCATAACGCCGGACATATCGATATCCACTTTGGATTCGGTCACGCGGCCGGTTTTCAGATCGAAGCTGTGCGTGCCGGTGAACTTGTCGGCCTTCAAATCGGCCTTGGTAATCTTGAATGGTAAGCCGCCATCGCCATCGCCGGGCTTGAACGAGAGATCGCCCTTTTGGGAAATCGTGGCGACATCGTTCTTCACGCCATCCAGTTTGAACTTCTCTTTCATCTCCACATTGCCGAGCGCACCCATAGAGACTGCGGTCTTGCGGTCCCACGTGCCGCCCACTTCAACCGGCTTGCCCGGCCCGATAACGAATGTCTGCGAGAACATCTGCCGCACGGCTGTTTCCGGCATCATCATCTTCATGAGCTGTTTCTGCGCTTCGTCGTCCCCGCTCACGGCATCGAGGAACTTATCGTAGCCTTCGAGTTTGGTGACTTCGAGGCGATCGTTGAGCGTGGCGGTGAAGGTGATATTCTTCAGGTTGTCGCCGACGTTGGCACCTGGCAAGCCCTGCGCGTCGATCTTGTTTTCCAGATAAGTCATCTCGACCACGGTTTTATCTTTCTGCACCGACTTCACCTTGAACTTCAGCACCGTCTTCATCGTGATCTTCTGATCGATCATCTGGCCCATGAACTCGATGGTCTGATCCATCTGGACGTTGGATTTGTTGTAGAACACGTCCCCTTCATTCAGTTTCCACTGAAGTGAGTGCGTGTCGGGTGCGGCGAGCAACAGTGCCAAGAGGGGGGCGGCGTACATCTTGCGAGTCTCCGGGTGAGGTGAGGTGGAAAGGTGCCAACATTCAAACTGATTGAACGATATGTACTTTAGCCGACTGCCCGAGCCGAAGCAATCGCCCGCACGTTTGAAGCGTGCGGGGTTCGCGATGACGTGGAGTGACATCAGATTTCATACATGAGCGGTTCGTTCACCGGTTTCGCACCTTTGAGGCGCAACTTGGGCTTCTCCAGCACAACGGTGGTGTCGGGTGGCACGCTCTCGGTAAGCCAGACGTTGGAACCGATGACCGCGCGTTCGCCAATCTCGGTTCGCCCGCCCAGAATTGTTGCGTTGGCATACACAATGACGCCGTCGCGCAGCGTGGGGTGGCGCTTGTAGCTGCCGTGGACAAGCCCGCCCTCTTCATCCTTGGTGAAGCTGAGCGCGCCAAGCGTTACGCCCTGATAAAGCTTGACACCCTGGCCAATGTCGCAGGTTTCGCCAATCACTACGCCCGTGCCGTGATCGATGAAAAAGCCCGGCCCGATGGTGGCACCGGGGTGAATGTCGATCCCGGTCTTGGAGTGAGCGAGTTCGGTCATCATTCGCGGAATGAATGGCACGCCCAGCAAATGAAGCTCGTGCGCAACGCGATATACTGTGATCGCTTCCAAGCCCGGATAGCAGAAGATGATTTCGTGATGGCTGTGCGCGGCTGGGTCGCCACGATAGGCGGCTTCCACATCCTGCTCCAGCACCATGCGAATGTCGGGCAGACGCCGCAGCAACTCCACGGCCTTGGGTTGCGCGATCTTCTCGCAATCGAGGTGCGGAGATTCTTCGCACAGTTCGTGCCGCAACGCCCGCGCGATCTGGTTGGTTAATTTATCGTGCAACGCATCCACAAGGCTGCCAACGTAGTACCCAATATTGCCCATGTGGAGGTTTTGCCGCTTCCCATAGCCTGGGTACAGGATTTCGTGCAGATCCGCCACGATCTCGCCGACCAAATCCCGATTGGGAAGCGGCTCGTGCGCGAGGTGATTCAACCGGCTGCACTCGGTGTACGTTTCCACCAGACGATCCGTGATCGTTGGCAATCCTTCCTTCAGACGAATATCCGTGGCCATAAGACCCCGCGAAGAAAGAACGGTTCGTGCTCATTCAAATGTATGGCTCAGCCGGCGGGCCGGTCAACACACCTGAGATATTCGTCGGGTGTCGCGTCGTGGCGATTGAATGATTCCGGACGAAGTGCTGTTGCGTCGCGCGGCACGAAAGGCGATCAGTTGCGCGGGGTTGCAGCAAACTTAAACGTTCGCCGATAGATTCGCATTCCACGAACGGAATCGCCAATCGGCGAAAACAGCTACAAAACAAGGTGGTTAGGGCGTATCGCAACTTGCGAAATGAAAATTCACAGAGTTTGGCATCACCGCTGCTATATTTCTTTTCGTAAGCCTGACACCGATCAGGCCGGCCGGTTAGAGGGGAGAGGCTAACCGTTCGGCACGTCGGCTTGGCTTTCACAAATACAACCGCCGGTTGCGTTGGCAGAGGGGAGAGGCTGCCAACCACCCGGCGGTTGCTTTTTTGATTGGTCGGGCTGTGCAATAACGCACACTTCACATCGCCTATTCCCATTCGATCAGCGATTGCGTCTTGATGAGCGAAAATTCATCGGGAAAGGTATGAAATCCGGTAATGCTCAGGCCAGCGGGAACCACTTCCACAATCACAACACCGAGCGGCGAAAGCCCAAGCCGATTGCCACTCTTGCAGTGAAAGACCATTCCCTTCCGCGCCCCATCGGCCGCTAATTCCTCGTGAACGTGAACAAACTGTTCGGGTTCGAGCGTCTCGGGTTGCGAACGAATGTGATAGCGCACCCCGCCGGGGAACACCAGGCGACCGCCACGATTGCTATCGAACGTGTGTGTGAGCCGCAGGCCAGCTTCGGGCAATTCCATCTCTCGCGTTGCGATCACTTCTTCGAGATGAACGCGGCCGTCGCCCCAGCCGAGAACATGGCCGGTGCGGGTTAATCGGACGGAAAGGGTGTAGCCATCGCGCGATACACTTCGCGCCGCCAGAACATCGAAGAGTTCCGGGTGGAGCGGGTGATCGTAGAGCTTGAACGAAAGATCCGCCACACGCGGGCGGATAAGTGGGACAGCCATGCACCGCATCCTTCGGTTCGTTTGAACTTCTGCTAGATATTGTAGCTCACAAACGCAAAAGAAGAACGGGAACCGAATCGGCTCCCGTTCCTCGTTAACCCGTCTTATGGGTTATTAATCCTTGGCAGGAAGCGTGGCAGGAACTGGCGTTGTGGTTGCCGGTGGCACCACAACTGTTCCTGGGGTCGGCACGATGGTGCCTGGGGTCGGCACGATGGTGCCACCGTTGATGATGGTGCCAGTGCAACCGCCGTTGATGATGGTGCCACCGCTGTAGCCACCGATCACCGTTCCGGTGCAACCGCCGGAGATGACGGTGCCGCTGCAGCCGCCCTTGTCGCGGTGGTGGCCGAGGAAGCCGCCGCGGCCAGTGCAACCGCTGGAGGTTACGACACCGGTGCAACCGGCTGGGGCAGCCGCGACGCTACCAAGGCAGCCATTGCAACCCGCTCCGCGCTTTCCAAACGTAGCCGCATCTGGGGAACCAGTCATTGCGGCCATCAGAACCATTCCGTACATCGTGCTGCTCCTTCGGGTGCTTGCAGGATCCGACTGGTGTAAAAATGAGCGGATCCGCTAATCTGGGGTGAATGCGAGGCGTGTTGGCGTTACTCGCGTTGGGATAGTAATTCGCGTGGGATAAGTGGTCAACGAGAAACGAGGTAATCTGGGCAGTTTGTTGTGCGTTACACGGTAGGGAAACACCGGTCGTGTGGATTGAGACTGATCTACTATCTCAATCCGGACTCGCGTATCCTGATTATCGTGCCGGCTAACCTCTTTGTTCACCAACACAGACTGGGGAATCGGGGTTATGCCTTCTGCCGGGATCAACCGATTCGATATCTTGACCTGCGGATCGCCCGAACCGAGCACTGAACCGAGCACCCCCGAGATGCCGTCATGGAACGCGACGCTCCCCCTTCACTTCCTCCAGCCACACCGGCCGATGCGGTTCCGCCATACGCACCTGAATCGGTCCGGGTGGTGGCGCTAATTGGCGTTGGAATGACGGCAGTGGCAGCCATTGTTGGCCTGGTTGAGGCTTCAATGACTTCAATGGCTTCACCGCCGACCATCTTCTTGCCGGTCCAACTGTTTCTGGTCTTCGTGGGAACAGTGATTGCTGGTGCGGCTGTATCGATGCGGCCGGATTTGTGGTGGGTTTGGGGGCTTGGCGCGGTGGCCGCGGCACTCGCTTCGGTGGGCTTGCCCGCATCGTGGGACTCGTTTCCCCCGCTGTTTCGCACGCTCTCTGCTATCGGAATCGTAGGTGTGATTATTCGCTTGTCGCCGCCGGGGGTGAGAGTGGCGATTGCGTCGGCTGCCGTGATCTTTCACTTTACCGGGATTTTCTCGGCGACCACATCTCCCCCGCCGCAACCGTGGATTGTGGAGCAAGCGTGGGTTCGCGTTTTCCACCCGTACTTAAACTTCATCTACTTGCGCAACGCCTACCACTTTTATTCACCCGACCCTGGCCCGGCGAGCTTGCTTGCCTACATGCTCAAGACCGAAGTGGGGACCGATCCGGATACCGGCAAGAAACAATACGAAACGCGCTGGGTGCTGATGCCAAGCCGACCGGCCGATATCAAAGATCCGCTCGGCCTTGCGTACTATCGCCGACTGTCGCTCACCGAACACGCGGCTCGCGGCAGTGCGGGCTTGCTGGGCGGTTCCGATCAGTTTGAGAAGACGGAAATGTCCATGCGGCGATATTCGAAGGCGAACATCATCCCGTATCACCCGGTTGAGAACATCAATACGTCGCAATACCGGCTGCCGAACTCGGAGATCATTCGTTACATCATGCCGTCGTATGCGTCGCATGTGATTCTGGAGAACACACCGGATAAGGCCACGGCGGCCAAGACAACGGTCAAGGTGTATCGACTGGAACACCTCACCACCACGGTGGAACGCTTCCGCCAGGGCGATGATCCGTTCCACCCCGCGACCTATCGCCCCTTCTTCATGGGCGAGTTCGACGCACGCGGAAACTTGATTGATCCGCAAGAAGAATTGCTTTACTGGATGGTGCCGATCATTCCGCGTTACCCGGCTCCGGGCGATGAGAACAAGAAGGGCTACATCGACTATATGTCGGTCCATGCTCTGGAAATGAGCCGGGATGAAGTGATTCAAGCCGATGAAAAGGCCGGTAAGGTGTTCAACTGGAGCCAGATGAGGATTCGACCATGAGCACGACGCTACCCAACAATCCGAATCTGGCCCGCCGACCGTGGTGGCAAGGGTGGTCCGACTTTTGGTTCCGCCCATCCGACCCCACCACGCTCGCGTTCATCCGGATCGCCACCGGCTTATTGGTGCTGTATATCCATCTGGCGTATAGCCTGGATTTGCAGGCGTTCTTCGGCAAGCACGGCTGGTATGCGGCGTCGTTCGTGGATCGCGAGCGGCGGGATTCGCCGGTGTATGTTTCCCCGTTTTCGGACTGGGACGCACAGGTGATTTCCCCGCGACTCTCGGACTTCCCACACCGGCGGCAGGCGTTCATGGAATTCCTGCGCGGGTTGCCGGGCGATAAAGCGTCACGCGAAACCGCACTGGCCTATCTCAACCGTGCGAACGAACTCCCCAACGGGGACGATTTCCGTCGGGCCATGGTCTACGTTCAGCAGATGAGTACTCGCTCCGAGTTGAAGAACAACGTAACCGTGATCAAGGGCGGCGAGGTTGAAGATAAGGCGATCACGGAGACTTACGATTTAAGCACGCCGGAGTTCATTAAATCGAAGGATGCTGCAGAGCGTGCGAAGATCGCGGCCGAGATTGAAGCTTTCTGGGGCGTGCTTCCCAAAGAGGGAAATAGCTCGTACCGCACGTACGTGTTCAACCACTTCATCGAGATTCCGCCAGACGCACGCCGCTCGTTGATCTCGTACATCAACGATTTGCCCGAGGATAATAACGAGCGCGAAAAGTGGCTCGATTACCTGGATTACTGGAACGTGGACCCGCGGATGGCATATCGCACCGGGCACAACGGCTTCTCGGTGTGGTTCCATGTGTACGACCCAACCGCGATGGCTGCGATTCACGCGGGTGTGATCTTCTTCATCGTGCTGTTCACGCTTGGCTTGTTCACGCGCGTCACGTCCGTGATCGTGTGGATCGCCTGCGTGGGGTATATCCACCGCACGCAGCAGGTGCTGTTCGGTATGGATACCATGATGAACTTGCTGCTGTTCTACCTGATGATTGGGAACAGCGGGGCGGCGTTATCGATCGACCGACTGATCGCACGCTACCGGGCGACACGCGCGAGCCTGCAACGATCCGGAACGATCGAGCCAAACACGCGGGCGTTTCTGGCATGTCCGCCGCCATCGCGGGGTGCCGGCTTCGGGTTGCGCCTGATCCAGATTCATGTGTGCTTCATCTATATGGCGGCCGGGCTATCGAAGCTCAAGGGCGGGTCGTGGTGGAGCGGGCAAGCCTTCTGGGATGTCGCCGTGAACCCCGAGTTCACCCCGCTGCATTATCAGTGGTATGAAATGGCGCTGCGACAGTTCTCGCAGTCCAAGCCCATATTTCACCTGGTTTGCACGCTTGGCGTGTGGTTCACGCTGTTCGTGGAAATCGCGTTGCCGTTCCTGGTGTGGACGCGGCTGCGTTGGTTCATCCTGTTATTAGCCACCGCCATGCACGCCGCCATCGGGGTGATGATGGGGCTGAACTTGTTCGAGTTGCTGATGATCGTGATGTTCCTATCGTTCATGCCGGACCGCGTGATTCGCGACCGCTTCCGCGGCAGCCCCAATCTGCCGAAGTTGCAATTCGCATTCAACGCAAGTGAGCCGAAGCAGGTTCAGGCGGCATCGCTCGCGGTCTCGCTGGATGTGGATAATCAAGTGACGCTTGCGTCCGACAGCACGGCGAAGTCGCCGGCCATCGCTGGCCCCGATGGGCAACTCGCGAGCGGTGCAGACGGCGTTCGCACGGTGTCGCAGAACTTCCGGTTACTCTCGGCGTTCTCGTGGGTGTTGTGGATTCCGGGGGTGAAGTTGCTGTTGGGGCGGAAACTGTTTCCCACTGATACCGCAACAACCACCTTGGCGAGTATGAAGCCGCCTTCGCCTGCGGGGCGATAGCAAGCACAGAAACTGCGGGGGCGTGAGAGACTGGAGAAGGTTCCAGTTTCTCACGCCTTTTTTCTTTTTTTCACTCAAGTCTCGCCCGCTATCGATCCGATAAGGGAGTAGAAACAATTCCGGACATGGAGGTGGAGGCAGTGCGGTTCAAGCACGCCCTAATTCTGGCCGGGTGTATGGTGGGCTTCGTTGCCCTCGCGCCCTCCGCACACCCGCAAGACGGCGACCTGCAACCGTTCTATTGGCCGCATCGCAGTGTGGGCATTCCCGTGGATGCCGAGCGCATCGGCAATCTGCCCAACAAGCCATCCGCCCTTCAACTTTATTACTCCATCAACCGCTCTGCGTTTCAGAAGGGTGCCAAGCTCACCCTGAATGACATGCAACAGCTTGATGGCGGCAAGAAGGGCTTTCTCTTCAACGCAGATCGCGACGGCGATTTTGAAGTCACCGTTCAGTTCATCTATCCGGACGGCACAGTTAGCCCGCGAACCGATGAACTCAGCCCGCAACAGCGGATTGTGATCGATTCGACGCCCCCATCGGTCCGCGTTCAGCCATCCAATAACGGTGTCGATTGGCGTGTGACCGACGACAACCTCGACCCGACTGGTATCAAGCTGGAATGCAAGTGGCCGACGAGCCAGGAATGGACCACTGTTAGCGAGCGGGCCTTCCGGGCGAGTGATAGCTACGCCTGGCGATTGCCTGCTGGTAAAGTTCTGGATGTGCGAGTGTCCGCTCGCGACCGGGCAGGCAACGAAGGCTTATCGCCGGTTGTTCGCATTCCGCCCGATGGCGCAACCGGCGTTGGCTTGCCGAAAACGGGAACGGGAACGCCGGATTGGGTGGGTGGCAACCCGAACCTTCCGACGCCACGCATCGATTACGTGAACAACCTCAAGTTCAACGTCGATTACACGATCCAGAAAATGGGGCGTTCCGGTGTGCAGGCGGCGCATCTGTTCGTGCTGAAGAGTCAGGGGAGTTGGGAACTGGTTAAGCGTTTCCCCGTTAGCTTGATGCCCACCGATAAGGAAGGCGACAAAGATCGCGCGCTCACGCTTCCTTACGAAGCCAAGGAAGAAGGAACATACGGTTTCTTTGTGCTTCCCGAGAGCGGGGCGGGCCGCAAGGGCGAAGATCCGCGACGCGATGAAACGCCAATGGTTTATGTGGTAGTCGATACCACGGTTCCTTATGTGCAAATTACCGGTGTGCAGGTCAAACCGGGCGGGGCACGCGGGCCAGTGGTTGAAATTACCTGGAAAGCGGCCGACCCGAATCTGATGCCGCAACCGATCAGCCTCGAATGGTCGCTTGATCCGAAGGCGACCAAGTGGAATGAGATCAAGTATCGCCTGAGCAATTTCCCGAACCAGGAAACCGGTCGCTATTCGTGGGAAGTGCCAGATGAGGACATGTGGAAGTTCTACATTCGCGCGAGAGCGGTTGATAAAGCATCCAACACCGGTGAACATATCTGGGGCACACGCGATACCGATGGCCGCGAAGTTCCCACCGAAGTGATTGTGGATCTCGATACGCCATCAGCAACGATCGACCGTGTGCGGGGTTTTGGCAACGGTGGTAATCAACCGCCTGCCCGAGATCCTGCTCCGGGCACCGGGAACAAACCACCCGGAACCGGCACGGGTTCAGGCTCAGGCTCAGGTCCCGGAACGAAATCGGACTTGCCGCGGCTCCCGGAAACGCCACCTTTGCCCGGATTCCCGAAGTAACCAACCCAAGCAATCACTCGCTCGCTCATCCTCATCGGGGTGAGCGATCTCATTTCACACGCCGTGACAATTGTCGCCACAATCATTTCCCATCAGTTACCAACGTCGCGAAGGCGAATGTTGGCGTGGTGGCGATTCGATTGTTGGAACGCGAAGCCATGAAACCCAAGCGAATTGGGGTGGTCGGTTAACGGTTGGCTGAGGGTGAGGTGGTGGGCTGGCGGAGTCGCGAATAGAATGACTGCGATTCCGCCGCCCACCCACATTCTCACAACCCGGATAACCATGTTTGCTCGCCGCGACTACATTCGCGACTACATGATGATTCCCCCCGGAACCGGTGAAGCCGCGGTCGTTAACTCGATCGTGGAAATACCCAAGGGGCGGCGAAACAAGTTCGAGGTCGATAAGGTTACCGGGTTGATCAAACTCGATCGTTACCTCTATAGTTCCGCGGTTTACCCGGGCGACTACGGGTTCATTCCGCAAACGCTTGCCGAAGACGGCGACCCGCTCGATATTCTCGTGATGGTGAACGAACCAACCTTTGCCGGTTGCCTGATCGAGGCCCGCGTGGTTGGCATCTTCCGCATGAAGGATAAGGGTTTCAACGACTTCAAAATCCTTGGCGTTCCGCACAAAGATCCGCTCTTGGCGCATATCCGCAAACTGGACGATGTGCCCGTGCACTTTGTGCGCGAAGTGGAATTCTTCTTCACCACTTACAAGCAACTTGAAGGCGTAACCATTGAGCCTTTGGGCTGGGGACCAAGCGAAGAAGGCGTGGCCGAAGTGCGTGGATCGGTGGAGCGGTTCCGGTCTTCGCTTGGCAGCGTGCGAGACTGAGCGAGACTGAACGAAGGCCCGCAATTCGCTGTTGCGCTCGATCGCGAACGAACTCCGATTGGCATGGTGATGCCGCATACCGCGAACTTGCCGCGCACGGTCGTTCCGCTGGCGCGTACCGTGCGGGTCGCGTTCCGGGCACATCGCTGCATATCATGGAAAGCTTCCCGTTATTGTCCGGATTGGGGGGTATCTTTGCATAACGTTTTGGAAGCGTGAATGCGCCGCTCTTCGTCGGTGAGGATGATATGCCGAACGAGAACAACACCTTGAAGAACTCGGCCAAATTAGGTGTCGAGGTTCTGGAAGCTCGCACTGTACCCGCCGCGTTCGGCCCTAATCGTGGGCTTTCGATCGCAGTGGGCGACGTGATCCCAGGAGTCACCAGTTACGAATACGTCACTGGCACCGGCCCTGGCACGCAGGCGCTGGTGCGAGTCTTCGATCAGGCGGGGATTCTGAAGTATCAGGTTAACCCATTCGGCGACTACTCTGGCGGGGTTTTCGTCGCTCTTGGTGACGTGAACCTCGATGGCCAGAAAGAGATTGTCGTCTCGACTGCGGGCGGAACAACCGGCCGCGTGAAAGTGTATCAGTTCGTTAATAACCAACTGCGTGAACTCGGCGGCTTTGTTCCATTCGGGCCAAACTATGTTGGCGCAGTGCAAATCGCCACCGGGAACGTGACAGGCGATCGCGCCGATGAAATCGTGGTGGGGCTATCGCGTAACGGCTCGACGGTGAAAGTGTTCTCCGCCGACCCGCTCTCATCGGGCAGCGTGTACTTCGAGACACGCAAGATTCGCGGATTCGAACTCGCGTACAAGGGCGGGGTTTCCATTGCCGTCGGCAACATCGATGGCACCGAAAACAACTTCCCCAGCGACCCCTACAACTACGACTACGAAGAGATCATGATCGGGAAAGCGCGGCAAGAGCCGCGGATTCGCATTGTGGATGTTCAAGCACCAGCTTCCAACACCCGAGCCAACTACTTTGTCTTCGATCCGAATATCAAGAATGCGGATCGCGGTATCACTGTGGTTGCCGGGAGCACGGACGCCCGACGCGGAGTCGAAATGTATGTTGCACTTAACTTGAGCAACGTCGTTCGGGTGTTCGATCCCAACAATGGAGTGCCTTACGGCGAGTTCACTGTGCCGTATCCAACGAACTTTGGCACGATTCTCAACATGACGATCAACGATCTGGACGACGATGTGCTTCGGATTTACCGCGGTTCGGATCTCTTCGTTGTGGCAGGCGACGGGCCAGACGTGCAGATTCCTATCATCTTCCCCGGCAAGCTCAGCGTCCCCGCCGGCTTCAATGGTAGTCGCCCCGCTCCATGATGCCGCGAGATTTGCCATTAACGTGTGAAGAAGACAGAACTCCGGTAGTAACCACCGCTACCGGAGTTCTTTGTGTGTGGTCCTGTGCTATTCCTTGCGGGCCACGGTGACAAAGAACGCACCGCACAGATCCTTCCCATCCGCGTCCGTGAACCACGCCTTCAGCTTCGATCGACCGGCCGGTAATCGCACGGTGATCGTCGCCCCGGTTCCCTTTGGGTTGGCGTTCGTGATCGACTTGATCCCCGCGATATCGAGATTGGCGAACGCGATTGTGGGGAACCCGACTGTGAGGCCTTTCCCTTTCGGTTGGTTGCTGGGCGATTTCGCGCTTGGCTCATACTTGTCGCCCAACGCGGCACCGGTTTGTTCTGGCCAACGCCGCAACGTGAATACATACTCGCCGGCCTGCGCCACAGCCACGTTCCAGTGCCCGCCGGTTGGCCCGCCAACTGCTTGCCGCACGAACCCGGTGTTGTCCGCGTAGATGTTTTCCCAATCTCCGCTATTCAACTCCACGATCGGTTGCTGTTTCGATCCGAGTGTGATGGGGACGAACTCATTCACACCCGCTTCCACGCCCTTCCACCACGTTTCGTAGTAATTGCGCATTGCCTTGACGACTTCGGGATGTTTTGCGGCCAGGTTGGTTTCCTGTGAGCGGTCGGCCGTGATGTCGTAGAGTTCCTCGCCCTTGACCAACCGCCACTGGCCCCACACGACGCAGCAATCGGACTTCTTCGGGATCTGCCCGTATTGCACCACGAACTTGCGAGCGGGCAAGTCCTTCGCTTGGCCCTTGAGTAGCTTCACCAAACTCACGCCGTGGTATTGCTCGTCGATCCCGGTCCACTTGGGTTGTTCGACATCGCAGAGTTCGCACAGCGTGGGAAACAGATCGGTGTTCTGCGTCGCGGTGCTAATGTCGCGTGGTTCGCCGAGTTTGCCGTTGGGCCAGCGAATCCAACACGGCACGCGGTGCCCGCCATCGTAATACTCAGTCTTGTGCCCGCGAAGCCCGGCGTTGAAGGTGCGCACACCCGCCGTGCCGCCGTTATCCGTCATGAACACCACGATGGTGTTGTCACGCAGTCCCTCGCTTGTGAGGAACTTATCCAGGTCGCCGAATCGGCGATCGATGTGGGCGATCATGCCAAAGAACGCGGCCGGGCCTTTCCCTTCATAGGGCTTCACATATTCTTCGGGGCCAATGTGCGGTGCGTGCGGCGCATTGGTGGGCAAATAGCAGAAGAACGGCTCGCCCTTTTGCTTGCGGTCCTTCATCCAGTTCATCGCGGAATCGAACCAGAAGTCGGTGCAGTGGCCCTTGTAGCGTTTCTCGACTCCATTGTGAAAATAGCGGCCATCGAAGAGCGGCCAATCGAACTCGGGCGTGCTATGCAATTGGCCCCAACCCAGATGATAAATGCTCTCCTGGAATCCCTTATCTAGCGGGCGATTCGGGTAGTGATCGCCGAGGTGCCATTTGCCGAACAGCCCCGTTTGATAGCCCGATTTGCGGAACTGTTCCGGAAGCGTGGGAATGCCCGGCCGCAGGAATGTGCGACCCGCCGTCACCGATGTGGCACCGTTACGCACCGCCGCAACGCCGGTCATCAATTGTCCGCGTGTCGGTGTGCACATCGGGCAGACGTGGAAGTCCGTGAATCGCACCGATTCGCGTGCGAACGCATCGAGGCTTGGCGTCTTCAGCACCGGGTTTCCCATAAACGAGAAATCGCCCAGACCCTGATCATCGGTCATCACAATGATGACATTGGGCCGCGCTTCCGCAGCGGCAGCCAGCGCCGGAAAGAGCAATGCGACCAGCGCCGCGATCCAAAACCGTTGCATGGTGTTAAACTCCGCGAGTGCAGGGGAATTCAGGGTTTGGTGTCACTTCTTGGGCTTGATCGGGGTGCCGCCGTTGGGGCTGAGCCGCTGCCACCAGTCTGGCCCTTCTTTGACGATCTCCGCGTTCAGCGTCTGCAATCGCTTTCGCATCGCGTCGAATCGCTCGGTTTCCATCTCCTTACGATCGGTCTTTTCTTGCGGGTCGTTCTTCAGGTCGTATAGCTCGAAGTGCGTGAAGTCTTGCGATGCGAGAATCTTCCAGTTCCCGTCGCGCATCGCCATGTGGAGATTTTCCTTCGGCGGGGCCATGTTCAGCCGCCAAAACAGTGGCACCTTGCGTTCCACATCCGCCGCCTTACCAGTGAGTAGTGGCAACACATTGACGCCATCAATCACGCGATCGGCGGGCGCTTTCACGTTGCAGGCGGCGAGAACCGTGGGGAATAGGTCGCTGCCAATCACGGGCACGTCACTTGTGGTGCCGGCTTTGATGTGCCCGGGCCAGCGTGCGATACCAGGCACGCGAATGCCGCCCTCATACATGGACCGCTTTCGCCCGCGCAGGCCACCGGTGCTGCCACGTGTGCGGTTCTTCAACCCGTCGCCTTCGGGGCCGTTGTCCGCTGTGAATATCACCAGTGTGGAATCGGTGAGCTTCTGGTCGTCGAGTGCCTTCATCAACTTGCCGAACGCATGGTCGAGCTGCGTCACGTTGCCATGATGCTGCTTGAAATCGTCGGGCATTCCTTCGTAGAGCTTCTGGAATTCCGGGTCGGTTTCGATCGGCAAGTGCGGTTCGTGCGTCCACACCGAAAGCAAGAATGGCTTGGCTTTGTCGCGCTTGTTGGTGAGCCAATCGATGGCTTCATCCGCCACGAGCGGAGCGGAGAATCCTTCGAGCTTCCCGACTGGCTTGCCATTGCGGACGAAGTTCGCAGGGTTCTTGTGGCTTGGGCCAGCGTTGTTCTGCGTGGCCATCCAGTGTTCGTAGCCGTGGTCGTTCGGTTGCGGTTGATCCGGGCTGTTGAACTTGCCGTTGAGGTGCCACTTGCCAACGTGGGCGGTGCTATAACCGGCTTGCTTCAGCAGTTTTGGCAGAGTGATTTCGCTCGTGCGAAGATGCACCTCGGAGCCTTCCGCTATCCACGTATACACGCCGTTGCGATGCGGGGTGCGGCCAGTGAGAATGGCGGAGCGCGATGGCGAACACACCGCACTTGCCGAATAGCACTGCGTGAGACGCACGCCTTGCTTGGCGAAGGCGTCCAGGTTTGGCGTTTGAATGCGCGGGTGCCCATAACACCCGAGATCGCCAAAGCCGAGATCGTCGGCCAGCACGATCACCACGTTAAGCGGCTTGTCATCCGCAGCGGAGAGCGGCCCCGCGAAGCAGGCGAACGCTGCGAATGAGAGCAGGGAGAGGAATCGCCGGTTCATGGCATCTCCAGGTGAAAGGTGCGGTCGCGAAGTGCCGGCCCGCGTGGAAAGCTTAACCGAACGGCCCTCACTTCTGCAAACTCGCCGCCTTGCGAATCCAGTCGCCGCGTGTGATTTGGCCATCCGCCTTGGGAAGCTTTTCCAGTGGCAGTCTGTGCTGTTTGGCAAGTGTTAACCAGCGCGTTGCGAGTTCTGCGTCAAGCACCTTGCTCAGCTCTGCCTCATGGTGCGGATACGTTTCGCTGTATTGCCCGGTGATGGTCTTGCCGCGTGGGCTTCCCTTTGGTGTGGCTGCGAGGCCATGAAAGCCGCCCGCTGTTCCCCACCATTGCACCGCGATGAAGTCGGGATGACCTGGTAGCACATCGCTCATATACATCGTGGCGGAACCAACCTTGTGGAGCCGCGATTGAAGTTGCGGCACGGGCACCTGCTGCACCGGCACTTTCCTTTTGCGCGACAAATGCGCCGCGTGGCCGGCTGCTTGCCCGAGCGATGTCCAGATCGGTTCGAGGCGCAACGCGCAGAACCCGACATGCGACGAACTGACCGCTCCCACGACGAGCAGATTCTCGACCGCTTTTGGAACGATCACGCCGTAAGGAATCTGGTAAGGCGGTGTCGCGTTATAGAACTCGCCGGTGTGCTTGCCACCGAAACGCGGCCCTTCGTGTGCGGTGCCGTGGCAATTGTTGCCGTATTCGCCCATTGCGATGGCGTCCGCGTGTCGCACCGCTCGCGCGTCGCCCTTCGCGTGTTCGCCATCCTTCTGCGTATAAACATGCTTGCCGACCATCCGCCGTGCTTCGCGAACATAGAGTTGCGGCGGCAGGTGACCGCTCTCTTGGAACTCATCCTTGCACCAACCCCATTCGCGCGCTTCATCGCGATACGCCTTCGGCACGGCTTCGTCGTTCTGCAGAAAGTAAAGTAGCCCCACCTGATCGCGAACGTGTTCGGCGAAGATACGCTCGCGCGTCTTGGCGTCGCCGTTGGGCCAATCGCGGTTCACGCCGGGCAGCGAGAGCCGCACTAACCCGCGTGACACATCGTTGATGTCGTACTTCTCGTTGGGCAGCACCGGCAAATGAGCCTTGAAGAGGCAACCGGAAGGATAACCAAACACGGATTTAATCTGCCCCGATTCGAGAACCTTTAATAACGGAAGGAAGTCTTCTCGGCGGTAACCGGGCGGCGCAACGGGTGCCACGCGGTTCTCGGCTTTGCGTGTCATGATGAAGCGGAAGTTGTAGGCTTGCAGTTGTTCGTCTGCTTCATCGGGTGCGAGCGATTCGCCGTATGTGGCTTTCCCCTCACGCCCCGCCTTCCACGGCACGCCCGCCTTGGCCATCAAGTCGCCTTCATAAGTGCCATCGATGAATACATCGGCGGTTGCGGTCCATCGTTCTCCATTCGCACTGATAAATGTGGCGGATGCGATTCGCGTGGTCTCGCCGATTTGTTTCATCTGCACGGAATCGAGCCGCGATTGGAGTTTCACGCGGATCGTCTTCCGCTCCGCGATCATCGCGTTGAACACGGCGAGGTTCACTTTCGGTTCGCCAAACGTGCCGCGATAACTCTCGCGAACTTGCTGCGAATCCTTTCCATATTTCTCGGCGTAGAAGGCTTCCACTCGCCGAGCGAACTCAAGAAACGTACCCGTTAACCCTTCGTAGGCGTGGTAGTCGGTGTGCGATAGCCCACTGGTGACAAGCCCGCCAATGCGTGCAGTCGGCTCAACGAGTAGCACGGTTTCGCCATCGTCCGCCGCCGCAAGTGCCGCTGCAATTCCCGCCGGTGTCGCTCCGTAAACAAGCACACCATACGCAGCGGGTTCGGCCGCGCGAACCGGCATCGCGCAAAGCCCTACCGCGAAGGTGAAGGTGATTAGATAACGCATGCTGAAGGCTCCGCAACGAGAGAGGTGTAACTTTTGGTTTATGCAAAATGCCCGCGACACCCAGCACGGCTTTGGTGTCGCAAGAAGGGTGATTCCGAATTGTCGCCGCGAGTTCGATGGGAGTATGGAAATGAAAACAGCCAAGCCCCGCGACAGTTGTCGCGAGGCTTGGCTTGAAAGTTCCGAGTTGCCCGGCGGCAACGGTGTCGTTATCGGATCAGGCGCTCTTCTTGCCAGGCTTCTTCTCGCCGAGTTTCCGTTCACCGCGAACGATTTCCGCCGTGATGATGTGCTTCCCCTTGTGCTCCATCTCGGGCAGATCGTACATGATGTCCATCATCACATCTTCAACGATCGCTCGCAGCCCGCGGGCACCGGTATCGCGCACCTTGGCGAGGCGGGCAATTTCCTTCAGTGCTGCTAGCTCGAACTCCACTTCCGCGCCTTCCATCTCGAAGAGCTTCTCGTACTGGCGAACCAGTGCGTTCTTCGGTTCGGTGAGAATCCGCAACATCGCTTCTTCGTCGAGCGGATCGAGCGGAGCAAGCACCGGGAGGCGACCGACGAACTCGGGAATCATGCCGAACTCGATCAGATCGTCGGCGGTAACTTGATTGAGCAAATCGCCGAGGGTGCGTTCCTTCTGGGCTTCGTTCACCGCCCCGAAGCCGATGCTCTTGCGGCCGAGCCGGCGGGCGATAATGTCTTCGACTCCAACAAACGTGCCACCGCAAATGAACAGGATGTTCGAAGTGTCCACCTGAATGTATTGCTGCTCGGGGTGCTTGCGGCCGCCCTGTGGTGGCACGTTGGACACGGTTCCTTCGAGCATCTTGAGCAACGCTTGCTGAACACCTTCGCCCGATACATCGCGAGTGATCGAGACGTTCTGCGACGTCTTCGCGATCTTGTCGAGTTCGTCGATATAGATGATGCCACGTTGGGCGGCTTCAACGTCGAAATCGGCCGCGTGGAGCAATTTCAGTAATAAGTTCTCGACATCCTCACCCACATACCCCGCCTCGGTGAGCGTGGTGGCATCGCCAATGGCGAAAGGCACATCGAGAATCTTGGCCAGGGTGCGAGCCAGAAGCGTTTTGCCGCTACCGGTTGGCCCGATGAAGAGAATGTTGCTCTTCTCAATCTCAACATCGCGAGCTTGGCCGAGGCTCAGCCGCTTGTAGTGGTTGTGAACGGCAACCGAGAGCGCTTTCTTGGCTCGCTGCTGACCGATCACATAGGCATCCAGCTTTTCCTTGATGGAACGCGGAGCCGGAATGTTCGAGGTGGCCGTTTTCGGCCCGCCTCGGCGTTTCTTTTCCTGATCAATAATGGACTGGCACAGCTCGATGCACTCGCCACAGATATAGACGTCGCCGGGACCCTCCACGAGAGGGCCGACGTCGCGGTGTGAGCGACGGCAGAACGAGCAGTAGGCGTTGCGGTTTCTTCCGGCTGTGCCGGGAGGTTTGCGTCCGCCAGTGTCGCCAGTTGTACGGTCCGAAGCCATTGGGCTCCCCGATCTGATTGGGCCGGATGGGCAGGTGTTCGTTTGGTGCGTCCGGACGGGGGTATGCCCGTCTTCACGCTAATCATACCGCCAAGGAAGAGTCGCGCCGCAAAGGTTCCGGAGAACAAGCGTAACCCAACGGGCTTCTCGTTCGGGCCATGCGGGTTTTGCATCGCAAGCCGAATGGGGAACTCATAGCGGCGAATCCCCTTTTTCTTCCATCCCAGACTCATCTTCCGGGAGTTCTGGAGGCCGTGGCAACTCGGCAGGAGGCGGCTTCTTGGCTTTCGCTCGGCGTGCCACGCGGTCCCGCAGCCGAATGTATTCGTCTTCGGTAATTTCGCCGCGTTCGTACATCCCACGGTAGTCGGTTAGCTCACTGATCGCATCTTCGCGATCGGCCGCAGCGTTTTTGCGCCACCGGTCAACCAGCCAGATCGCGAACGCACCCGCCATCAGAGCCAGCGCGATCCCCGCAGTTCCCCAGATCACTTCCGGCTGGCGGAAGGGGTCGTTCCGCCGGGCTTGCGCGAACACCACCAGCCAGCCCATGATCAACGCCCCGTGCGGCACGATTTCCGAAACAGTCGCAGTTTACCCAAACCGCCGGGGCAGTTTCGAGTTCAATATTTTGGTTCCGGTTCTGCGGGGTACACGCATCGGGATTGGAGAGGTTGGAATTGTTCGTAAGAAACCGGCCAGAGGCTGAGACCAGAAGGCACGAGATGGGTTAGATATCCATTGTGAGGCGATTCGGCCGGTCGCAGGGAGTCGGGTTGACGGCTTCCCGCGGCAGGCTATAATTTGCAAAGCATCAACGGAATGATGCACCGACCTTAAGGCTCTGAGAGAGCCGCGGAACGCTCGAGTCATCCCACCCCCACCCAGGCGAATCACCCGGCCGGCCACCCGCCCCTCGCAAGGCGTGAGCCATTGTAACGCCGGACCGCCAACGCTTCACCCAGCATGGGGAACCGGGAACCCGACCACCGACCGCGAAGGCCGACCGCTTTCAGTGAAAAAGCAAAAGTGAAAAGCGCAACATGGATCAGGCACTCGCCTTCCATCGCCTTTTGCATTTTGATCTTTGCACTGTGAAAGGTTGAACCGTGCCGTCCGACCCGGTGGAGTTAACCAAACAGATTAAAGCCGCCAGCGACATTGTCGCTGTTGTCGGTTCGTATCTCACCATTCACCCTGCCGGACCGGTCTTCAAAGCTCTTTGCCCATTCCACCAGGATTCCCGCCCTTCGCTGGATGTTGATCCGAAACGCCAACGCTATCGTTGCTGGGCCTGTGGGGCCCATGGCGACGCCTTCGCGTTCGTTCAGCACATGGAAAAGGTGGGCTTCTCAGAGGCTCGCGTCATACTCGCACAGCGGGCCGGAATCAAGTTCGAAGAGCAGCAGACGCCGCAAGACCACCACCGCACGCGCCTGCTGGAAGTGATGCGATGGGCACACAAGAAGTATCAGCACGCGTTGCTCGACGACCCACTTGGGGAAACGGCACGTAAATACCTGGGCGGTCGCAAACTGTCGGGCAAGACTGTCCGCGACTTTGGCTTGGGCTTCGCCTCCTTGGCGGGCGATTGGCTCGTGCGACTCGCCGCGGCGGAACGTATTCCCTCGGAAGTACTTGTCGAGGTTGGGCTGATTGGATCGCGGCAAGAGAACAAAGGCTACTACGACCGATTTCGGGATCGCGTGATGTTCCCGATTCGCGACGTGCGAGGGCAGACAATTGCCTTCGGCGGGCGAATCATGCCGGAATCGCCGTATGCCGCTCGTGCCCCAAAGTACTACAACTCCGCCGAGACGCCGCTGTTCTCCAAGAGCGATGTGCTTTACGGATTGGATCTGGCCCGCCACGCCGGGGCCGCTGCGGGTTATCTCGCGGTGGTTGAAGGTTACACAGACGTGATGATGGCGCACCAATCGGGCATTCCGCAGGTGGTAGCCACCATGGGAACCGCATTGAATGCTCGCCATGTTGCGCAGCTTCGGCGATATGTGCCTAAAGTGGTGCTAATCTACGATGCGGATGCGGGCGGATATACCGGTGTGGATCGCGCACTGGAAATCTTCGTCTCGCAAGATGTGGAACTTGCGGTTGCGACCCTCCCCGATGGCCTGGATCCGTGCGATCTTCTTGTCCGGCCTCAAGGCGTTGAAACGTTTAAGCAGATACTTGCCTCCGCAGTCGATGCGCTCGACTTTAAGCTCAATCGATTGCTCGAAAAGGATACAAGCGGGTCGGTTGAAGTCACACGCCGGGTTATCGATGAAGTGCTCGGCATCATGGCTGCCGCCCCACCGCTTCCAAGCAAGGCGGCCCAGGTTAAGCAAGAATTGATCGTTACGCGGCTTGCCCACCGATTAAGCCTGCGGCAGGAAACAATCTATGCTCGCCTTGGAGAATTAAAAGCGGAACGGAAGCGGAAAGAACAACAAGCGGTTCGCAAAGCCGTTGCGACTCCTACAACGGCACTGCCGGCCGATCGCGACGCGGCGGAAGCGACTCCCGCGCGTGGGAAGGCCGGAGTTGCTGTGGCCACGGAGCGGCAATTACTTGAGATCGTTCTTGCCGACCCGAGCTTGGTGCCCAAAGCGGCCACGGTTATCGCACCCGAAGAAGTATCGCATTCCGGGCTTCGCCGCATGCTTGCGGAACTGTACGCGACTCAGGCTGAGGGGAGGGTGCCAGATATCGACGCCCTACGAGAACGGCTCGCCGATCGCCCCGATTTGTTCGAAAGCAGCCAGAAGCTCCAGTTCGTGGGCCAGCACATGCAGGACCGCGATCAATGGCTCGGGAGAATACTCAAGCGGTTCGCAGAATTGAAAGTGGAAGCCGAACAGCAGGCGATCAGCGCCAAACTTTCCGCCGCCACAGATGAAGAAACGATTGAGTTGTTGCGTCGTAAGCAGGAGGCCGGGACGCGAAAGAACGCCGGATAAGACGGAATAACAGACACCGGGACGATACCAGCGTACTGCGAAGACAGGCTCCAAGACTAGGCATCGCGGTTTTACACCACGAGTTAACGATCCACCCTCGGACGCATGACGCGTACCAGGGGCTGGCCCGCGGGAGGGGTTCGGATGGAATGGAAGAACGATGAGGTTCTCAAGACTCTTCTCGAGAAGGGTAAACAGACCGGCTCACTCACCTTCGAAGAGGTGAACGCCGCTCTCCCCGAGTTGGCCGAGCCGGATCGGCTCGCCGAACTCACCGAATTCCTTCTGGATCAACACGGGATCCAGTTGATCGATGCCGATGAGGACGGCGAGGAAGCCGAAGCGCCGGTGAGCCTTGCCGACGAGATCCTCGCAAATGCCGAGGATTCCCCCAGCTACGAAGACTCCGACGGCGACGGCCGTCACATCGACGATCCCGTTCGCATGTATCTCACGCAGATGGGCCAGATCGACTTGCTCGACCGGCGGCAAGAAGTCTCTTTGGCCATGAAGATCGAGCTCACTCGTCGCCGCTTCCGCCGCAAAGTGCTCGAATGCGATTATGCCTTGCGCCAGGTGACCGAAACTCTCAAGCGCGTTTACAACGGCGATCTTCCCTTCGATCGCACCATCAAAGTTTCGCAAACCGAGAACCTGGAAAAAGACAAGATTCTCGCACGCATGCCGCACAACCTGCGGACGCTCGAACCGCTGATGGAATCGAACGTCGAGGATTTCCAGCGGCTCATCGACGATCGCTCGGCAGTGCGTGATCGAGACGATCTCCGCGAAAAGCTCCGCCTCCGCCGCCGCAAAACTGTGACGCTTGTCGAGGAACTCTCGATTCGCACGCAGAAAGTTCAGCCGTTGATGAAGAAGCTGGAGCAGATTAGCCAGCGGATGGACGAACTCGAAGCCGAGATTGAATCGCTCAAGGGAAACCGTGCGGCCAAGGAAGAACGGGCGAACCTGGAGAAGGAACTTCAGGATCTCATGCTCATTACCCTGGAAGAGCCTGCCAGCTTGCGGAAGCGTGTGAACATCATGCGTTCCCGCTTCGGCGAATACGAACAGGCCAAGCGCGAACTCTCCGGCGGGAACCTGCGGCTCGTGGTCTCCATCGCCAAGAAGTATCGCAACCGCGGGCTTTCTTTCCTGGACTTGATCCAGGAAGGGAACACCGGGCTAATGCGGGCGGTGGATAAGTACGAACATCGCCGGGGCTTCAAGTTCAGCACCTATGCCACATGGTGGATTCGTCAGGCCATCACACGCGCCATCGCCGATCAGGCTCGCACCATCCGCATTCCTGTGCACATGATCGAGACAATGTCCAAGCTGCGCAACGTTTCCAAGAAATTGCTGCAAGATATGGGCCGCGAACCAACCATCGAAGAAACGGCCAACGCCGCCGGCATCTCTTACGAAGAATGCAAGCGTGTGCTGAAGATCAGCCGCCAGCCGATCAGCCTGGATCGGCCCGTGGGCGAAAGCGAAGATTCTTACTTCGGCGACTTTATCGAGGATCACTCGGTCGAATCGCCGGTGAACGCCGCGACCAACGAGATGCTCAAGGACAAAATTGAAGGCGTGCTCAAGACGCTCACTTACCGCGAACGAGAGATTATCAAGCTCCGATATGGGCTTGGCGATGGCTATACCTACACACTTGAAGAAGTTGGCCGCATCTTCAAGGTCACGCGAGAGCGTGTTCGCCAGATCGAAGCCAAGGCGGTTCGCAAACTGCAACACCCGGTCCGCAGCCGGCAACTCGAAGGCTTCCTCGATGGGTTGAAGAAGTCGTAGTTTGCAAGCAAGTGCCATGGAAACCAGGAGTCCGAATGCTAACCGCGCGATGCGGTTGGCGTTCAAACTCCCGAATTTCTTGGCACACAAATTGTTATTCGCTCACGAATGATCTCAACGCCAACCTGTAACCGAATACCCCCTCAACTCTCAACAGTTGATACAATTTGGGCAAAGGAGTCTCCTGATGCCCTCATTGACTGACACGTTCCGCGAGTGCCAGCGTCTTCGCCGCCATATCCGCGATCTCCAAGCCGAAATCGATCGCGGGCCGCGTGTTCTGCAGGGCCGAGAAGAAGAGCTAGAAGAAGCCCGCCAAGCTCACGCCGCCCATCACGAATCCATCACACGGCTCAAGCTCAAACAGCGAGAAGATGAGCTTTCACTTAAACAGACAGAAGCGCGGCTCACCAAACTTCGGGAACAGTTAACTGGCATTAGCGTTCCGAAAGAGTATGCCGCGAAGGAATCGGAGATCGCACAGGCACTGGCCAAACAGAGTGAACTCGAAGACGCCATTCTGACCACAATTGCGGTGATTGAAGAAAAGACCACCACTATTCCCGTGGTGGAACAGACGTGGTTAACGGCCCAAAACGAGTTCGCGGGGTTCAAGAAAGAAGCGGCTACCCGGCTCGAACGGCTCAAGGCGGATCAAGTCGCCAGCCTCAAGGCTCTGACGAAGGCCGAGAATGAACTTCCGGAAACGGTTCGGCCCAAGTACGATTCACTGGTGAAAGCGCACGGCCCCGAAGCGATGGCCGCCGTGAAGGCGAAGGTGTGCATGGGTTGCCGCACTTCGCTTACCGAACAGAAGTGGGCGGAAGTGCGTGGCGGCGCACTGTTCATGTGCCCGAATTGCGGCAAGTTCCTTTACCCCGCGGAATAACAGTTAATCGTGCGATGCGGGCGAGGCGATCTCGGTGAAGCGACCATCGAGAAACTCGCCGAGTGGCCGCACCCATGCTTGCCCGCCTGCACGGCTCAAATAGACCACCGCCGGTTCGCGCGTGGCCTCGATATACGCCAGCATAATAACCACATATTCGCCACCTTTGCGGTGTCGCCACTCGGAGTGCGGTCGCGGGTGGCTGGGCAACGGCGGCATCGGTGGGCGGTCTGCTGTCATCGCAATTCCTTGCCATTTTCGGTGTGAACTTCCCATGCTCGCGGATGATTGGCGATAATTGCGGCACTTCGCTCACGCAGGCGGAGCGGCCCGGCGAGCGGCATTGATCACTTCATCCAACCGCGACAAGAAGCGGGACCGATCCTTCGGCGTCATCGGTGCCGGTCCGCCGGTCCTTTCGCCCGCCTCGCGCAGTCCTTCCATCAATTCGCGGTGCGCGACCGCCTCGCCAATGTTATCCGCGGTGAACAGTCGCCCTTTCGGATCGAGGGCGACCGCTCCATTCGCAACGCATCGCGCGGCCAACGGGATATCAGAAGTGATGGCGATATCGTGCGGGCCAATCTGGCTTGCGATCCAATCGTCGGCGGCACCGAAACCCACCCGCACAACCAACTCCACGAGAGGATCGGTGGGCACACGCATGGTGCTATTGGCCGCGACGAACACCTTCAGCGCATAACGCTGCGCCACCTTGTAGATTTCTTCCTTCACCGGGCACGCATCGGCATCGATGTAAATGGTTAACAAGGGGCATGCTCCGTGTCGCAGGCATTCCGTCGCAGGCGTTCAACGAACAACATCATCACACAGCCACTTCACGCCCTTCGCGTGCAGACTTCGCCAGGGCATCGAGCACACGCAAGGTTTTCACCGCTTCGTCCGGATTAGGATAAGGTTCGCGGCCCTCGGCAATCGCCGCTGCGAAGTTGTCGAGCATGTGAACCATCTGGTTCTCGCCGGGCGTTTCGATGACATCAATCTGTTCGTCGAAGTCGCCCTTTTGGCGGCAAACGTGGTACACCGCGCGTTCGTCGGGTATCCACATGTTGGGCACGCGAACGGTGCCGTGCGTGCCGACGATCTCGACCCAGGTGCGCAGCGGATGCGTGAACCCGCAATCAAAGTGAGCGGTGCGACCATCGGCGAAGCTAAGCACCCCGCTCATGGCCACATCCACATGATTCACGAAGACCGCGTTGGCCCACACCTTCACCGGCTCTGCTTTCATCCACCAGCGAATCGCATAAGTGGTGTAGCAGCCCACGTCGAGCAAGCCGCCGCCGCCCGCTTCGGGTTGCATGCGGATGTTCGATGTGGGAAGCCCATCGAGATTGAAGGTGAACGCCGCGACCACTTTATTCACGTCGCCAATTCCGCCCGCATCGAGGAACTTCGCGAGTTTGTGCGTGCGCGGGTGGTGCGGCCACATGAAGCCATCCATGAGCCGCACGTTCTTCTCGCGGCAATAAGCAAGCAAATCAGAAGCCGACTTCGCGTCGCAGGTCAGCGGCTTCTCGCACAAGATGTGCTTGCCGGCGTCGGCCGCTTTCATCGTCCACTCGGCATGGAGATGATTCGGCAACGGGTTATATATCGCATCGATGTCCGGATTGTTCAGCAGTTCCTCATAGCTGCCGTAGGCCTTCGGGATGTTGTTCCGCGTGGCGGAGCCTGTGGCTTTGGCGTGTGTGCGGCTCGCGATGGCGACCACTTCGGCAGTCGGCGATGCCTTGAACGCCGGCATCAACCGATCGTTAATCGCGGCGACACCGAGAATGCCCCAACGAATTTTCTTCTGGCTCATGGTAGTGCGACTGTGGTGGAGAGGGAACGAAATGGGGAAACGTGCTGCGCTTGCGGCCACGTTCGTGAGAAAGCCCACCCGCAATCGCAGGTGGGCTTGGTGGAACTTCTCGAATCTTAGTGCCCGTGGCCATGATCGCCGAAGAGCTTGCTCTTCGGATCGCCGCGGCCCCACACATACGCAAGCAGATCCAGAATCTCTTCACGTGTGAGTTTATCGAGCAAGCCCTTGGGCATGATCGATGTGGCCAACTTCTTACGCTCCACCAGCGATGTCGCCTTGATCTCCACTGGCTTGGCGTTGGCGAGCGGGTTCTCGATCACTTTCACAATCCCATCTTTATCCTCGACAATCATGGCCGTGATCACCTTTTCGTCGTCCATAACCAGCCGATACATGGCGTACTTGTCTTCGATTCGCTTGGCGGAATCGAGAATGTGATCGGTGAGGTCCACGGCCGACTTGAACACCTTCGGGTCGAGTTTGGTAAGGTCGGGGCCGAAGTTGTTCCCTTGCCCGCCAAACTGGTGACAGGCGATGCAGGTGGCTACAGTGAACATCTGCTTGCCGTTGGCGAAGTTTCGCCCGCCCTTGGCTTCCATTTCCTGCACGGCTTCGGTCAGTTCTTCCAGTTTCCATTCTGTGCGTGGGCGGTTGAACTTCAGCAATTCGTCCTTCACGGGCAACGGGTTCTTGGCGAGATACGCTTCTGGGTTTTCCAGATACGCATCGAGATCCGCGACCACATACAACGCCCCGTGCATGCGTCGCCAGTGGCCCGGATAGGTGCACACATACGGATAGATCCCTGGCTCTTTGGGGGCGTTGAACTTTAACTGTTCCACTTGCCGCGTCTGCAACAAGCGGCTCTTCAAGAGCACGACGCCTTGCGGCATCTGCGGAACGTACTGCGCCGCGGCGGCTCCGGGAGTGGTGGCGAAGGCTTCGGCCGCGTTGCCGATCTTCTCCAGGTTCCCCGGCGTCACGATCACGAAGTTGTGCGGCATGATGTCGGTGTTTTCGAAGATGAACTCGACCGGCTTGCCCGCCTGCAATGCGAGCCGTTCTTTGTCGAAGCTCATCGCATCGAACAACGTGCCGACGCGAATCACACGCACGCCGATCTCGCCGAGTTCCTTGCGGGCGGCGCGGGCTTCTTCGGGCGGAAGCAGGTTCGCCAGCCCTTCGCCCAGTTGCATCATGTCCAGAGCCACGGGCGTGGTTCGTTCGGCAACTGGCAGCGAGCGGATAAACTTCATCACCGTTTCGAGCGTGGGCTTCGCCGTATCCTTGGGCCAGTTTCGCGGCGGAATGCGGAGCATCGCTTGAACTGCGGCGGGCCGATCGTTGGCATCGGAAAGGTATTTCGCCACCGCGTTGAACGCATCGTCTTCTTGCCCACGTACGCTGCCCAGTGCTAGCATCGCGGCTTTGCGGATCACTCGTTCGGGCGACACCGACCCAACCTTGAACTCGGCGTTCTCCTTCGGTGTGGGGTTCTTCACGGTCTGGAACACGGTCTGCTTGTCAGCATCCAGAACGCGCACGACATAATCGCGCAGGCGGGTGCCGAGGTTCCCATCGGTGCGATTCCACACCACGATCCGCTCAATCGGCACTTCACGGCCCAAGTCGACTTCCCACCACGGATCATCCGTTCCTTCTTGCGTGTGGGTTGAAGTGCCGGCGGTGTATTCGCCATCGGTTTTGCCATCAATGGCTCGCCGCGCGACACCACCGGCCGCGGTGCTGCTCTGCGACGCTTTCCCCTTGCGGGCGACGTTCACGCCGTCGCTGAATACTTCCACTTCGGCGAGTGTGAGCGTCTTCTGTTTGCCGGGAATCTCGATCCGAACGAAACGACCCGGCACGGATTTGCCCGCTTGCACTGTCTTCGCCAGATCGGCGGGCAAGCCGCTGAGCAACTCCTTCACCTTGGGGTACAGTGCGGCCCGCAGCGCGGGATCACGCACCATGGGCACCGCCGCGACGAAGTCTTGCAGCGTGCGGACAGACTGCGTGGCGAGCTTCCACGCGGTCTCCACGTTGCCATCTGCCGCGAGCAACGCCACAAAGCCAATCTGCCGCGTGGTCGCGCTTTGCGACTTGCGGGCGAGCGCTTCGAGTTCGGCTCGCGCCTTCGCGAGTTCCGGTTGTGGCAGGGCTGTGAGGAGTCGCGCGAGATCGAATGCCACACTCTCTTCCGTGGTGCTCGATTCATCGTGCGATTTAATGGCGTTCACCAGCACGGTGAGTTCGGGCTTGCTGTCTTGCTTGGCCAACCCCGTGAGTGCCTCGCGGCGGAACTCATCGCGAACACCAGGGCGGAACAGCAATTCCAGCAGCACGCCGGGCGTTCGTTCCATCTTCAGCAGGTCGTCGGTGGCCACGGACTTCAAGAAGTATCGCGCGCCCGCTGCCGTGGTGAACTTGATCGGGCGCTTCTCGGCGATGGCCTTCTGCACCACCGGGTTCAACGCTTTCATCGTCTCGGTGATCACGTGGTTCACGTACTGATCGGCGGGCTTGTCTTGTGCGACGAAGACAATCTCGGCAGCTTCGGGCACATTGAAGAAGCTAGCCGCCCACACCGCCATCAACCGCACACGCGGGTGATCGTCGGCTGCGGCAACCTTGAGCAGTTCGAGCGCATCGGGAATCCGATCGCGCCAGTAATTCAGCACACGCACCGCAGCGGAACGAGCGCGGTAATCCTTGGAGGCGAGCACCGTTCGGAGCAGTGCGTCGTTCACCACGTTGTGATGTTGATGCAACCAAAGTAACTCGAGGCGGGCGTGTTCGAATGCTTCTTGCGTCTTCACGTCCGGCATCGGGAAGGCATCGAACCACTTCTTTGCCGCTGCCAGCACTTCCTGCGAGTCGCGACCGCCGAGTTCGATCTTGGCGCGGTAACGCACGCGGTCTTCCGGGTGCCCGAGCAACTTCACCAAGTTCTCGATGCTTTCGCCGCCAATCGCGGGCGACTTCGAGAGTTCGCGTCCTTCGTAAGTGATCTTGTAGATGCGGCCGTGTTGCCGGTCGCGGCTTGGGTCGCGGAGATTGTGTTGCATGTGCCCGATGATTGGGTTCTGCCAATCGATGAAATACAGCGCGCCATCTGGCCCGGTTTTGGCATCCACGGGGCGGAAGTTCGGGTCGGTGCTGCTGAGCAACGGTTCCAGTTCTTGCCCGCTCAGGCTTCCGCCCACATCGGTAATGCGATAACGAAGCAGGCCGAGGAACCCGATGCAGTTGGTGACGATCAAGTTGCCGTCGTACTCCGGCGGGAAGTGCTGACTCGAAAGGTATTCCATGCCGCCGCTGGGCCGCGTGCGTTGTTGGTACACTTGCGGCGGTCGCGCGTGCTTTTGTGGGAATGGCAAGTATCCGCTGAAGAGTGGGGCGTGGTACGGCTGCGCGCCCGTGCCATCGATGACGATATCTTGACCCCACTTATCGAACACGTGGCCGTGCGGGTTCGCGAAACCGAACGTCACATACACATCGAACTTCTGCGTGCGTGGTTCGTAACGGAACACCGCCCCGTTGGCCACACGCTTGTTCGGCCCATACGGGTCTTCTACCTGTGAATAGTGGAAGGTTCCTTCCTGGAAGTATACCGAACCGGCCGGATCGAGCACGAAGCTGTTCGATGTATGGTGCGTGTCCGCGGTGTCCAACCCGTGAATAACACGCTTCTGCACATCGGCTTTATCGTCGCCGGTGGTGTCCTTGAGAAACATCAAGTTCGGGGCTTGCGCAACAATGACGCCGCCGTTATAGAACTCGAAGCCGGTGGGGTTCTGCAGGTTGTCGGCGAACACCGTCATCTTGTCGGCTTTGCCATCGCCATTGGTATCTTCAAGAATCAAGAGCTTGTCGTTGTAGGGTTCGCCTGGCTTCCAGTGCGGATACGTGGGCCACACGGCCACCCACAATCGCCCCTTGGCGTCCCAGGCCATTTGCACCGGGTTGGCCATTTCGGGGAACATCTTTTCATCTGCGAACAGCGTGACCTTCAGCCCTTTGCCCACGGTCATCTTCTCGATCGCTTCTTCACCCGAAAGGAACAAGTGCTTGCCGCCGGGAAGGGTGCCGGGCTTGTTCGTGACCACCGGAACGAAGCCCGGAAGATTGCTATCGTCCGGTTTAACGGTCTGACCTGCGGCGGCGGCCCAGATCACCTTGTCGCGATTCTGCGTCATGATGTCGAGAATGTTCAACTCGCGCTGCACGACTTCGTAATTAGTCTGCCCGTCAACGAACTTGAGCCACGCGCGGCCTCCGAAGGTGGAGTAGCCGTCGGTCACGCGGTAACGCTGGAACCAGTGGAAGTTCTTGTCTTGCACCGCAGCGCGAATCCGTTTCAGCGCTTCGGTACGGTCCACCGGGTTCGGCGGGCCGAAGAGCTGCGCATCGATGATCTCGGCTACCACGCGGTTGCCGGCTTCGTTCAGGTGAACGCCATTAATGGTGAGCGCTTCCTTGGCGGTTGCATACGCGGCCTTTGTGGGGGCGAACAGATCCACAAAGCCCACGCCGGTGGCCTTCGCGACTTCCGCCATCGCCTTCGTGTACAGCTCCAGGTTCTTGTTCCGCTCTTCGACCGCGCTGCCGGTTGGCAGGTTCGGCGACTTGTGATCTTCGAAGGCGATCGGCGAGAACAGCACCACACGCGGGGCCGACTTTCCGTTGTACTGTTGCGATAGCGTGTGCTTGATCCACGCTTCGAGATCGCCCTTGAACTTGGGGAGTCCAGCTTCGCCCGCCCACGATTCGCTATAGCCGAAGAACGCGAAGATCACATCGGCTTTGGTATTCGTATTCTCGAAGCGGTTCGGCGTGACAACGCTCTTATCCGAAACCTGCTCCGGCTTGGGAATCGGCGCTTTGCCAGCGAGCCACTGATCGGGCGTACCGAAATCGGCCGAACGCAATCGCAGCTTGGTATCCACCTCGTCGCCGGAGAAGCCGAGGTTGCGGATGGTGAGGTTGTGTTCGGGGTGGCGAGCGTGCAGGATCGTTTCCAGCCAGCCATCGTACTGCATCCGCTCGGCCAGCGTGTTGCCCACGAGGCAAATAAGGTCGCCTTTGTTCAGTTGAAACGCCCCAGGGGCTGCGGCCGCGGGTTGGGCGTTCGCTTCGGGCGTGTTGCGGTCACCAATTCCGGGATAGCCGAACACAAGCGCGAGGAGTGCGACCGGTGTGAGATACAGACCGGTGCGAGAGAGAAATCGACCGCCGGGCATGGAGAGTCTCCGGGGAGTTGGCGAGGATTCTTCGAAGTAGATGTATCTGTTGTACCAGACTATCGACACTACGGGAACTATCCGCCTTGAGTTCGAGTGCGGCTGTCGCTTTTGGCATCTTGACGAGCCGCCGTCAGTCATGACGCGGGTTGTGCTTGCATCTTGACGAACCGGTATGTGTCAACACGCCGGTTGTGCTTGCATCTTGGCGAGCCGAGTCGTGTCAGCGACCGGGTAATTCAAGAACACAAGAACTCCGGCAAGAATGCCGGAGCCACAAGAAGAAAGCACAGGATTGCCAGCTCTCTCGCGAAACGGCTCTAAACACATGACGCGGGTTGTGTGTCATGTGTTTAGAGCCGGAAGCGTCAGAGACGGATATTGCTGAACCGTCGCTGACGCTTCCGGCTCGTTAAGAGGGAGAGTCAAGAACGAGTCAAGAATTTACCAACCATCCGTGGCCCAGTGCTTAGAAATTGCCCGGATTGTAGACCTGGCTATCATCGCGACCGCAGGCCCGTTCCCATGTTTGCGGATTGACGGAATAGCGAATGAACCGAACGGAACCATCTCCGAAGGCCGAGTTAAAGCCATTCGGGTGCGCGGAGCCAAACACTTTCGACGATTCTAATTGCCCGCGTTGGTTGAAGTCGGGCATCGGCGGTTCCGCACCCCAGCGATACACATCCCAGTCATCATTCCAGCCTGGAACGGAATAGCCTTCGTTGTCATCGAAGCTGTTGCCGAATTCCGCCTGGTTCAGCCGCTTTTCGCCGAGCATCACCGTGGTGCTCATTCCGTCGATCACATCGGCAATGCGAACCGTTCCGCGTGTGGTTCGCATCACGATGCCATTCGCACCCTCGTTGTGTATGCCCGCCGACCCCGCGTAATCGATCATGGCATAGCCCGCGTACAACTGCGGGGTTCGCCGTGTTGGGCAATGGTATGCACTGAGCGGCGTTGTCATTACCACTCGCGGATCGGCATGGTTGAACAAACTGCTCTGTTCGATGTGCGGCAAGATCAGGTACGCCCAACTCCAAGTCTGTGCTCGTTCGGTGGTCTGCGTTGCTGTTGTGTTGGCTGTCGCCAAGAACACAGGCGGAAGGTGCGTGCCACCCGCGGGGAAGTGGCCAACCGCGTCGTGGTGCCCGTGAAACGCCAGCGCGATTTGCTTGAGGTTATTCGAACAACGCAATCGCGATGCTGTCTCGCGGACTTTCTGAATCGCAGGAAGCAATAGGCCGACGAGAACCGCGAGGATCGCGATTACCACCAGCAGTTCCAACAATGTGAACCCACACCGGTTGTGGCGGGGCATGGAATGTACCCACTCCGCCACTGACGAAATGACTTCCCAACACGGGGCGGAACCGTGTTGGAGACAATCCAATTCCACAGACTGAATCGGGAGTGCGAGTCCCCAAATAGTCAACAATGACTCATGAGAAATACACGAACACCTTCCACACTGTCAAGGACGAAATGAGAATCATGTGAGGATTGGAAGTGAATGCGCACTCGTTCTACATTTCTGTAGTCTGCCACGATTTCAAAGGCTTCCACATGGCGGACTGAGGCCATCGCCAAGAAATCTCAGGAGATCGTTAGCGACCGCCAAAGATCCCCCACGCCCCGCACGATCGGGACGAATACCCAACTTTGGCCCGGGCACCGCTGTGTAACGAGTAATCACGCCTGACATCGCCCGGCGTTCATTCTGGGAGCTTCGTACCGCGAGCGGCGAGAATGCGGCTCAAGTTGTCGGCGGAAAGCCGGGGATCGTCGGTGAGAATTGCTCCGAGTTCTGTGAGAATAAATCCTTCCAGGTCGTCGCCGGTCCAACCTTCGTCGGTGAGTCGCATGCCGATGTGTTCCAGAGCGCGTTCGCGAAGTTTATCGGTGCGGCGGGTGAGCGTGCCTTCGTTCAGCCCGAAGAGCTTGGCGGCTTCACGCTGGCTCATGCGATACCGCCAACGCAAGCCCAGGAGAAGCCGTTCGTCGTCGTCGATCGAGCCGAGCCATTCGCGTGCCGCCTGGCGGAAGGATTCGTGCCAGCGTCCGACGGGGTCGTTGAGCGTGGGCGTGGGGTCCATCGGCACCGCATATTCATCGTCGGGCATTGCAATGGCGGCGGAGCCTTGGCGCAATTTCGAGAGGTGCCAGTTCTGGAACACCCGCACAAGCCATGGCGCGAGCGGGCGGTGGCCGTCGTAGCGGGCCAGAACGGGAAGCGAGTTCTCGTTCTCCGGTGCGATCAGGTTACTCCAGAACTCCGTCACGGCGGTTTCTTGCCGCTCCTGATCGCGCGGGTAAAGCCGAACCACGCGTGCGTGCAACGCATCGGTCAGCAGGCAATCCGTTCGCCCGGTGCGGGCCGCGAACAGAGCTTCCCACGCCACGTTCTGACCTTCCAGACAACCGATGCACACCATCCAATCCACGGCATATAGCCCTTGGAGGAACGTAGACCACGACACCGGTGCCGGGTTCTTCGGAAGGAAGATGCGAAACGAGCGATCCAGATGCGCGAAGAACTTGGCTTCGGAGATTCGGATTTCGGGAAGTTGCAGCCGGGCGAAGTGATAGAGCAACGCCGCGCGGCTGCGATCGGCGGGGGTGAGCATCGGAATATCTGGCGGAGTCGTCACGCAAGTTGTCCCGAGATTCGTGAAGGAACGTGTGGTTTCAGCAGCCCATCAGTTACAGGATTCGAGTCCGGATCGAAGCAACGCCATTATAGACGACGCAGAGGCGGAACCGGTGCTCAAACGCGGGCCAACTTGGCTTGCCGTTCCCTGGCAGACATTTGCGAACGCGAATTCGCAAAAGTATCTGGACAATTAGAGGGTGATACCCATATCGATGTTCAAGTTGAGAACGCGAACGCCTGACTCTTGCCAGAGTCTCTTGTCCCCCGTTCGCAACCTCAACGCACAAGGGAGCGAAGTAGCCGTGATCAAGAAATGGGTTGCTGAAGGGATTGGCACATTCTGGTTGACCTTTGGCGGTTGCGGGAGCGCCGTGTTGGCCGCCATGTTCATCGCGAACTCGGGCGCAACGCCGATCAACCTCGGCATTGGCCTGGTGGGTGTCGCGCTGGCGTTCGGGTTAACGGTGCTCACCATGGCGTATGCCATTGGGCACATCTCGGGTTGCCACCTCAACCCCGCTGTCACGCTCGGCTTGGTGGCGGCCAAGCGGTTCAGTTCGGTCGACGCGATTCCCTACATCGTGGCTCAAACCATTGGTGCGACAATTGGGGCGTTTGTGTTGTTCGCCATTGCCAGCGGTCAAGAAGGTGGATTCAAGATCGCCGATGCTGCGGGCACATTCGCCACCAACGGCTTTGGCAGCTTTTCGCCCGGCAAGTTTAATATGTCGTCGGCGCTTATTGCGGAAGTGGTGTTAACCGCGATGTTCCTGTTCATCATCCTTGGGGCAACCGATCGTCTGGCCCCGGCGGGGTTCGCTCCGATCGCAATTGGGCTTGGCCTCACGCTCATTCACCTCATCGGAATTCCCGTAACGAATCTGTCGGTGAATCCGGCACGCAGCACCGGCCCAGCCATTGTGGCGGCGGTGAATGGGGCATCCACGCCCATCACGCAACTCTGGTTGTTCTGGCTCGCTCCCATCGCTGGTGCGATTCTCGGCGCAACCGCGTATGCGTTTGTCTCGGCACCCGATGCGAAGACGACAACCCGCGCCTGATTCTGGTGTGGGAAGTGAAAGCTCAGCGAGGGTAACGGTTCGCCGTTACCCTTGTTTGTTCGAGGAGCGGTCGCTCAGATCGCACTCGAAACCCTGGCGAACGGCATCGCGGATGAAACGCCAGGGGCTGGTTTCGCCGTTCAAGAGCCAACCCGCCCGCAATTCCGCCTCCGCATCGGCGAACCCGCACCCCGGGAAGTACCCTTGGGCTTTCGCGCCATGGCGAAAGGCCCGCATGAGTGTCGCGCGATCGGCGGGCGAATCGGGCAACGGCGTTGCATCCAGCGGAAGGCTCTTCACCTCGTTGGCATCAACAGGAATGTTGTTCATGGAACCAACTCCGCGACCGCCGGATGTGTGGGCGGTTTCTGGCAAGTGTGGTGTCGCATGGGATGGGAACGACACCTGATACCGCAGAGCCTAACGTGCGAACGACGGCCAAGCAAGAGTCTGACTCTGAAAGCGACTCTGAAAGCGAGCGTGCCCCGCTTAACACGAATTCTTGCTCACACCGCGCCGATGAGCTTGCGGAATTCCTCTTCATTGAGAATGGCCACGCCGAGTTCCTTCGCCTTATCGAACTTGCTGCCGGGCTTATCGCCCACCAGAACGAAATCGGTCTTCTTGCTCACGCTGCCAGTCGATTTGCCGCCGGCATCTTTGATGGCGTTCTCGATGCCAATGCGATCGTAATTCACGAGTGTGCCCGTCACGACCAGAGTCTTGCCGGCGAGCGGAAGGCCGCCAGCGGGCACGGCTTTCTTGTCCTGCGTGGTCTTGATGCCGAGTTCCTTGAACTCCGCGATCAACCGTTTGCCTGCTTCAGTATCGAAGAACTCACGCACGAATTGCGCGCGTTTGGGGCCGAAACCTTTCGCGCGGGCGAGATCTTCCACCCTGGCCGCAACCAATGAATCAAGGCTCCCGAATTCTTCGGCCAGCGCATCCGCCATGCTTTCGCCAACCGAATAAATGCTCAACGCCGCGAGCAATCGCGCCAGACCGCGATCCTTGCTGGCGGCGATGCCATCAAGCAGCTTTTGCGCCTTGGTATCTGCGAACTTTTCGAGCGTGAGCAACTGCTTCTTGTTGAGGCGATACAAATCGCTCACGGATTTCACGAGTTCGGAATCGACGAGTTGCGTAGCGACTTCGCGGCCCAGCCCTTCGATATCCATGCGCGTGCGGCGTGCGAAACCTTCAACGCGTTTGCCTAACTGACCGGGGCACATCGCGGGGTTATCGCAGATGAAGTTGTAGCTGCTTGCGGATTCCTCTTTCACCACCGGCCCACCACACACCGGGCATTTGTCGGGCCATGTGATCGGTTTTTCGCTTCCCGTGCGCACATCCGTGACCACGCCGACCACTTGCGGAATAATCTCGCCTTTCTTCTCCACCACAACGGTATCGCCGTAACGCACGTCCATCTTCTCGACCCACGAAGCGTTGTGCATGCTCGCCCGGCTCACGTTGGTGTTCGCCAACCGCACGGGCGGATCGAACAACGCCACGGGTGTGAGTTCGCCGAACTTTCCGATGGAGAACTCCACGCCGTTGAGCTTGCAGATTCCCTGTTCCGCCTCGTATTTGTACGCCTTGGCCCACTTGGGCACTTTGGAAGTGAACCCGATTCGTTCGCGCTGATCGAAGTCGTTCAGCTTGATTACCATGCCATCCATGTCGTAGGGCAGGTCGCCGCGCTTGCTGTCCCATTCTTTGCAGAATGCGATCACTTCATCGATTGTTGCGCATCGTTTGGTATGCGGGTTAACCGGGAAACCGAACGTCTTGAGCGTGTCGAGCAGTTCGCTTTGCGTGGCGAGTTTAAGCCCATCGGTGGCCCCGGTTCCGTAGGCGAAGAACGCGAGCTTTCGCCGGGCGCACTCTTTCGGGTCGAGCAACTTGAGCGTGCCCGCCGTGGTGTTGCGGGTGTTCTCGTACGCTTTCTCGCCCTTGGCCACGCGATCGGTGTTCAGCCGCACGAGTTCGGCCCGCGTCATGTACACTTCGCCGCGCGCCTCGAATAACTTGGGCGGGCTTTTCGTTTCGAGTCGCAGCGGGATGGCGGCGATGGTCTTGATGTTATGCGTAACATCGGCCCCGACCGACCCGCTTCCGCGTGTGACCGCCTGCGTGAGCAAACCGTTCTCGTATGTGATCGACATGGAAACGCCGTCGATCTTCAGTTCCGCGACATATTCCACTGTGGCTTTGGCGGGCAACGCCTTTCGCACATCGGCATCGAACTTGCGCAGATCGGCTTCGTCGTAGCTGTTCTCGATCGAGAGCATCGGCACCTTGTGCGTGACTTCAACGAACCCCGGAATGGGTGCCCCGCCCACACGTTGCGTGGGGCTATCGGGTGTCGCGAGTTCGGGGTGCTTCTTTTCGAGTTCGATGAGTTCTTGAAGCAGTTTGTCGAATTCGCGGTCGGAAATGACTGGTGCCGCATCGACGTAGTACAGGTGGTTGTGGTGGTCGAGTTCTTTGCGGAGTTCCGCGGCGCGGTTCGCAGGAGTGGTGTTTGATGGGGTAGAGGATTTGGGCACGGCGCGTTCCTCGTGTGGTGGTGGAATGGGGGTGATTGAAAGAGGATTGTGCCGGGAACCCATGCGAAGAACAAGGTTGGCAGTGATCGCCGTTACCAAAAGATTAGGGCAATTCCGTGTTTCACATTGCGGGATTGAGTTGTTGTGGTGAAGAGAACCCAGGCCGTTTTGGCTTGGGCTGATATCGCGCGGGCCTTCAGCCCGCAACCCGCCGAACCGAATATGTTCCGGTGAAGGTCCGAAGGACCGACCTTCCTTAGCCACGGCCATCGGCCGGGGTGTACAGGACGCGCCTTATCGGCTCGCGGCCAAAACGATTCCGATTCGATAATCATCGGATGAAAATCACGTTGCCCTGTTGCCAGGCCCGTACGTTCGCTACAATTCTCACTCTTCACTCCCGAAGATGCTGCTCGTGTCGAGTTGCCGGGCGTGAGGCGACCCCTCAACCCATCTGCACCCGGCAATCCGGGCAACCCAAACCCTCTATTTATGGTTAACCGCAATCTCCTCCGTCAATTCGATGTCACCGACGAAGAAATTCTCAGCACCGACGAAATCTTCAACCGCGAAATCGCCGAATGGGTCCAGAGCGAAGAGCAGGACTATGAGGCTAACAAGATCGTTACCGGAAAGGTTCTGGAGATCCGCGGCGACGATGTAGTTATTGATATCGGCTACAAATCCGAAGGCGTTATCCGCATCGATGAGTGGAAAGAGGATGGCTCGGACGTCCCTCCGCCCAAAGTCGGGGACACCGTTGAGGTGTTGCTTGAGACGGTCGAAGGCGAAGATGGCACCATCGCTCTGTCGTATCGCAAAGCGAAGCGGCAGAAGGAATGGAACGCGATTCTGGAGAAGCACAAGGAAGGCGATGTGGTCGCCGGCAAGGTGCTCAAGAAGATCAAGGGCGGCTTGCTTGTTAACATCGGCGTGAACGTGTTTCTGCCGGCTTCGCAGGTGGACATTCGCCGGCCGCAGAGCATCGACGAATATCTGGATAAGACGATTGAGTGCGTGATCCTCAAGATCGACGAACAGCGCCGGAACATTGTTGTGAGTCGCCGCAAGTTGATCGAAGATCGCCGCCGCCTGCAGAAGGACAAGCTGATGTCCGAACTGGATCTCGGCCAGATCCGCAAGGGCGTGGTCAAGAACATCGCCGAGTTCGGCGCGTTCGTGGATCTTGGCGGCATCGATGGCCTGCTGCACATCACCGATATGGGCTGGCACCGCGTGACCAACCCGCGCGACGTGGTGCAGATCGATCAGGAACTGGAGGTCTACATCCTCCACATCGATCGCGAGAAAGAGAAGATCGCTCTTTCGCTCAAGCACAAGACGCCAAGCCCGTGGCAGAACATCGAGACCAAGTACCCGATCAGCAGCCGCCACAACGGCGAAGTTGTCAACATCATGCCCTATGGGGCGTTCGTGAAGCTCGAACCGGGCATCGAAGGCTTGGTTCACATTTCGGAAATGTCGTGGGTGAAGCGAATCGCCGACCCGAAGGAACTGGTGCAGATCGGCGATAAGGTCGAAGTTCAGGTTCTGAACATTAACCACGACAAGAAGGAAATCTCGCTGGGCATGAAGCAGTGCCAGGCGAACCCGTGGGGCGAAGTCGCCAAGAAGTATCCCACCAACACGGTCATCACCGGCGTGGTGCGAAACCTTACCAACTACGGGGCCTTCATCGAAATCGAAGAAGGGATCGATGGCCTGCTGCACGTTTCCGACATGAGCTACGTTCGCAAGGTTTCCAATCCATCCGAGGTGGTGCAGAAGGGGCAGAAGCTCACTTGCATCGTTCTGAGCGTGGATCAGGAACGCAAGCGGGTTGCCCTTGGGCTGAAGCAGATGGGTAGCGACCCGTGGGAGACCGACATCCCCGAACGGTTCAAGCCCGGCCAGAAGAGCCACGGCAAGGTTACCAAGCTCACCAACTTCGGCGTGTTTGTTGAACTCGAACCGGGCCTCGAAGGCTTGCTCCACATTTCCGAGCTTTCGGACGACAAGATCGAAAGCCCCGAAGAAGTGGTCAAGGTGGGCGACGAGGTGGATGTCAAGGTTCTGCGAGTCGATGCCAAGGATCGCAAGATTGGCCTCTCGATGCGGAATGTGGACGACGGCTTGGTGCCGGACATCATCCCCGATATGCCGACCGAGGAGATGGAAGAAGAAGAGAAGAACCGGGAAAACGCCGAAGCCGGCGAAGACAAAGGCAAGGCACCGCCAGCACGCGATATGAGCAAGGACACCAAGGAGAAGAAGGAACTTCGTGGCGGCACCGGCAGCGCTGGCCCGCTGTTCTCGCTCCCGGGCGATGCCCCTGCTGCAGATAAGCCCGAGTGATCGCGACCATGTGAATGGTCTGAATCAACTCAGAAACGCCCACGGACTTCTGTCCGTGGGCGTTTCTCGTTCACATATCCGGTCCGTGCAGTATTCGCTACGGGCGCGAAACTTTCGCCCACGCCAGATGATTTCACTTCGGGATATTATTTCACGAAGGGGGGTGCCGGTAGTGAATGAATCAATCCGCAACCGCCACGAGCAGTGTAGAACTTTCGGTTGCTCGACTTAAAGAGAGCCGGCCTCAGCACACATGAGGAACGGAAAGCGCTGCCAAGGTGAGTGGCGGCGGGGTGGCGGATTCCACAGTTGGCGTAGGAATGCTATCCAACTCGGCCCGCACTTTCCGGATTAACGTGTTTGGCGTGAACGGCTTCTGCAAGAAAGCAACCTGCGTTTCCTCGATGCCGAGCCGAACCACCGCATCGTTGGTGTAACCCGATAGATACAGCACGCGCAATCCGGGATGGCGAGCCGTTAACGCTTCCGCCAGTCCTCTGCCGCCGAGTTGCGGCATCACCACATCGGTAACTAGCAGATCGATTCGCTCTCGATACTGGGAAGCGACTCGCAAAGCTTCAACACCATTGCTGGCTTCCAGAACCGTGTAGCCCGCAGTTCGCAGCACGCCGCCGACGAACTTGCGGATTTCGTCTTCGTCCTCGGCCAATAGCAGCGTTTCGCTCCCACCGCGACCCGCGGGTTCGCTGGGCTGGCTTCTGGCCATCGATGCGGGCGGCTGAACACGCGGCAGATACACCGCGAACTCGGAGCCGCTTCCCAGAGTGGAAGTCACCCGAATGTGCCCGCCCGCCTGTGTGACGATGCCATAGACCGTGGCCAACCCAAGCCCCGTGCCTTTGCCAATTCCCTTGGTGGTGAAGAATGGCTCGAATAAGCGAGTCTTCACTTCGTCCGACATCCCGCAACCGGTATCCGCCACCGTGAGAACGGCGTAGGGGCCAGGCCGCGCGTCGGGGTGCGCTCGCGAATCTTCCGCGGTCACTTCAGCCGCTCGGGTGCGGATGGTGAGCGTGCCGCCTTCGGGCATCGCATCGCGGGCGTTGAGCACCAGATTCAGAATCACTTGATCCAGGTGCCCCGCATCCGCGCGAACCCAAACGGGTTCCGACGATACCGTGCGGAAGTCGATATCTTCTCCGATCAGTCGCCCCACCATATTCCCGGCAGCCGCAATCGCGGTGCTCAGTTCCATCACGCGCGGTTCAAGCACGGACCTTCGACCGAAAGCCAGCAGTTGGCGAGTTAACGCCGCGGCACGTTCTCCGGCATCACTGATGGCCGTGGCCAGTTCGCGTGCATCGGAGGAACTATGCATGCTTTCCCGCAGCAACTCCGCCGACCCGTTGATGACCGTTAAGAGATTGTTGAAGTCGTGGGCAATTCCGCCCGCAAGCCGCCCCACTGCTTCCATTTTCTGGGCTTGCCGCAATTGGTCTTCGAGTTGCTTGTGGGCGGTAATGTCTTGATACACGCCCAGCACTCCCATCACGGTGCCGGTGGCATCCCGCAACGGAACCTTGCTCGTGAGGACAACACCCTTCTCGCCATTGGGCCGCAGCAGCGGTTGCTCGATGTTGAGAAACGATTCACCAGTTTCTGTGACCGCGCGGTCGGTCTCGCAATACAGTTCGGCCGTTCGATGATCTATCGCCAGTTCATGGTCGGTCTTCCCAACGATTTCCTGCGGATTCGACAATCCCCAGTCGCGTGCGACCTGCGAGTTGCACCCGAGGTAAACGGAGTTGCGATCCTTCCAGAACACGCCGCTGGGAATGTGTGTGATGACACCGCGAAGGAGCTCTTCGCTTTCACGCAGAGCCGTTTCCATGCGAACGCGAGCCGTGAGATCCGTGTATACGCTCACGCACCCACGAACGCGGCCGGCTTCGTCGAACAGCGGGCGGGCGCTGTTCACGACGGTCATCACCTGATCATTCTTAAGCACCACTTCAAACTCACCGCCATCGACCGGTTCACCTTGAGCAATGCACAACTGGATCGGGGTTTGCTCGGGTGGCACCTTTTGACCGTTGCGGTGCAGCGTCACTTGCAGGCGAGCAGGGCTTGGAGTGACTTCCGGATCGGCGATGGGAGGCAGTTCGAGCAAATCGCGCAGTGCACGGTTCACTCGCACGGTGCGGCAACCCGCATCCTCGGCGACCGCGATGCCAACCGGGCTTAAATCAATCACGGCTTCCAACTCTTCCACACGGCGGCGGAAAGCCACATTCACTTCGCGCAACGAGTTCGTGGCTCGAACTTGATCCGTGACATCGATCGCCACGGTTCCCACGGCTCCGGGCTTGCCGTCTGGTCCGCGAACCGGGAAGGTCACGGTTAAGAACACGCGACCACCACGGCCGAGATTCAGTTCCACCTCTTCACGCAGTGGGCGACCGGTGGAGCGCACAACGGCATTTTGCCGCTCGAAGACATTCGCCGCAGTCGCTGGCATCACACGCTCAACACGGCGACCCGATGCGCGATCCCGTGCCACACCCACGGCCTGTTCCCATGCCGGGTTGACCAGGCGAAGCCGATCGTCGGCGTCGGTAACATGAACGGGAACGGGAATGTTATCCAGCAACGCCGTGAGGAAGTCGCGGGTGCGGCGTAGTTCATCCTGCGCTTTGCGTCGCTCGGTGGTGTCACGCAAAACGGCGACCCAATGCCCCGACTCTCCGCCCAGCCCTGGAACCGGAACCACATGCCATTCCGCCCACAGCCGCGTGCCATCCTTGCGCCGATTCGGCACCTCGATGCGCACGGCTCCCTGGCCACGCAACGCCGCACGGATTGCACCCAACCCCGATGAATCGGCTTCGGGATCGGGCAGCATGGTAGGGCTTTTCCCGAGCGCTTCATCGGATTCGTAGCCCGTCATGCGAGCGAACGCCGAGTTCGCATACACAATGCGTGGTGTGGAGGAATGCAGGGCGTGCTCGGGTGTCAAGCGAATCACCATAATGCCGTCGCCCGAGGCATCAACAGCCGCACGCAAGAGGCGAAGCTGTTCCAGATCGTGGTCGGAGGTCGTGAGCATTCGCGGCAGCGACCAGCCCAATGCCAGTAGCGAGCCGAACGCCCCGAAACCGACTGCCACGGCCAAAACATGCGCTAACTTTGACGGAAATTCGAGCAAAGTGTGGGTTGTGACCGAACAGGCTGCAAAGAGGGCGACAAGTAAGGAAACGAGAAAGATCGAGCTTCCCGGTCGCCAACAACGCACCAACAGGAACGCCGGTAATACCATGCACGACACCCAGAGCAATCCGGTTGCAAGTGCCCGCAAGACCGTGGAAGTGCCAGTTGTTCCCGAGTCTCCGGAAACCAACAGGAGGGCTATTGATTCGGACATCGCTGTCTCGCTGCGGTCGTGCCGAGGTTCAGTTCCATGTTGGATCGGAGAGAAGTTGTTGCGTGGAACTTGGGGAAAGGCGTGTGGCGATTAGCGCACCACCATCACCGCGCCGGTCTGACTGGCCGATGGCGATTGCGGGCTTGTCTTGCCTGCGCGATTCGCCTTGGCGGGCATGATTTCCAACTTCGGACCGTTCGATATTTGTTCTGGTGGCGATGATGACGACGAACAACCCGCCGCGCAGAATATCACGCCGGCAAAGAGTGATGATTTAAGCCTTCGAATGGAGTGGGACGCCATAGGTGTGATCTCCGCGTATCTCGGTGACGCCGTTGCGGGCTGTCACTGGGTGATGCGGGATCCGTCCCACCGTGATTGAGAATTAGTAATCCGATGGCGGCACGAAGCCATCGGCGATGCCGTTAAGTGTGGCCCAAGGAGTGAGCGAGGTGAACCGCGCCGGGTTGACAGCACGCACCTGGCCATCGCCGAACGCGAAATTCAACACGCCTGAAGTATGTTTACTGTTGGGAACAATGCCGCGATACGAGTTGCAGCCGAGAGTCCAGTTCGCGCCGGTGCCGGTCGTTCCTGCACCATGCCCGCACATGCCAAGATGCGGCCAATATAAGCCGTGTGCCCAGGTTGGCGAGACCACTGTTCCGCCCACGGGGCCAGCGGCAACTTCGGTGAAGAAGAACGTGTTGCTTAACCCGTCGCGAACCATTTCAGGCTTGATTCCACTGTTTTGGTCGTATCGGAAGGGGCCATCCACTGCGATCGGTCGCCCGCCGGAACTGAGGTAATTCCGGGGATAACCCGCGTTGGCCACATAGTTGGTGCGTCCGACAAGTTGGTTCCCCGGCGCGCCCGTGCCCAATAGCCAGATGGCCGAGGTGATCGTGGAAGGAAACGGCGGCGTGAGTGGATAATCAACATGAACCGTCCCAAACGCGGAGCCAAGAATGACCGTGGCCGACGATTCCGGTGAAGGAGCCGACGGACACTGGAACACTTTCAGGTTTCCTTCTGCTCCATAGTTGGGCTTGGGGTTTGGCAGGGAAGAACCAGTTGGGGGTCGATTGAGTGGATCGTCGTAATATCCCAGCGGAACTGGTCCGCCAGGACTCGTGGGTGGGTAGGGCTTGGAGATGAACTGCCCGTAGCGAGCGTCCTGTTCCAGATAGGGAAGCAGAGCCACGAATGGGCCTGTCATCTGGCTATTCAAACCAGCGGGGAAATGCCCGGTTGCGGTCTGGTGGTTGTGTACGGCGAGAACGATCTGCTTCAAGTTGTTCTGGCAAATCATGCGGGAAGCTGCTTCTCGCACCTTCTGCACTGCCGGCAGTAGCAACCCGATCAAGACGCCAATGATCGCAATGACCACAAGAATTTCAATGAGAGTGAATGCGAAGCGAACGGAGGGCCGGTCCAACACGTTGATACGTGTGGTTTCGGAGCGAAAAGTGTGGGCCATGGGGCGACCTCAATACTTCGACGATAAGAGACAGCAACGAGCCGCCGCCATGGTTATGCGGTGCTCAGAATCAACCGTTCAGCCAAAGCCTAGAACAGGATTTCAGGTCGTGAGGATAAAAGCGGATATTTTGACGGAATTTCGCGGCGTGGGCTGAAGTCGGCCTGCGAATTGCGACCCGCACACCTCCGATTCGGCTCACAGCTGAATGTCAATCATTCGAGCGATGATTCATGGCTAACAAGAACACTTTGCTATCGCAGATGCCAACCTCGGCGTGATCTGCGTTTGCGTTGATCGCAAAAATTGTCACACCGGCCGCACTATTGCCTGCAAATGCAAGGGAATATCGATTTCGAGTGTGAATCACTCCCAATCGCACACAGGTTGATAATCTGGGTTTGCTCTGAATATTTGGCGGAATCTGACGATTACTAAACCCCATAAATCTTTTTCTCGGAATAATCCTCCCTCACGGATTTTTTGAACTATGGTTGTCGCACGCTGAGGTGCGTTGAGTACGCGCCGCCCTTCCATTGCTGGTCAAAGAGACCCAGCGATGGATCGCTCACCCTCCGCGGGGATTTTGAGGATGCCGCCCAAAACTGCCCTGAATGCACATGGCCCGCCAGATGCCGTTCTGCTCCGCGACGTGCAAGACGGCGATGCGACAGCCGCTGAAGAATTGTTCCGCCGTTATGCGAATCGCGTTCGCAACCTCGCGCATGCCAAACTCAGCCGCGAATTGGCCCGCCTGATCGATGCCGACGACATTGTGCAGTCTGTCTTTCGCCGATTCTTCCGTGCCGCGCATGCGGGTCGCTTCGCGGTGGCTCCGGGCGAAGACCTTTGGGAGCTGCTCCTGGTGATGACATTGAATCTGCTTCGCTCGGAAGAACTCTTCCATCGCGCTCAGAAGCGTGATTTGCGCCGTACGGGCGAACTGGCCGAGAGCGCAGGCAGTTACAGCTGTGGTCTGGTTCCCGGTGGCGATGTATTGCTCAATCTGGCAGTAGGCGAGGCTCTCGAACGCTTGCCTGAACCAGCAGGCCAGATAGTCCGGCTACGCCTCGATGGCTACGAAGTGGCGGAGATTGCTGTGCTCACAGGCCGCTCGAAGCGATCTGTTGAGCGGGCGCTCATGGAATCGCGGTCCCGGCTACGCTCACTGTTGCAACTGGAGTCGTGAGATGCCCACCCCGAAGGAATTGCAATCGAATGGTGTGGACCTTACACCCATGCCGCTGCCGCCAGACGATGGCATACGGGGCGAAGAGCCTGCTGACGTTTTCGCCACTATGGTGGTTTCGCAGTTGATTCCGACCACGCCTCCCCCATCCGATGTGCTGTCTTGGTCTTCTGCGGAATCTGCTCAGGATCTGGAAGACGTGATTCGTGCTCGTCGCCGCATGAATCGCGGTGTATCGGGGGAGCACCGCCACACGGCGATTGCAGCACCTTTGGGTGCGTTGCCGCATTCGTCGATGGCACTTTCCGAACTTCACAAAACGAACCCCGCGGCGGCCAATCGACTGGCGGCTGCGGTCTCCGCGTTTCCGCTGGTGGGGACCAAATTCCTCGGCTTCCAGATCGAGGACGAACTCGGTCGGGGCGCGTTTGGTCGCGTTTATCTGGCACGCCAGGGAGAACTCGCCGATCGACCCGTAGCCTTGAAAGTTACAGCAGATTTAACGGGCGAGCCGCAAACGCTGGCCCAGTTGCAACACACCAACATTGTGCCGGTGTATTCGGTCCACCGCTCAGGTTCGGTTCAGGCTGTGTGCATGCCGTATCTCGGCTCGGTGACTTTGGATGATGTGATTGGTGGCTTGCGCGGTCGCGAATCGGTGCCGGGTTCGGGGGAACACTTCGTCAGCACGTTGAACCATCTGCGCAGCCGCACAGCGACCGGTCCTTCGTCGCCTCCATTATCTGCTCCGGCTCGACCTGCCGCACCGGCTCCGACGCCGGCTCCACTCGGTCGCACTGCAGTTGCGACCAACGACATTCTCCGCCGGTTGTCCCGGCTGTCGTACGTGGATGCGGCTCTCTGGCTCGGAGCGAGACTGGCGGATGGGCTGGCGCACGCTCACGATCGCGGCATCATCCATCGTGATATGAAGCCTGCGAATGTCTTGCTTACGGACGAGGGGCAACCGATGCTCCTCGACTTCAATCTGGCTGAAGATGCGGCCGCCCGCGCCGAAGCGGCTGTGGCACTGGTGGGTGGCACCTTGCCTTATATGTCGCCCGAACAACTGGAAGCGTTTCGCACCCGAACGGGAACGATCGATGCGCGGAGCGATCTCTATTCGCTTGGCCTCATGCTATTTGAGTTGCTGGCGGGGCGTCACCCGTTCCCAACTCCTACTGGCCCTGTCGGCTTAATCGTGCCGCAAATGATCGCTGATCGACAGGAAGGGCCGCCGTCGCTGCGTGCCTTCAGTCCCGGCGTCAGTCCTGCCGCCGAGGCGATTGTTCTCCGTTGCCTTCACCCCAATCAATCGCAACGTTACCAGACGGCTCACGCGCTTCGCGAAGATATCGAACGACACTTAGCCAACTTGCCGTTGCGCCACACCCGTGAACCGTCGTTGCGAGAGCGAGTGCGGAAGTGGTCGCGGCGCAACCCGCGTATCAGTTCCACGGGGGCTGTGGTTGGGCTTTCCATGCTGCTCATGGTTGGCCTGGCGTCTGCTGTGTTTGTGCGCGACGATCAACTCGCCCGGCATGAAGCGACAGCGAGCTGGAATGAGTTTCAAAAGGATAAGCGGCGAGTGGAAGTGAATCTCGGCGCGGGAACACTTCAAGCAGACTTGTTAGATGATGAACTGGCCAATGCGCGTGCCTTACTTGGGCGTTATGGTTTGCCTGAAGATGCCGCATGGCAACAAAGGCCCGCAGTGGCGCGGCTTTCGGACTTGAATCAACGAGCCTTGCGATTGGAACTAGGCGAACTCCTGTTCGTGACCGCATCGGCGACTGCCGTGCAGGCCGAACGAAGTGAACCACAACTGGCCCGGACTCGACTGGCACAAGCCGCATTGTTGAGCGAGCGGGCAGTTGAATGTTATCGGCCCGATGAACTCGCGTGGGTGGTGCAGAATCTCCGCGACGAGCTTGCGGCTCGCATGAACGGGCAACCGTGGAATGTCACGCGTCCGCCTCCGCGATCGGTTCGGGAAGCGTATCTGGCGGCCGCGGACCTGGCCACACGGGGTCAGTACTCGGAAGCCTTGCCGCTCATCGAATACGCGGTGAAGAATCAGCCCGATCTATTCCCCGCACGCTTTGTGCTGGCAAACTGCTATGCGGGCCTGGAGCAAGACGTGGCCGCCGAGGCGGCATACGATGTGTGTGTGGCACTGGCACCTAACTTTGCTCAGGCGTATCACGCCCGCGGGTTGGCCCGCTTGCGACTGAAAGACTATGCCGGCGCTGAGTCCGATTTCGAGACGGTGCTCCGCCTACGGCCCGATATCGCCGCACGACTGAACCGGGCTGCCGCACGGCATGGTCGAGGCGATTTCCGCAGTGAGATCGAAGACCTCACCGCCGCACTAAACATGGGGGCTTCACCGGAAAAGATTCACGCACTGCGAGCGGAAGCCTGGAAACAACTGGGCGATACGGATGCGGCCGCACGCGATGCCGCCTTCCCCGATTTACTTCTGGAACAAAATGCCGAAAAGGGACTGGTAGAACAGTGAAAGCCATCGCGATTCTGTGACGAAACACGCGATGTTGTTGATTCACTCTCTCAGAAAGCGGATTGCGGTTCGGACTGAATTGCTCGCACGGAGATTCTGTTGGAAAAGTTGGCGGACACCGAACGCGGTTACGGTTTCTAACAGTGTAGAGAGATGATTGATGTATTTGAGCTGGGTAAACACTGTTCACTCATCAGAAGCGAACAATCTGATGCTGAATGTGATGCGGGTATGACTACGAGCAAAGTAAACGAAAACCACTGGTGGACACCCAATGGTATCCACCCCAGGAATGAACATGCAAGGGAGCAAAGAGCCGAAAACGAATCACGCTCACCAAATGAAGAAGCCGCCAGCACCCGCGCCAGGGTCTTCACCACCACCAGCGCCAGGATCTAAGGTGGGATCGCCACCGGCTGCTGGCGGTACCAAGATGATGCCCGGCGGAAGTGTCGGATTGCCACCCGAACCGAAAGTGGGGTCGCCACCTGGATTGATTTCCCAACCTGGGCCAGGTGGTGGAAGAATGGGATCGGGGTCTACTTCTGGAATCATACCTGAGGGGTTAGCCCGTTCACCCAGAATTTCGACCATGAGGCGGAATCGCATCCCTGGAACTCCTCGACGAAGGTTTGTATTAGTGGTTCCATCCGCTCGCGGGTTATCTCTCACGCACGCCATCTTGGCGAGACGCGAGGGGCGAGACATTTACACTGCGTATCGAACGATTCCTGGATGTTAACCACGAGAATCGCCCTATTTACACGAGTTGAAATAGGGTTACATTTGAGACAGTATCAACCCAGTTACCCGTTAGCAACAAAAAAACAGATCCGCAAGCACAGTTTTTCGCCGTTACAACCCTCCTATATCCTCCAATCGTAATTTTCGCAATTGCGACATTAACACTTCTATCACAACTGACCTTGCGCGCAAGCCAAATCGACCTGTAAGGCTCATCCGTGGCCGTCACTTCCCGCGCGGTTGACCCATGAGAACTTTATCGAACAATTTGTAGGCTATTTCGCGCATTTCTGGCGAGAAGTCGTGTCCGCCTTCGGGGTGCAGAACCTCCAATCGATCGGCGTGGCCCAGAAGTTTGAATACTGGGCGGGCCGCTGCGGCAACGCGGTCCACACTATCTGCCTTGAAGTTGCTGTCCTCTTTTGGCGCGATGATAAGCACGTGTCGCGGGGCGAGTGCTCCGATCAATTCGTGGAAATCGAACGGGATGGTCGCGAGTTTGCCGCGATAGTTGGCAAGTTTGGGCATGTATCGCGTCTGGCACCACCCCTTTTCGGGGAACCAGTTTTTCTCGTCGCCGTTGTAGTAGTCCAGGAAGGAATCCAGCCCGCAACTCGACACAACCACTTGAACACGGTTATCGAACAGCGCGGTGTAAACCGAGTTGTGGCCGCCAAGCGAATGGCCTATGGTCCCGAACGCTTTACGATCCACAAAAGGAAGCGATTCGAGATAATCTAGCCCGCGCATGTTATCCCACACGGCCTTGAGCGTGCCGCTTTCCCAGCCCAGTTTCAGGACATCGGGCTGGTATTTGGCCAACAGTGGATAGTTCGGTGCGAGCGTCACAAAGCCGCGTTCGGCGAGTTCGCTGGCATATTGGCGGTTCGGTCGCTTCCCCAAACCGACCACGGTGCCGTGGCCAACAACATTATCCGTACCATGCAAGCAGAGGATGGCGGGAGCCTTGCGGTTCCCCTTGAGCACATCTTTGGGAATGCAAAGATACGCCGGGGTTCGTGAGCCGGGTTCGGACTGATACGTCACGAGCCGGCGAACGTATTTGCCACAGTCTTCTTCTTCCTCGATCTTCGGTTCCAGTGGGCAACGCTTCTCCTTGCCGGGGAGTTGGCCCATCACGGCTTCGGCTCCGCGCACGATCTCAGCTCGGCGGAGTGCCCAATCGGCGGCAGTCTTCACTTCGTGCGACTTCCCATCGGCTCCCCGATACAGAAGCAGGTTGTCGCGTGGCAATCGCGGTTCATCCGCGGCGATCGCCCATGAGGCGATCGCGAACAACGCGAGCCAGCAAACCGGTGCGACGACTTTCACGGCATGGCCTCCGAATCGACGGGAATGTGAAACGAAACAGGCCCACCCGTTGCTATGGGTGAGCCTGTGGCGATTGTCAATGGTGCGAAGCGTTTATCGCCGGTCCGATTGGCCCGGCTTCTTTGGCTTCTCTAGCCCGGCCTTCTCCATGAGAGATTGGCCAAACACATCTTCTTCTTCGGCGAACACATCCTCGATGGTGCTTCCCACCGGAAGGCTGTACTCGATGGTGTATTTGTGGTTCGCAATGCTCACTTCATCGCCAGGGCGCAGCGGGCGGCGTAAGGTGCGTACGCCGTTCACCTTCACGCCGTTGGTGCTCCCGAGATCGCGCACATGCCAGACGCCATCCTTCAACGACAACTCGCAATGACTGCCCGAAATGTTCTGGAACTTCAAACAAATGTCACAAGACTCTCGCCGGCCGATGGTCATCACTTCGTTGATGAGCGGGATCGCGTCCCCGCCTCCAACCGGAACCAATTCCGCAATGTGTCCTTCACTCATGATGTTGATGCCCCTGCCAGGAACCTGGCCCATGAGAAGATGAAATCCACTCAATCCTAACGGATACTTCACATTCCGCCAGAGGAAGGGTGGGTTTCTTGGACGAATCCGCCCGTAGTTTGGTTCAAACGAATCGCGAAACGGGCGTGGATATCGCGTGAGTTTCCGCTGTTTGAACGCATCATGCCGGATTGATCCATTAAGACATACGCCGCCTTGAACGGGAAGGGGACATGAACACCCGCGAAAAAACGCGAAGAGATCGAGTTCGCTCGATCTCTTCGCGTCCATCGTTGAATGAGGTGAACAGCTTACGGGCGAGGAACCGGCCCGCCGGGCATCGATCCGTAGCCGTAGCCACCACCGTAACCCGCGCCATATCCCGCGCCAGGGAAGTAAGGATTCACGGGGAAGTTACCCGCGTTGGGCGGGCCGTAGAACGCACCACTCACCGGGGCGGGCGTGAGGAAGTGCGCATCGTATGGCCAGTACAAATACCACGGTGCGGCCTGGAACGTGGGCAGCGGTGCTTGCTTGCCACCGGCACCGCCACCGAAGTGGTTCATAACGTGAGCGCCGAAGGAGTAGTACTTCGGATACGACGATTGATTGCAGAATGGGCCATTGCAAGGGCCAGCGGCGTTGGCGTTGGCCGCCGTCACAGCCATTCCGCCTGTCGCGGCCAGAACCATCACCAGAGAGCGAGTCGTCATCATCTCGGCGTTCCTTTCCTTGGGGGTCTCGATGCTCTTCTCCTGAGAGCGCACCGAGGAGCTAGGGCGATCCGAACTCACATTCGAGAACCAGTCGCAGTAACTGCGTTCTCGTTATCGAGCACCGGCAGTTATCACCGGGTTAAGTGTTGGCATTCCGTTGTAGAACACGGCGAATTCATTCGCGTCGCCAGCTCCGGTGTAACGCGAAATTGCATCGGTGGTGGCGGGATCGAGTGTTGGTGTGCTGCAAGAGCCAGAAGAACAACCACCAGAGTTGTGCTTGAAGATGTGGCCGGTCTTCAAACCGTGCCCGGTGTGACCACAAGAGTTGCAGCCGGTGCTGTGCCCCTTCAACAGGCTCGTATGGCCACATGAGTGGCAACCACCGAAGTGCGACTTCAGCCAGCCGTGACCGCAGCTCAAGCAGTTATTCCCGCGAAACCAGCCGCCTTGCAACCAGTTGGCGTGGCAACCACCGTGCCCGAAGCCACAGCCGTCACGATTTTGCAGCCGATGAAACAACCCACCCAACCCATTACCATTACCATTACCCCCGTTGCCGGCATTGGCATAGGGGTTGCCGTAGTACCACGGGTTGTATTGCAGGTAGGCGTTCCACGGGCCATAAGGCTCGAATGGCGGATAGCCGTAATAGGGGCCATAGTTGAAGAGCGGGCCGTGTTGGTGCAGTTTCGAGAACAGCATCATGCACTTTCCACCACACCCCATTCCGAACGAGCATTGTTGTGGCGGATTGGCGTGCGTGGGAACCTGGAAAACCACCAACAGCGACCCCGCTGTCAGGGCCGCGAACAAGGTGTGTCTCATTGGCGCGTGTCCGTGCGAGTTGTTCCCGGGTGAGGACGAGGCCCTTCCTCGTCCATGACACCGGGCACCCCTAACACTTCCTCGCAAACCGCTCCTACGCCAGTGGGAATTGCCGGCATTCCCCTACGAAATCCATAACGGCGCGAGCGCAACAGCGCTTCACGGCGGGACAGGTGCAATCGGTAACGCAGGCCGCGACGCATCAGATGCGGGAACCCGAACAACCGGCCCGTTCACGCAAGATTTCCAGGGCCGCAAGGCCGATGCCATGCGAGCCGATTTTCCGGTTCGCCGGATCAGGGCCGTGGCAATCGCTGCCACCAGTGATGGCGAATCCAAACCGGGCCGCGTCTTCGCGCAATCGCGCGGATGGGGATTTTCGCCCCCACGGGTATTCCACTTCCAACCCTTGCAATCCGAAATCGGCCAGCGTGCGGTAATCGTTCTCGGTCAGGTCCGCGGGTGGGTGCGCGAGTGTGGCCACTCCGTCGGCATCCCGCACCAAACCAATCGCCTCCGCTATGGGGAGCAGAAGCTTTGGCGTCGCTTCTCGCCGGAGCGGGCCGATGTGGCGGTGGAATGCTTCGGTTCGGTTACGGGCGAATCCGCCTTCCACCAACAGCTTCGCGATGTGCCGTTGCCCCAGGCTTACCGAAGCGCATTCGACCTGCGATACGCGATCGGCGCGAAGAACGATGCCACGTGTGGCGAGCGTTGCGACAAAGGAACGGAACCGCTCTCGTCGCCGATCGCAGAGTTGGGCCAACGCGGTGTTCAAAGCGGTGTGATCGATTCTCACGAAGTGGCCCAACAAGTGGAATTCCCGGCCTTCGTATCCCGTGGTGATCTCCACACCCGCAATGACCTCGACGTGGCTTTGCGCCGCGAGTTGGGCTTCGGCCACTGCTGCGACCGTGTCGTGATCTGTAACCGCCACCGCGGCGAGGCCCGCTTGCCGAGCGAATGCCGCAACCTGCGAAGGTGTGAACTCGCCATCGCTCGCCGTGGTGTGAACATGCAGATCGGCTCGTTGCGGTCGGGCGAGTTCCGCAAGGCGACGGCCAACAGATGTGAACGCGGATGCACGCGGCATGGAGACCTATCACAAGATGCGAGTGTGTGAATAATCTTATGCGTTCCGGGTCAGATTTCTGCGATAGCCCGCGTTTCTCAATCGCGTTTGCTGCGTTAACATTGCAACGTGCGTTCCTTCTTGAAACCTTAACGCAATCCTCCCGCGTCGCACCTCATTCATACATAAACTTGCCCGGGAACTACCTCCCCGGAGTCGCATATGAACCGCTGTGCCTTGCTACTGTTCAGTGCCGTCGCGTCGATTGGGTTTGCTGGGTGTGGAAGCAATTCGGCCGCACCACGCATTAGCGGCGGCGGCGCGACGTTTGTTGATCCGATCATGCAGAAGTGGTCCAGCGCTTATCAAACCGCGAAGAATGTCGAGATTGATTACGTCGCCAAAGGTTCGGGCTACGGCATCTCCAATGTCTCTTCAAAGAACGTGGACTTTGGTTGTTCGGATGCCCCGATGAACGCGAAGGAAGTGGAAGCGGCGAGCGGCGAGGTGATCCACGTTCCGGTCACGGTGGGTGCGGTCGCGGTGGTGTTCAATCTTCCCGGCATCAAGGAATTGAAGCTCGATGGCCAGGTGCTGGCCGATATCTATCTGCGGAAGATCACCAACTGGAACGACGGGGCGATTCAAAAACTCAACCCGGGCGTCTCACTTCCCGCGACGGAAATTGTTCCGGTGTATCGGGCGGAATCGAGCGGAACCACGAACATCTTCACCGAATATCTAAGCAAGCGCAGCCCGGCATTCGCGTCAGCGGTCGGCGCGAGCAAAAGCCCCAAATGGCCTGCGGGTGGCCTGGGCAAAGAAGGGAACGATGGCGTGGCCGGACATGTGAAATCGGCTGAAGGCACTATTGGTTACGTTGAACTCGCCTACGCCAAGAAGAACGCTATCCCGTTCGCCACCATCATCAACAAGGCGAACAAGCCCGTGACTCCCGATGCGGCGAGCACCACGGCGGCGGTAGAAGCGGCGATGAAGGTGAAGCAGGAAACACAACCCTACGCGCTGCACCCGCTGACGTTCTCGTTCACCGATGCCGAAGGCGATGCTGCTTACCCAATCGTTGGGGCGAGCTATGCGATTCTGTACAAGAAGCAGCCCAAGGATAAGGGGCCGGTGATCGTCGAATTCCTCAAGTGGGCGACGGGCGACGGCCAGAAGTTCGCAGCAGAACTCGATTACGCTCCGTTGCCGGAAGAGTTGACAAAGAAAGCTCACGAACTTCTCGGCACGGTCACCTTCGAGTGATCATCACGCGGCCCGGCACACCATGCACCGGGCCTTTGCGAGTGGAGGCACGCTCGCAGCACTCTTCTTCTCACCAAGATAACTGGCATGCCAGGGGCAAAGTTTCATGACGCCATCGGCCCCGCGTTCCGCTCCAATCACCGTCGGTGATCGTGCGTTCTCTTGGCTCTGTCAGGGTTCTGGCGTGTTCGTGCTGTCGTTGGCCGCCGCACTGATTGCGGTGCTGGCGTATCAGGCGTGGCCGGCACTCACGCGGTTCGGCGAATGGCGTGTGCTCACCAGCGCTAATTGGGATCCGGATCGCGGCGCGTATGGCTCGCTGCTGTTCATCTATGGCACGCTTGCCACCTCCACCATTGCCATGCTGGTAGCGGTGCCGTTGGGCGTGGGTGCTGCTGCGTTCCTCTCCGAGATTGCTCCCGGTCGGGTTCGCCGTGTGAGTTCATTGCTACTCGAATTGCTCGCGGCCATTCCGAGCGTGATCTTCGGCTTCTGGGCGGTCGAGTTCCTGGCCAAGCGCGGGTTGGCTCCGGCTTATGATCTGTTCGGATTGAAGCATCAATCGGGTGAAGGAATCGTTGCGGCTGGCCTTGTGTTGGCGGTAATGATTCTCCCCTACATCACAGCTTTAAGTTATGACGTGTGCCAGGCCGTGCCGCGTTCGCAACGGGAAGGATCGCTTGCCCTCGGGGCCACGCGCTGGCAAACCATTCGCAACGTGGTGCTGCCCTACGCCCGACCGGGCATCATCGCGGCGTGCTTCCTTGCCTTGGGCCGCGCAATTGGCGAAACCATGGCCGTTACCATGGTGATCGGTAACGCGCAGCACCTGGATTTTTCGCTTACCGCAACTGGCGACTCGATTCCCAGCATCATTGCCAAACAACTCCACGAAACCACACAAGGCGACCCAAAGCGGGCCGTGCTGATTGCCCTCGGGTTAGTGCTGTTGGTGATCACGCTGGTAATGAACGTGGTGGCCCGCGTATTCATCAGGTGGGCATCGAAACCGCGTGTGCCGCGTGACCGTGCGAGCCGCCGCGATCAACCCGTAGCGGTCATCGACTCGGTTGCCGATGCCGCTGTGATTCAAGCCGCACGCAAACGCGCTGCCCGTTCCGACCGCTTCATGACATGGGTGCTGGGCTTCTGTCAGTTGTTCACCGTGGTTCCGCTGTTCCTGATCCTGGGATACATCACTTATCAGGGCGCAGGGCAGGTGACTGCGGCGTTCTTCACCAATCTGCCCAACGATTCGCCGCCGGGTTTGTATCACGCTTTGATGGGGAGCGTCACGCTCGTAGGGTTAGCCTCGGTGTTCGCGATTCCTGTGGGTGTAACGGCGGCCGTTCTGCTGTGTGAATACCGGAATAATCCCCTCGTAGCACCTGTGCGATTCGTGGCGGAAATGCTCGGTAGTGTGCCTTCGATTGTGATTGGCGTCTTTGGTTATGCAGTGTTGGTCTATCCATTCTGGGCCACGCAATCCTGGGGTTATTCCGCGTGGGCGGGTGCGTTTGCTCTGGGAGTGATGATGCTTCCAGTGGTTATTCGGTCGGCGGAAGAATCGATGCGATTGGTGCCCAATAGCCTGCGGGAAGCAAGCTATGCGCTGGGCGCGAGCCGAAGACGCACTGTGCTGCGCGTGATTATTCCCGCCGCGTTGCCCGCGATTATTACCGGGGTGCTGTTGGCGGTCGGGCGTGTCGCGGGGGAAACGGCTCCGCTCATTCTCACGGCACGCGGGTCGCAGTTTCTGGCTCGCTCGCTCTCGGACCCCACGCCATCGCTGCCCTATTACGTTTACGACTTCGCCAAGCGGCCCGATGAAGCGTTGAAGAATCTCGCGTGGGCGGGGGCGTTCGTGCTGGTGGTCGTGGTGTTGTTGCTGAACGTGGGCACGCGGTTGGTTGCCGGCAAGCGTGTGGTCGCGGCTTCGCGGGCGGATTGATGTGATGGTTAAGCTAAAAGATATGATTCAACCTCACCCGCGAGTGCGAATGAGGTTGTGCTTTATCAGGCGCGGTCACTTCTTCTCGAACAACTGCGGCACGGCTTTTACCACCTTCTCAATTTCCTTATCAGTCAGTTCCCCGCTGCGGAACGCGAAGTTCGCGACCACTTTCTGATTCGTGAAGAGCATAACGGTGACATCGGCATCTGCGTTGATCTTGTACGAGGGCGGGCCGTCGGCGTCTTCGTATGTGCCAACCGGCACGGTCTTGAGTCCTTGCTTCTGGGCCCAGTTGGCCAGCGTATCGAGATCGGCGCGTTCTGCCAGTTGCGTCATCCACACTTTGTATGTGGTGTCTTTGGCCCCGGCGGCTTCGAGCTTCCCGAGTAACTTCGCAACGGGTTCGGACAGCGTGCGAACGAAGACCACCGCGGCGGGCTTGTTCCCTTCGTGTTGCTCGCAGATGTAGCAAGTCTGTTGGCCGCGTTGCGGGCCAGTCGCCACGAGGAAACTGTACGGCCCCGGTCGCTTCCCAACAGGGACGCCGGAAACGCAGGGGTCGGCCGCGTGCAAAGCTAACGTGGACGCCAGTAATGCGAAGCAAGTGAGAATTCGTGTCATGATGAGGTAAATGGGGTTGGGATTCAGGAGGGTGTGAGCGGAAACCTGCTCACATGCAGTGCGGACAGGTTTCCGTTACAACGTGAAGTCGCCTTAGCTCGACTGATGCCGATTTTGGTCGTCGGCCGAGTCGGGTTTGTGCGAAAACAAGGGGATTTCGCAACATTGCGATCTCCGGGCGGGAGGGTGGGGTGTCCAAAAAACTCCGCCACCCCAGCGGAATCGCTTGGAA
>JBGSLF010000220.1:0-44552 GCA_041740855.1 Gemmata sp.
GCGCGGGACAAGACGCGCTGGTAGTCGGTGCGGTGTCCGGGTGCCAGGTGGCGGAGCGTGCGGAGCAGGTTGGCGACGGTCCGCCGCCCGGTGGTGACGAGGGCCGCGACCAGCAGTGTCGAGAAGCGTTGGTAGGTGGGGTTGGTGAAGTGGACAGCGAGAACCTGGACCAGCGCGTGCGCCTCGGGTGGTAGAATCATGGCGGCCGTCCGTGGGCGAGGACCATGGGAGCTTCAGCAACCCTCATGCTACCTCACCACGGACGGTCACCCAGAATCGGCATCAGTCGAGCTGAGAGTGCGATCTCGGAGAAAGGGATATCGGCGAGCACACTTGTCATGCGATGAAAGATTCGTTCGCGGGGAGGCGTTTGAAGAACTTCACTTCCCGCCTTGGAGTTTCTTCAGATCGTCGAGGTTGGCCTGACAGTAAGGGCAGCCAATTTCGTTGAGGTGGAAGCGGATGTATTCGAGCAGATCCGGGTCGCCCGCACCGAGAAGGTAGCCTCCGAGCTGATCGCGGGTGGGGCAGCTTACCCGTTCGCGTCGCCAGATCGCCCCGGCGGTGTGTTCCCCGCGATCATCTTGCCCGTGAACCTCGGCGAGAAGTGTTCGCAACTCGGCCGATTCCCGCAACGCTCGCTCCACGGCGGCCAGTTCGGCGTCCGGAAGAGCGTCGTTCAAGTAATCGCGCAACACTTCTGGCGTGATCAAGGGCATTCGCGAAGCTCCCTCATTAACAGAATCAGTATAGGAATCGGCGAGAGGAAGAGCGTTGCCGAGTCGTGAGCATCCTCGGAGTTGCAGAGAGTCGGATTGTGAGGGATAATTGGGTTGTAGTGCCCATACTTCCCGCCGGGGCGAGTTATGAAGCGGTGCCTCCTCGCAATCGCAGTTCTGGTCGCAGTCGCAGATGCAACTCCGGCCCAGGCGCAATTCATCGGCGGCCCGGTCACCTTTCGGGGCGGCTTTGGCTTTAATCGCGGCTTCGGGTTCTCGGTGCAACGCAGCCATTTTCGCGCGTTCGGTTTCGCAGGCGGCTTTACCACGCGGTGGGTTGGGATCGCACCGTTCGCACCTGTGTTTCCGCCCATTGCACACGTGACGCCGTTCGGATTTGGCCCCGGGTTTCTTGGGCCAGGTTGGGGCGTTGGCCCGCGATTCGGTTGGAACCCGGTCTGGGGCGCTGCGTGGGGTTGGAATCAGCCCGCATTTGGCTGGGGTTGGAATCCACAACCCGCATTTGGCTGGGGTTGGAATCAACAACCTGCGTGGGGTTGGGGCGGGCCACCCGCATTCATTCCTCCGGCCGCCTTCTTTGGCGATAACCGCGATCTGGCGAATCCGCTGGCGAATCCGAATGGTAACGCTGTCGCGGTTGCGGGCGGTGTTCTGCCAAAGCGAGCGAATGCAGCTCTGCCGCCTGGCCCGGTGGTTCGGCCTGCCGAGTTTCTGGTGATTGCCCCACAGAAAGATCGACCGCTGCCACTGCCCGGTTTGAACGCGCCCGATATCGCCCGAGCCGAGCCGCCTGTTCCGGCTCACGTTCCACCGCGACCGGGCTTTGCGTTCGATCCGTTCGCGCGGCGAGAGTTGGTGAACATCGAGAAAGTGGAAGTGGCACCGGCGGAAGAAGCGGAGCGTCTGGTGAAGTTGGGGCGCGATGCCCTGGCGGCGGGCGAGTATGGCACCGCAGGCGAACGATTCAGCCGTGCCATTGCGGCCGACCCCACCGCCGCGAATCCGCACTTCCTGAAAGCACAAGCGTTGTTCGCTTCCGGCGATTATGCTGATGCGGTGGACGCCATCCGTGCCGGTTTGGCGATCGAACCCGCATGGCCTGCCACCGCGTTCGATGTGAAGGCTCTCTACGGTGCGAACCCCGCCACGTTCGCCGAGCAACTCGCCGAGTTAAGGAAGGTTGTCGCAGCCAATCCGGGCCGGCCCACGCTGGAATTCTTGCTGGGATATCAGTTGTGGTTCAGTGGCGAAAAGCTCGAAGCGAAGAAATGGTTCACGCCCGCCGCTCGCGCGTTCCCCGGTACTGTGGCCCGGTTCAAGTGAATCTCTGCGTGAGCGGCGATCTCTCCAACGAAGCCCGGCCGCAAACGCCGGGCTTAACTTTTTCGAGGTGCGTATGACACGCGTTCCCGTTCGATTCGCCGGCGTTGTTGCCGTCATGCTAATGGGCATCGCCTCCGCCGCAGACTGGCCACACTGGCGCGGGCCGACTCGCGACGGGTTGATCGATGAAGCTTCTGGTTGGTCCGAGAAAGGTTGGTTGCAAGAGAAGCCCGCCTGGACCGCGAACCTCGGCGAAGGGGCCAGCGCGCCACTTGTGGTTGGCGACGATGTTTACACACTGGGATATGCGGGCGGCAAAGATGTGCTTCGTTGCCTGCGGGCAAGCGATGGCAAGGAAAGCTGGGCGGTTGAATACAAATGCCCCAAGTATGGCCGGCACCATGTGGGCGATGAGGGACTCTATTCCGGCCCATCGGGCACGCCGGAGTTCGACGCGGATACGGGCCTGCTTTACACACTCAGCGCCGATGGCGATTTGAACGCCTGGGATACGCGGGCGAAGGGGAAGAAAGTGTGGGGCCGCAACTTGTACGACGATTACAAGGTTGGCCGCAGGCCGAAACTCACGCGCGCCCCGCAACGCGATTACGGCTACACCTCCAGCCCCATGATTCACGGCAACTGGCTCCTGGTCGAAGTCGGTTCCACCGAGCGTGGCACACTGGTGGCGTTCGATCGCCGCACGGGGAAAGAAGTATGGGCTTCGGACCTTAAAGATGAAGCGGGCCACACCGGTGGGCCGGCTCCGATGATGGTGGAAGGTGTTCCGTGCGTCGCACTGCTCACGCAGCGAAACCTCGCGATTATTCGCCTGGATGCGGGAAAAGAAGGAAAGACCGTGGCGACGTTTCCGTGGGTCACAGACTTCGCCAACACCATCGCCGGCCCCGCGGTTCATGGCGACTCGGTGCTCATCGCCGCGGGCTACAATCATAACGCGATGGTGCGGGTGAAAGTGACGCTAGCCGGTGCGAGCGAAGTCTGGCGCAAGCGGGCACCCTCGAAGGTGTGCACGCCGGTGGTGCATGAAGGGAGTGTGTATGTCGCATGGCAGCGCGTGCGGTGCCTGGACTGGGAAACCGGCGAGCTGAAGTGGGAAGGCGGCACCGTGGGCGATCCCGGTTCCTGCGTGATGACGGCAGACAAACGCCTGGTAGTGTATGGCCGCAACGGCACACTGATGTTACTGGAAGGGGCGGGCCGATCGCCGCGAGAATACAAGGAACTCGCGGTGAAAGACAAGATCTTCAACTCGCTAGCGTGGCCGCATGTGGCCATTGCCAACGGCCGCGTGTATTGCCGCGACCGCGAAGGAAACATCGCCTGCTTCAACACGATTCAAGCAACGCCTGGCAAGTAAGCGGTGAATGCTTTGGGGCAACCCTCGATTAACCGAGAGTTGCCCCAAACGTGTTAACGAGAAGGATGGAATCGGTTACACATCCTGCAGTCCGCGTTTCTCATTCTCTTCCAGACGCTTCTTCTGCTCGTCGGTTAGCTCAAACTTGAACTCTTTCTTGAGCAGCCCAATGATGGACTGGTAAGCGTTGCGGCGTGCGTCGTTGCGGAAGCGATTCAACACTTCACGCCCGCCGAATCGCTCGCTCAACTCGCCGCCTACCACTTCGGTCTTGAAGTCCAGATCGGTCTTCGGCTCTCGCTTGAGCAACGTGGTAACGAAGAAGATATCCTTCGGTGCATCGGGCAGAACATGGACCGTTTTGGGGCCTTTCTGGCGATCGTCCATGAGCGTGCGTGCCAGCGGCTCGGTCGGGTATTTCAGATTCTCGCTGGCGGGCAGTTGGAACGGTTGCAGCGCGCCGAACGACATCGTGGGCGTGAACACATCGAACAAGCCTTTGCGGCCGGTCGGATCAGTGACAGAGGTAAGTGGAGCCACGCCACGAATCAGGAACGGTTCCAGGTCCGTTTGCGCCTTGGGATCTTTGGCGAACTCGGCCTTGAGCAGTGCAGCCTGCTCTTCGAGGAACGGCACCAGGATCTGTTCGGAAGTCTTATTGGCCGCGCGAATGGTTTCGGCGAGTTGCTCGGCGCGTTTGCGGGCGAGTTCGCGAGCGCGAATCCGCTTCCACGCGAGCTTCACTTCGGGCATGGCGGCGGTTTCGCCCTTCGGTTCGGCTTTCACTTCCGCCGTGCGCCACACCACATGCTGCGACTTCGTTTTGAGGCCTTCCTGATCCAGCGGAACTTCGGTCGGGTAGAAGATCGGCGCGAACGTGCCGACAGCAGCTTCGCGTGCGCCGCGGGGCGAAGTGGCCCAGAAGAACTTCTCGCCGAACGGCACATAACCGCGTTGCTGCTGCTGACCGTGGAACGACGATGCCGCTTGCAGCGATTCGCGTTGCACCGCCACCAGCGGGGCCAGTGCGGGGTCTTCCGCGATGTTCCACTCGGTGCGTGGCGTTTCCGATTCGGTCACCTTCAGTCCGCGGCGTGCCACGAATTCGTTGATGAACTCCTGCGCCTTCTTCATGTCCTTGGCTTTCCCATTCTCGGAGAGGCGGTTCACCTCTTCGATGAACTTCTTCATGTCGGCCGCGGCCATTTCGCGGGCATTGCGGACGGTCAAGTCGCGGAGCAACGTGGGGCGGAACGAATCGATTGGGAGCGGTTGCGGCACCATCTTGCGGAACGCCACTTCGCCACTGAGCACGGTGTTGAACATGCCCCAACCGGGCACCGTTCCGAGCACAAGCGGCACGCCCGCCTTCACGCGGTCGCGAATCTCGTAGCTAATCGCCCCGGCACCCACTGCCGCAGCGACGGCGAAGGGATTGCCGAAACCAAGTGTCTGACCGGTGACCGCACCGGCGGCAACGCCCATATTGCCCGGCCGCAGCACGCTCGTATCGAGCAGCATCCCGAGCGGTTCGAACGCGGTGCCGGCCGATCGTGCCCAGCGCAAATCCACCTGGCTGCGGTGTGGGTCCACAAATTCCCGGCGATATTGATCTTCGAGTAACGCATCTTTCACAACAATCGGGGCGGTAGCGGCCGCGACCGCAACCGGGCTAATGCCAAACACTGGCACGGTGAGCATGGCACCGGTCTTCGCCACGGGCGTGCCGAGTTTCAGACGTTCTTCAGCCATCTGCAGGAAGTAAGGTTCATTCCCCGTGACGGAGAACCACGCCACGCGGGCCTTGCGCGGGCTTTTGAAGCCGGGCGATTCACGCGCGGGGTTAGGCTCATCGTCCTTGTATTGCTGGAACAGGCGCTTCAGTTCGTCGCGCACTTTCGGGTCGTTCTCATCCGGTTCGGGAACCAACGCGATGAAGTTCTCAACCGGAATGGGAATGGCGGCGAAGGTGGTGGGGCTGGCCTGTTCGCGGAAGTAATCGAACGAATCGTGCGGCGTGGAGAATGCCGGGAAGCCGCCCTCGGTCTTATCGATACGATCGCCATGCGCGAAATCGCCCAGCACCAGGGTTTGCGCCAGACGCACGCGATACTCTTCGCCCAGTGCCTTCAGCACTTCGTCCATCGTGAAGCCGGGCATGCTCTGGGCCATCGCCTTTTGCACATCGATCTGCGAACGAGCCTGGAAATAACCGAAGAATTCGCGTTGCACGAGTTCCTTGACATCGTCCTTGGTAAGCTTGATGCCGAGTTGGTCCGCCTTCTTCTGCCACAGCATGAAGTTGAGCAAGTCCGATTCGGTCACGTTGGGCGTGTTGCCGAAATAGTGCTCGCTGCCGCCGCGAGATTGTTGGATCGCCAGAATCGCGAGTTTGGCCCGTGCGATATCCTTATCTTCGCTCTTGAGCGTGGGAGAATTGATCATGGCACCCAGCGAAGCTCGCATTTCCCCGAGCAATGCCGGGATATCGAGACGAAGTTGTTCGGCGAACTGCGGGTTCTGGAACGCGAGGTTAATCATCGATTCGGCTTGCCGCACTGGGGCGATGAGTTTCTCGCCTTCAGGGCTAAGCCGGTTGATGTTCTCGCTTACCATTTGATCGAGCACGGCAGACGTTTGGCCGGCCGCGTAGCTCATGTAGCGGTTCGCCATCACGCGCTGGTAACGCAACCCCTTGCGTGGATCGGTCAGTTCGCTGTCGTAGATCTTGGTGCCATCGATGGTGGCGATCACGTCGCCCCGCTTGGATTTGGAGCCAAGCCAGCGTGGAAGCCAATCGAAGAAGTCGGCTCCGCCGCCGACTCCACTCGATAGGACGAAGGTGAACATGATGAACACGGTCACCACCGCGAAGATTGCCTTCTGATTCCGCCGGAAAATGTTGAATGGATTGTAGGCCATTATCGTTCCTCGATTTGCGGCGGCGGTGAAGGCCGCGAAACCGCTCCGGGGGTTGACAGCCGTCGTATCGCTGTACTAAGGGTGATGAGCAATTTCTTCCCTCAGGATATCCAATTGTACGAATTCCACGAATGAGAACAATCGCTACAACCGGAAGCGCGGTTAGCTGCGATACTTCCTTCGGGGAAGTGTTTGGGGATGTGTTGGAATGCCAAAGTAGATGGGTTGCGACCCGCGCGAACCGAGGTCGCAGTTGCACCGATAGTCGCCGTATGCCATCCAACCTAATAAACAGGCGACCACACTAGTAGCACGGAGTGACAACGAGTGCCAACGCCACGCAAGAAGCCGGCAGCCGATAAACCCGCCGCCCCGAAGGCCGCTCCCCGAAAGGCTCCGGCCCGCAAGAAAGCGGCCGCCGCCACGCCTACGGATACGCCGGATTTCGCTGCTTCGGCTCCCGATTCGGGGCCGGTTGGCAAGTATGATCTTGTCGTTGTGGAATCGCCGACCAAGGCCAAGACGATCAACAAATATCTCGGTTCCGGTTATCGCGTGCTTGCGAGCTATGGCCACGTTCGCGACCTTCCCACCCGCAAGGAGAAGGGCGAGGAAGTGGCCGGCGTGCGCATCGCCGATGGCTGGAAACTGCGTTATGTGGTGGAGAACCGCGACGATAACGGCAAGGGCGGCAAGGGTGGCGGCAAAGGTAGCAGCCGTCGCCGCACACCGGCCGATATTCTGGCGGAAATCCGGCGGGAAGCGTCCAAGGCCGAGCGCGTTCTGCTGGCAAGCGACCCCGACCGCGAAGGCGAATCGATCGCCTGGCATATCGCCGATGAGCTGAAACTGCCGCCCGAGCGCACGTTCCGCATCACGTTCAACGAAATTACCAAGTCGGCCGTGCAAAAGGCGCTGGCGGCTCCGCAGCAGATCAACACGCAGCGCGTGGCGGCCCAGGAAGCCCGCCGCGCCATGGACCGCGTGGTGGGGTTCCCGCTCTCGAATCTTCTGGGCAAGAAAGTGGCCGGTGGCCTGAGCGCGGGCCGCGTGCAGTCCGTTGCGGTCAAGCTCATCGTGGATCGCGAACGCGAAATCGAGGCGTTCCGCACGGAAGAATACTGGAAGATCACCGCCCTGCTCGCCAAGCCGGGGCTTGGTGTCTCGTGGTCCGCCGATCCGAAGAAGTCCAAGATCTTCGCCAAGAAAAAAGACGCGCAGAAATCTACCGCACAACCCGGTGCCGAACCGGACGTAACACCCGACCCGGATGAACCGGTTGTGGATACGGAAGCGGATGCACTGGCAGGCGAAGGGGCCGCCACTTCGACGGAACGCGCGGGGCTGCCCACGCCACCAGAAAACGCCTTCCTCACCGAGTTGATGAAGTGGAACGGAGCCGACCCGAAGCTCGGGAACGAAGCCGACGCGGACAGAATCGTCGCGGCGCTGGCGGGTGTGCCGTTCGTGGTGAGCAAGGTGGAAGAGAAAGACCGGCAAGACCGGCCAAGCCCGCCCTTCACCACCAGCACCTTGCAGCAGCAAGCGAATATCCGGTTGCGTTTCAGCACCAGCCGCACGATGCAGGCGGCGCAGAAACTGTACGAAGGGATCGAGCTTTCCGGCATGGGGCAAACGGCTCTGATCACCTACATGCGAACCGATAGCACGCGCGTGTCCAACGACGCACTGAGTGCCGTTCGCACCTTCATTCAGAGCGATTCTCGCCTCGGGGCGGCGTATCTTCCCGCAACCCCGAACGTGTACACATCGGGGAAAAGTGCTCAGGAAGCACACGAAGCGGTCCGCCCAACAGACGTTGCGATTACCCCCGCGAAGGCACAGGCTGCGGGCTTGGCTGGCGATCAATTCAAGCTGTATGAACTCATCTGGAAGCGATTCGTCGCGAGCCAGTGTGCGCCCGCAGTGCTGGCTGTTACCACGGTTGAAGTGACCGCGGGCCAGGGATTGTTCCGCGCCAATGGCCGCGTGGTGAAGTTCGATGGCTATCGCCGCGTGCTCAACCCTGTGGGCAAAGACGAAGCACTCACGCTGCCCAAAGTGAACACCGGCGACAAGCTGGACCGGCTCGATTTGTTCGAATCGCAGCACTTCACGCAACCGCCGCCGCGTTTCAGCGAAGCCTCCTTGGTGAAGGCGCTGGAAAAGGAAGGGATCGGCCGGCCCAGCACGTATTCGAGCATTATCGGCACCATCCAGAAGCGCGGGTATGTGACGCAAGAACGCGGGCGATTCTTCGCGTCCGAGATTGGCAAGGTGGTCACCGATAAGCTGGTGAAGCACTTCCCAAAGATCATGAACCTACAATTCACCAGTCACTTCGAGGAGGAACTCGACGAGATTGAAACCGGCAAGTGCCAGTATCGCGAAGTGCTGGACGAGTTCTGGGGGCCGTTCTCGGAAACGCTGGCCAAGGCCAACACCGAGATGGCACCGGCACGCGAAGAGTTGGAAGAGCCGTGCCCGAAATGCGGCCGCACGCTGGAGAAGCGCTTCACCACCAAGACGGGCGGCTACTTCATCGGTTGCACCGGCTGGAAAGACAAAGAGAACCCCTGCACCTACAAGCGCAGTGCCGACGGCAAAGAGATTAGCGGCCCCACGGTGACGGACATTCCCTGCCCGGCATGCGGCAAGTTCATGGTCCGCAAGGAAGGCCGCTTCGGCATCTTCTTCACTTGCGAAGACGCACCCAATTGCCCCACAACCATGAACCTCGGGGCCGATGGCAAGCCGATTGTTACCGCAGTGCCAACCAAGGTTCCGTGCCCCAAATGCGAGAAAACCAAACTGTTGCTCAAAGAGAGCAAAGCTGGCAAGAAGTATGTGCAATGCCCGGATGAGAAGTGCAAGTTCATCTCGGATTGCGATGATCTGGGCAACCCGATCAAGCCACCAGACACCGGCATCGCCTGCGAGAAGTGCGGCCAGCCGATGGTGATCAAAGTGGCATGGCGTGGGCCGTTTCTATCGTGCAGCGGGTATCCGAAGTGCCGCAATGCGAAGTCGATCAACGCGGAGCTGCGCGAGAAGCTCAAGGACATCTTGCCGCCGATGCCCGAGAAGACCGAGAAGAAATCGGACGTGCCAGACGTGCAGGTGGACGAGACATGCCCGGAATGCGACGCACCACTGAAAGTGCTGAAGTCGCGCTTCGGTCCGGGCTATTATCTCGGTTGCACCAAAGCCCCGAAGTGCAAGGGCAAGGGGAAGGTGAGCACCGAATTGCAACGCAAGATCGATGCCGCCATCGCCGCCGCAGGTGGAGTAACGTGACCGCGCCACGCGATTGCCGGCGGCATCAGTTCGCCTGTTCCCCGGCAATCTTGAGCGCCAGCCACACGCCGAGCAAACCCGCCGCAACCGAACCGAACACATACCCCACGGCGAGCAATGCTTTGCCATCTTGCAACAGCTTGATGGTTTCGAAGCTGAAAGTTGAGAACGTGGTGAAGCCGCCGCAGAAGCCCGTGCCGAGCAACAGATACCAGTTCCGCCGGCCCGCATCGGCGTGATGCAAGTAAGCCGCCGCAACGAAGCCAAGCACAACAGAGCCAAGCACATTCGTAACGAACGTGGCCCAGGGAAACTCGACCGGGCCTTGCATCCACGCGATGCCGCGACCCAGCCAATAGCGAGCGTTCGCGCCAGTTCCCCCGCCGATCGCAAGGAGAATGGTTGTGAGAAGCCAATCGGGCATGGAGACACTTTAGGGCGTTCGCAGGCAAAGCCCACACACGCTGTGACAACACGCTGTCACGACTTGGTGGGCGACAGCGAACTGTCACTCGCGCGTCACGAATTCATCGAGGTTAATCACGGCGCGGCAAACGCCCACCCATGCGGCGGCTTCATCTGCGGGTACGCCGGTTTGCGTGGCAACCCCCGCTAGCGTTGCGGCGGCTTTGGGGTCCGCTTTCGCCAACCGCGTCAATTGGTGGAACAGCAGAAGGAGTTGCTCGCGTTCCTTTACGGTCGCGGGCCGGGCCAGTGTGAGTTTCATCAGGAAATCGATGCGTTCTGTGTCCGACAAATCATCGGCGAGCACCCGCTTCGCGAGCGTCTGAGCGCTTTCGACAAACACCACATCGTTGAGTAGGGTGAGCGCCTGCAATGGCGTGTTCGAGCGTTCGCGCCGCACCACGCACACGTTCGAATCGGGGTTATCGAAGGTCATTAGCATGGGGAAAGGGCTAGTGCGTTGAAACCAGATATACATGCCGCGTTTGTAGCGGTCCTCGCCCTTGGATTCGACCCAGCGCGCGCTATTCGCATAGGTGAGTTCCGAGATGCCAGCGGGTTGCGGCGGGCGGATCGAAGGCCCACCCACTGCGGGGTTCAATAGCCCACTCACGGCGAGCGCACCATCGCGCACAATCTCGCCCTCAAGCCGCAATCGGCTCTGGCGAGCCAGTAGAACGTTGAGCGGGTCACGCTTCAGTGCCTCCGCCTGAACGGCCGACGATTGCCGGTATGTGGCGGATAGCACGATGAGCTTGTGCAATCGCTTGAGCGACCACGGCTTGCCATTGGCGGACTGCGTGGGATTCACGAACTCCGCGGCGAGCCAGTCGAGTAGTTCCGGGTGGCTCGGCTTCTGGCCTTGCGTGCCGAAGTCTTCGGGCGTGCTCACCAACCCGCGGCCGAAGAGTTTCGCCCACACCCAGTTCGCGGTCACTCGTGCGGTGAGCGGGTTCTCACTGGAAACCAGCCACTTGGCGAGATCGAGCCGCGTGGGAGTTTCACCACCGGTTGGCAGGCGAGGCAACACGGCGGGCGTGCCCGATTGCACTTCAACACCTTTGCGAAGGAAGTCGCCGCGAAGGAGCACATGCGTGGGCCGCGTGGGGCCGAGTGCCAACGTCATGGCTTTGCTCGTGGCCGGTGCTTTCTTCGCATGAGCCGTGAGTGCGGCCTCACGTTTCTTTAGTTCCGCCGCCGGGAGTTTCTCGGCTTTCGCTTCGTCGATGGCCGCTTGCAGCTTGGCCTGCTCGCTATCAAACTTCGCCTGTTCTTTCTTCAATCGCGTCTCTTCGCCGGGAAGCGGGACGGCGATATCGGTTTCGCGATCCGAGTTGAAGAACGCGAAGAGTTGATAGAACTCGCGATGCGAAACCGGGTCGTATTTATGGTCGTGGCATTGCGCGCAGCCCACCGTGAGGCCAAGCCAGACGGTGCTTGTGGTGCTTACGCGATCGACCACCGCCGCGACGCGGAATTCTTCTTGATCCGCACCACCTTCCTTGTTCGTGAGTGTGTTGCGGTGAAAGCCGGTGGCAATCTTTTGCTCGGCGGTTGCGTTTGGGAGAAGATCGCCGGCGAGTTGTTCGATGGTGAAGCGATCGAACGGCATATCGGCGTTGATAGCCGCGATGACCCAATCGCGGAAGCGCCAGGCGAACGGGCGGCCGGTATCCTTCTCGTAGCCATCGCTATCGGCGTAGCGTGCCGCGTCGAGCCAGTGGCGGCCCCAGCGCTCGCCATAATGCGGCGACGCCAGCAATCGATCCACAACCTTCTCGAAGGCGTCCGGTGCAGTGTCTTTCAAGAAGGCATCGAGTTCCGCGAGCGTGGGCGGCAAACCGGTGAGATCGAGGTGAACGCGGCGAAGAAGTGTGGCGCGATCCGCCTCGGGCGATGGTGACAGCCCGCTGCCACGCAGTTTCAGCCGCACGAAGTGATCGATCGGATGCACGCCAGCCGGAACCGCGGGCCGCTTCACCGGTTGGAACGCCCAGTGATTCGATTTCACCTGCCCAGCCGGATTGGCAATCGATGCGTTCCCCCACTTCGCCCCCTGATCGATCCAGGCACGCAGCATCGCAATCTCGGCGGGCGTTAAGCTCTTGTCGCCGGGCGGCATTTTGGTGTTTGCGTCCTTCCCTTCAACCGCGTGAATCAGTCGGCTGGTTTCGCTCTTTCCCGCCACAATCACCGCACCGCCGTTGCCACCGGTCAGCGCATCGGCCCGCACATCGAGCCGCAGGCCGCCCTTTTGCTTCTCAGCACCGTGGCACTTGAAGCAATGCGTGGCGAGAATGGGCCGCACGTTCTTATCGAAATCGATGGCCACTGGATCGGCCGCCCGCGACAGGGGTGCGAACACGAGGGCCACGGCGATAGCTGCGATGGTTTGGTTCATGACGACGATTCAGAGCGAGAGGTTGGCGGGTGAAGTTAGTTTACCCCGCGCTTTCGCGGGCAACAATGAGTAACAATGAGCAATGTTCGCATCGGCGATTGCGAGATTGTGGCGGCGCACACGGCGAGACGGTATGCTTCAAACATCCCACCCGCAAGGTCATCATCGCCATGATCAATCCTGAACTCTCCCGGCGGCTCTTTCTGCGTAGTGGTCTGGGCGGTGTGGCCGCCGGGTTCGCAAGCAGCGCAACTGCGGCCAACATGCTGCCGCCAGAACTCGCCACCATCGCGGAGAAGATCGAACCATTCTTCACGCCGCCCGATGAGTTCCGCGACGTGTCGCGTGGCAAACCCGTGCCGCATAGCCTGCCCGAAGAGAAACAGCGCGAGGTGGGGCTAACACGCGACACCTGGAAGTTGGAAGTCGTCGCCGACACGGAGAAACCCGCTACACTCGGGAAGCAGTTCACCAAGCAAGATGGCACCGCGATTGACTTCGCCACGCTGCTGAAACTCGGCGAGACGCACGCCGTTCGGTTTGCGAAGGTGATGACGTGCCTGAACATCGGGTGCCCGCTCGGCATGGGCGTGTGGGAAGGCGTGCCACTGCGAACGGTGCTGTGGCTCACTCGCCCGAAAGAGAACCTTCGCCGCGTCTTCTACTACGGCTACCACAACGACGACCCCAAACAACTCTTCCAAAGCTCGCTTCCCGCGGGCCGCATTTTCGAGGACTACGACGGCCTTCCTCCGGTCATTCTCTGCTACAAACTGAATGGCGAATGGCTCAGCCCGGAACGCGGCGCGCCGGTGCGTATGGTGGTGCCGGAACACTACGGTTTCAAGTCGATCAAGTGGTTGACTCGTATCACCCTCTCGAACCTTGCGAGCGCGAACGATACTTACATTGATGGCAATAACGATGTGGATAGCCCGTTGAAGACGTTCGCCGCAACACTCACCGTTCCAGGCACGGTGAAGCCCGACACGCCGATTCCGATCACCGGCTACGCACAGGCGGGCATCTCGGGGTTATCGAAGGTGCAAGTGTGGGTTAGCCCCGCCGGGAAAGCGTGGAACGCAGACGATCCGTACTTCACAACGGCACCTTGGAACGATGCCCATATTCTGCCGCCACCGTTGAAGTGGGGCGGTGGCGTGACGGCCGACATGCTGAAGGGCGTGATGGGCTTCGATGCGGAAGGAAAGCCCAACACGTGGCCGATGCGACTGGCCAAAGCGCACTGGGCCGCGTTGTTGCCGGGAATGCCCGCCGGAGAATACACTCTGCGATGCCGCACGATCGACGCGAACGGGGGGGCGCAACCAATGCCGCGGCCGTTCAAGAAGTCTGGCCGTTGCGATATTGAAGCGATCAAAATCATCGTGAAAGGTTGAAGCATGACCGCTGAACCTGGCCCTCCAATGCAACCGCAACCATCGCCCGTTCGCATTGCGGCCATCGATGCGTATCGTGGTCTGGTCATGTTTCTGATGCTTGCGGAGGCGTTGCGACTTTCGAAAGTGGCGAAGGCGCTGCCCGAAAGCGAACTGTGGCAATTCCTGGCGTTGCATCAGTCACACGTCGAATGGGGCGGTTGCACGCTGCACGATCTCATTCAACCTTCCTTCTCGTTCCTGGTGGGTGTGTCCCTGCCATTCTCGCTGGCCGCCCGCACCGCTCGCGGGCACACCTTCGCACGCAACGCGCTGCATGCTCTGTGGCGTGCGGTCGTGCTGGTGTTGCTCGGCGTGTTTCTTCGCTCGGTTGGGCAACCGCAAACGAACTGGACTTTTACCGACACACTTTCGCAAATCGGCCTGGGCTACTTCTTCTTGTTCCTGCTGGGCAATGTCCGCATGCGATGGCAATGGTTGGCTTTCGTAGCCATCGTGGTGAGCTATTGGGCGGCGTTCGCAACGTATACTCCACCGCCCGATCTGGGTCTGGCCGAAACGGGAGTGAAAGCCGATTGGCCGCATCACCCGAATGGCTTTCTCGCACACTGGGACAAGAACACCAACCCCGCCTCTGCGTTCGATCGCTGGTTCCTGAATCTGTTCCCACACGATAAACCCTTCGTGTTTAACTCCGGCGGATATGTAACACTCAGTTTCATTCCCACACTGGCCACGATGATTCTCGGACTCATCGCCGGCGGGTTGCTCATGCGACCGATTCCGCCCGGTGGCAAACTCTTGCTGTTGCTCAGTGGCGGAGCGGCGATGATCGGCGCGGGGTTGGGTCTGGAAGCGGCGGGCGTGTGCCCCGTGGTGAAGCGAATCTGGACGCCCGCATGGGTACTGTATTCCGGCGGTTGGTGCTTCCTGTTGCTTGGCGCGTTCTACGCCACGACCGACATGATTGGATACACCGGTTGGACGTTCCCGCTTCGTGTGATCGGTGCGAACTCGATCCTGGCGTATTGCATGGCGCACCTGATTCAGCCGTTTGTGCTGGGCACGTTTCGCACGCACTTCGGAGCCGATCTGTTCAAGGCGTTCGGCCCGGAATATGAGCCGTTCGTGGCAGGAATCGCGGTGCTCGCGGTGTATTGGCTGATCTTGTTCTGGCTGTATCGCCGCAAGATCTTCTTGCGAATCTGATGGGGCCTACCCTGCGGAGCCGGAACGCTTCGCCTCCAGTTCTTCCCAGCGTGCGTAGAGCTTTTCGACGGCGGATTGCGCCTGTTCAAGTGCCTGGCACGCGGTCGTCAGCGCGGTGTGTTCCGCGCCCGCCGATGCCTGTGCGACTGCGGCCTCGCATGTGGCCACGCGTTCCTCTGCCACCAGAATCGCGCCCTCCATTCCGTCCCATTCCTGCTGTTCGCGATAGCTCAACTTCTTTGGCTTTGCGACAGCAGTCTTTGCGGCAGTCTTCGCACTTGGCGGAGTCGTAGCAGCCTTGGCGATGGCCGTCTCGGCTCGCTCGTACGCGGTCAACCACTGATTCACGCTGCCATACGGCGCAGCGCCACCGCGGCCATCCAGCCCGATGACTTCGGTGCAAAGTCGGTCCATCAGTTCGCGGTCGTGCGTCACCAAGACCACCGCACCGGGGAAATCGGCGAGGCTATCTTCCAGCACTTCGAGCGACGGAATATCGAGATCGTTGGTCGGTTCGTCCAACAACAGCACATCGGCGGGCTGAAGCATGAGCTGCGCGATTCGCACGCGGGCTTGCTCGCCGCCGGAAAGCGCGCTCACTTCCAGATCAAGTTGCTCGGGCTTGAACAGAAACCGCTGTGCCCATGCGGCAACGTGAAGTTGGCGTTCGCCGAAGGTGACGGTGTCGCCGTTGGGGCAGAGCGCTTTGCGAAGTGGCACCGAGATATCGAGCGAGGCGCGGCCCTGTTCGAATACGATCACGCGAAGCGCATCGGCCCGAACAACCGTTCCCGTGTCCGCTTCGAGTTGCCCCGCCAACACACGCAGCAACGTGCTCTTCCCGCTGCCATTGGGGCCGAGAAGCCCGAGCTTGGTGCCCGGTGCAAGGGCGACATCAAGCCCCGAGAAGAGCGAACGCCCGCCCAGCGATTTGCTGATGCCGGTGGCAGTGATGAGCTTTCGCGTGCGACGACCGGTGCCCGCGAAATCGATACCGGCTTGCCCGCTTGCTGCGGTGCGATAGTTCAGTTCCGCGAGTTCGTCCCGGCGTGTGGCGGCTTCGCCTATTCGTGACCGCGACTTCCGCCTTTGGGCCGACTCTTTCCGCCCGAGCCATTCTGTCTCGCGTCGCACCTGATTGGCCACCGCGTCGCGCTGACGCGATTGACCTTCGAGGAAATCGTCGCGGCGATCGGCGAAGTCGTCGTAGCCCGTGGCAGCCCGGAAGGTGCCCGTTGGATAGACGCGGCTCACTTCGAGAATTTCATCGGCGATAGCCCGAAGGAATGCCCGATCGTGCGTCGCGGCCAGATAGCCGAACGGTGCCGCCCGCAACAGGCGTTCGAGCCAGACGACGCCCGGAAGATCGAGATGGTTAGTTGGTTCGTCGAGCAGTAGCAAGTCCGGCTCGCGGGCGAGCTCGCGGGCCATCGCCAGCCGCTTACGCCAACCGCCGGAAAGCGTTGAAGCCTGTTGATCGTGATCCGCAAAACCCACTTGCGTGAGAATAATCGCGGCCCGCGTTTCCTTCTCGTGATCTTCGAGATGTTCACCCTCCAGTGCCGCAATCAGCACTTCACGCGCGCTTAGCCCCTCGGCGAAGGTGTCGTCTTGCGGAAGATAGCCAACGCGAACCCCGCGACGCACGGCGAGCGTGCCGCCATCGGGCTGTTCGATGCCCGCAAGGATCTTCAACAGCGTGGATTTTCCGGCACCGTTCGGGCCAATCAGCCCAACTCGTTCGCCCGCACGCAAATCGAGTGAAAGATCAGAAAAGAGCGGTCGATGACTGTAGGCCTTGGCAAGCCCCTGTGCGTTGAGCAATAGCGACACTCGGCAACTCCCGACAAACACGAACGGGCGGAACCGTTGTTATAGAAAGTGTCGCGAAAGAACCCGCGCGATGATGGTTGTGGTGCGTTGAATGCCGACGCGTCTCTTCAGACTTGGCGAGCCGCGTCACGTCAGCGACCGGGTTACTTCTTCCATCTGCTCTTCACTTTGTTCTGCTGACGGTATCGCTCGCGGGTTTGTCAACGGAAGGCCAAGGCCACCGCGATGGCCGCTGTTGTCAGCAAGCCGACGAATGTCCACCAGGCGAGAGTGCCCGATACCACTTGCGGGGTTTCGGCGGGAAACGGATCGTTCGCGTTAGTCATCGTGGTGCCAACCGGTGGACCCCAGGGCGAAACGCCGCGGGGGCCAAAAGGAGAGGGATCGGTTGAAATCTTGGCAGGCGACTTGAGCGCGGGCGTCTCGGAAGTTTCGGTGGTCGTTGCGAATGCGGCTGTGTGTGTGATGGCGGTATCGGCCAGAGGGCCAGGAGAAAGATCGGCCACGGCCCATTCACTTGCCGCCGGGCTGAGTTTCGGCATCTCGGCGGGGTTGGGCAGCGACGTTGTTCGCTTCAGAAACGGTTCGAGCGCCAACACCACCTGACGCGGCGATTGGTAGCGTTGGTCCGGGTTCTTCGCCATCATCCGCACGACAATTGCTTCTAGTTCTTTCGGCAGATCGGGCCGAATCAACTGCAACGGCTTGGGATCTTCCGTCCGGTGCCACAGGAGCTTTTGCGAGACCGACCCCTTCGGGAATGGCGGTTGCCCGGCAAGCAAGAAATAAAGCGTGGCACCCAGTGCATAAATATCAGCCCGGATATCCACGCCATGGCTATCGAGAATCTGTTCGGGAGCGATATAGTCCGCTGTGCCGAGAATGACTTTGTCGTCGTACTGAATGGTGAGTTGATCGGTGTGATCGTTCACGAAACGCGCGAGACCAAGATCGAGCAATCGCGCGACGCCCCGGCGATCGATCAGGATATTCCCCGGTTTGATATCGCGATGAACAATCTTCCGGTGCTGGGCATAATCCAGCGCGGAAGCAATCTGGTGGGTGTAACTGATGGCACGATCGAGTGGCAACGGTCCGAACCGCTTCACCACATCCGAAAGGTTCGGCCCTTCAACGTAATCCATCACGATGTAGTGAAGATTGCCATCCTGATCGATGTCGTGCGTGTGAACAACATTGGGATGATCGAGGCGAGCAGCGGCGCGAGCTTCGCGATAGAAACGGCCCAACGCCGATGGCTCCGCGGCCCTGGCCGGTGGCAGAATCTTGATCGCAACCCGGTTCTTCATGATGGTGTGTTCGCCCAGGAACACTTGCCCCATCCCGCCCACACCCACACGTTCCAGCAGCCGATACTTCCCCAAATTGAAGCCACGCCACTTGCCCAGCAGCAATTGCTCGGATTGGAAATAGGTGAGCAAACCGTTCTGAACCATGTCCTGTGCCAGGGTTTGCACTTCGCCGGGCGAATCGGAATCGTGCCAACGTCGCAGAAAGCCGGCTAGCCGCTCTTCCTCAATAACCGCGCTTTTGCGCACGAGTTGGAGGAAATCCTCAACGCTAATGGTGATGGACATTTGCAATACCAGGCGATGGAGGCATTTGCGAGCGCTGCCCGGGGTGCGAGTCCTTCGGGGCAGAACCGGTGCTGCAAGATAGAATAAAATCAAATGAGATGCAAGTCGTAACAAACTTGTTTTTATTAGAGCATGCGCATCAGGAAGATGAGTGGTGCAGATCAGATACCGCATGGCCCACCGACCGGTCAGGGTGGTGGGCCACGCTTCATTCAACCAACAACTTTCAACGGAATTACATCGCGAGAGTGCCGGTGCGGATCAGATACGCAAGCCGGAGTCGCTGCTCCGAGTTCAGAACGGTGTGAATGTCTTGCAGTGCCTTCAACACCGCTTCACGCAACCGGGCCGCACTACTAACGCGGAGTTCGCCACCTTCACCAGCCTTGGCGGCATCGAAGCTATCGCCCGAGAGCGCGTCGGCGAATGCCGAAAGCGTGCGGCGACGATCCACTTCTGCTTGAGCGCGTTCGGTCTTTAAGCCATCCAGAATGCGAGCCATCTCGGCAATCTGGCGATCGTCCAAATCGAGTTTATGGGCCAGGAAGCGGAGCGGACGTCGGACTCCGAACCCGCCCTCCAAGTCGTCGTGCATTTCCTGGCGTTCTCCTCCCCAATGCTTGCCACGCGGGTGATCACCCTTGACGTGGGGACCCTTGCCATGACGAAACTTGTTACAACCACCGTGCTGACGAGGCGCGCAGCCCCAAGACATGAAAAACGGATGCATCTTCTCTCCTTCTCGCGGGGCGGCCACGCACCCGCGGGGAATCGCGGCGTGGGCAAAGTGCCTCACACCAACAGAAATAGTACGCAGCAATTGGAACCGTATTCAAGACCCTGCTGCGAATCTTTCGATGATTCTTGGTGCAAGCTGACCCAGAAAAGATATCGCAGGTTATTGTTCTGCAACTTGGCCGTGAAAAGCGTTGACCGCAACGCCCATTCAGGACAAACTGAGTAAGCATTGAGTCTTCACCAACCCAACGCCTACCCTCCCGCCTTCCCCGGCCCCGTTCTTCCTTCCATACCGGGAACACCGATGCCCTCACCAACCGATCCGCTTGCCCAGCAATCACCATCGCGCCGTGGATTCTTGCAGATTGGTGCGCTGGGGCTGGGTGGCCTCACACTGCCGCACCTTCTTCGCGCCGAGGCCGCCAGTGGCCAGCGAACACGCCACAAATCGGTGATTCTCATCTATCTGGTCGGCGGTCCACCGCACCAGGACATGTTCGATCTCAAGCCAGATGCCGCGGCGGAGTTCGCCGGCCCGTGGAAGCCCATCGCGACCAACGTCACCGGCGTGCAGATGTGCGAAGCGTTGCCGCGACTGGCCCGCAACATGGATAAGCTCGCATTAGTGCGTTCGCTTGTTGGCAATCAGGCGGGGCACGATGCGATCCAGGTTTACAACGGCCACAACCCGCGAAAGCCAACGCCTTCGGGCGGTTGGCCGCAGTTTGGTTCGGCTGTCGCCAAGCTCCAGGGGCCATCCGATCCCTCGGTGCCACCGTTCGTTAGCCTCTGTTACACCTGCACACACGGCCCGTACAACGAGCCAGGGCCGGGCTTCTTGGGGCCAGCGCTCGATCCCTTCCGCGCGATGGGGCCAACGCGCGACAACATGGTGTTGCGTGGAGTCACGGTTAACCAACTCGCCGACCGCAAGACGCTTCTGAAGAGCTTCGACGATATGCGACGCGATGTGGATACCACCGGCGCGATCAAGGGGATGGACGCCTTCACGCAACAGGCGTTCGGCCTGCTCTCGTCTTCCCGCATGGCCGAGGCGCTCGATCTTTCGCGTGAACCGCAGAAAGTGATCGACCGCTACGGAACCGGCAACCCGAAGGTGTTCATGGATGCCAACGGCGCGCCGCGCGTGCCACAAAGCATGCTCATGGCCCGGCGATTGGTGGAAGCGGGCGCTCGCGTGGTCACGCTGAACTATAGCAAGTGGGACTGGCACGGCGGGCGGAACGCCGAGGGCCGGGCGAACAACTCCATCTTCCTTCGGGAAGCCGAGGATTTCCCCATCTTCGACAAGTGCCTCAGTGCGCTGGTCGAAGATCTGCACGATCGCGGGCTTTCCGAAGATTGCACCGTAGTGGTGATGGGCGAATTCGGCCGCACGCCGAAAATCAGCGCCAACGTCGGTCGCGACCACTGGCCACAGGTGAACTGCGTTCTCATGGCTGGCGGCGGAATGAAGACGGGCCAAGTGATTGGCGCAACCGACAAGATCGCCGGCGAAGCCGTTTCACGCCCGGTCACCTTCGGTGAGCTATTCGCCACCTTGTATCACAACCTGGGAATGGAGCCAGGCGTGACGCTTCCGGATCTCACGGGGCGACCGCAGTATCTGGTCGAAGACGATGCTCGCCCAATCAAGGAACTGGTGTGATTGCCGTAATCCGTAACCCCGCTTCGGCGAAAGTGTGATGCCGAACGCGGGGCCGAATCGGGTGAGATCGTTCGCCCGATTCTGATACATCTCTCCCATGCCACTCATCCTTGGGTGGCACTTTCCATCAGACACATCGAACGCACAACACCCATCCGAGTTTAGGTGAACTGGGAAGTGAAACCGGGTTGTCGCGCTTCTGCGGAACGCGCGGAACGCTCTCAATTCGAGCGCGTGGCAAACTGGCCAAGCGGGGCGAAGCACAGGAGCGTTGCGGATGATGACAGTCGATTCGCACTCATTCGGCGAGAAGCAGCAATTCATCGCCCGTTATGGCACGCCCCGTGCGAATCATGACCTTCATTGAATAGTAGCCGCCCGAACCTGTAACCCGGGATAGTACGATGGCCACCGATATCTTCCCCGCCGTTCTCTCTGCAACCCCCAACTTATCGGAAGTGGCCCGGCCCCACTTCTTCCTGGATACCGCATACGACGCCAGTTCCGACGATGGCGATTGGTGGCTCGATCTTGGCGGCGTGGACCTGCCAGGCGGCAGCCCTGTAACCCTTGCATAGCCGAACGCCAAGCTTGAACTTCTTACTTTGCAATCGGAACGAAGTGATTCTTACAAGCAAAAGTTACCACTCAAGGAGCGAGAACTGTCATGGATCGTGACCAAGAAATGTTCACCGCGTTGTTGCTCGACCCGTTCCTGACAACCGACGAAGCCACGCGTGAAGCGGCAGCTTTCGCGGCCGGGAAGCGATTCAACGCCGCGCTGTCTGCGACGGCCGAACCCCACAAGGCACAGGCGTTTCGCGGCTTTCGCATGCCGCATGTGGCCGGTGCCGAAACCGCAGTGTGAACGCGGAGTATTGACCGCGATGGTGCCGTGACTGGGTCGTATTTCAGCAGGTGATTCAAAATACGACAGGCGTTCGGCACGCGGGTTGCGAATGTGTAAGTCACCCAGTGAGACTTACAAACCGATCGAGAACGACCGCTGGCCGTTCTCAACTACCGCACACCCGGTTGTGGTGTGTTTCTCAAAGCGACGCTGGCAACAATCCCGAAGAATTGGGATCGCCAGACGTGTGAGGGCAAAACGATGGTAACGACCAACTACCTCGAGCATGACGCCCTGACTCGATCCGCAAGCAGCGGCCAGTTGTATCACCCGGAACCACACGACGACCCGAACCCCGAAGATCTCGCCTTGCTTTGGCTCGATCTCGGCGGGGGTGACTAACATAAACGAAATGAGCGGGACGTGATTCGGAAGCACGTCCCGCTCGCGTTTGTAGCGTCGCTTGATCGATCATCACTTCTGCAGAATCAATTCCACCCCGCGAACATCCGCCACTTGCTTCCCTGCCACCTTCGGGGCATGAAGCGTGAGCGTGCCACGTCCTTCGGGCAACTCGACGATCCCAAGTGAAAGCGGCCGGAAATCTTTGACGAACGACTCCGCACCGCGTGAGACCCGATCGTGCTCTTTGCCACGCAAGGGTGGATCGTGCGCGTCGTTAATGGTGCCGGTCCACTTCGCATTGCCCAGTTCCAGTTCCACGGCGGAACCAGTGCTTCCTTCCGGGCAAGTGTAATGCACCACGGCCTCATAGCGGCCTTTCGCGTTCACGGCGATGTCCCAGGTCATGCGATCGTCCGGCTTCGTCCAGTTGGTGAAGAACGAGCAGTTCGGGGCCGGCGCGCTGCGTTTGACGCCGACGTGCGGCACGCCATCGCGGGCGGGCAGGAATGTGCGTGGGGCTTCCGCGTAGCCCACCGGATACGGGCGGGCATCGGTCTTGGAGAGTTCGCCAAGCACGTCCTCTTTCCAGCGCTCGGTGGCTTCGGTCAGGCGTTTCACCACAGCGGGTTGTTCGGCCGCGATGTTGCGCTTTTGGCCGGAGTCTTGCGTCAGGTCGAACAGTTGGCCGCTCGGGTCCAGGCGATAACGCTGATCGCGTGCGCTGGGCTTGCCCGCCCAGTAGTTAAACAGCACGCGATCCGGTGCGTCGCCGCCTTTGCCGAGAAGCCACGGGGCCATGCTGATGCCATCGAATGGTTTGTCGCCCACTCGCGCAATACCCGCGAGATCGATAAGCGTGGGGTAAAGATCGATAGCTGCGGCGATGGGTGTAATCACGGTGCCGGGCTTGATCTTCGTGGGCCAGCGAACATGCAATGGAGATCGCACGCCGCCTTCATCGGTGCTTCCTTTGCGGCCCTTCATCCCGCCATTCCAGCGAGCGCCGTTGGGGCCGTTATCGCTGAAGTAAAGCACGATGGTGTTCTCGTCGAGTTTCGCCTTGCGAAGAGCTTCCAGCAATCGGCCCAGGTTGTCGTCGATGTTCTCGCACATCGCCAGCGCGGCCCGGCTGTGATCCGCGTCTTCCTTCTTATCGCCAGTGAACTGTAACTTCGCGTCCTTGAAGCGTTGCCAGTATTGATCGGGCACCTGCATCGGCGAGTGCGGCGTGTTCAACGCCAGGTAGCAGAAGAACGGTTTCGCCGCTGCCGCGGACTGTTCCATGAATGCGATGCTGCGATCGGTGAGATCGTTCACCAGATAGCCCTTGCCGCGTACCGCTTTGCCGTTGTGATCGAGTGGCGGATCGAAGTACTCGCCCCAGTGGCCAGACGTGAAGCCGTAGTACTCATCGAAGCCGCGGCCGTTTGGGTGGTAAGGATACTGCGAGCCGTTGTGCCATTTGCCGAAGCACGCGGTGGCATAGCCGGCTTTCTTGAAGGCTTCCGCAATGGTGCGTTCGTCCAGATCGAGCCGCTCTGCCCCGGTGGAGACGCCACGAACTCCGCCACGTGGATGCCAGCGCCCGGTAAGGAACTCCGCTCGGGTGGGAGCACACACCGGTTGCACGAAGAACCGCTCGAACCGCGCGCCATCACGCGCGATCGAATCCATGTGCGGCGTTCGCAAACTGGTGTTGCCATTCACGCTCAGATCGCCCCAGCCCTGATCATCGGCCAGAACCACCACGATATTCGGCGGTGCGGCCGACGCAGGCGACGCCAACACAACCAGACACACGGCAGAGAGGAACCGCTGCATAAGGAGACTCTTGGAAGAGGGGGAAGAATTGAAATTGCGAACCGACCGATCGGCCGGTTCAGTGGTTGTATCTTGCACAACCCGCGTCATCACTGACGCGGCCTGATAAAGAGTGCGTGTCTTGGCCTTGGTGAGCGGTGCCAGTGATGGCACCGGTTTCTTGTAATGCGATCAACAATACAACCCGCGTCATCACTGACGCGGCTCACCTCAGGTCACCAATCGCTATCAGTTCTTCTTCTTCTTGGGCACCGCGAACAGGTTGCCATACGCTTCCTTGGCAGGCATATCGGGCACCTGCAACTCTTTGCGTAAGCGGGTGACTTCGCCCTTGAGTTCTTTGATCGTGTCCGCGTAAGCCGGGTCGTTATAGAAGCTCTTGGTTTCGTTCGGGTCTTTCTCGCGGTCGTAGAGTTCCCAGTAATCCATGGCCGAGAGGTTCGGGTTGGGTGAGCCGGCGGGTACCTCGATGTGAACGAGCTTGTAGCGATCGGTGACCACGCCATAGTGCGGGGCCACGCGGTGCGGAGATGGGTATTCGTAGTATTGGTAGTAGTAGCTCTTGCGCCAGTCTTTGGGTGTTTCGCCCTTGAGTAATGGCACCAGACTCGCACCTTGCATGTCCTTGGGTGCTTCCACGCCTGCCACTTCCAGGAACGTTTGCGCGAGATCCACGATACTGGTCAGGTTCTTGTCCACCGTTCCCGGTTTCGTCATGCCGGGCATGCGGGCGAGCATCGGCGTGCGGAGCGATTCCTCGAGAATCCACCGCTTATCGTACCAGCCATGTTCGCCGAGATAGAAGCCTTGATCGGAACAGTACACCACGATGGTGTTCTTCGCGAGATCCTCGTCGTCGAGGAACTTCAGCATCTTGCCCACCGCTTCATCCACCGCCTTCACGCAGCCAAGATAATCGTGCATATAGCGGTTATAGCGCCAGCGAACGAGATCTTTCCCTTCCAGCTTCGCTTCGCGGAATGCCTTGTTGCGGGGTTCGTAATAGGCGTTCCACACCTTGCGTTGTTCTTCGTTCAGGCTCTGCGGTACCACCAGTTTGGAATCGAGTTGCGAGAACGTCTTCTCGATGCTCATCTCCTGATCGGCGATCGCTCGCCCGCGGCCGGCGTAGTCATCGAAGAGCGTTTCCGGCTCCGGATATTTGCGGTCGTTATCGTGCCCCAGATGTCGCAAGGGCGGCGACCATTCGCGGTGCGGCGCTTTGTGCTGCGACATGAGCAAGAAAGGCTTGCTCTTGTCGCGGTTCTTCAGCCAATCGATGCTAAAGTCCGAGATCAAATCGGTGGTGTATCCTTCGTGTTGCACCCGCTCGCCGTTGCGAATCATCGGCGGGTTGTAATACACACCCTGGCCGGGCAAGATGTGCCAGTGATCGAAGCCGGTGGGATCGCTCACGAGGTGCCACTTGCCGATCATGGCTGTTTGATAGCCGGCCTTCTGCAAGAGTTTCGGGAAGGTCGTTTGGGTGCTATCGAAGCGGCTGTTAGAGTTGTTGTAAAACCCGTTCATGTGCGAATACTTGCCGGTCAGGATCGTCGCCCGGCTTGGCCCGCAAATGGAATTCGGCACCAGACACCGATCGAAGCGTACGCCTTCTTTGCCAATCCGATCGATGTTCGGCGTGTTCAGCAGTTTCCGCGCATCGCCATAAGCACTAATCGCCTGATAAGCGTGATCGTCGCTAAAGATAAAGATGATGTTCGGCTTATCGGCGGCGCGTGCCGGGCCGGCAGCGAGGATGATGGCCGCCGCGGCCGCAAGGCAAAGTTTGGACATCTTGGTTACCTGTCGTGGGAGAAGAGAACATTCGGGTACGACCCCCGAACCGTTGTTCACATCCTACCCGTTGGAGCTAATCGAGGCCACACGCCGGTGCCCAGAACGTCGGCTGCGTCGCGAATGTATTTGACCCGCTTCAACGTGGGCGTGAGTATGACACGGCATGCTTGTTTCGCGGCACACCCGACTCTGCTTAATGGAGCACGCCATGATTCGGATTGGTCACTGGCAACTGGAATCCCGAACGGGTGACTTCGATGCGAACCTCGACAAGGTTGTGAAGGGGCTGATACGAGCCGACAAGGAACGGGTCGCCGTGGTTTCCTTTCCAGAGTGCTTTCTCACGGGGTATCCCAATCAAGAAGAAACCGCACGGCAGTCCGCGTTCGCCATCGACGCCCCACAAATGATGAAGTTGCTCGATCGCACCGGGCGATTCGAGGCAACCTACATCGTCGGTTTTAACGAGATTCGCGGGAAAGATCTGTACAACACGGCCGTGGTGGTCCACAAGGGGCACATCCTGGGCACGTACAGTAAATGCTCGGCCTACATGAAGTTCCATAAGCAGGGCCGCGAGTTCCCCGTGTTCGAGCGGGACGGCGTGAAGTTTGGCGTCATCATCTGCTCTGATGGCGGATACATCGAGCCGGCCCGCATTCTGGCACTGAAGGGAGCACGCATCATCTTCGCTCCGCACTTCAACTACATTCAGGCCAAGGGGCTTATCAACCACTTCCAGCATGTTCGCGCCGATCACACGGCCCGTGCGGTCGAGAACGATGTTTGGTTCGTTCGCGGGAATAATGTGGTGCTTGATAAAGATGCCGGCATCACCGTTGATGGCGTCGGCTACGGTGATAGCTATATCATCGATCCGGCAGGCGAGATGATCATCCGCACCCGACGACACCGCGAAGATTTCATCTTCCTGGATATCGACCCCACTGCGAACGACAAAGCCTGGGGCGTAGGTAAATCGCACTGGAGCCTGCGTGAGTTTCGCGAACAACTGCTCGAAGCGGCCCGCCTTTCGAAGTAACGATTGCCGGCCGCAACACACCGCCCTCTCTCTCCACAACTGGCGATGGATATGCCCGGAACTCTGGACGCTGGCCGGCTTGTTGGCACGCACGACATCCTGTTCATTACGCTGGACACTTTACGCTACGATGTGGCCATGCAACTGCACGCGGCAGGCCGCACGCCGTGCCTTTCCTCGCTGCTCCCAACGAATGGCTGGGAGAAGCGGCACACACCCGGGAGTTTCACGTTCGCTGCGCACGCGGCGTTCTTCGCCGGCTTCCTTCCCACTCCGGTAGTGGCAGCTCGCCACCCGCGGCTCTTTGCGTTGCGATTCCCCGGAAGCGAAACCACGACCGCCCAAACTGCGGAATTCGACGCTCCGGACATCATCTCTGGGCTGCGTGCCCGCCATTATCACACCATCTGCATCGGCGGCGTGGGTTTCTTTAACAAGCTCACGCCACTCGGCTGCGTGCTACCTGGGTTGTTCGAAGAAAGCCACTGGTCGCCAGAGTTGGGAGTGACCGACCCGCGTTCAACAGAGAATCAGGTGAACCTGGCGTTGCGGCGTGTGGCGGAATTGCCACAGGATCAACGCGCGTTCCTGTTCCTCAACGTGTCGGCGATTCATCAGCCCAACCGGCACTACTTGCCCGGTGCGACCGACGATTCGCTCGATTCGCACGCGGCAGCTCTGGAGTATGTGGATGGCCAACTGGGCCGCTTATTCGCCGGGTTGAAAAAGCGTTCTTCGTGGTTAACTGTCGTTTGCTCGGACCACGGCACCGCCTATGGTGAAGATGGTTACACCGGTCATCGACTCGCGCACCCGGTGGTGTGGGAAGTGCCGTATGGCGAATGGATCTTGAGAGCGGAAACGGAATGATCGCGGCGCAATCGCATCGTGTGTTGCAGGCCAGCCCTTACCAGGCGTATGTGTATGCGTACCCACACAAGACCGCCTATCGCCCGCTCGCACCCGTTCGCATGCTTCGCGATGTGTGGGCGAACGAATCCCGCAGTGGTTTGTTCCTGTATCTGCACATTCCGTTTTGCACCATGCGGTGCGGCTTCTGCAATCTGTTCACCACGCCCAACCCCAAGGGTGGGCTTGTCGATCATTATCTCTCTGCATTGCACCTTCAGGCGGAAGTGCTGCGAGACGCCATCCCGGATGCGACCTTCGCCCGCTGCGCGATTGGTGGCGGCACGCCAACGTTTCTCGATGAATCTGAACTGACCGCACTGTTTAATCTAACCGAGCGAGTGATGGGTGCGAACCTGCACGCCATTCCTTGCGGGATCGAAACATCGCCCGACACGCTTTCGCGCGAAAAGGTTGAATTGCTGCGTGCGCGTGGCGTGGATCGCGTCAGCATTGGCGTGCAATCTTTCATTGAAGGCGAAACCGCGGGGTGCGGGCGTCCGCAGTCGCGGGCCGAGGTTGACACCGCACTGTCACTGTTGGCCGGCGCTCGCTTCGCAACGCTGAATATCGATCTGATCTACGGCCTTCCTGGCCAAACCGTGGAGACATGGCTCTATTCGTTGCGGCAATCGCTGCAGTATCAGCCACAGGAACTGTATCTGTATCCGCTGTATGTTCGCCCGCTCACCGGCTTGGGGCGATCGCATAAGGAATGGGATGATATCCGGCTGGCGTGCTATCGCGCGGGCCGCGAGTTCTTGTTGAGCGAAGGCTACGAACAAGTATCGATGCGGATGTTCCGCTTGCCACAACCCGAACACGAATCGCCGCCCGATGGCACGCCGTATTGTTGTCAGGACGATGGCATGGTCGGCCTTGGGTGTGGGGCGAGGTCGTACACGCGAACGCTGCACTACTCGCTCGATTACGCCGTGGGGCCGAAGGATGTGAAGAGCATTATTGCGGATTATGTGGCACGCACGCCGCGCGAGTTGGCGAACGCGGATCACGGGTTTGCGCTCGATGCGATCGAACAGCGCCGCCGCTATCTGCTGCAATCGTTGCTCAACACAGCGGGTCTGGATATCGCTCGCTATGTCGCACGCTTTCACTGCGACCCCGCCGACGATTTCCCGGATCTCCACACGTTCGCCGAACTTGGGTTGCTACACCACGATTCGCGGCGATGGGTGCCCACACTGCTGGGATTGGAACGCTCGGACGCCCTTGGCCCGTGGTTCTTCTCGCAACATGTGAATGATCTGATGGCGGGGTACGACCCGAAATGAACCTCTCGATTCTCTATCGCGGCCCGCTCTCCAGTTGCAACTACGCTTGCGATTACTGCCCCTTCGCGAAACGCACCGAAACGCCCGAACAACTCGCCCACGATCGCGCGTGTCTCGATCGCTTCACCGGTTGGGTGAGCACTCGCACGGCGGACGCCATTGGCGTACTCTTCACGCCGTGGGGCGAAGCATTGGTGCGGCGCTGGTATCAGGAAGCACTCGCCATGCTCACACGCCTGCCGCAGGTGCACAAGGCCGCGATTCAGACGAACATCTCGTGCAAGTTGGATTGGGTGGAACAGTGCGACAAGGCCAAACTCGCACTGTGGTGTACCTTCCACCCTGGCGAAACGACCCGCGAACGCTTCCTGGCGAAGTGCCACGAGTTGCTGGCTCGCGGTGTGCGGTTCAGTGTGGGCGTTGTGGGTTTGAAGGAACACCTCGCCGAGATTGAAGCCCTCCGCGCGAAACTCCCGGCGGAAGTGTATCTCTGGGTGAATGCGTATAAGCGCGAACCGGATTACTACACACCGGAAATGCTCGCCGAACTTGAACGCATCGATCCGCTTTTCCCGCTCAACAATCAGTATCATGCGAGTCGCGGGGAAGCGTGCCGCGCGGGCAGCAGTGTGATCTCCGTGGATGGTGATGGCACTGTTCGCCGCTGCCACTTCGTGAAGGATGCGATCGGGAACATTTACGCTCCGAACTTCGCCGATTGCTTGCAGGAGCGGCCTTGCCCGAACGCCACGTGCGGGTGCCACATCGGCTATGTTCACCTGGACCGACTGAAACTGTACGACGTGTTCGGCGAAGGTGTTCTGGAACGCATTCCCATCGATCGATCGCGAGTGAAATCGTAAGGCGAAGCAGAACCCGCGTCATCACGCACGCGGGTTTCCTTCCACTTCGCGATCACTTCTTCTTCAACCCCTCTTTGGTGAACGTATCGGGTGCGAACGTGGGATTCGGCTTCGGATCGCGGAAGTAATACGATGCGAGCAATTCTCCATCGGGTCGATAGAGTTCCGATCCAACCTGCATCCACGTTTCCGCATCAATCATGACGCGTACGCGAACGAAGCCTTCCCGCTCGATCACGTGCGGATCTTTCACGGCGGGGTCGCCAAGTTGGAAGGCGTCGGCTTCCGGCGCGGGGCAGTGTCGCTCCACCACATAGCACAACCGGCCGCCGAGCGGTTCGATGGGCAACTTGCCGAGGTATTCCGTCTTGAGCGTGCCCATTTCTTGCCGCTGCTTCCAGGCGTCGTATGTCCGCAGCATCCCGCGATAGATCCCGGCATCGCGAACGCAATAGCGTGATTGCGCTTTCGCAAGTGGATCGGTAATCGCGATGGCATTTTCTTTCCGGAACGGCGCGGTGCTGCGATAAGACACAACCTTTCCGCCTGTTCCTTCTTTCCCTTCCTTCTCGCTGTAGAACGTCGCGGTGATATCGGAACCGAGAAACGATCGTGCGCCCGATTTCCAGTGAATCATGACCTCGATACACGGCTTGCCCGTCGCCTCGTTCGGCACATCCCCGCGAACGGCAAGGTGAATCACTTCCTCTTGTGCTTCCGCCGGCGGCTTTGGTTCGCCCTTAATTCGCTCGCGTTTCACGAGCGTAACCTCCAGCCCGTTTTTCACCTCGCGCTGATAGCGGGCGAGGCACTGCTCATACATGGCGATCGGGTTGGTCTTCGCGAGAACTTCGAACTCATCCGCTTCGGTTAATGGCGTTGTTAACGTATCGACAAAGGCCGGGCCAATCGGCGGTGGCGGAGGCGTTCGGATGAATCGGCCGTAGACACCTCCAATCAAGGCGACAAGCATCGAAAGCGCGAGGATCTTCACAACCGCACGGCTCATACGCCCTCCTCCCGTCGCTGTGGGTGACGGTGCATTGTCACCGATTCGCCCAAAGAAAGCCCCTATTCGATGCACGATATTTCCAACCATGGTTCGCCTCGCGCGGCTCTTGGCCGTGGAATGGGATAAGAACTCCAACACCAAACGGAAGCTTTCGCCAGAAACAATATCTGTGGGTGAAAGCGGGAATGTTCGAACGCCAACCGGCACGGTTAAAGCGGCGATCGAAACATTCCGCAGCCAAGGCCCTTCTTTGTGCGTAACGCTGCTATCACAAATGGTGCAATTCGCAATCTCACTTTTGTCGTTACCGTAACGATCAGGCACCATTTGTGCCGATAGTTTGAAGACGATATCCGAACCACCGGAACTGCTGTTGAAGTTCGCGGCCGCCGATAGTATCCCCCGTGCTTGGGAAGTGCGATGCCAACCGCACAGGTGATACGGACTATGAAATCGATTGTGTGGTTTAGCCTGATTGCGGGAGGACTCGGGGCTGCTGTCGCGGGTGCGGGGCCGTTTCGTAGCCGCGGCGCGATGCCTCAGCCAACGCAAACCGCTCAGCCTACTCAAACTATTGTCCATCGCACCTTGTGCCCGGATTGGTCGCCCCGTGCGAAGACGCAAGGCCCACTTGTTTGGGTGATCGATGGAGCCGGCGATTTAAAGGGCTGCTCGAATGCGCTTTCGTGGGCAAACATGATCGCCGATCAATCGATCGAGATAAGCGTGTTTCCCTGGTCGCATGGCTATCGCCGGCTTTACAAGGATCAGACGGATATGGACCACGCCCGACTGCAGGGGCAACGCCTGGCGGAATCGATTTTGGAACGCAAGGCTCGCGAGCCGGGTCGCCGGGTGGTTGTGGTGGCGCACAGTGCGGGTTGCGCGGTCGCGCTGGCGGCGGGCGATGCATTGCCAATCGGGGCTGTTAATCGCTTCGTCTTGCTCGCGCCGAGCGTGTCCACCGGGTACGATATCCGCCCCACGCTCTGGTCTGCTTCCGAAGGCGTCGATGTCTTCTGTAGCAAGAAGGACTGGGTCGCGCTCGGGTTCGTCACTCGCTTCATTGGCACCACGGATCGTTTCTGGTCTGCGGCCGCCGGGCGTTGGGGCTTCAAACCCAAAGGGGACCACGCCCTTGCTGAAGCAGAAGAAGCCCGACTCCGGCAACACTTCTGGACGGAAAACATGGCCTGGACCGGCCACACAGGCGGCCATCACGGAATGCACTCGCCCGATTTTGTTCTGACTTATCTGATGCCGCTCATGACCGGTGAAGTGATCATCGGCGGGCCGCTCAAACACTGAGCAATGCACGCAACGACACCGCGTGTTGATGACCAATCGCCTTGCGTTGCGGCACGATCTTTCAGGGAGCCAGAATGTTCTTCCGTGTTCTGGCCGGCACCGGTGCGACTCTGCTGGCAGCAGCAATCAGTTCCGCAACTGAACCGCCAAGTGCCTCTGCCCCACTCACCGAACTTCCGCCACTACTCACGCCACCCGCCGCCGATGTTCCATCGAATCAGCCACCATTTGGTGGTGTGGGCGGAGAGTATGATCACGGTCACCTGTATTTGCCGCAATACGTTTCGCCCGATCCACAGCCGCCAGAAACATGCCGCCCGTTGGGGCGTTGGTGGGTGAATCCTTCGGTTGAACTCGCCTGGGTTCCATCGCGGCCGCTTCCCAACGCGGTGCGATTGCCTGCCTCCGTGGGAACGAGTCGCACCCCGCGTGGACCGCTCTTGCCCACCGCAGGCCAACATGCGGACACGTTCCGTGCGGGCTTCGGTCTATCCGTCGGCCGCTTTCTTGGCGATGCGCACACGCATGCGATTGAAGGAAACTTCTTCTTGCTCGGTCGCGGAGAAGAGACGTTCAGCGGATACACACCGGGCTTGGTCGTGGTATTCCCGCGCGGTGCCGCACGCTCCGCTCCGGACTTCGTGGTGCTGCCAGCGTCGCAGATTGCCGCGTATGTGGGCACGATCCCGGCCACACTCACCACATGGTTCACCGGTGCCGACGCCAATTATCGGTGCAATCTCCTTTGCAGCGAAACGTGCCGGCTCGACGCCCTGGCGGGCTACCGCTTCGCCTATCTTCAAGACGAGCTCTACTTGGGCGAAACGCCCGACCCTGGCCACGATGAATACCGACAGAACCGGTTAGCCGTCTCGAATGCCTTTCACGGCGGGCAGTTTGGCTTGGCGGGCGAAGTGCGAGCGGAGCGGTGGTATCTGCACGGAACTGCGAAAGTGGCTCTGGGAACGGTGACCGCAGATGTCAGTGCGACCGGAGCCATGATCGGCATGGCCGCAATAACACCTGCGGGCTACAGTTCGTTGCCGGCTCTTAGCGATGCCACGCAAGCGCAGTTCGCCGTTCTGCCAACCGTGAATGTGCTGGCCGGCCGACAGTTTGGTGAACACACCCGCGTGTTCGCCGGCTACTCGTTCCGTTATCTGAGCCGTGTCACGCGGCTTGCGGATGTGGTGAACCCCGCAACAACCTCGGCTTCACCAGCGTCCGACTTCTGGGTGCAGGCCATGAACTTCGGCGTCGAATTGCGCTACTGAGTTCGCGGCGTTCACTTCGCGGAATTGGCCAGTTGCTCCAGATGCTTGACCGCTGCGGCGGGGCCATCCTTCGCACCGAACACCGCCGTGCCAGCCACGAAGACGTTGGCTCCCGCCTTTGCGGCGATAGCGATTGTCTTGGCATCGATGCCGCCATCCACTTCAATCTCGCACGCCGGGTTATCGCCATCCACAATCGCACGCAACTGGCGAAGCCGGGCGGTGCTTTCCGGAATGTACGCCTGGCCTCCGAAGCCCGGAAACACCGTCATACACAGGGCGAGATCGATATCTCGCAGGTAAGGCTCGATGCGCGACACGGGCATATCCGGGTTGAACGCCAGGCCGACTTTCTTGCCTAACCCGCGGCGAATGTGATCGAGCATGCCACGCGGATCGGGCAACACTTCCAGATGCACGATGAGCGTATCGGCACCGGCTTTGACAAATCCATCGAGGAAGCGGCCCGGATCTTCCACCATGAGGTGAACTTCCAGCGGCAATTGCGTGACCGGGCGAAGCCCTTTCACCACCACCGCACCCATGCTCAGGTTTGGAACGAAGTGGCCATCCATCACATCCACGTGAATGCGGTTCGCCCCTGCCGCTTCGGTTTCTCGCACGAGTTCCCCGAGTCGTGAGAAATCGGCGGAAAGAATGGATGGTGCGATCATGGTGTGTGTGCCCCGGTGATGGTGATCGGTTCGCAGATAGTTTCTGGTTCGGCGGCGATTCTGCCAAGGGGCTTTGCGTAACTCTCCTTCTCGAATGTCCGCGATCGCTTTTTCTGTCTTGGTGAGCCGAGGCGCGAAAGCGCCCGGGTTCCTCCGTCTTGGTGAGTCGAGGCGCGAAAGCGCCCGGGTTCCTCCGTCTTGGTGAGCGTTCACAAGTCGTGCCCCACGAAACGATGATTAGCGTCGAACCGGCCGGTGAACGCTTCGTCGCGGAGGTAATTCGCGCGTGTGTGGCGTGAGGTGGGTTGCCCGGTGATCGCAACGAGCATTTCGTCCGAGTGGAGTTCACTGGCGAGCATCGCATCGGAATCGCCCAGAACGGCACGCCAGCCCACGCGTGCCGCATGCCCCGGCACCCCGAACGCCTGCAGCACCGCCGCGTTGTTGACGATCGCCTCCCAGTTATTGGGGTACAGCTTCATGAGCTGGCTGAGATCTTGCCAGAATGTCCACACTTGCAGCCCATAGCCCCGCAGCAACGATACCGCTTGCGGAAGCAAATCGAGCGAACCGAGCTGCGAGGCTTCATCGAGCAAGAAGAGCGTTCGCTGCTTGGGCAAGCGCGTGCGTCGCATTACCACGGTCATGAGAGTAACAACCCACAGTCGCAGCAACCCGCGATGGCTGAGCAACTTTTCGGGCGGCAACACCAGGTAGATGGTCATCGGCTTGTTATTGAGCAGGTCGCACAGGTTAAACGTGGATCGTTCCAGGCAGCGTGCCACGGCCGAGCTTCCCAGGCATTTCACGAACGTGGTCGCCGTGGTGCGAATGCAGGGGCGGGTTTTGTCCGAAGGAGCCGCGAGGTAAGCCACGAATTCATCGCGGGCCAGTGGCGACATCGTTTGTTTGCGTGTGTCGAGTGCCACCGCGAGCGTGTAATCGAGATCGTCGTTGTAAAGCATTTCTCGCAGCGTGCAGAGATTGCGTCGCTCGGGTGAACAACTCGTCGCCACGTCGGCCACCAATCCCGCAACCAACCCGCGGCCGGTGTCTTCCCAGTAGTGATCCGAAGAGAATTCGTGGCCGACCGCGAGTTGAGCGGCGATCATCTCGGCATCGGATTCGGTATCGGAGCCGGGCACCTTGAACAGATCGAACGGGTTGAGCTTGTCGCCTTTTTCCTTGGTTGTCACCATCCCGAACGGATCGAGAACCACGACCTGTTGCCCCATCTCTCGGCGATACCGGGCCGTGACCTGATAATTCTCGCCCTTGATATCGGTGACGATCACCGAGCCGGGATACGTGAGCAGAGCCGGGATAATCACGCCCACGCCCTTGCCCGCACCGGTGGGGGCGACAGTCATGAGATGTCCGTCGCCCGCGTAAGTGAGTGGGGCACGCACCGATTGGCTCGCGCTCGAAGAACGGAAGCCCAGTGTGGGAGCGCGATCGGTTCCATCCCAACCCAGGAACAAGGTGGAGCCGCTATCCGGCAGGATGCTGTTGGCGTTCGTCTTGGTCTTGCGGTTTCGCTTTTTCTTGGGGCGGGCGGGGCGAGGCACCGCCTGATCATCGCCGGCGGGGATTTTGTCCGAGTCGGGCATGGGGGCGGCTCCCTGTTGAAGATGGGATCACATCACACTTGATTGATCGCGATGAAGATAACCCATTCTACCCGACACGTGTTCCCTCCGCGATGTTCGGGAAGTTCATGTGTGAAACGTGTGTGAAGGCGGCTTGAGGTCGCGAATTGCTGTGAGCCAAAAAACAAACGCCGCCCGGAGTGAACCGAGCGGCGCGAGCCAACTAGGCTGTTGCAAGCAACAGCGCTCGTTTTCAGAAAATTACTTGTGGCCCTTGTGGCAGCCCTGGCAGTTGAACGCCATGGCCTTGGTGAGGGCCTTGGCGTCCTTCTTCTCGGCCGCGGTCAGGATGGACTTGGTGCTCGCGGTGAACGCTTCGGACATCTTCTTCCACGATTCCGCGTCGCCCTTCGGTGGCTTGTTCTTGCCGAGAGCCGCGCCGTACTCGGCCCATTCCTTGGCGAGTTTCGTGGCTTCGTCCCACTTTTCACCCTTCACTGCGGCGGGCAGCGTGGTCTTGAAGCCACCCTTGCCGAAGCTCGCCTTCATGATCGTGCTGATGTCGGCGTCTTTCGCGTCGGCAGCGGTAGCCGCTCCGTACGCCGCCATCATCGAGATCATTCCGAGGGCACCGAAGACCCCCATCTGAATCAGTTTCCGAACCATTAAAGCACCTTTTCCTTCAAACAAGACCGTCCGAGATCGAGCGGGCGACCGTCACCCGTCCGAGACGCGGACGAAATTCAACCCGAAGCGGGTTGTCTTAATGAACCCGCAAGGGTCTGTTCGGTTCTGAACGTTCGCGAGTTCTTTGCGTTCCCATTTGTCGCTACAAGCAGCCGTTTATTCTTGGCATCGGTGGCCTGACGCCAGCCTCTCGCCGGTTGAGACGCAGGCGGTTTGGTAGTTATTCACCGGAAACCGCGTTTGCCCATCGCGCGATCGCCATCGTGGCCCATTTAATTAGTATGGGATCGGATAGTGGTGTGGCATGGCTTCAAGCAATAACCGATCGGAGTGTGATACCGGGAAGAATCAATAGCAACCCCCCACAAACCCCACATTCATGGGTGCGAGAATAAGGCGGCGGCGCGGCAGAGTCAAGTAAGCAGAATCGCGTTTGTGCGGCCCCGATAGAAATGTCCGCAGATGCGGCGACCGGTGCGGCGGCACGCTCTGGCGTTCCGGAGAATGCACGATGGTGCCACTGGCCCCTTTCCGCGCACAAGCCCTGTCGTATCTTCATTAACAGCTTACCACCGGTCCCGCTGCTGTCCCTTGACCTTCCGGGGAACTGGCTGCGGGGAAACGTCTTCCGGTCCCGCGCCGACCTTCCGGCGACCCGGCGGGATTGACTAACCATCTCAATCCGGGTGCTTTTCGCCATGACTCCCTGGCATCGCAACGAATATATTCTCAAGGGCGTGTTCCTCGGGCTGTGGATCTTCTTCGCCCTTCAAGTTCCCGCCGATCCCAAAGCCGCATGGATCGATATTGCGTGGGTCGTGGGTTGGGTGTGTGCCGGTCTGTTCGTGGGGCTAGCGGCGGCCACGATGTTGCAAGTCTCGCGTGGGTTGCGGCCCTGGCACAACTGGCTGGCGTTTCCTCTGCTCGTGCTACTGGAAAGCCCGACCTTCGTTTACGGCGGCATCATCTCTGGTCTGGTGATTGGCGTGCTATCGGGCACACCCGGAGCGGAGCAATGGGCCGGGCCGCTCGCGGGCACATTTGGGTTAACCTTCGACCAGATTAAACACCAACCGCCGGCCGGTGATTGGCTCGGGTACTGTGCCTTTGGCGGCGCGATCCTGGGGTTCGCCCTGTATCGATTCCGCCAGGTCGAAGATCGCCGTTGGCGTTTCTGGGCGGGGCTAATCGCGGCCGCGGTGCTGGTGTACCTCGCGAGCGAATACATTTCTCGCGTGCCGGGGTTGGATAATCCGGCCTCGCGGTTCAACCTTGGCGTGTACATTCTTCTCGGCCTGCCGTTCTTCTATTTGCTCACGTTCTGTGGTGAAGCCGAGGAATCCGAAGTCGAGATCATGACGTTCTGTGTCGCGTTGGGCGTGGGGTTGCATCTGATGGGCTTCGCGACGCAGTTCCCCGGCCTCGGTGCGGCGGCTCCGTTCCTGGTGCCGGTAACGTTGTACTTCGTCTATGCCACACGCCTGTTGCCCGAACTGCGAACTTATAAGCACGTTCTCCGCGGCTATAGCTACATGAATCTGGGGCACTTGCCGCTGGCGATTCAGTTCTTCCGCCGGGCGCTGGAACTGGATCCGAATAGCACGCTGGGCAATCAGGGGCTTATCACGCTGCACAACAATCTCACGCTCACGCAGATCGATTCGGACCCGAATCTGGTGCAGAGCCTGGACTTCAACCTGTGCCTGGAACGGGCGACGGCGTTGCTCATGCCGCCCACGCCCCCACCCACACAGAACCAACGAGCCGAAGCGGAGCGGTTTCTCGATCTCGTGGAAAAGAAGAAGCCGGCGTACCTTGCCCGCGTCGATTACCTGCGCGTCATTTCGCTCATGCACGCGAAGCAGTACGACCACGCGGCCGACACACTTTCCCGCTTGCTCAGCCCGGAAACACCGGGCTATCACCCGGCCGTGCGGAAGCAGGTGCTCTTCGATGCCTGGGACCTGGCGTTGCGGCTTCACCCGCGATTGGTCGAGCGGTTGGGCTGGGCGGAACTGAACAAGCCCGGCCGACGCATGGAAGCGATCGCGGCGGTCGAACGACGGCTGGCGGCCGAGCCGAACAACCCGGTGGCGAAGGAATTTCGCACCATGATGTATGCGCAGCTTCAAGAGGGCGAGTTCATCTCGGCGTCTTCCGTTGCGTTGCCAAAAGATTTCTCGTTCGAGTATGTCGAACAGATGGGCCTTGCGCTGATCGACGATTCCGACCCGGATCGCCGCGAGCGGGGCATGGGCTATCTGCGCATCGCCGGGCGTGGCATGCCGGAACGCGGGCCAAGCATTTATGCCAAACTGGCGGATGTGTACGAGAAGATTGGCGATGCCGAAAACATGCGCAAGGCGATGGAGAACGTGAAGCAATCCGGGCTGGCCGTTGGCCCGCGTAACCTCGCCCGCGACCAACGCCAGATTTACCTGGAGACGTTGCGGAAACTCTCGGAACTCGCCGACAAGCAAGGCGACCACGAAACCGCCATCAACGATCTTCGCCAGTATCAGACGGATGGCGGGCCGGCGGCACTCGAAAGCTATCGCAAGCTCGCCGAACTTTACGGCAAGAACGGCGACGCCCTGAACGCCCTTCTCATGACCGAAACCGGCCTGACCTACGACAGCACCGATGCCGACTTGCTCAAGAAGAAAGATTCCTTCTACTACTCCGTGGATGCCGAACGGCTGGAGAAAGTGAAGGATCGGCTCACCCGCTGGTTCGACACGAGCTATTGCGTTCGCAAGGCGATGTCGGTGCTGAATACCAAAGATGGCGGGGTGGAATTGCTGGACTGGGCGGCGCACCTCTCAAAGCTCGCCCGCATCATGAAGCCGACCAGCAACGGCGTGCGGCTCGTGGAAGCCCGCGTCCTGCTTCGCCAGGGCGAGCGGGACGCAGGGCTATCGATTCTCGAAGACATTCGCGAGGGCGAGAAAGGTTCTGGAGAAGAGCAAGAAGCGTGGTACACCACCACGAAGTTGCTCGGGCAACTTTACCTGGAAGAACTGGCCCGCCCCGATCTGGCGCTGAAGTGCTACATGGACTACAAGGATTACCACAAGAGCGGAGCCGACACGCTGTATCAGATCGCCCGCTGCTACGAAGCGATGAACGATAGCCCGCACGCGATCCAGTTTTACAACGCCGTGACCGGCTACGAGGGCCACCCACTCTATTGGGATGCCAAGGAAGCGATTCGCAGACTCAAGCAGGAGTAAGACGCCGCTTGAAGGCGAACCGCCGGTGATTGAAGGTGAGCCGCGCCCCGTAAGGGGCCGGGTTTCTTTGTCAATCGCTGACGCGACGCGGCTCGCTTGAAGGTAACCCGCTATCCGTGGCCCGGTTGCGTGTCCCGTTTTGAATCGCTGTCTGGAATGCCGCGAACCTCGGGACACACGCGGGCGATAACCTTGGTTCCGGTGATTCCCACGTGGTAGCATCACGTGCAAGAGATCATTTCCCTCGTGCCCAATTCGGTGACGCCCATGTTCAAAACGGTAACGTTCGCTGTAGCGCTATCACTGCTGACCGCCGATTCGCCGGCTTGGGCAGATGAGGCAGAGGACAAAGCGGTCGCGTACGTGGAGAAACTCGGAGGTTCGATCCGACGTGACGAGAACGCGCCCGGCAAGCCTGTCTGGTTTGTGTTCTTGAGTGGCAAGAAGGTGACAGACGCGGGACTCAAGGAACTCGCACCGCTCAAAAATCTCACCAAACTCGACCTGAGCTACACGCAGGTGACGGACGCGGGGCTGAAGGAACTCGCACCACTCAAAAATCTCACCACACTCAACCTGACTTTGACAAAGGTGACGGATACGGGGTTGAAGGAACTCGCTCCACTCAAAAACCTCACCACACTCGACCTGCGCGGCACGCAGGTAACGGACGAGGGGTTGAAAGGTCTCGCTCCACTCAAAAACCTCACCTCACTCAGCCTGGGTTACACGAAGGTGACGGACGCGGGATTGAAGGAACTCGCTATACTCAAAAACCTCACCACACTCGACCTGAGCCGCAAGCAGGTGACGGACGCGGCCCTGACGTCTCTACGGGAAGTGGGTCTTCTCCTCACCCTCAGCAGCGTCACCGGCAAGGACGGGAAGCGACCGACCACGCCCGAAGAGGTCACCACATTCAACCTTAGCTACACGCAGGTGACGGATGCGGGATTGAAGGAACTCGCTCCACTCAAAAACCTCACCACACTCGACCTATGGGGCACAGAGGTGACGGATGCGGGTTTGAAGGTACTCGCTCCACTCAAGAACCTCACCACTCTCAACCTGAGCGACACGCAGGTGACGGACGCGGGATTGAAGGAACTCGCATCACTCAAAAACCTCACCACACTCAACCTATGGGGTATAAAGGTGACGGACGCGGGATTGAAGGAACTCGCTCCACTCAAAAACCTCACCACACTCAACCTGACTTTGACAAAGGTGACGGACGCGGGATTGAAGATACTCGCATCACTCAAAAACCTCTCCACACTCGGTCTGACCGGTATGCAGGTGACGGATGCGGTGGTGAAAGAACTGGCACCACTCAAGAACCTCACCTCTCTCAGCCTGGTCCATACGCAGGTGACGGATGTGGGGTTGAAGGAACTCGCACCACTCAAGAACCTCACCTCTCTCAGGCTGGTCAATACGCAGGTGACGGATGCGGGGTTGAAGGAACTGGCCGCACTCAAAAACCTCACCACTCTCTACCTGGACAGGACGCAGGTGACGGACGCGGGCGTGGAGGAACTTCAGAAGGCGTTGCCGAAGTGCAAAATCTCCAGGTGACCGAAGGGCCACCGCGCCGGAGCAACTTTCAGGCGTTCGGCGATAACTCATGCCTGACCCAGCAGAGGATCACGCGACAACCGAGGCGGTGAAGTGGCCCGCAGATGCCACCCGCCGTGCCTTCGCGTGTCGCACTCATTCCCCCCGCCGATTAACCTTCACAACTCAATCGCATTCCATCATGCCCACGATTCACGCACGCCATTATGCAACCGGGCAAGCCATTGCCGTGACCACGGAGAGCGGTCGCATTGTGGCCGTTGCCGATTCGAACCAAAACCCAACAGCGTGGATCGCCCCGGCGTTCTTCGATCCGCAAATCAATGGCTGCCTGGGAATCAGCTTCAACTCGGAATCGCTGACCGGCGAAGACGTGCGCCGCGTGGCCCATGAATGCCGCAAGCATGGCATCGGGTCGTTCCTTCCCACACTCATCACCGGCGGGTTCGAGCCGTTGCGGCACGGCTTCGCCACTCTCGCCAAAGTTCGCGAATCCGATGCGGACCTCGCACGACGCATTCCGGGCTATCACCTGGAAGGGCCGTATCTTTCCAGCGAAGATGGCCCACGCGGAGCGCACCCGAAAGAACACGCCCGCGACCCGGACTGGAACGAGTTCCAGCGCTGGCAAGATGCAGCCAACGGCATGATTCGGATGGTCACGGTGGCACCGGAACGAACCGGGGCGATGCCGTTTATCGAAAAGCTCACGCAGGCGGGGGTCGTCGTTGCGATTGGCCACACGGCCGCAACCGCGCAACAACTCCGCGATGCCGTGGCCGCCGGCGCGAAGACCAGCACGCACCTGGGTAACGGTTGCCACGCGGTGTTGCCGCGACACGAGAACTACATCTGGGAACAGCTCGCCAACGATGATCTGTGGATGAGCATTATCCCCGATGGCCACCACTTGCCGGCCGCGGTGGTGAAGTGTCTGGTGCGAGCCAAGGGCGTGAATCGCACGCTGATCACGTGCGACGCGAGCAGCCTCGCCGGGATGCCCGCAGGCAAGTATCAGCACTGGGGCACGGATCTGGAAGTGCTGCCATCCGGGAAAGTCGTGGTGGCCGGCACGCCCTATCTCGCGGGCAGCGGGCACTTCACCGATGTGTGCGTGGCGAACGTGATTCGCGCCGCCGGGGTGACTCTGGCCGAAGCGGTGGATATGGCCGCGGTTCGCACGCGCGAGTTAATCGGCCTACCGGTGCCAACCATCGAGCCGGGCCAACCGAACGATTTCATGATCTTCAACTGGGAAGCCGCTGGGGATGAAATGGCGATCACGCCCGGCGATTAAACCGGGCGCGATGCGTTCGCAATCCGTTATCGATCAGTTGTTCAACTTCGGCACCGGGATTGGCATCATGTTCCCGAACAGGCTCGGGGCATTCACCACCGGTCGCAGCCCGGTCTTATCTTCCGACACGTTCATCTTGATCGACGTAAGCAACTGGCGAGTCTGAATAAGTGCCGGATCGTTCGGGCCATCGAACTGGCCCACGGTCACGATACTTCCGGTGCGGGTGTGGAAGACGAATCCTTCCAGCCCCAGCGATTGCCCTCCGCGTTCCGGCGGCGCTTTCATCTTCCGCAATGCTTCGGCCAGCGCTTCGGCTTGCTCCGCTCCCGCCTGGAGCGCATCCGCCCCTTTACTCGACGACCGCGACATGCCAAGAATTCCGCCGCCGGCTGTGGAGTCGCGACTCACGATCTCGACCGGAGCCGTGAACGATTTCAGCGCAAGCGTCCAGCCCTTGGTCGCATTCAAGAGGCTGTTCGGGCGACCTTTGTTCAGTTCGAGAATGAACGGATCGAGCTGCGAATCTTCCGGCGAGCCTGGCCGATGGATGCAAGGGTTGGGCACAACGCTTGCGGTGAGATAGGGGTTCATGTGCCCTTCTTCGAGCACTTGCTTACCGTCGCGCCCCGGGCGGACAATCGCCGCGCCATCCATCAGGTTCTTGTTCTTGGGCGGAAGCCATTTGCGAACCTTATCCAGAGCTTTGCGGGCGTCTTCGTCCGTCTGAAACCCGCCGACCATGACCGCGATCTGATCGCGATAGATGACGGTTTTGAAGCGAACGCGCGGGTTTTCATCTTCGAGGAAGATCCTCCCTCTGAGTTGCGCTTCCTGGCGATACTTATCCTGTTGCGAAGCGAACAACCGTGCCCGCTCGCGTGCCGCCGCGATCGATGCCATCTCGGCTTTGCGTTCTGCGGAAACGTATTCGTAAAGGAACGCCTGCACGCGATACAACTCGCGAATCTCGGCGGCGAGTTCCTCCGCCATTGCGCGAGCCGATGGCCCCGAATCTTCCGCAGTTGGGCGGCTCGGGCGTGAATAACTCTTCACGCAAATGAAATACGCACCGTGTTCCGGCTTGATCTCCCACGGGTGATTCGCCCCGAGCGCCGAATGGATTTCCGTATCGATTGGCGGCGTGGGAGCGGAGCGTGTGCCACCGGGTGCATCGACTCCGGGCGGCAATGCCGGCGCGACACCGCCAACAGGCGGCACATAAGCACCACGCGGATCAATAGGTGCCGGTCGCACACCCGATGGTAATCCACTTGGCGGCGACACGCCCGGCGGCAATGCCGGCGAAGGAGGCGAAGCAGGTGAAGGAGGCGAAGTGGGGACGATGGGTGCGGGAACCTGGGCAACGGCTGCACCTAAACCCGCCAACACACTTGCCAACCCAACGCCCAACAAGAATTTCCCACGCAATGCACACCTCCGTGTGATGTGGCGACGGGACAGAATGTTTCCGTGAGCGGGGCCACATACCCGACCACCGCGACCAGTTCCAGAGGAATTGCGGAGAATTGTTCAAGTGCGTGCCGGATTCTCGCATCTTGGCGGCGAGTTGCCGTTTGCAGACTCGCAGCGGGGCGGTTAGCCTGACCTCGCACGGCGAAACGCCACAACAGTCGTGCGGTTAGACTGATTCGGTTCCTGTTTAATTTCTAGTTCGGCGGCGGAGGGCGCACGAGTGGCGGTCGAGGAGTTCGCCCACGGTCACCACTACGGCGACTACTCCGGCGTCGTGTTCTATGGCCCACCGATTGGTGGCTTTTGGCTCACCCGCCTCGCCGTAAGCGATCGATACATGCGGCCGCTGTTCTGCAGTGTGCTAAACCGGGCGTGGCGGGAGGGCGGGCCGGCTCCGCGGTTTGCGGTCGAGTGGAACGCGGTGGCCGGCTGGCGCGATTCCGGGCTATGCGAGGTCGTCACCAAC
>JBGSLF010000221.1:0-61955 GCA_041740855.1 Gemmata sp.
TTGCTGGGGTAGAAATCCTAAAAAGTGATCGGCACAACGAAATAAACGGCTTGAATTGCGAGAAGGCTGGGGTAACGCGATTTTGCGACTGGCAGCAGCACCTACGATTCCCGCCAAGGGCGAAACGCGCAAGAACCTCAACATATTCTCGCCCGACTTGTTGCCCGCAGCACAATCGGATACGCTCTGCACACTGTCCCAAGGAGGCTTCAATTATGCGAACACGGACGTGCGTGGTTTTCATCCTGCTGGCGAGTTTGGTTTCGGTAGGCGTCAGCCTGGGCCAAGCTCCCGAGTTTAAGACTTACGCTTCGACAGAAGGGCGATTCAAAATCCTGTTCCCCGGAGCGGTGAAGACGCAAACCTATCCGGTGAAATCGGGCGACAAGGAACTGAAGCTCATCGTGGATTCGGTGGAACTGCGAGCCGGAACAACGTTCCTGGTGACGTACATCGACACCCCCGATGACACCAAGAAGCAACCCAGCGCCGAACGGCTCGATAAGGTCCGCGACGGCAACAAGGGTTCGGACGGCAAAGTGATCGAAGACAAAGCACTCGAAGTGGGTAACGAGAAGCACCCCGCACGGGATGTACTCATCGAGAAACCATCGGGCTTTCTCCGCAACCGAATCGTGATTGTCGAAAACCGGCTCTATCAGGTGATGGTGCAAGGGCCAAAGGAAATTGTCACCTCGCCTTCCGCCGACCGCTTCCTCGCTTCCTTCGAAGTGACACGCTAACTCCATCAGGGGACGATATGCGACTGCTTTCGGCAACGATTCTGATTCTCGGCTTCGCAGGCAGTTTGGCGGCTCAAGAGAAGAAGTACGAATCGAAGGAAGGGAAGTTCGCGGTCGGCTTCACGGGCGTTCCGAAATCCGATTCGAAGAAAGTCGGCGAGCTGACCATGCACACCACTTCCATCGAGGGGAAGGGTGTTGGCTTCATGGTCATTTACGCCGATCTACCAGCCGACACCGTGAAGGACATGAAGGCGGATGAGATCCTGACGAACGGCGAAAAGGGGCTGGTCAACGGCTTCAAAGCCAAAGTGACGAAATCGGCATCGAGCACCTTCGGGAAGAACAAGCTTCCGAGCCGCGAAGTGACGGCTGAAGTCGATGTCGATGGGGCGACGCTCCACCTTCGCCTGCTACTCGTATTGGCTGACGGGCGACTTTATCAGGTGCTGGCCATCGGCAGCAAAGAGAACGTGTTCGGCGTCGGGTCCAACGTGTTCTTCGATTCATTTGAAATCCGCCCGTAAGGCGCTCTTTCTTGATGGGGCCGGATTCTATATGCTATCTTTCCGCGGGTGTTTCACCCGCTTCCTCGGGGCGTAGCTCAGCCCGGTAGAGCACCTGGTTTGGGACCAGGACGTCGCAGGTTCGAATCCTGTCGCCCCGACTACTATTCGAGACGATTTAGCAAGAAGCCCACCCATTCAACCGGGTGGGCTTCTCTCGTTTCTCGCCAAGAATCGAATGCGTTAGGCCGCGTGATTGGCGCGGGGAAGTGCGAGCAGTTCATCGCGGATCAGGGTGTTGAGCACGGTTTCGAGTTGGGCCAACCCGCGAGCCACGGTTGCACCATCCGTGACGCGGTGATCGTAGATGCATCGCACATTCACGGAATCGTCCGCAGCAAAGACGCCATAGTTCAGCGTGCAGGTGAGCGGGGAAAGCGGGTGCAGCGATTCCGCGCCGAGTGCGGAGTACACCGAGATTGCGAATGTGCCGAACCGGTTCGCACGCTGGCGGCCCACGTTCAAGCCCACCCACCAGAGCATGCGACGCAACACCCGCGGAAGGCCAGCGAACCGCAGCGACCGGCGAAACGATTTCACTTCTTCGATCGGTGCCGTCATCCCGTATCGAATCGCACTTCCGATATCGGCGAGCGGTAGTGCGGCCGGGTCTTTCACTCGCACCCCGAACACGGCTTTCTCGCCATCGCAATCGCGCTCGACCGTGACCGCCGCCACGCTCACCGGGTATTCGTACAGGTGTGGCCACGGGCATTTGCAATACGCGCGGCGAAACACGGGTGTATCGGCTGCGACCAGGGCAAAGGCCTTCGCGAAGATGGCGGTCCAGGGCACGCGATACTCGGCGGTGCGGCGAGCTTCTGCGACCGGGGCCAACTGCATGCAACGCTGAACGGGAACGGTTGGCACCCCCGCGGCGAAGTGCATGAGATCGCACATGAGCCGGCGAGGGCGCGAAAGGGGAATTACAATTCCACGCACGGGTTGCCTCGCAAGGTGGGTTACGCTGGCTTCACCGCACGAAAAACGAACGCCTGACCGGCGTAACTGAGCGTGTGCGAAATGGGGCCGAAGCCAGCCGCTTTCAGCTTCTCGGTAATCGTCGCCGCCGGCAGATAATGGAAGCGACCGGTGCGGGCTTCGCGCTTCAGCCAACCGCCATAACGCATCATCCGCATCGATCGCTTCAAAAATCGCAGTGGTTGCCCGGCACGGAAGATATCACCCATCGAGAGCAAGCCGACCTTCCACCACTTCGGTTCCGGCACGTTAACGGAGAACACAAATCGCCCGCCCGGCCGCAGCACGCGGAAGACTTCTTCCAGAACGTGGTCGTAGGCGGTGTCGGTCCATCGCTCTGCGACTTCGTCCCATGCTTCGGCGTAAGTAATCGAAAGGCCAGAAACGGCGTGATCGAAGGAATTGCCAGCCAAGAGCGATAAGCCCGCACTGAAATCGTGACACAAGAACCGGACTCGCTGGCCCGGCGATGGCGAGAGTGTGGCCCGCAATCGGGCGTACGCCTCTTCGTTAATCGCGGCACAATCGAGGCCCACAATCTCGGCAACAGAACCTTGCGAGCGTTCCCACAGGCCCGCAGTCAGGGGGCCACTTCCGCACCCTACATCGAGCCACTTCTCGCCACCAGAAGGATTACATTGATCAAGAGTATCGCTGAGAAGTTGCCGATAAGGGCGAACTTCTTGTTGCGACCAGAAGGCTTTGGCACACTTGGCATCCGGCCAGTGGTTGATCGCGGGGACGGTCTGCGGCATGGGTTCGCTCCGTGAACCTGTCATTCAATTCTCAACAGTTACGCATATTCCCAGAGTTGCCGCAATCCGAACCATTTAGCCAAATCGTCCGCGTTCAGAATCCGACACACGACCATTTGATTCGTGCCAAGAAATGAGGTGGCAGCGCGTTTTTCGCGAGTTATCCGAATGTGTGCTAACGGGTGTTAACGCCCTAGCGCGAGCACAAACTTTGCGTTCCCAAGAATCCGGCAATAATCCCATGTGCAGGCAATCCGAACTAGCATCTCACCCCATAAGCGGCATATCTTGAACTCGACTGGATGTCGCGTGGCAGTTTCGGGCGAGCCAACATGAATCGGCGAACATTTCTCCGCACGGCCATCGCAACCGCCGCCATCCCCGTTCCCATCGCGGCCGCCAGCTACGGGCTATACGAATCGACCTGGGTTGAGATCAATCGGCAGTCACTCACGCTGCCACGATTACCCGCCGCTTTCGACGGACTCTCTGTTGCGTTCCTCACCGACATTCACCACGGCCCCTTCACCCAGTTGGATTACATCGCGTCGATCGTGCGAACCACGCTCGTACTCAAGCCGGACTTGATCATCCTGGGCGGCGATTATTCCCTGCGCGATCGCAAATACATCGGGCCCTGTTTCGAAGTGCTGGGCGGATTGAAAGCACCGATGGGTGTCTATGGCGTGCTTGGCAACCACGACTACTGGCACGGCTTGCGCGAAACAACCGAAGGGATGCGATCCGCTAGCGTCACACAATTGACGAATTGTGGAGTCTGGCTCGAACATCGCACGGAGCGATTTCGCCTTTGTGGCGTCGATGACTTGTGGGCCGGGCTACCCAACTCGACCGCGGCGCTTGCCAGCGCGACAGCCAACGATGCGTGCTTGCTTGTCAGCCACAATCCGGACCTAGCCGAAACACTTCGCGATTCGCGCGTTGGCCTCGTGCTCAGTGGCCACACGCACGGCGGGCAAGTGGTGTTTCCCACGGGTGCGCCATTCGTGCCAAGTCGGTATGGGCAGAAATATCTGCGGGGACTCGTGAGCGCACCGGCGACGCAGGTCTATGTGTCGCGCGGGTTGGGCACCACGGGTTTGCCAATCCGCATGGGTAGCCGCCCCGAGATTAATCTCATCACACTTCAAACTGATGAGCGTAGTTGATTGGCTTGCATAAGCGAAGCAATCCGGGACACCTGCCCCGGATTGGCGATTCACTTCCTATCACTCATTACTTCTTCGGCGGCGTTTTCAAGTTCGCCAGGAACTCGACCACATCACGAAGTTCGCGGCGGCTTAACTTGGTGTGCAAGTCGGCGGGCATCGCACTTAGCCCGGTGCGGCGTGCGTCCACATCCTTGGCCGGAATCACCAGTTCTTTATTCTCCGGTGTAATCAATCGAATCTCGGTGGGCGTCTCAGATTTCACGATTCCGGAAACCGTGCGTTCATCGGTAAGCACCAGAATCACGGTCTCGAAGCCCTTGGCGATTTTGGTATTCGGCAGCACGATCGATTCCAGAAGATAGCGCCGATCCTTCTCTTTCTCCGCGGCGATACCGTTGAGTTGCGGCCCGACTTCGCCACCCTGGCCATCCAACTTGTGGCAGCGCTGGCAATAGACCGCCGAGTTGTTCAGGAAGATGGCTCGACCGCGTTCGACGTCTCCACCGGCCAGCGATTCGAGATGTTGCGAAAGCCCATCTCCCTTCTTGGCCATCGCCGCCCGATACTGTTGCACTTTCTTCTTGAGTGGCGTGAAGGTTTCGAGCTTGGGTGTGTTGGCTCGCACCTCGGCGGCATCGAGCACATCCAGAATCAGTTCTTCCTTAACCTTGCCCGCAATCGCGGCATCGAGCCACTCATCAAGCAGTTTGTCGGCGGCTTCGGATGATGCCGCAGTGGCCAGAATCGAGAATGCACCCTGCATCTCCGCCAGCGAAGTTTGGGCATTCCGCAAGAGTTGGGGAAGCTCCGCCATAACGGCAGCAGGTTCGAGCCGTGCCTTCACGTTTCGCCCGGCGGCCCGCAACAATGCCTCGGGCGATTCCAGTGCGAGCGCAACGAGTTGCTTGGTGCTGGCATCTTTCAGTGCATCGACCGCGTAAAGCGCCTCAACACGAAGCGCGACCGATTGCATGCTGTCCTTCACAATGTCCACCATCAGCGGGCCGAATTCCTTCACGCCGAGCTTCGCCGCAATCTGCGCGGCCTCGCGCCGCACGGCACCGGAACCGGAGAAGATCGCGACACCCGCGGCTTTGAGTGCGTTCGCGGCCTTCGCGATATCGCGCTTTGGGAGGTCGAGCGTTAACCCGGTAATCGGATCGCGCCGCGGAGGATTGGGCCAATCGGCCAGAAGCTTCAAAGCCACAACGCGCGTGTGATCCGGTTCACTTGCGCGAGCCGCGAAACGGGCCAGTGCATCCGGGGTGCTTTCCCACAAACACGCCGCCAGCGCGCGATACGCCACGGCATCGGGCTGGCCCGATTTCTCCGTGAGCTTCACCAGAGCCGGGAAGCTGTTGGTGAGTCGCGTGTCGTAAATCGCCCGCGCGGCTTCCGCCACGATGCGCGGTTCCGGGTCGCTCAGGAATTCGGCTACCTTGTCGCTGCCATGCTTTCGCAATGCCAACAGCACGCCCATTCGCACCGATGCGATATCGTACTTTCCTTTGGCAAGCGTCCAGGCGTTCCAGAGATCGATCGGGTTGCGGGCACCATGATATAAGCCCATGACCGCCGCGTGACGCAGATAGGGATCTTTGTCGTCGTTCGCTTTGAGCATCTCGAATAACGGTGCGTAGAACTCGTGCTCTTGCGTCGGGCGTACCGCGGTGGGAAGTTGAGGCTGCCCGATCTTGCCATAGGTCTCGGCGGTCGCGGCCCGCACACGCGCGTTGGGGTCATTCATCAACTTGATTAGTTGCGTTCGCAAATGGGCTTGCTGCGGGCCGGGGCCGAATTGCGGTTTGCCCGAAGGGGCGTGCTGTTTCGCGGTGCCGAGTTGGTGAACCGCACAGCGTCGCACTTCATGGTCTGCATCTTCCAGTAAGCCAATCAGCACATCGGTGGAATCGATTTCCGTGCGTGCTAGAATGCCGAGGCCCCAGATGGCTTGGATGCGAGCGATCTGGTTCTTGGATAGGCGGGCCACTTTGGATAGTCGCCCATCGGCTTTCAGGCGAACCAATTCGTATTGAGCTTCGAGCCGCACTTGTTGGTGCGGGTGTTCCAAGAGCTTTTCGAGTTCATCCACCGGCAGCTTATCGATGCCCGCGGCGAGCAACTTCTGCGCTTGCGCCACGGCGGGGTTCTTCATCGCCTCGCTATCGGTCACACGCACAATGCGGCCCTTGCCAGGAGGGTTCCAACCGCCCACCCAGTCCGACCAATAGAACGCGCCATCCGGGCCGAACTCGCAATCGGTGGGAACCAGCCCGCGAACGAATGGCTCAGCCTTCGTCATCTCGAAGCTCGCACCCTTGGGCTTGAACGCCACGGCCCAGATCCGGCTACTATCCGAGTTCGAAGTGAAATCGCACGCGAAGAAGTGATCGCGATATTTCTCGTTCAAACCCACGCCGGGATAGTGCGTGAGTCCTGCGGGGCCGTTTCCGAGGTTCGCAAGAGTGGGAACGATGTATGCGGCTTGGCCTTCCCAGAATGGGAGCCACAGTTTCTCGACATTCCACGGCCCGCGATTCCCCTGCGGCACTTCTGGCGTGTGATACAGCGTTCCATACTGGAAGCCACCACGCCAACCGCTATCGCCACCTTCCACAATGTTCACCCATCGCGCGCGATCGCCGCTATCGGAATTGTTATCGAAGGTGAAGAGATTGCCGAGATCATCGAAGGCGAGTTCTTGCGGATTGCGAAGCCCGTGGTGAACCACTTCTAGATTGCTGCCGTCCAGCTCGCAACGAAGTACCGCACCGGTGTTCGGGTACTGGAGTTTCTTTCCTTCCTTGGTGGTCACGTTGAAGCCGCGATCGCCAATGCTGAAGTAAAGCTTCCCATCCGGCCCCATGCGCAGGCCGTGCAAATCGTGACCGAGGAACTGTGCGGTGGGGCCGAAGCCGGTGAAGAGCGACTTCTTCTGATCGGCGATGTTGTCGCCTTTGGTATCTTTCAGCAGATACAAATCCGGAATGCAGGTGAAGTACACACTGCCATTGCGGGCCAGCACGCCGGCCGCGAGGCCATCTTGCGGGCGGTTAAACCCACCCGCGAAGATCGTACTCTTGTCCGCTTTCCCTTTACCCGTGCTATCCCACACCAGGCGAAGCTGATCATTATAGTCTTCGAATCCCTTGTAATTGTGCTTCTTGTACATCGCCAGAAGATCATCAATCGTGCGGTTGGCGAGATCCTCGTCCAGCCAGTACATATGGCTTCGGGTGTCCGGAACGCCGTTGCGGAACCGCGTGGTTTCAGCCACGAACACGCGACCCTTCTCGTCGAACGCGAACGCAACCGGATTGGCCAGCAGCGGCTCTGCAGCCCAAAGTGTGGCTTTCAGATTGGCATCGGTGAACTTGATCTGTGCGAGCGATTCTTCCGCAGATGCATCAGCGGGCGCGGCTTTTTTCTTGCCCTGAGCCAGAGCGGAAGGTGTGTGGTTCGGCACGATGGCAAACGCCGCGGCAACTGCGACCGCGACACACGCAATGATAAGGCGGGACATCGGGAGATGCTCCGAGGGATGGCGAAGCGGGGAACTCTCTTGAGGCTACCGCGACTGCGCGATCACGGCAACTGCGGCCCAGAAATGTGATGTGAACGAATTAACACTTCGCAAGCGAACGGCGGACCATCTCATGCAGGCAACATAATGCAAGACGCCCGCCAACTTTGGCGAGCGTGCTGCAGATCGAATCAAGCGGAGCGGGAGGGATTCGAACCCTCGGTACGGTTACCCGTACACAACATTTCCAGTGTTGCACAATCGACCACTCTGCCACCGCTCCAAAGGGAACCCCTGCCAAGCAACCGGACACGCAACGCGTCGCGGTGGTTCACCCTTACGAAACAGGATAGGAGGACAACGGCTGACCGACAACGCAAGTCATGCGAGGTTCGCACGACCTTGGTACAGTTCTCATCAGCACATCGCAGTCTTGCGCTTCTTCCCCACGCGGCCCATCTTCTCGATCTTCTCGATATACGCAACCGCATCCGGAACCTGACACGCTGTTTCGCCCATATCCACTTCTACCGTGCCCATCGCCTTGCCCACGGCCTTGGCCTTTGCCGTTAGCGGAGCCACATAGCCCCCGACTGCAATCACGAAACCGTTCATGGCATACTTCACGCGATTCGCCGCCCGGCCAATTTCCGCCTTAACCCGGTTCATCAGCTTCTCAATCTCCGCAAGATCGAGATCCGTATCGGGCGTAATCGAAAGATACGAAGCGTATGTCGCCCATCCCGCCGATGCGACCATCTCGGTTTTGCTATCCATCCATTCGAGTGCCAGTTCCGTGGCGAAGCGCGATTCCGATGCGACCCATGGAACGGTGTAATCGCTGAGCATGCCCCAATATGCGCCCTTGGCCCACGTTCGCAGTTGAGCCTTCGTCATCTTCTCCGGTTCCGCGATGAGCGCGGCCAGATACATCGCATCGGAATTCCCGGTGGCGTAGAGTTCCAGTGCCAACGCATGATCTTTCTTGATAGCCTTCTGCAATACTTTGAGATCACCAATCTTCACGCCAAACATCGGCTCCTTCGCACCGTGGCGTCTGTACGTTTTGCGGGTTTGCTCTGTGCCGAGTTTCTCGAGTTGGGCAAGCACTTCGGAAGTGGTCACGGCGGATGTTCCTCAGTTAATTGCGTGTGAATGACAATCGTTGAAAAGATAGACCCCAGTCTCTGCCGCTCCCAACTCAAGAATAAGATAACAAGCCGCGTGTGTGTTGATGCGCGACTGCAAAGTAACGGATTATCGCAAAGAACGACGATCCCTTCAGGCGAATATGCGGCCAATCTACCTTGATCACAACGCGACAACGCCACTTCTGCCCGAAGCCGCCGAGGCAATGCGCGCGATCGAAAGCACCGCATTCGGCAATCCTTCGTCGGCTCACTCGGCCGGTCGCAAAGCGCGGCAAGCACTGGAGAACGCGCGCGAATGCATCGCCGACTTACTCGGCGCAAACCCGGACGAAGTGACCTTCACCAGCGGGGCGACCGAAGCGAATAACCTGGCGGTGCTCGGGCTGGCTCCGCCCGGTGCAAGTTCCGGTGTCATCGCATCGCACCTCGAACATCCCTGCGTGCTGGAACCGTTGCGACAACTCGAAACGCGCGGCGTGCCGATAACTTGGTGGCCCGTGAATCGCCGTGGCATCGTGGAACCTGCACCGCTTCATGCGAACACTCGCCTGATTTGCCTCATGTTCGCCAATCACGAAACCGGTGCGGTGCAACCCATCCGCGATCTCGTGGCATCGCATCCGTCCCACATCATGTGGCACTGCGATGCGGCCCAGGCAGTCGGCAAGATTCCGGTGAACTTCCGCGATCTGAGCGTGACCACGCTCAGTGCTTCCGCTCACAAGTTCGGCGGGCCAAAAGGTGTGGGCGTGCTGATCACGAAACGCGGAACCACCCTGCACCCGCTCATGTTCGGCGGACACCAACAGCAGGGAAAGCGACCAGGAACGGAACCGGTCGCGCTCGCGGTGGGAATGCAAGCCGCACTCGTTCGCATGGTGGCGAACATGACCGCAAACCGCACGACGCTCGAATCGCTGCGGGCGCAACTCGCCAATCGCCTGCGCGAAATCGCATCGCCTGTGCAAGTGAATGGCCCCGAGATCAGTGCAACGGATGTGGTGCCAACCACGCTGAACATCTCGTTCCCCGGATGCCGTGCGGATGTGCTACTCATGTCTCTCGATCTTGCCGGCGTGGCCTGCTCGACCGGTTCGGCGTGTTCGAGCGGCAGTCTGTTGCCCAGTCCGGTGCTTAAAGCGATGGGCGTGCCCGACGATGTGCTTCGCTCGGCTCTGCGTTTCAGTTTGTCGCCACTCACCACCATCGCGGACATCGACGAAGCCGCGAATCGAATCGGCTATGCCATTGAAATCACCCGCACTTCACGGAGCAAAGCGGGCCAATCCCATCCATCTTAACTTCGCCGCAAATCCCTATTTCTGTTGATCTTAATTACATTGAACCGGGCTTTACCTGAGCATGCGTTATCGATATAATGCAGAGTGGAATGATCACACTCCGGCGGTCGAATTTCGGTGCCCGCCACGCTCTCACGGACGAGGGCCGGATGACCGCACCCGCCGACGAAAAACCCTCCCCGCGAATTAACCTGGGCGACTTTCTCCTTCTCCCAGAGAACCAATTCGCGGCGCGCGCGATTAGAACGCTGGCGCGAGCGGTTGTGCTTGAAAAGCCCGCTTCGATGTGTCCGTTATTCCTGCACGGCGCACCGGGCTGTGGGAAATCGCACCTGACATCGGCATTCCTGGCGGCCGTCACGCAAGGTTTGCCCGAACTCATCGCCCGCATCGAACCCGCAGGCGATCTGGCACGGCTCGAATCGACCGGTGAAGACGCCGGATTCGCCGACCGCGATCTGGTAACGTGCGATGCGCTGATTCTCGAAGATATCCAGCATCTGCCCGAGCGCGCCGCCGATGGCGTTTGTGCGTTGCTCGATCAGCGAGCACGCCGCCGCAAAGCGCTCATCGTGACATCCGGCATCGGTCCCGCGGGCCTCACGCAACTGCCGCACCGGTTAACTTCGCGGCTCGCCTCCGGGCTTGTGGTGCCACTGCAAACGCCGGGAGCCGCCAGCCGGATGGCGATTCTCAAGGCCGTTGCCGCAAAGAAGAAGCTGCGACTCAGCGACGACGCCTGCGAATGGCTCGCCGAACAAACCGCCGGGCTGCGTTCCGCCATCGGTTCGCTCAGCAATCTGGCGCTGCTCGCCCCGCAATATCCCGGCCCGCTCGATCGCAGTATCGTGCAAGAGATTCTGGCCCAGAATGAACAACCGACCTCGCGCGAAGGTTCCGTCGCGGCCATCATTCGACGAGTTGCGGCGGCGTTTGGCATCGCGGAGAAGCAACTACTCGGCTCCAGCCGATTGCGGAACGTGCTGGTTCCGCGCCAGGTGGCGATGTATCTGGTGCGTGAACTCGCCGGACTCTCGCTGCCCCGCATCGGAACCGCGTTCGGCCGGGACCATACAACGGTGCTCCACGCTTGCCGCAAGATCGAAGAGTTAATCAAAACCGATGCGGTGCTTAACGGACGGGTGCGACAGTTGCGAGGTGAACTGACCTGATGCTTTCGCAACCCGTAGCGGGCCTCACGCAAGCCTGTGGAAAACCTGGCGCGCGATTGGCGCGCGAGAATGATCGAAAGGCGCGCAATGAATGCGATTGACGGCCTCGAATCAACGACATAATCCGCGCGGCACAGGAAACCACTGGCGCGCCGTGTGCGCGCCAGGTTTTCCACAGGCAGCACTGATGTGTGAAGTGCCAGGAATTACAGAGGTTAAGGTGGGTGCTTGGTGTGTGCGCGCCAGAAACAGGCAACACCTTACTACCTCTACTGAATGTTTACATTAAAGGAATATAGGTATTCGTTTCGCCACAACGCAAAGGGAAACGGAAGAGACCAGGGAAGGAAAATGTCATGAAGCTAACGAGCCCACGAAGTGGATTGCTTACCGCGTGCCAATTGGTATCCGCTGCGGTTCCCACTCGAACGACGAAAGAGATTCTCAGCAGCATCAAAGCCGTGGCGCAAGACGATGCGCTCACGCTCATCGCATTCGATACCGAAGTGGGCATTCGCTACGAGCTTCGTGGCAATGTCGTGAGCCAGGCCGGTTCGGCCATTCTCCCGATTAACCAGCTCTGGCAGATTCTGAAAGAAAGTAGCGACGACGAAATCAGCCTGGATGCCACGCCGGAAGGAACACGGGTGAAAGCGGGCACGAGTCGCTTTGAATTGCCCACTCGCCCGGTGGATGAGTTCCCGGATCTCCCCGCGTTCGACGATGCGGGCCGTTACCACGAAATCACAGCGGGCGTGCTTCGCAGCATGATCAAACGCACCGCGTTCGCAGCGGACAAGAAAGATAGTGGCGGGCGATTTGCACTCAAGGGCGTGCTTTGGGAAGCAGAAGGAAAAGTGGCGCGGCTTGTGGCCACCGATACCAAGCGGCTCGCGGTGTGCGAAGGGCCGGCCAATGTGTATGGCCCCGCCGATAGTGCCAAGACATCGCACCTTGTGCCGCCCAAGGCGATCGCATTATTGGAACGAAATCTCACGGATGATGGCGAACTGGTGCGAATCGGTCTGCGACCCAACGACGCACTGTTCCAGACCGAACGCGCCATGATCTACACCACGCTGGTGCAAGGCCGCTATCCGCCGTATCGCGACATCATTGGCCAAACGAGCAAAGGTTCCACGGTCAACATTCCGCTTCCGGTCGGCGAGTTTCTCGCACGCATTCGCCAGGCCGCCATTGTGACCGACGATGAAAGTAAACGCGTTGATATGACGTTCTCCGCCGGCAAAGTGGCGATGCAAGCCCGCGGAGCGGATACCGGCTCAAGCGAAGTGGAACTTCCGCTACCCGACTACGATGGCCCCGAGGTTCAGATTGCGTTCGACCCGTCGTACCTGGTCGAGTTCCTTCGAGCGCTCGAAGGCGAACCCACGGTGATGCTGGAAATGAGCGGGGGCGATAAACCCGCGTTGTTCCGTTGCGGCGATGGTTACGTGTACCTTGTGATGCCGCTAGCAGGCTGAGGCATTCATGGCCGATGGCAACAAAGGGCCGGAGAACATTTCCGAGATTCTCGGTCGGTTGTTCACGTCACGCGGTTGGGGCCGCAAGAACGATCGCACGCGCCTGGAAGCCGCATGGGCGGAAGCCGCAGGCGAAGCGGTGCTGAAGAACACCCGCGTATTGGGCATGAAGCGGAGTGTGCTGGAAATCGAAGTGCGCAATGCGGTGGTGCTCTCGGAGTTGGCCCAATTCCACAAGCGCGGCCTGATCGCGAAACTTCGCAAATCGCTTCCGGGTGTCACGCTCACCGATCTGAAATTCCGCGTCGGTGTGTGGTGAAGATGCGCCCCCGATGTGGCGACACAGAAATAAGTTCACCCTGAGCGGGTGATCCTTCCTCTTGAAGTGTAGGACATACACCATGAATACTGAGACAGTCGATAGCTATAGTGAAGCGAACCTCAAGACATTGAAGGACGCGGCCCACATTCGCCAGAACCCTGGCATGTATGTGGGGAACACGCAGTCCGCCGGGTTGCATCACCTCGTTTATGAAATCGTCTCCAATTCGGTCGATGAAGCGCTCGCGGGGTATTGCAAGCTCATTCGCGTCGTGATTCATAACGATGGCTCAATCTCGATCTCGGACGATGGCCGCGGCATCCCGGTTGGCATCAAGGCGGACACCGGAAAGTCTGCGTTGGAAGAAGCGCTTACCATTGCGGGCAATAGTGGCAAGTTCGATAACAACGCCTACAAGATGTCGATTGGCTTGCACGGCATGGGTGCGAAGGCGATGAACGCACTTTCCGAATGGTGCGATGCGGAAGTGAAGCGCGACGGTCGCGTGTACAAAATGGAATTCGAACGCGGCATTGCGAGTAGCGCACTGCAAGATCTCGGGCCAGCACCCGACAAGAAAACGGGCACAACGATCACTTTCAAACCCGATCCAGAAATGTTCGGGGATATCACCTTTTCGTATGACACGCTGGTCGATCGCTTCCGCGAAATCGCGTATCTGAACAAGGGGCTTGCCCTAACGCTGCTCGATGAACGCGATGGCAAGAGCGAATCCTTCCGGTTCGAAGGTGGCATTGCCGAGTATGTCGTGTGGCTGAACACCGGCGAAACACCCGAACACGCGCCGATCTACATTTACAAGGAAGTTGAATACACCGGCGGCGAGCGTGCGGGGTTGGACATTTTGGTCGAGGTTGCCCTGCAATACACGACCGGCGAAGAGAAGATCGAACGCTGTTTCACGAACGGCGCATTCAATCACGTGGGTGGCACGCACCTGTCCGGCTTTCGTTCCGGCATCACGCGGGGCATTAACACCTATGGCAAAAAGGAAGGCTACTTCAAAGAAGGGCTGGAGCTTCGTGGCGACGATTTCCGCGAAGGACTCACGGCTGTCATTAGCATTGGCCACCCGGATCCGCTATTCGAATCGCAAACCAAGGTGAAGCTGAACAACCCGGAAGTGGAAGGGATTGTTGGCAGTGCGGTGTACGAAGGGTTGATGGACTTCTTGGAACGCAACCCCAAGGAAGCGACCCGCATCTGCAAGAAGATCGTGCTATCCGCTGAAGCTCGCATCGCCGCGAAGAAAGCCCGCGACGCACTGAAAGATCGCAAATCGCTTTTGAACGGCGGCGGCTTGCCGGGCAAGTTGATGGACTGCACAACCCGCGACCGCGACCGCAGTGAATTGTTCCTGGTGGAAGGCGATTCCGCCGGTGGCAGTGCCGAAAGTGGCCGCGACCGCATGTATCAGGCCGTGCTTCCGCTGCGGGGTAAGGTGCTCAACGTCGAGAAGGCGAAGCTCGAAAAGCTCTTACGCAACAATGAAATCTCCAGCCTCATCTCGGCCGTGGGTGTGGATATCGACAATGTCGAGGATGTCAGCAAAGTTCGCTATGGCAAGATCATCATCCTCACCGACGCCGATGTGGATGGTCAACACATTCGCACCTTGCTGCTGACGTTCTTCTTCCGACAGATGCGAAAGCTCGTGGAAGAAGGGCACGTTTTCGTGGCACGCCCTCCGCTTTACAAAGTGACGCAGAAGAAAGAAACGCGCTTTGTTCAAACACGCGAAGACATGGTGCGCGAGTTAACGTCGCGCGGCTTAAAGGGAACGGTGCTTCACGTTCAAGCCATGAACGATCGCGCGAACCGCGATGTGGCAGAAGACCAGATGGCAAAGATTCTGCCGGTGCTCATGGAAGTGGAAAACGCAGTTGTGAAGCTGGAACGCCGCGGGCACAATCTCGAATCGTTCTTGCACCGTGCGAACAAAGAAGGCTTACTTCCGTCGTATCATGTTCGCTTCGATGGCCGGGAGTTCTGGTTCTATAGTGCCGCAGATGTTGATGTGTTCAAAACGGAGCAATCCAAGAAGCTCGGCAAGGAACTCGTGGTTGCTAACGATGTGGTCGCCACACCCGAAGCACCGACACCCGAACAGGCGGGAGCCGCGATGGCTCCGATTCCCGAGGAGCAATACTCGCTGGACGACTGGCACGAAGTACGCGTGCTGAACCGGGCAATCGCGAAGTTGCGCGAAGCCGGATTCGAAGCGAGCGATCTGATCCCGCTGCCGCGTGTCGCCGGTCGCGAGCCACCCGTGCGGTTCGTGGTTGAGCATGGCGAGATTCGCCGCGATATGCCGCACATGCTCGCGCTTGTGTCCGACATCCGGAAGTTTGGCGAAAAGGGGATCTCGGTCACGCGGTTCAAAGGACTGGGTGAAATGGATCCGATCGAACTCTGGGAAACCACGTTGAACCCGGAACACCGCACGTTATTGAAAGTGACACTCAACGATGCTTTGGCCGCAGAGAGGGAATTCCGGCGATTGATGGGTGAAGATGTGGATGGCCGCCGGCGCTTCATCTTCGATAAGCCGCTCCAGAATCCTGAAGAGATCGACTACGGCGCGTAAGTTCCCGCGTCGTGCTGCTCACCGCAAAGCCCTCGGATCTCCGGGGGCTTTGTCGTTGCTTGCGAATGGTCGGAGCGTTTCGCCAAGTCAATCCCGTGCGTGCTATCGTACAATTCTTTTCGTCTCTTCACCCGGACGCGGGCCACAACATGCGACACCTGTTACTCCTGACTTGCATTTGCCTGGTTACGATGGGTTGCTCGAAGAAGCCACCCGTGGCCGAGCCGGAGCCGCACACTCAGGCAAACGACAAGACACCGCCCGCAGACACCACCGCCAAAGACCGTGCGTACTGGTTCACCGCGTTGAAAGGAAGCAATCCGAAAGCGCGGCAAGACGCAACGCAAGAACTCGCGGTGTGGGTGGAGACCGATCCGGAATCGATTACCTCACTGCTGGAACTTCTCAAAGATCGCACCACGGCGGGGCTGGGCAAGACGCACCCCACACGCATTTCGAGCACGCGTGAAGCTGCCGCCATTACGCTCGCTCACGGTGGCCCCAAGGGCGAAGCCGCACTCCGAGAGAAAGGCTTGCCCGCACTGCGTGAAGGATTGACCGACTCCGATGCCGCGATTCGCGAACACACCGTGTACACCGTTGGTCTCCTGGGTTCACTCGCTCGCCCGCTTTCGCCAGAAGTGATGAAACTCTGCACGGATTCCAACGCCGATGTTCGCGGTCGTGCGTTCGATGCGCTTCGCGAAGTTGGAATTACTGATCCGGTGGGGCTTGCGGCATTGTTGGCAAACGAGCAGCGCGATGTCGTGACACTGGCGGCGGAATTGATTGTGGGTCTTTCTGAGATTCCGGAAGGAGCCGTTCCGCACTTGATGACTGCTCTGGGAGACGAAAGCAGCGTGGTTCGCACGGCGGCTGCTTCGGCACTGGCAACGGCGGGGAAGGCAGCGGCACCGGCTGCGGAAGCTCTGGCAAAAGCCGCACGCGAAGCATACCCCGAGGAGTTCGATGCGACGCAGCCATTTCAGATTGGCTCAGAGGCAGCATACTGGCGGGCGCTCGTTGCCATTGGAAGCCCCGCTGTTGCGCCCACGGCGGAATTGTTGACTCACCCGAACCCCATGGCTCGCACATTCGCCGCCCGCACGCTGGGCGACATCGGACCCAGCGCCAAAGCCGCGACGGGCAAACTCCAAACAGCACTCAAAGATTCCTTCGGCAGCGTGGCGATTGACGCTGCGTGTGCATTGATTCGGATTGGCGAAGCGAAAGACGATGCCACGGAGTTGATTCGCCGTGCGATCGACTCGCCCAACAGCGTGGCGAGTTATGCGATTGAATCGCTACCGCGCATGGGCGACGCTGCCAAGCCGCTCATCCCGCTCGCGCTTGCCAAGCTAGAAAGCCCGAACCCCTATGCCCGCCTGGCTGCGATTGAACTGGTTGGCACGTTGGAGCCAACCGAAGCCAAGAAGCACGCTGCGGAACTCGGCCGGCTTGCCAGCGATCCAGAACAGATCATTCGCTATCGCGCCGGTTGCGTACTTGAATCTCTCGGGGCGATGGGTTCACCTGCTGCCGAAGCATTGGGGAAAGCGCTTGCCAGCGAGAAGGAAGCACGGGTGCGCGATCAGTTCGTGAGTGCTCTTGCCGCCATGGGGCCAGGAGCCAAGCCCGCACTTGCGGAACTGCTTACGCTGGCCCGCGAACCGAATCTACAGCTTGAAGAGCGTCGCTTGCTCTTCCGCGCGCTGGTGACAGCAGATCCCAGGTCCAAGGAAGTCGCGGCATTGCTGCTCGGTGAAATGGTTAACCCCGAGGTTGATACGCGGATCGTTGTCGCCAGTGCGATGGCGAAGCTCGTTCCCATTCCTGGTGAAGGTCTCAAGAAGCTCGTGGCGATGGCGAACACGGATCGTAACACGGCAGGGAGAATCGCTGCGTTGCGCGCGCTGGCCACAGCGGGGCCACAGGCCGCAACAGCGCGAGCGGATCTCGAAGCCATCGCCGGCGGGAAGTACCCTGAGTTCGCACTGCTCGCGAAAGTAGCGCTGGCGGCAAGTAGTGGAGATGTGCGCAAGGCCGCGGCAGATGTTCGCACTGGTTTAACGGATCGCAACACGCAGGTGCGGCAAGCTGCGGTGGAATCGCTGCCACTTGTTGGCCCAATCATGGCTGATCTCCCCGCACTTCAGAAGATGTTGCGCGATCCGGGCGATAACACCCGCGAGGCCGCAGCCATCAGTGTGGGTGCGATCGGGCGCGATGCGAAAGAAGCGGTGCCGAACCTGATTCGACTTCTGGACGATCGCAATGGCTCCGTGCGAGCCGCAGCGGCAACCGCGCTGGGAGAAATGGGAACAGCCGCCCTGCCTGCGATCGAGAAGCTCAAGGAACTTCGCGGCGACGCACGATTGAGCGATGCCCAGGCTGGCCCGGCGGCACGCAAGGCACTGGAGAAGTTGGGCGTGAAAGAGAAGCAGCAATAATGAACCAGCCCCGAATCGATTCGGGGCTGGTGTCGAGAGTTATTAACGAGAACAGACGCTTATTCCAGGCGAATCCCGAGCTTCGCGGGTTCAGGAACAATGACCGGTGTTGCCACCGCATCAGTAAGCCGAATGCCGAGTTGCTCGGGCGGCGGCACTTCTACATTCTGAACCACGACGGCCGCCGGTGCGGGCTGCGGATCGGGGTCCGGCAATCGCTCGGGTAACACTGTTGCCACTGGTGCGGGCCGGGATTGTTGCTGCGGTTGCGGCTGTGGTCGTTGATGCGGCTGCATCGCCACCGGTCGCGGTTGCGAGTACGGTTGCGCCTGGGGCCACTGCTGAAACTGTTGGTACTGCTGTTGCTGCGGATAGTACGGAGCAGAAGCTCCGAACGGCGCACTCTGCATGTAGGGATCGAAGCCTGACGGACCGCCAGGCACGCTGCACCCGACCGGGGTTCACCCCGCCCCCGAGCGACCGGGGACGAGTGTGAACCACATGGTCACTCCCACCACGACTGCCAATGGCAGTCCGGCACACAACGCAATTCGTCGCATGATAAACCGCTTCCGTGCGGAGGTCTGGTCAGAATCCTTTCCGACTCAGTGCGGGGGTTCATAGCCTTTCTTGTGGCGTGGTAAAGTCCAGTTTTGGAGAGTACCCATGTTCGCATCGTTGATCTTGATCGGCCTGTTTGCCGGTGCGGAATCGCAGCTCGATCTCAAGCCGGGATGGAAGGCCGAGAGCGAGCTGAAATCGGAATATGCCACGCAAGCCGCTGCCGCCGATGCCACGCGCGTGTTCGCAGTTAGCAACACCAAAGTTGCGACGTATGACCGGGCAAGCGGCAAGCGGCTGGCTCTGAGCGAAGGAGCCGCCGAACACCTGAACAGCGCGTTCCTGCACGATCGCAAGGTGTACTGTGCCCACTCCAACTATCCCAAACTGCCGGAAACCAGCGAGATTCGCGTCTACGATCCCGCAACGAACAAGCTCACGATCTTTTACGAGTTCAAGAATCCGCCCGGAAGCCTGGTGTGGAACATCCACGATGGCAAGAACTGGTGGTGCTGCTTCGCGCATTATGGCGCAGATAACGCGAAGACCGTGCTCATTCGTTTCGCCGATGGCTTCAAAGAAGAACAACGCTGGACATTCCCGGCCAAGGTGGTGAACGACTGGGACAAGATGAGCGCATCTGGCGGCATCTTCGATGGCGATACGCTGTTAGTTGCGCATCACCACTTCAAGGTGCTGTACCGGCTCAAGGTGCCCAAAGAAGGCGCGGAGTTGCAATTCGTGGAAGCGCTCGCAAGCCCGTTTCCCGGCCAGGGAATCGCGCGCGATCCGAAGACAGGTGGATTGGTTGGAATTGATCGCCCGGAGAAGAAAGTTATCTTCGCGGTGGAAGAGAATGCGAAGCGAAAGTGATGTTCACTCTTCGGCTTCTTCCGTCACGGTGGGAATGGCGGCCGAGGTTTGATTCGGCAGTGCGGGTGCGGCGGGCGATTTGTCCACAGCGGCCGTCAGGATATCGACCACATCGCGCCGAATCGCATCGCAATACATGCCCAGCGGCAAATCATCCACATCGTTGCCAAAGGGGTTCTCGATTTCCTCGGCAGTCAATTCGACACCGAACAGGAAGTAGATGATGAAGCCTTGCACCGGCACTGCCCACAAGCCGAGCGTGTGAATGAGGTGCCACGGCGCGAGCAGCAAGCTCAGAATCAGGCCGTGCCGCAGCAGGGCGTGGAACGACATCGGGATGGGCGTTTGGGCCACGCGTTCGCAGTTGCCCGCAGCGTCCATCATTGCGCGCACATTGGCTTCGAACGCCCACAAGCCGGGAAGGTCGCATTTCCCTTCGGCGTGCCATCGCGACGCCAGTGCATAGAGCCGGCCTGCCAGGTGTGCCGGCACATGGCACGCACCGGGCGGAAGCGGATCGACGCCCGGCGTTCCTTCAATGCTGGCATCAATGCCGCGCAGGCGGTCTCGCACTGCTCCAACGAACGCACATACCAGAGCGGCAAAGACGCGGCGATCGCTCGCATCGGCGCGGACCAGATGGGCGACTTTGAGCGAGAGGTTCCGCGCGTGAATTCCCACGTCGCCCCAGAGCCGCTGCCCTTCGAACCATCGGTCGAGCGAAGCGCGCGTGCGAATCCCGACGAGAACGCCCATGATGATGCCATTCACCAGCCCGAATTCACTGGACCAGCTTGGCATGCGGCTGATGAGATTGCCCGCCAGGAGGTACACGGCGAAGCAATAGAGCGATGCCCCGAGAATAACGCCCCACAATCGGCGGGCGACCGGCGGAAGGGGCCAGATCCAGGTTCGGAGTTGTGGCCGCGCTCGCATCGCGTGCCCTTTCAAGCCTGTGTCGTGTCGCCGAGCTGTGGGAGTTCTTCGAGTGATGCCAGCCCGAAGACCTGCAAGAATCGCGGCGTGGTGCCATAGCGCACTTCGCGAATACCGGCTTCGGCCCGATGGCGAATCGCAATGAGGCCCAATCGCACCAGTTGCCGCAGTGTGGAGCCAGAATCCGTGCCGCGAATGGCATCCACTTCATCCTTCCCCACCGGCTGCCGGTATGCAATCACGGAGAGCACATCCAACGCGGATTGCGTGAGCCGGGCTTCGCGTGGCCCGCCAAACAATCGCTCTTTCAGCCCACGATACCCCGGCGAAAGCATCAGAACAAAGCCTTCATCGCGCGGAACAATCGCATAGGGCCGCTTCTGTTGGCGGTAACGGCGGGTGAGTGTGTCGATGGCGGCCAGGAAGCGGTGCGACGTGAGGCCACGAATTGCCGCGCACGTTGCTTCACTCGTCAGTGGTGGACCACCCACGAACAGCATGGCCTCGATAATCTGCTCGGGCGAAGGCGGCACTTCATTGGAATCTGGCGGGCGAATGTTGCCAGGCGGAAGGGATGGTGCGGGTGCCGTGGAGTTGTGGTTCGCAAGTAACGGGGGCGCTAACTCTGGCAACGGACTCGGAACGGCCAACTCCGCTTCCGGCTCGATGAGTGGTTCGGCATCGAGGTGCCACTCGCCAGCGAGTTCGGGAATCGGGTCCGGTTGGCTTCCTGCCGTCATGGCCGCAGTCGTTGTCGTTATTGATGGGGAAGAAAGAAGACTCCGGTGATAAACGTACCCGCCCACACTATCACGAATGCAAGCCCGATTGCAATGTGGGCCGATGTCCGGTGTGATTTGCCTGTGAAGTACATCAACGGCAAGAGCAACGCCGAGGGAACCGCAAACCAGAGGTGAACCCGAAGCGCCGCCCGTGCTTCGTCGGTAAAGGTTTCCTTCACGTTCACAAACTGAAGCAATAACTCGAAGCCCACAACTGTGAGCATGGTGAGCACGAAGAACAACGTGTTGATCTTTCCGTGGAGCCGCGGCTTGTGCAACACCAGCGCGACAAGCGACGCAATCAGTAGCACCGTTACCGCGGCAACCAGAACCTTGAGTGTCAGGATGATCTGCAATCCGGTCGGCATTCATGCTCCCGTGTAGCGGCCCCTCGCAAGAAAGGGGCGAAGGCGTTCGATTTAGCCGATCGCGGCGACAACGGCATTACCCATATCTGTAGTCGTGTGTGTGCCGCCCAGGTCGGGCGTCTTCACTTTCCCTTCCGCCAGCACCGTGCTCACGGCGTTTCGCACTGCGGTGGCACTCTTCGCCAGCCCAAGGTGATCCAGCATGAGCGCGGCGCTAAGCACGGCGGCCATCGGGTTGGCGATGCCTTTACCGGCGATATCCGGAGCGCTACCGTGAACCGGTTCGAACATGCTCGGGAATTGTCGCGTGGGGTTGATGTTCGCGGAGCTTGCCAGCCCGATGCTGCCGGTAACGGCGGCGCTCAGATCGGTGAGAATATCGCCGAACAGATTGCTCGCGACCACCACATCGAAGGCTTCGGGCTTGCGGACGAAGTCCATGGCGGCGGCGTCGACCAAAAGCGAACCGTTTTGCACATCGGGGTAATCTTTACGCACCGCCTCGAAGGCATCGTCCCAAAGCCCCAGACCCCACACCTGTGCGTTGGATTTGGTGATGCTGGTGAGCTTCTTGCGCGGTCGCTTGCGGGCGGCTTCAAACGCGGCACGCAAAATGCGATCGCATCCGCGACGCGTGAAGATTCCGGTTTGAACCGCGATTTCGTGCTCGGTGCCCGGATAGAGATTGCCACCCACCGGTGCATATTCGCCTTCGGTGTTCTCGCGATACACCATCATGTCGATTTCGCCCGGTTTCTTTCCCACGATGGGGCAGGGCACACCGGCGAAGAGAAACGCGGGGCGAAGATTCACATATTGATCGAACTTTCGCCGCATGGGGAGCAACAGCTCGTGTACGGTGATCTTGTCTGGAACGCTGGGATCGCCCACCGCGCCGAACAATATCGCATCGTGTGGTTTGAGTTGCTCCCAGCCATCTTCGGGCAGCATGCGGCCATGTTGCTTGTAATAGGCCGTGCTCCAGGGGAGCTTGTTCCATTGCAAATCCGCAGCATCGCATTTGCGTGCCGCAACTTCGGCAGAGCGAATCGCCTGATCGATGACTTCAGGCCCGATTCCATCGCCGCCAATTACCGCGATCCGGAAAACCGCCATTGAACCCGCCTCAGGTAGTGGTTATGCCATCGGTAAAGTTTGCCCATGGGGAACCGCCCCACCTTCTCTCCCCGGAGTTCGCCGGAATCCGACCTTCCGGCGTGGACTGCGGCCATTTGGTCGGTGAGAGTAGAGGTGGTGGTTTGCCCGTGAATCCCTCGCTGGTGTAGCCGCCCTCGGAGGCGGGTCAAGATGACGACTCAGAACCCGCAATTTCGAATGCTCTCCAAACGGGGCCTTTTGGCCGCGGTTGTGGTGCTATTCGCCCTTGCCGGTTGCAAGTCGCGGCAAGGATCTACAGGAGGAGTGAGCAACGGAAACGGCAAGTTCCGCGATCCTCTGGTTTACGGACCATCACGCATTCCTCCACAAAATGTTCCGCTCCCAGATCGCGACGGCACCGCTCGCGGCAGCGATCCACTCGTTTCGCCGACCAGCCGCACCGATAGCCAATCCGGGGCACGTTACTCGGACGATCCCAATCGCTTCAAAGGTTCCTTTCACCCCGGAGCCAATACAACGCCGGCGGCACTCGCAGCGAGTCGGGGCGATGGCGAAGAACTCAAGATAGCCGATGCGGACAATCGCGTTCCGCTTCGGCAAGTTGGGGGAGTTTTGCCGCCTGGAGAATCTGCCCCGATTGCAGAAGAAAAGCCCGATGCTCTGCTGGCCGCGCTGAAACGATACGGGATTAGCCCCGCCGATCAGCGTATGGAACGGGAAGAGGGCAAGTATGTGTTTCGGGCTTCCGTGCCGATTGGCCCCACTGGCGCACGGCGGCAATATCAGGGGATTGGCGCAACGGCGGAAGATGCGATGAAGCAGGTTGTCGATCAAATCGCGACAGACCCCGACCGCAAGTAATTTCTCTTAAGGCGAGCCGCGTCAGTCATGACGCGGTTTTGCATTCACACTTCAAGTTAAGTGAAGAACCCGCGTCAGTCATGACGCGGGTTCGCGTTCACACTTCAAACGGGGAAATCTCACGCATCTCGGATACACTGTTCCGCATCCTACCCGCGTTGCCGCGTTACCCGCCGGAACCTGTCTGATGGAACTTACCGATCTTGCATGGCCCGTTGTTGCCGCGTTGCCGAAATCCACGCCCATTATCTTTCCGATTGCAGCGCTGGAACAGCATGGCAAACATATGCCGGTGTTCACCGATTCGCTGTTGCTGGGCGAAGTGTTGCGGCGGGTGAAGCTCGCGCCCGTTGGCGGTGCGTGCCTGTTCGCGCCTCTGCAGTGGTTCGGCAACTCGCATCACCATCTCGATTTCCCCGGCACACTTTCGGCGTCCGCACGTGTTTACCTGGACATGCTGAAAGACCTGGCACACTGTTTCATTTCGCACGGGTTCACGCGAATCGTGTTCGTGAACGGGCATGGCGGCAATATCGTGCCGGCGCAGCAAGCATTGTTCGAACTCAAGCAGGAACACCGCAACCGCCGCGACTTGCTGTTGATCTCGCTCACATACTGGGACGCCGCTGGTGGCCCGCCAACGCACATTCCGGAGTTAACGCAACAGCAGATGGGCCACGCGTGCGAGTGGGAAACATCGATGATCTTGCGACTCGCACCACACCTTGTGGTGGGCGATCTGAAGGCCGTGCCCGATGTGCCATTCGGCAAGGGGTTCTCGCCGGGCCATCGCGCGTGGGTGATGCCCGACCGGAGTGAGCATGGGCACATCGGGCACCCCGCCGCTGCGACCGCGGAGAAGGGCGAAGCGTTGTTCACATACTTCGCTGCGGGTGTGGCTGCGTATCTGGAACGGATTGCGAAATGGGACGGCGAAAGCTGGGAATAACGGCACCGGAAAAGCCTGCACGTGATGTTCCGCAACCGTAGCAAGAATCATCGTTACCCGGAGTTGTTGTGAGTATTCCGAGTTCTTCGCGTCTGTTCGATCGGGCATCCTGGCGCTGGTGGGTGTGTGGCGTGCTGCTGTTGGCCACGCTGTTGAACTACATGGATCGCCAGGCGCTGCCGCAAACCGCTACCGAACTGAAAGAGCGGTATGGCATCACGGATACGCGCTATGGGTTGATCGAACGCGGCTTCAGTTTGGCCTTCGCGACCGGTTCCATCTTTTTCGGGCTTCTGGCCGATCGCTTTGGCCCGCGCTTGCTCTATCCGGTGGTGCTTGCGGGTTGGTCGATCGCCGGGCTGGCGACGCCGTGGTTAGCCGATCCCGCGTTCACCGCTTCATTGGAAAATCCGGATGAACCCGGTAGTGGGCCGTTCCGCTGGTTATTGATCTCACGCACCGTGTTGGGATTCTTCGAAGCGGGGCACTGGCCATGCGCACTGATTACCGCACGCCAGATTCTCTTGAAGAAGGATCGCCCGCTGGGCAACGGCATTCTGCAGTCCGGTGCTTCGCTGGGTGCGATTCTGGTTCCGCTGTATGTAATGCTCATTCGCAACCTTGGCGGGTCGTGGCAAATCGTGTTTTGGACGATCGGCATCGCCGGCTTGCTGTGGGTGCCGCTGTGGTTGTTACTGGTTCGCAAGGGCGATCTGGATGTTAGGGCCGAGCCGGAACCGCCGGACAGCGATTCGGATTCGGTATCGTTCCAGTGGGGGCGATTCCTCAAGATATTGCTGGCGTTGCTGATTGTGGTGAGTTGCTTGAACGTGAGTTGGCAATTCTTGCGCGCGTGGTTGCCGAAGTATATGAAGGAATCGCAGGGCTTCTCGAACAATACCACGGATCTGGTTATCGCGGGCTACTACATCGCGGCGGATCTCGGTTGCTTGTTCTCCGGGCTTCTCGTGCGTTGGATGGTGCTGCGCGGCCGCATGGTGCATTCGGCGCGCATCATTGGCTTCGGCATATTCTCGCTCATCACACTCGCAGCCGCGGCGGTGCCATTGATTGGCGGCGGGTGGCCGGCGGTGGCGCTGCTGATCTTGGCGGGGGCGGGAATCCTGGGCTTGCACCCTTACTACTACGCCTTCGTGCAGGAACTGCCGGCCCGCAACATGGGGTTAATCTCGGGCATACTCGCGGCGACGGCGTGGGTGTTGGCCGGGCTGTTTCAAGGAAGCATGGGTGCCCACATCGATGCGACCAAGAGCTACGACACCGGCTTCGTGATCGCCGGGCTGGCACCGGTCATTGGTTTCGTCGCGTTGTTGCTTCTTTGGCGTTCACGCTGATTGAGCGAAGGAACTACTGGAAGCCCGAGCGTTAGAAGCGCAAAATGTTCGGGCACGCCCATCGACTTACCTCAGGAGAATGGAACCCATGCGATTCGCGAGTTTTGCCGCGATCCTCGTGATTGCGTCACTGGCCATGAGCCAGGAGAAGAAGACGGCCACCATCACGATTACGGTGCCCGATAATCGCTACAAGGACACGACTGTGTCTGTGAATGGCACCGCAGTGAAAGGGAGCGGAGCCACGTTCACCTTCACCACTCCAGAGTTGGAGCCAGGTAAGGAATACACGTTCAAAGTCGAAGCTCTGGTGGAGCCGAACAACTACACCAAGATCACGCGGCCGCGCGAAGTGAAAGTAAAAGCCGGCGACGCCGTTACGGTCGATCTGACCAAGGAAGACAAGAAGCTCGATAAGATCGTGGTGCGCTGGGTGCCTACGCCAAACGACATTGTGGACGAGATGGCGAAGCTCGCCCGCGTGGGCAAGGACGACGTGATCTTCGATCCGGGCTGCGGCGATGCGATCATGCTCATTCGCCCGGTCAAAAAGCTCGGTGCCAAGAAGGGCGTGGGGATCGACATCGATCCGAAGATGGTCAAGATCGCTCAGGAGAAGGCGACCTCGGAAGGCGTGGCTGAGCGCGTGACCATCAAGCAGGGCGATATTCTCAACGAGAAGGATATGGCCGATGCCGCCGAGGCGACCGTGGTGTTGGTGTACATTGGCGACGATCTTGGCGCACGCATGAGTCCGGTATTGCAGAAGCTACTGAAGCCCGGAGCGCGTGTGGTATCGCATCGATTCTTGCTGGGCGATTGGAAGCCGGACAAAACCGTGATGGTTAAATCCGGCGATGGTGAAGAGTACACGCTTCACCTTTGGGAAGTGAAAGAAAAGAAGTAGCGCAGCAGGCGAGCGGCCGGGTTTACCCCGGCCGCATGTCTTTATCCCTTATCATTTACTCGCTTTGAGAAACGCCACGAGATCCGCGAGGTCTTGCGGCGTTAGTTGCTGATCCAATCCGGCGGGCATCAGCGACACCGCACTCGGAGTCATGCTTTCCACATCGGTGCGGGCCACGCGCTCTTCCTTATCGACTGCCACCACCACGATGATTTCGTCCGGTGCGTCTTTCTTGAGCACGCCGTTAAGCACGCGCTCATCGGTGGTAACCACACGCACCGGTTCGTAGCTTCGCACAAAACTCGCGCTGGGGAAGACGATGGCTTCGAGCAGATCACGTTCCGTGCGAATACCGCCAATGCGCGTGAGATCCGGCCCGACCATTCCGCCAACGTAACCCATCTTGTGGCACGCGATGCACTGCGCTTTCTGCGAGTTGAACACCACTTGCCCGCGACGGATATCGCCGGTGGGTAATTCCGAGAAGAGCTTCTCCAGGCGGGCGGTTTCGCCTTCGCGCGCCTTGGCAAGTGCCGCGTAGAGTTTCTCGGCTTCTGCCTTCACTGCTTGCGGGTACTTATCGAGAATTGGCTTCACCATCTCGATGCGAATGCTTGGCAGCACGCTCGCGGATTGCAACGCGGCGATCAACGCCAAGCCAACCTTCTCGTCCTTGGACTTCTCGAACGCGCCGAGGAGCTTGGGTCGTTCCAGCGGGTTGGCGGTGCTCAGTGCGTAAGCCAGGCTTTCGAGTGCGTCGTTGCTGAGCTTGGCGCGTGTCAGCAGATCGGCGGCCGCTGCGCGAACGGGGCCGGTGTTCTGCTGATTCACATCGCGAATGACTTGCGGCACGATGCTCTCGGTTAACTCGGTTCCCACCGGTGCCGTGGCACGCAACGCATGGGCGAGTTCAGCGGGAAGTGGAATCTTGCGTTGCGTGCGGAAATCATTCACTTCTTCCAGAATCTTGGCGTGATGGGTGGCAGATGCGGGAACGGAACGCAATACCGCGATGGCGTTCTGCACGGTGTCGCGTGAAGAAGAACAGAGCGCGATCTTAACGCCGGTGCGCCATTCCTCGGGCAACGCCTTTAACTTTGAAGCCGCCATGGCTAACAACAGCGAGCGTGGCGGGCCGGGGTTTTCATTCACGAGTAAGGCATCGGCGACCACGTTCCGAATGTCGGCATTGCCAAGGAACGCGGCCAATCGCGTAGCGAACTCCTCTTGTTCGGCCTGCGGCATCGCCGGCAATTCTTTCACGCGGTCGCGAAGATATTGCCCCATGTGGGCGGCCCATTGCGGATTACGCACCGCGACCCACCACGCCGTTTCACGCAGCGCGGCGTCCTTGGCATCAAGATGCTTGATCACAGCCGGTGCAGTGAGCAACAATTGGGTTTCTGGCATGTTGGAGAGCGCCGCAAGGCATGCCCGCTGCACACGCGGCGACGGTGACTTCAACCCTTCGGCGACTTCGCCGGCGTTGCCGATTTCGATGAGTGCGTATGTAAGTGCGTGATCCAGTTCGCGATCGTTCTTCTCGTCGGCGAGGGCGGTGAAGATCGGGTCGATGCTGGACTCGAGCTTATGCCTGCCGACCGCCATCGCCGCGACTCGCCGCACTCCCGGCGACCGGTCCTTGAGACGCTTCTCCGCGTAGTCCGAGTAATGATCAACGAACGGTGCGGCGACAGCTAGGGCGTGCGACGCGGCCTTACGAACTTCTTCGTTTGGATGGTGCGTCAGCGCGGCGGCGAGGGATAGCGGCTGTGGCCGGATGTCGCGCGAAACGAGCCATGTTGCTGCAAGTGCCCCGTGTTCCGTCGTGTCTGCTGTCAGTCCCGCCACCGCTACGTCGAATGGCGTCGTCTGGTTGCCGTGCGAATCGACGAATTCGATCACCCGCGCGCGCACCACGGGCCGCGGGTCGTGGAGCAATTTCCCGAGCGCCGGCACGTCGAGTTTCGCCCAGTCGATCTTAAGTCCGCGTGGGTCGTCCACCTTGTGCGCCCCAACCTTCTTCACGCGATAGATCGCGCCGGTTACGTCCGGCTTCACCAGCTGCGACGTGGGGCAGCAGAGCTTGTACCAGCCGCCGGTATCGACGATGAGCAGCGAGCCGTCCGCGTCCTCGATCACATCGGTCGGGTGGAAGTCGATGTTGTCCGACACCACGAAATCGCTGTCTTTCGTTTCGTAAGTCGAACCCTTCGGCACCAACACATGCCGACTCACTTTCCGCAGATTGAATTGACAACAATAAATGTTGTTCGCGTATTCCTTGCCGAACTGATCGGATTCGTAGCGGTGCAAGCCGCACGGCGCGGCCGGTCCCATGTGCGTGAGCACGGGCATGAGAGTCGGCGACGTCCACGGGTGATCGTACACGGGGCTATGATCCTTGCCATATACGCCGCCATACACCGCGTGAATCAGGCCATCGCGTTTGCCGTTGGCGGGGTGCTGGAAGAACGTCGTGCTGAAGATGATGTCGCCACCGGGTGTGAACACGAGATCCACGGGGTTATCCATGCCGCCGGTCATCACGGGTTCAATGTTCTTCCCGTCCGGGGTCGCGCGAAAGATGTGCGATGCGCGCGTGGTGAACTTCTTCCCGTTCACGGTGTAGGTCTGCTCCGCGAACGCGCCTTTGGTCCAGTAGATGTAGCCATCCGGGCCGCGATAGGGGCCGTGTAAGTCGTTCGCGCAGCCGGTGAGCGTTTTGCCGTCGAACCAAATTTCTTCTTTGTCGGCAACGCCATCGTCGTTGGTATCCGTGAACTTCCAAATGTGTGGCGGGGCGGCAACGTAGAGCGAACCGTTTAGCCACATGCACCCTTCGGGAAACATTACGTTCTTCACGAACACCGTTTGCTTATCGAACTTCCCATCGCCATTGGTGTCTTCGAGTCGCAAGATCCGGTGCGGCTTCTTTTCCAGTTGTATCGTGGACTTCTCGTTCGAACCGCTGGAGTCCGTGACATACAGCCGCCCCTTCGCGTCGAAGTCGCAGGCGATGGGCCGCGGGGCCATGTCCGCACCCACTGCGACTTCAATGGTGAAGCCTTGCGGAAGTGTGAACGTGTGGCCGTTGAGCTTCACCTGATGCGTTTGCGCGACGGCCGGACCGGCTACCGACATGACAATAAGCAGTGCGATGCGATACATGAAATGTCTCCAACGAGGTGGGGACAGTATACCGGCAACAACAGAAACTTGGGAAGAACCCGCGAACCACAACAGTTTGGCGAACCACGCCAGTCATGACGCGGGTTCCGTACAATCTCCTTTCGACACCTTACCCCATTTGGAGATCTCTCATGCGATTCCTCTCCATCACCTGCGTGCTGTTCTTTTCCATGGCGGTCTTGGCCAAAGACGCTGGTCCGTGGAAGCTCGACGACAAAGTGAAGATCGCCAAAGCCGAAGACCTGAAAGACGCGGAATCTGTGCCGGCACCTGCGGGCGCGATCGTGCTGTTCGATGGCAAGGACTTCTCCAAGTGGGTGAAGAAGAACGGCAAAGACGAAGTGAAGTGGGATCTCAAGGATGCCGTGATGCAGGGCGTGAAAGGGCACGGCGACATCATGACACGCGACCTGTTCGATGGCAATTTCCTGTTGCACATCGAGTTCCGCGTGCCGTACGAACCGCAAGGCACCGGGCAAGGTCGCGGCAATGCGGGGGTATATGTGCAAGGCCGCTACGAAGTGCAAGTGCTCGATAGCTATGGCCTCAAGAGTGGGAAGAACGATTGCGCCGCGATCTACGATATTCATCCGCCCAAAGTGAATGCATGCAAAGCCCCAACCGTGTGGCAGACATTCGACATCGAGTTCAAAGCCCCGAAGTTCGAAAACGGCAAGAAGACCGAACCTGCCCGCATGACCGTGCGTCATAACGGTGTCTTGGTTCACGAGAACGCGGAAATCCCTGTCGATAACACGCGAGCGGGCATGGGTGGCGATCCCGCGAAACCCGGCCCCATTCTGTTGCAAGATCACGGGCACCCGGTGCAATTCCGCAACATCTGGCTTCAGAAACAGTAAGTGATTGAAGCGGCGATGCGGGGCCAAACATCATGGAAGGTAAGGAACGAATGAGCGAACCGAACGCGATCTCTAACCCGCTCGCCGCGCTTACGGCAACACCCGAACCAACCTCGCCACCGCCCGCTGTCGATACGCCTACCGTAGCAACGCCCGGTGGCAGTCGCGAACTCTTGAAGCTTGCGTTGCCGCTCATTCTGAGCCAGAGCTTCATGACGGTGCAAATCGCCGTGGATCGTGTGCTGTTGTCGCGGCACAACCCGGAGGAAGTCGCGGCGGCGTTCCCGGCGGTCATGCTGTTCTGGTTGCCGTTCGCCCTGTTGCAGGGTGTGGCGGCGTATGTCTCCACGTTCGTGGCACAATACACCGGCGCGCATCGCCCGCACCGCGTTGGTCCGGCCGTGTGGCAGGGGTTGCATTTCTCGCTCATCAGTGGCTTGCTCTTCCTGTTGATCATTCCTCTTGCACCAACGCTTGTCGCACTCGGCGGCCACGATCCCGGCTTGCAACAACTCGAAATCATTTACCTTCGCTATCTCGCGGTCGCAGCACTTCCGATGCTTGTCGTCGCGGCGGTGAATGGCTTCTTTTCGGGTCGCGGGCAAACGTGGACCGTGCTGGGTATCGATGCCGTTGGAACGGTCGTAAATGTGGTGTTGGCTTTGCTGCTCATCTTCGGCAAGTGGGGTTTCCCCGAGATGGGAATCGCCGGTGCGGGTCTTTCAACGGCACTCGGTGCGTGGGCCTCGGCGGCGTTCGGGCTATATCTTTTCACGCGGCGAAAATACCGTGCGGAGTTCCACACCGCTTCCGGCTGGCGACCGGAACGCGCGCTGTTTGGCCGGCTGATGAAGTTTGGCGGGCCAGCGGGAATTCAGATGTTCCTCGATGTGCTCGCGTTCACGCTGTTCACGCTGTTCGTGGGGCAGTTGGGCTTTGCCGCGATGGGTGCGACAAGCATTACCATCACGCTGAACATGATCACGTTCTTGCCCATGATGGGCTTGGGCCAGGCGATTTGCATTCTGGTGGGGCAACGCCTGGGCGAAGATCGGCCGCAGATTGCCGAACGCACCACCTACAACGGCTTGCGATGGATGTCCGGGTACATCTTCATCATCGTGACGCTTTACTTAACCGCACCATCGTTGTTGCTGGCAGCGTTCATGCCATCGACGCCGGATGAGCTTGCGAAGTTCGAACAGATCGCCGCCATCGTGCCCACCCTGCTGGTGTGTGTGGCGATTTACTCGCTGGCGGATAGCGCGAATCTCACATTCGCATTCGCACTTCGCGGGGCGGGCGACACCAAGTTCGTGACGTGGCTCACGTTCCTCTTCGCCTGGCCAGTCATGGTGATTCCAACGTGGTTCGTGGTCACCTATCGCACGGAACTGATGGCCCGCTTCCCAGGCATGGGCGAGCCGCTGTATTGTGAGTGGGCTTTCGCCACCGCGCACATTATTGTGATGTCGCTTTGCTTCTGGTTGCGCTTCCGCCATGGGAAATGGAAGACGATGCGCGTGATTGAGCAAGTGAATCCGGTGGAATGATGAATTCACCGCGAGCGGCCTTGAATGCGAGCGGCCGGGATCAACCCGGCCGCTGTCTGTGTCCATCGTTACTTCTTCGGAATCATTTTCAGATGCGCGTCGCCAACATCCCACATGTAATGGCTGATCTTGTACTTCTCCACGGCCGTGGTGAGATGTTCGAGCGCCTTCTTGGCATCGCCTTCGCTTTCGTAATAAAGCGCGACATATAAGTTGGCGTAGAAGCGGGCTTCCTTCAGATCTTCGCCATCGAGCTTGGCCTTCTCGGCAGCGTCGATCACATCTTGCGGTTTGATCTTCCCGGCGAACAATTCGAGCACCTGCTTCATGGGCACGCGGGCATCTTTGGTTACCGGGATCAAGTCTTCGCGCGCTTTCTTGGGTGTGTTCGCGCGGGCATTGCACAGATAGTGCCACGCGGAGTTCTCCACATCTTCGGGGTTAACCGTGCGGTGCAGATCGAACTGCTTCACACCATCGGCGAAGCGGCCGGCGTAATAGAGGGCAATGCCGCGTCGCCAGTGGTCGGCGGCGAGTTTGGGGTTGGCCGCTAGCACGGCGTCGAAGTCCGCGATGGCTTCCTTGAACTTCCCCATCTTCAGCAACGCATCGCCACGGCGATCCTGTGCGGCAATCGCCTTGGGGTTCAGCTTGATGACTTCGCCGAACGCGGTCGCGGCCTCGGCGTTCTGTCGCAGTTGCAGGTGCGCCGACCCCAGCACGAAGAAGCTCGCGGGGTTCTTCGGGTCGAGCTTTGCCGCTTCTTTGGCAAGTTCGATGGCCTTGGCGGCGTCGCCCTTTTGATACGCCTGACCGGCTTGTTCCACGAGTTCGATCGCCTTTTTGGTGTTATCGTCCTGTGCAGAATGAACCACGGCCGCTCCGCCAATTAAGGCCAGAAGAGTTGCAAAAGTGAACACACGCATGGGTTGCCCTCGTAGAGAGTGAATGGGGATGATCGTATCGTAGCCCGCGGTCGTATAACACCCACCAAAGGTTGATTCCACTTTCTCGGAGATAGTGCATGGCGGACCCCAAGAAGCCGGTGCCGGCGAGTGAGCCGGATCGCAAGCAGATGATGCGCGTTCTTATTCCCGCAGTGGCCATTGCCCTGGTTGTGGTGGTGGCCGCAATTGTTGCCAGCCAGATGGGCGGCGGGCGGAAGATGGCGGATGGTTCCGATGGCACCGTGGATGATCCGAATCTCAAGGAAATCACGGCGGGCGTCAAAATGCGCGACATCAAGGAAGGCACCGGCGAACCTTGCTTGCCCGGTTCAAAAGTCACGGTGAACTACACCGGCTGGTTAATCGATGGCACCGTGTTCGATACGAACAAGAACAAACGCCCGGTGGAGTTCTCGCTCGATGGCGTCGTTCAAGGTTGGACGCTGGGCATTCCCGGCATGAAACCCGGCGGCATTCGCAAACTCGTGATCTCGCCAGAAAAGGGTTACGGCAATCGCATTCAACCGAACATTCCACCGGGTAGCACGCTGATCTTCGAAGTGGAATTGATCGAAGCGCAGCCGCCGCGCAACGTACTCACCGGCCCCGGCCGCGCGATGTCCGATGACTCGAACGGCGGAACGGAAGATTCCGGACTCAAGGATATTGGCGATGGCTTGAAGATGCGCGATCTGAAGGAAGGGAGCGGCGACCCGGTGAATCCCGGTGCCGAAGTCACAATTCACTACACCGGTTGGACCGCCGATGGCAAGGTGTTCGATTCCAGCCGCCGAACCGGCAAGCCCACAACCTTTGGCTTGGCAGGCTTGATTCCCGGTTGGCAAAAGGGGATCCCTGGCATGAAGCCCGGCGGCATTCGCAAACTTGTGATTCCGGCGGCACTTGGCTATGGCACCCAAGGTAGTGGCGCGGATATCCCCCCCAACGCCACCTTGATCTTCGAAGTGGAACTCGTCAAGTAAGCGCAAAAAACTCCGGGAGCAATGCCGGAGCCACTTTGCGTTATCGCTGCACGCGGGCGGTGCCGCCTTTGGCGAACGTCTCCACTTCGGCGAGCGTGGCCATGGTGGTGTCGCCCGGGAAAGTGGTGAGAAGCGCGCCGTGCGCCCAGCCCAAGTTCAGCGCCTGCTGCGGGTCGCGACCGGTAAGCAAGCCATAAATGCACCCCGACGCGAAGCCATCGCCGCCGCCAATGCGATCGATCACATCCAGTTGGCACGTCGGGCTAACATACTTCTGCCCTTCCATCCACAACACCGCGGCCCAATCGTGGCGATTCGTGGAATGCACTTCGCGCAGTGTGGTGGCCACCACCTTGATGTTCGGGAACTCCTTCACGGTGTTCTCGATCATGCCAAAGAACACGCCAGGGTCGAGCTTCGATTCCGCCTTCGCCGTCACTTCCGGCCCCTTGACACCAAGCCCCTTTTGCATGTCTTCTTCGTTGCCCACCAGGAAATCGACATTGGCGACGATCTTGCGCATGACATCCACGGCACGCTTCTCGCCACCGGCGGCCTTCCAGAGTTTCGCCCGGAAGTTCAGATCGAACGACACGATCGCGCCGGCGGCTTTCGCGGCCTTCATTCCTTCGATGATGAGTTCGGCTGTCGTTTCCGAAAGCGCTGCGAAGATGCCGCCGGAGTGGAACCACTTCACGCCGCTGGCGAAGATGTTCTTCCAGTCGAAGTCGCCGGGCTTCAGCAGTGCGCCGGCCTCGTTGGCTCGGTTATAGAAAACAATCGGTGCGCGAACGCCGTGCCCGCGATCGCTATACACCGTGGCGATGTTTGGCCCACGCACGCCGTCGTGTTCGAAGTGCTTGTAAAACGGCGTCACGGCCATCTCGCGCACGCGGCCTTGCACCAGTTCGCCCAGTGGCGAGTTCACCATCGCGGTGGCAACGGCCGTCTTCAAGCCGAAGCAATCCGAGAGATTGGCCGCGACGTTATACTCGCCGCCGGAAACGTGAATATCGAAGGTGCGCGCCTTGCGAAACGGGATGGTGCCAGGGTCCAACCGGTGGACGACCGCACCCAAAGAGAGAAGATCGAACGCGCAGGCATCGGTGCGAATGGCGAGAGGCATGGGTGGCTCCGGACATAGGGAGATTGATTGCCCTCGTTGTACGGAGTCGCTAACTGCGAGTCAGCATGCCTGAAGTGGGTGACACGTATCGCGCCGTGCGATTGCAGTATCCTGAACGGATCGCGCTCGGCTTATCTTCCGCCCTTCAATAGGCACGATTCTCTGATTAAAAAAAAGTTAAGTGTCGAACTGCACGTTAAGTCGTGTTCCCACCCGCTGCTACAACGTAATGGGTACGCCGTGCGTTGTGGAACGGGCTTCTGTAGCACCAACACAGCTTTTTCAGATCATTGGGCGTCAACAGCAAGGGCTTGGCTAAGTATGCCGTCGCGTTTTACTCTCTTCGTGTCATTGAATCCCTTGCGCTTGGCCTTTAGCAACCGGTCACGGGCCAAAATCCGATTTGAGTCGTTACGATCCTCTGCACCAAGGAGCGCGTGGGCGACCGCCAATTGGTAGTAGTCTGACGGGCGGGCTTTTGTACTGTCATCAAGGATGTTCAGCAATTTAATCGCATTCTCGGCTGCTTGATTCCGCAGATGCGCGGCACCACGAAGATGTTCGAGCCGAGATTGGCAGACGTAGAGGCGTGCTAGTGCCGATTGGAGGTCGGATGGAAAGTCTTCTTGGGGGCCTCCTTCTCCAAGAAAATTATACTCGTTTCCTGCAGCATTCAGGCACATTTCGATCTCAGTGAGGTCGTCGGTAGGTGAGGCGCACAGCAATCGGTACTCTGCGATATCGAGATTTGTATTTGCCCTCTCGAGCCAATACGCCCCCGGCAAGCGGTCGAGTTCAGAGCGTATTCCGTAGTGCCGGTTGCGCTCTCGGTACATGCGCAAGGCGTCCTCTGTTTTCCCCTGCCGATCACATAGACGCGCGAAATTTTCGAAATCACGGGCGTGCAGACAATGCGCCTCCAGGTCGTCAGGCATTTCCTCGGCGAGCAGCTTGCGAAACCGACAGGCTGCGTCGTAGGACTCCTTTGCCTGTCTAAAGTCCTCGATCTCAAGTTCTGAGTCGCCTTTATAGCCGTAAGCCAGAGCCAGGTTACGCCGGTAATCGCGACTCGACCGGTTTGTACTCACTACACCCTCGCGAAGGCGTACTGATGTGTTGTAGTGCTCTACCGCTTTGGAGTGATCCGATCGCTGCGCGAGGTGGATCCCCCAATGGTGATGAACCTCGGCGAGAGCAAGGTCCAGTTGGTCGCGGGTGATGGCTTCGTCCTTGCGAAGTTTTTCGAGCAGTGCCTGAGCCTGGCGCAATGCGATTTCGGCAGCGGTCCCTTCACGATCCTTCTCGAGGAGCTCGGCTAAGTGAGTGCACACTTCCGCCAGTTCGAACTCGTATTTGTGTCGATTCCACAAAAACGATGAACTCAAGAGTGACTCATACCCATCGCGCGCTTTGTTGTATTCATCGATTGCTTTTCTACGGTCTCCCACACCGCTGGCTTCTCGGCTTGACTGGCTAAAGGCTTGTACTGTTGCGATATCTCGGAGTTTTGACCAGACCAGGGTGCCGGTTGTCAATAGGCCGACTCCAATGAACAAGATGATTCCAAGCCACAAAAGTTTCTGACGCCTTCGCCGGGAGTCCTTTGCCCTCGCTTTGAGGGCGGCAATTTCTTGTTCCTGCTCAAGTCGAGCGGCCTTGGCGGTGATTGCCTTGTCGATCTCGATTGTTTTCAACCGCTCGACGACTTCCACTCTATAAATCTCCAAGAGTTTGAGCACGGCACCGGCGTCACTCGGACGATCAGCTGGGTCGTACGAGAGACACTGGACTGCAATATTGATCAACCCAGGTTCGTGACCGCTCGCTTTTAGTCGTTCAATAGCTTTTGAAAGGTTTGCTTCCCTGAGCGGACCCCAGGCGTGGGGGGCTTCGTTGCTCAAGATGACACACAAGATGGCTCCTAACGCGAAGACGTCCGCACGCTCATCGACTCGGTCCCATTCGCCCAGAAACTGTTCCGGCGGCATGTAAGCGAGCGACCCCATCCCCTTGCCATCCACCGTGAGCCCTTGTGCCGAACTACCTCTTTTTAACTGCTTGGCGATGCCCCAGTCGAGCACCTGAACCCCTCCGAAGTTTTCGATCATTACATTGCTCGGCTTGAGATCCCTATGAATGACCTTTTGATTGTGCCTGTGGGCGTGTGCGACAGCTTGACAGATCTGTAGGAAGTACTGGGTAAACCGTGGAAGGTCTTCGGTCGTACTTACTCGCCGTTCTAGGTGACACTGTAGGGGTTCGCCGTGTAACCGCTTCATTACCAAATATGGGCGTCCGTCCGGAAGTCGTCCTGACGCGAAGATCGGCGGGATGCACGGATGCGAAAGAGTGGCAGTCGTTCGGACCTCAGTTGTGAAGCGGTGAAGCATATCGGCCTTATCCAGTAACTCGCTCCGGACGACCTTGATCGCTACTTCTCGGTCCAGCCCAAAATCGTGAGCTGAGAATATGTGGCCCATCCCGCCGCTTCCGAGATGGCCTGTAATTTGGTAACCCGGTAGTTCGAACGTTGCCTCGCGAAAGCAGGAAAAATCGTATCCGGTATCGGAGTTAGTCTGCCGTGTACCGTCCGAACCGCTTTCTTCCGGTAGTGATTCCACTTGGGGTTGGGTCCAGGTCGCCCGATGCGCCTCGGATCCGGAGCTGATTTTACCTGATGGTTGAGTAGGCATCGCGGGCTCCGTTGAGTCTGCTGGTCCTCAGGCTGATTACAACTTAAACGCAACTGATCGGAATATCCGGACATTCGAACGAAGCGTACAGTCAGTTGATTATTTGGGACGCGATTTACGATCTAAAACCGAATTGTAAGTTTAACCAGTAGGCGAGTAAACAAAATTACCGGCAGATATGATTGTCGGCACAATCGTAAAAGCGATGGGCCATGGCGCCATCTTTCGTACGAAATTGTTTTGCCTTGGGCGCTATCCGGCACCTGTCCGCACCACCTTCTGCTAGCCGATGGTGCCAGGGTCCTACCGGTGGACGACCGCACCCAAAGAGAGAAGATCGAACGCGCAGGCATCGGTGCGAATGGCGAGAGGCATTGCAAGTTCCTAATTTGCGTGAAGTTGTTCACGATGGCTTATTTAGCAGCGGTTCGGCACGCTGTCCGCAGTTGGGCATGCCGGGAGACACATTTGCTGCTAAATAAGAGCATATGACCTGGCACCACGGACAACCCCGCCGTTAATTGAAAGGCGACCAAGCAATGGCCACTCCCACCGCCGACATCGGCCTCATTGGTCTCGCCGTTATGGGCGAGAACCTTGTCCTGAACATGGAGTCGCGCGGCTACACCGTCGCGGTGTTCAACCGCACCACCAGCAAGGTGGACGATTTCATTCACGGCCGTGGGAAGGGGAAGAAGTTCGTCGGGGCACATTCGCCGCAAGAACTCGTCGCCGCCATCAAACGCCCGCGCAAAGTGATGATGCTCGTGAAAGCCGGGCAAGCTGTGGACGATACCATTGCTCAAGTGGCTCCGTTCCTGGAGAAGGGCGACATCCTCATCGACGGCGGGAACACGCACTTCCCGGACACCACGCGACGCATGAAGGAACTGGCCGCCAAGGGGATTCGCTTCATCGGAACAGGCGTGAGCGGTGGCGAAGAAGGCGCGCTGAAAGGGCCAAGCATCATGCCCGGTGGCGACGCAACCGCGTGGCCCGAAGTGAAGCCGATCTTTCAAGCGATTGCCGCCAAGGTGAAAGACACCAACGGCACGGAAGTGCCATGCTGCGATTGGGTGGGGCCAGAAGGGGCGGGCCACTTCGTCAAGATGGTGCACAACGGCATTGAGTATGGCGATATGCAACTCATCTGCGAATCGTACCAACTCCTGAAAGATATGCTTGGCCTCACGCCAGACGAATTGCATCAGGTCTATGCCAGGTGGAACAAGGGCGTGCTCGATAGTTATCTCATCGAGATCACCGCCGAAATTTTCGGGTTCAAAGATCCGGACACCGGTAAGCCGCTGGTCGATTTCATCCTGGATACTGCGGGCCAGAAGGGGACCGGGAAGTGGACCGTGGATTCCGCCACCGATAACGGCGTCGCACTCACACTCATTGCGGAAGCCGTGTTTAGCCGTTGCCTCTCGGCTCAGAAGGCCGAGCGCGTGGCCGCCAGTTCCGTGCTTGCGGGGCCAGCGATTACCAAACTCACGGACCGCGAACAGTTTATTAACGATGTGGAGATGGCGCTCTACGCGAGCAAGATGATCAGTTATGCCCAGGGCTACGCTCTGATGGCGGCACAGGCGAAGGCGAACAACTGGGAACTCAATAACGGCGGGATCGCCCTCATGTGGCGCGGCGGGTGCATCATTCGCAGCGCGTTCCTGGGCAAGATCAAGGAAGCCTTCGATCGCAACGCCAAACTGGTGAACCTGGTGGTCGATCCCTTCTTCGCGGGGGAACTGGGCCGAGCGCAAAGCGGTTGGCGGCGCGTGGTCGGCGTGGCTGCGGCCAACGGGATTCCGCTCCCGGCGATTGGTAGCGCGCTGGCGTACTACGATGGCTACCGCACGGCACGTTTGCCGGCCAACTTGCTCCAGGCGCAGCGCGATTACTTCGGCGCTCACACCTATGAGCGGTTGGATAAGCCGCGCGGCGAGTTCTTCCATACCAACTGGACCGGCCGCGGCGGCACCACTGCCAGCACCACTTACAACGTGTGACCCATTCCGAAGCCCACAGGCGAAATGTGGCCTGTGGGCGTTATCGGGCTTATCGTCCTTCACCACTCACGCATGGCACTCCGATGGACGATCAACTTCTGGCACTGTATCACCGGCATGTGGGCACGGCGTTCGACCATCAGCAGCGTTTGGCCGAATTGCTGGAAAAGCAGGACGCGGGCGAGTGGGAATACGACCCATCCCAGGCACTGCTCACATTCGGCAAGTTGAAGTTTGAAGCGCCCATCGTTGGCACGCACGCCCTCAATAACTCGTGGATGTGGGCGTGGTCCAACAAGCATTTCCGGCTCACACTCACCAATCGCGCGCTGGGCGATACGGTGCGGGCGTTGGTTCATCGCCACAACGTGCATCAACTCGGGGCACCGGCGTTCGCACTGGAACCACTGTTGGGGCCGGAACTCACACCATCGGCGGCCCACATCTTTGGGGCCATCCTGTCGGTGGAACTGGGCTACGATGCCTTCTACACCATGCCGCACGATAATGGCCGGGAGTTGGTGCTCATCCGCTCGGAGAAGTTGAAGGCCGAGCCGAAGCGGCCACTGGTGCGGGTAGCGATGGCGTTTCCCGTGTGCCTGCAGGAAATGCCGGTGCTGGATCACAAAGCCGCACTCGCCGCATATGCCCACGATTACAACCTGACCGTGGCCGAAGGCCCGCAAGCGTTCACGATAACCGGCGATGGCAAGGACGAATTGATTGCGACGTTCGATGAACGCGAGCGGCTCGTGTCGCTCGAAGGCGTCGCGCTTCCTGTGCCAAAGCCGATTGCACCGCAGAAGAAGCCAACCGCACCCACGAAGCCGAAGCAGCCCAAACCCGGCAAAGTGGCACCACAGAAAGCCCCTGCTGTTGAGCCTGCAACGAAAGTGGCTGTTGAGAAGAAGAAGCCCGCTGCGAAAGTGGCCGCAAAGCCCGCAACGAAACCCGCAGCGGAGAAGAAGCCCGCTGCGAAGGCGACTACTGCGAAGGCTATTGCAGCAAAGCCTGCTGCGGCACCGAAGGTGACTGCTGCGACATCGAAGAAGCCCGCTTCACCCAAGAAACCATCAGTTACAACGACAACGACAACGGCCGCACAGAAGCCAAAGGCGAGCGTGCCGAAGCGCACAGGGCGAAAGCCACCCACGCCGACCGTGAGCAAGAAAGCTTCCGCCCGCGTGGGTCGCAAGTAACGACGTTGGGCCACTGTCACGGCTTGCCGATGGCATAAAGCGTCTTCTCTGTCATCACGTAGAGCACGCCGTTTGCCACTGCGGGTGTGGCGCGAATTGGCCCATCAAGCTCGACCTTGCGCAGCAGATACTGTTGTTCCACTTGCTTCCGGACGATGTTCATGAGCGTGCGGGCGGTTCTTCGATTTGCTACACCGATTGGGATGTTTTGCGTAGGTGCGAGTTCATCGTACACTTCGTGCGTATTCTGGTGCTTGAAGATGTACAGATCGCCATTGTCATCGCCGAGGAAGATCTTCTCATCGCAGTAGTAAGGCGAACCCCAGATCGATGCTTTGGTGTCGAACTGCCAGAAGTGCTTGCCCGTCTTCGCGTCAAGGCAGTGTAGATAGCCGGTTAGCTCGCTGATATAGACCACATCGTCCACGATGCAGGCGTTGGACATGGTGCGGCCGAACTTGAAGTCGCGCACCGCCCACTGTCGGGATTCCTCTCCGCCATAACGCCACACCTCGATCGAATTCGGATTCGCCCGCTCGTTGATCGGTTGCCCCGGTCCGGCCATGCCCGGTGCGACTGCCTTGCGACCATCGATGAGCGTCTTCGAAACATCGCCCTTGCTGGCTTTCTTTGGCGCAATGCAAAAGAAGTAAGCAATACCGGTGCTGTGCTCGGGATCTTGGCCGACACCGATGTAGATGCGGCCATCGTAGATCGCCGGGGCACAGTTCACGAAGTCGTTGCGGGTGCCGGTACCGCCGAGTTCGTATACCGCATCCTTCGGGTTGCAATCGAACTTCCAGATGAGTTCGCCGGTCTCCGGAACGAACGAATAGAGCCAGCCGTCGCCGCCCGGGAAGATCACCTGTCGCACACCCTCGAACACGCCGTAACTCGGCGCGGCCCACTGCCCGTGCATGATGTTCTTGCCGGGATCATTCCGCTTGCAGAGTAGCTTGCCCGAGTTCTTGTCCAACGCAATGAAGCTCGGCGCGTCCGGGAAGGGGATGTTGATATGCCCCTCATCTACGCCGTTCGCCGTAACGACGAACAGGATGTCGCCAACGATGAGCGGTGGGCAAGCCGCGAGGTTGTGCGGGAACACCTTCAATTGCTTCATCATGTCGAATGACCAGAGAATGTCGGCATCGGTCTTGGTGGCATACTGCTCGTTCTGCATGCCCTGATTCCCATCGGCGAATCCGCGCGCATCCACGCACACGACTTCGGCGCGGTTGCTCACATAGTAAACACGTTTCCCCTCGACCGCCGGGGCCGACGCAACCCCTTCTTTGGGCCAGTCGTTCACCACTCCGCCGGGGAGTTTGTCGTGCACAGCCTGCCACAGGAATTGCCCGGTCCGCTCATCGAAACACATGAGGATGCCGCGATCGATCGGTTCAACTTCGCCATCTGCCGCTTTCTTGCTATCGCGCGGATTGCGCGGCTGTTCGTTGTTGGTGCCGACGAACACCTTACCACCCGCGATAATCGGCCCGCCGTACGATCGACTGCCAAGCGCCGCCGTCCACAAAACGCCTGTGCCTTGTTCCGGAATGAAGTTATCGATGTTGACGCGATCAGTGAGGTTGACCATGTTCCGCGCGGGAGTGCCGCCGAACATCGCCCAATCGGTGCGTTTCCGCTCGGGTGGCGCGGGCGCGAACGAGACGGCGAGCAGCGGGGCGAATAGAAGTAACGCGATGGGAATTGCGAACCGGTGTGCCATGGGACGGCTCCGCATTGGGAGATGGGCTGCGACCGTGATTAGAGTGCAATAGTCGTGGATTCGCAATAGTATTCCGGCGATCGTCGATCTAATTACACTCCCCGAAAGTGGTGGAACAGTGGTAGCTGCGATTACGGCGGGGTACATAAACATTCGCGCGTGCCGGGAACGATTCGCCTTGGGTGCGAAATATGCGCTGGCACCCGATGGTTTCACTTTGGGGAATGGTTTCGCGGAGGGGGGTCCCGGTCGTGAATGAATGAATCCGCAGGCACGCGATAACTTGAAGTTCACGCTCGAACCGCTGGAGAACGCTAATGCCCGAGAATGACCCGCGTGTATTCTTTGCTGCTGAACGAACGCTGCTTGCGTGGGTGCGGACGGCGTTGGGGCTGGTCGGCATGGGGTTCGTGGTGGCGAAGTTTGGGCTGTTCCTGCGGTTGTTGCATCCCGACGATCCTCATCCGGATCATCTGTGGGCCACGCCGATTGGTATCGCACTTGCCATGTTCGGGGCACTGGCTTCGGCAGCGGCCGCATGGCAGCACCGGCGGTTCTGCCGCACGCTTGGCCCACACGAACTCCCCGCTCGATATCGCACGGAACCCGCGTTGTTCCTCAGCGTGGGGGTGGCGATTTCCGGGCTGGCGCTGGCGACCATTCTGGTGGTGTGATCGCAATTCTTAGCTTATCCTGACCAGCCAGAGATTGGATTGCGCGGAGAGGCACCGATTATGCTCGGCAAAGTGCTGCTATGGCCACTGCGGTGGGGCTTGTGGACCTTAATGCGCTTTCTGTTCTCTCTGCGCTACCGCGTGACCGTGATCGGCAAGGACGAAGTGTTCGCCAAGCCGGGGCCATATCTCATACTACCGAACCACCCCGCCTTCGTGGATCCTCCGCTACTGATCACCAACCTGTGGCCTGCGTTCCAGATGCGGCCGTTGTTATTAGAGACAAACTTCCAGAACCCCATCATGGCTCCGTTTGGCCGGCTCTTGCGTTCTATTCGCATGCCATCGATCGATGGCGCGAGCGCCGAGAGCCGGCGACGAGCGGAAGCGGCGGTGGTCGAAGTTGCGGTGGCGTTGAACGCAGGCGAGAACGTGATCCTGTGGCCCGGCGGGCGGCTCTCTCGCGATGGCAGCGAACGGATTGGTGGCGCACGCACCGCCGCGGATGTTCTGGCGGCCATGCCCAACGTGACAGTGGTGCTGGCACGCACGCGCGGCTTGTGGGGGAGCATGTTCAGCTTCGCCGATCGCGAGCCGTTCCTGCTATCGTCGCTGTTCACGGGTCTGGCGTTGTGGGCGTCCAATTTATTCCTGTTCGCACCGCGCCGCCGGGTCACGGTCACGCTGGAGGCGTTCACGCGCGAAAACCGCACCGAGCCAACACGCGAAGCGGTCAACCACTGGCTCGAAGAGTGGTACAACGCCGATACCCCTCGCGAAGCCCCGACCTACGTTCGCCGGCATTTGTTGTTTTCACCACGAACGCACACGTTCCCCCCGCCACCCGCACCACGAGAGTTCGATCTCTCCCAGGTGAAGCCCGAGACGCGAGTGGCCATCGCGCATTTCATCGAAGACAAGACTCATCGCCCGGTGGGTGATGCGGAAGATCGCGCCGAGACCACGCTGGCCCAACTCGGCATGGATAGCCTCGATGCCATGGATGTCACGCTGTCCGTTGAGCAACGCTTTGGTTTCACAGGCGAAGGTGTGCCCAAGACGCTTGGTGATCTTTGGGCGTTGGCGGAAGGTTTGCAAGAGAAAGCGCCGCCCAAGCCCGCACCGGCCGGATGGCTCGATGTGCCGACCGATGATTCTGCGCTTTCCATCCTGGGTGAAACGATTCCTGCGGCGTTCCTGAATCAGGCGTTTACTCGCCCGAAGATGTTAATCATCGCGGATGATGTGTCCGGTAGTTTGACCTACGAAAGGTTGCTTATTGGCGTAGCGGTGATGGCCGCCCGGTTTCGCGAATTGCCTGCGCCTAATGTCGGGCTAATGCTCCCGGCATCGGTGGGGTGTGATCTCGCATTCCTCGGGATAAGCATCGCGGGCAAAGTGCCTGTGGTGCTGAACTGGACAACCGGTCCGGCCAATCTCGCGCACGCGGTCAAGCTCGCCGGGCTAACGCATGTTGTCACTTCGAAAGCGTTCGTGGATCGCGTTCAAGTGGAAATACCCGGTGCGAAAATGCTGTTCCTGGAAGATGTGCGAGGCGAGGTAGGGAAGTTCGAAAAGCTCCGCCGATTGCTCGCCGTTCGATGGTTCCCCTCGGCAACGCGGCGGCGAATGCTTGCGAGTTTGCCCAACGATCCGCACGCACCGGCTGTCATCCTGTTCACAAGTGGAAGCGAGAAAGCCCCGAAAGCGGTTCCGTTATCGCACGCGAACATCATCTGCGATCAGCGAGGATGTATCGAGGCGCTCAAGCTCACTCGGCGGAATTCAGCCATTGGCTTTCTACCAATGTTCCACAGTTTCGGGCTGACCGTGACCGGCTTGCTTCCGCTGTTCGTTGCTGTGCGGATCGTGCATCACCCCGACCCGACCGATGCGAGCGGCATCGTTCGCAAGATCGCAGCATATCGGCCAACTGTGGTCGCGGGCACGCCCACGTTCATGGGCTTCATTCTCGATCGCGCGAAACCGGGAGATTTGGATTCACTGCGTGTGGTTATTGTGGGTGCGGAGAAGTGCCCGCCGCACGTCTTCGCGAAGGCCAAGCAACTCGCGCCCAATGCGGAAGTGTTAGAAGGCTATGGAGTCACAGAGTGCGCGCCGGTGGTGAGTGTGAACCGGCCGGGGAATATCAAGTCCGGAACGATCGGCGAACCGCTTCCGGGTGTTGAGGTGTGCGTGACCGATCTGGAATCGGGCCAAGTATTGCCACGCGGTCGCATGGGAATGCTTCACGTTGCTGGGCCAACAATCTTCGCGGGTTACTTGGGGCACGATGGCCCGCCGCCCTTCGAGCAACTTGATGGAAAGCCGTGGTACATCACCGGCGATTTGGCGGAACTCGATCCGAGCGGTGCAATCGTCTTCCACGGCCGACTTAAGCGCTTCCTGAAAGCAGGTGGGGAAATGATCTCGCTCCCCGCTCTGGAAGAGCCATTCGCCCAGAAATACCCGCCAACCGACGACGGCCCACGCGTTGCGGTTGAAGGGATCGAAACCGACGATTGCCGCCGAGTGGTGCTATTCACAACGGAAGATCTCACGGTGCGCGATGCGAATGCGTTATTGCAGGCCGAAGGTTTCCGCGGGGTGATGCGAATTGATCAGGTGCAGAAGATCGAGAAACTTCCTTTGCTCGGCACCGGAAAGACGGACTACAAGGTACTCCGAAAACTGATCGAGCAAGACATGGGCAAGACCGTGTGACGCCGCCCGCTTTCAGCAACCACATCGGTATCGATTCTGCTTCGCCATATTACGCGAACGGGTCGGGCTTGCCCGGTTTCCCCTCGTCGGGCTATCCTTCCGCAACGGTTCACCAGTGTCAGGAGGGATTGCCATGATTCGCTGGAGTGTACTGACGGCGGCTGCGATGGTTGGTGTCGGAGGGGCGGTTGTAACTGCCACAACCATTCCCCCCAAGCCACCCGCAGCACCACCGGCTCCCGTTGAAGTGAAAGCGACAATCATCGGCCAGAAGATTGGCTTCTTCAACATGGCGAAGCTGATGAAGAACTACGACCGCGCGAAAACGGGCGTTGCGCGCCTGAACGATCGCAAGATGCGGATGACGGCAAATTTGATCGGGATGCGTGCCATGTATCTCGATGCACAGAAAGCCAGCACCAATAACGGCATTTTGCTTACTCCGGATCAGTTGAAGGAACTGGCGAAGGAGCAGGATGTTCGGATGAACAGTATGGTGAAGCTTGCCCGACAAATCGAAGATATGGACCGCGATATCAACAAACTTCTCAACGACCAGGCCACGATCGTCATCACAGAACTGTACGACGAGATTCGCATGGCGGTTACCGAACTGGCCCGCGAAGAAGGGCTATCCGCGATGTTGACGTATCCAGATGCTTCGACGCCCGAAGAAATGGAAAGCCCGATGGTCAAGGAACTGAAGCTAAAGCCGCCTGCCGCTCAGCCGTTCTTTCTGGAAGCGAGTGTGGATTTCACCGACGAACTCCTTCAACGGCTCAACACACGCTACGCGGCCAAGGGCGAGAAGTAATGCGATAAGCCGTGCGATCGGAATGATGCCACCGCGACATGCGAGGGGAAGGTTGCCGCACGGCGATCTTCCCCTCGGGCCATTCTGGAACCCATCGCCGACCGCTGCGGATTCATTCATTCAGGAGTGGCACCCCCCTCCGCGAAACCATTCCCCAAAGTGAAACCATCGGGTGCCAGCGCATATTTCACACCCGATGCGAATCGTGCGGCGCGGCGTTAAGCGGGCGGCACATCGCAACGCGGCATCGCATTTCTTTTCATTTTCGCTCAAGTTCACTTGCGGATATTGCCGGGAGAGTTATAAGCCCTCGCAAATTGGCCCACACAGGGGGACGACTCATGAGCATGTGCGCGATGTTTGGCAAACGATGGGTTCATGCGCTGGGGCTTGCGGGCGCTGCTGCCGCGGGCTACTTCTTCGGGGCAACGTCCGACCGGCTCAGCGCTCAACAACCGGCAACGCTGCCCGCCCCGGTGATGAACAAAGGCGTGGTCGCGTACATCTACGGCAATGTGCCCGTCACTCGTGAAGAACTCGGCGATTTCCTCATCGCTCGCGGTGGGCACGAGAAGCTCAGTTTGCTGGTTAACAAGAAGATTATCGAACACGAAGCCGCCAAGCGAAACATCACGGTCACACAGATCGAAGTGGAAGCCGGACTCAACGACGACTTGAAAGGTATGGGAATCACGTTTGGCGACTTCACCAAGCATGTGTTGCCGCGTTACGGGAAGTCACTCTATGAGTGGACCGAAGATGTGATCAAGCCCCGCATCATGCTCGGCAAGATGTGCCGCGAACGAGTTCAGTTGACCGAAGAAGACCTCAAGAAGGCATTCGACAACCGCTACGGCGAACGGCGGCAAGCGAAGGTGATTGCGTGGAACCGCGATGATCTCCGCGCCTCACAGAAGCAGTGGGATGAAGCCCGCAAAGGCGACACCGAGTTCGATCGCATCGCCCGCACGCAAGCCGACCCAAACCTCGCATCGGCCGCCGGCCTCATTGCCCCGCTCGGGAAGTTCCCGGATGTGGAAGACGACACTTGCACCAAGGTCTTGTTCAGCTTGAAAGTCGGTGAGATGAGCCAGTTGTTCGAGACACCCGCCGGCATCATGTGCGTGAAGTGCGTGGCGATTATTCCGCCGGAGGAGAACGCGAAGCTCGAAGGGAAACTGCGTGAAGCGTTCGAGAAGGAAGTGTACGACAAGAAGCTCTCGGCCGAGATTCCGAAGTTCTTCGAGGATTGCAAGAAAGCCGCCCAGCCGAACTTGCTTCTCAAGGGTCCGCCCAGCCCGAAACTACTCCGCGAAGGAGTGGAACAACTGATCCAGGTGGGCGGCATTAAGCCAGTGGAACCGAAGGTGGAACCCAAGCCGGAATCGAAGGTGGAACCCTTGCCGAAGCCATAATTGCGATCACAGCCACAGTTGCATTGAACGAAGCCTACCCACCTGCCGGGTAGGCTTTCGTCGTTTGGGCTGGTAAGATCGGGCTCCCACTCCCGGAGCATTGATCATGCCCACACGTTTTCTTTTCTTGTTCGCGATTGTTATCACATCTGGCACGCCCGCTGCGGCTCAGTTGCCGCCAGAGAAGGCGAAGGTCGCGTTTCTCAAGTTGCTCGATCGCCCGAAAGTGCCTGCGGATGTTCGTGAAGAAGCCAAGCCTGTGGAGAAGGGCGGATTGATCTATTCGCGGTGGTCTTTTGCCAGTGAGAAGAAATCCGATGGCACTGCGGAGCGAGTGCCCGCGTTAACCGTGCGGCCGGCGGGAATGAAGGGCAAGCTCCCGGCGATGATCGTGCTGCATGGCACCGGTGGAAACAAGGATGGCGTACTATCGTGGCTCAAGGATTTCGCGCGGCAAGGGATCGTGGGCGTGGCCATCGATGCCCGCTATCACGGCGATCGCAGCGGCGGTGCGAAGGGTTCCACGGCGTATGTCGCGGCGATGACCCGAGCTTGGAGAACGAAATCGGGCCAGCCCATGGAACATCCGTTTTACTACGACACCGTCTGGGATCTGTGGCGATTGATCGATGTATTGGAGGCCGACGCCGGCATCGACGCGAAACGGATCGGGATGATGGGAATTAGTCCAGAAAGGATCGTGATCGGTTAAACTCAGGTTGGGCAGGTCGCAGCGGAGTACATCGTGAACGAACAAGAGTGGTTGGCCTGTACCGACCCAGAGCCGATGCTGGAGTTCATCCAATCAAAGTCGAGCGACCGAAAATACCGTCTCTTTGGTGTGGCGTGTGTCGTCCGCCTGGTTCACCCTGATGGGTACAGTGCCCTCATGCCAGTCCTTCGCACAGTTGAGCGATACACTGAGGGCGGATTGAGCGACACGGAGCTTGTAGCCATCGGAGAGGTCATTCCCGACACGCCAGACACCACTTCCATCGTGTGGGCTTGCCGCCATCTTTGCTTAACCGATCAGTCGGGGAATTCGGTTGCGGCAGCGAGTTCGGTTTACGCAGCGGATGCCGCATCAGAGGCGTCGGGCGAGGAGTTTAATTTGCGGCTTCATTTGAGACACACGCCAACATGGGGTGAAGAAAGACAGCATCAATCTCTCCTTCTGAGGGACATCTTGGGCAACCCGTTTCGCCCGGTGACCGTCGATCCATCTTGGCTTACGTCCGATGTCGTCGCCCTCGCCAGCCAGATGTACGAAAGCCATGACTTCACCCCCATGCCGATCTTGGCAGATGCCCTTCAGGATGCCGGGTGCGACGACGCCGAAGTCCTCGATCATTGCCGTGGGCCGGGGCCGCACTTCCAAAGCTGTAACGTTCTCGACTTGATCATCGGCAAGTCGTAACCTTCAGGCTGCCACACCACGGAACACGAGCAGCATCAGGTTCCGCAAATGGAATAGGGATGAGCATGGGCGGAATCGAAACATGGCTGGCCGCATCGGTGGACAGTCGCATCGCGGTCGCGGCTCCGCTCATCGGTGTGCAAAGTTTCCGCTGGAGCCTGGACAACGATCTCTGGCAGGGGCGAGCAAACACAATCCGGGCCACGAGCGAGGCCGCTGCGAAAGATCTGGGCGAACCGGCTGTGAATCAACGGGTGTGTCGCGAACTGTGGAACAAGGTGATTCCCGGCATTCTCGACGATTACGATTGCCCGAATCTGATTCGGTTGTTTGCGGGCAGGTCGTTGTTCATCGCGAACGGGGAACGCGATCCTAACTGCCCTATCGAAGGAGCGAAGCTGGCGATAACGGCTGTCGAGGATGGATTCGCAAAGGTTGGCGCGAAGGATAAACTGGTGGTACGCATCAATGCGGATGTGGCCCACAAGGTAACGGAAGACGACCGCAAAGCGTGCCTCGCATTTTGCGTGAAGTGGCTCAAATCGGAGGCCAAGCCATGAAGCGAATCGTTCTGGCATTCGGTGCAATGCTGATCGTGGTGTCAACCGCGAGGGCGGATGCATTGCCGCCTCCGCCGCCTCCACCGCCGCCACCGCCGCCGTCGGGATTAACCGAGTTCGCACCGATGATTGCGGGTGCGGCTGCGGGTGTCGGGTGCATTCTCGCGGGGGTGTGGTTGGCTCGCCGGTCGCGCAGTCGCGTTGTCATGCAGGGTTAGCCGATGTCTGTTGCCGCACCGCTCACGACTGTCGCCTTCACCCCGCGAGTGCCCGGGCTGTGGCTTGCGTCTGCCTTTCTGGCGATTGCGGTGCTGGCCGCAGTGCTGGCGGGGGCGCTGCCGATTGGCTTTTCCATCGCGACGGTGTTTCTGTTCGCCGGCCCACACAACTGGCTTGAAGTTCGCTACGCGATTGGTCGCCTTCCCGCGCGGGCGGGCAAGCTTCGCGGCTTCTTCCTGTGCTCGCTCACGGGCATTCTCGGCCTCACCGCATCGTTCGCAGCACTTCCGTGGCTTCTGTCGGAGCGCGATCCGCAATTCATTGCGACCGCGTATGCCGTGTGGAACACCGCGTTCGTGTTCTGGATTGCGACGCTCGTCTGGATGCGTTCACGCACGAACCCGAGGTTCGAAGGTGGTTGGGTGTGGCCCGTCGCGTTCCTGATCTGTGCGGGCGTTTGGCTCAGCCCGCTTTCGCTCAACATGACGCTGGTTTATGTTCATCCGCTCATGGCGTTGTGGTTGCTCGATCGGGAACTCGCACGCTCGCACCGCACCTGGCGACCGGCGTACCGCATAGCCCTTGCCTGCGTGCCGCTGTTGCTCTTCGTGCTCTGGTGGCAGCTTGGCGATTCCCCGGATCTTCCCGGTTCCGATCAACTCACCATCGCGATTACCAACCATTCCGGTGCCTGGTTCTTTGATGGTGTCTCGACGCACTTTTTAGTCGCCGCACACACGTTCCTGGAAATGGTGCATTACGGCGCGTGGGTGCTGCTGATTCCGCTTGTGGGCATGCGGGCGATGCCGTGGCAGTTGCACACCATCCCTGCTGCAAGGCGAAGCCGCGCCTGGCAGCGCGGAGTCGCGGGGTTCTTGCTGTTCGGCGTGGGGATCGTGGTGATTTTGTGGGCGTGCTTCTTGATCGATTACGCCACAACCCGCAACGTGTACTTCACGGTCGCCATGCTGCACGTTCTCGCGGAAGTGCCATTCCTGTTACGGATGACCTGATGGGAATGTATCTCACTTGCATGCTAGTGGGCTACACGCTCACGGTGATCATCGAAACCGTTGTGCTGTTGCTGGGTTTGTCGCGCCGGCACGCCATCAAGACGCGGCTCTTCGCGGGTGTGTGGTTAACGGCTTGTACGTATCCCATTGTGTGGCTGGTATTGCCGGATCTGTTCAACGAGCGGCAACGCTACTTGATCGTGGCGGAAATCTTCGCACCGGTTGCCGAATGCGTGCTGTTTTGGTTCGCGTTCATTCGCAACAAAGAGCGGAGCAAGTGGGCGACGGTTCGCGATTTCGCCGCGATTATCGTTGCGAATCTGGCCTCGTTTGGGCTGGGTGAAGTGTTCATTGCTGCGGGCGGTTACGAAGCCATTCTGGGCGAGCCTTACAAATCCATTCGATAAGCACCGCCAAACACGCAACTGCGGCCCACGGTTTGTGCCCACTTCCAGCGCACCAGAATGGCATGCCCGCTTACGTCTTCAATCTCATCGAACGCGACGTACGCATATTCCGTGGTGGGCTTCGCCTGTGCCATTACGCTTAACCCGCCGAACGACACATCGCGGCATCGCGCCGCAATCGGCGATTCAATCCCGCCTTTAGAGTGAATGGGATAAACTGTGACGGCGTAATCGACGGGGAGCCTCGGATGTTTGCGGCGTTCTTCCACATTCTTCAGTTCACGGCGCACATCGCTCATAATCTGCGGAACGGTATCCTCGGCTTTGCAAGCGAATTCCTTATCCGGAGTGCCAAACAGCGAGCCGGTTACCGTGATCTCTGCGAGGCTGTTACCGCTTGCGGTTGGCAACTGCACGACGATTTGAAAGCCCGATTTCTTCTTGGAGAACGAACTCCATAACCCCGTTGGCACGATCGTGCGGCGTAACACCACCTGCGTGGGTTCGGTTTGCTCGATCGATAAGCCGCGCGCATCTCGCACCACGATTAACTTGATCGGAGCGACTTTCACCGAAACCGCGGAAGGAAACCGGCACACCCAGGTGCCATCGGGCAATCGGCGAATCTCACCAGACATTGACGGCAACGCAACGGCCGCTGCCGCATGTTCGACCACGCTTCGGACAAACAGATCCGGAGCCTTCTTCATGCTCGCGGCGGCTCTTCCAGTCAGCCCATCGACATTGACCACCGATCGAATCCGCTCAAGCGTAACGGTGTAGTCTGCGACACCCGGAGTGTGCGTCACGGGTGGCGGCGTTTGAAAGGGGGATGGCGTAACGGCGGGTGGTTGTGGCGTGGCGAATTGTGGTGCGGCGGGTGGTTGTGGTGCAGGTGGTTGTGTGACAGGCGCGCGTGTCGCTGGCACAAGCCGCGTGTTGGAACGCGCTGATCCGGGATGCGTGAGCGCTACGGGCGGCAGCGTGTGGCTCTGCGTGGATTCGGAAGGCCGGCGCGAACCAGTGGGGTGCTCTTCCTCGTCTTCCAGCGGTTCCGCCGTCGGCAGATTCATGTCATGCATCGATCGCTCAACCCGTGCTTGCCGCACCCCCATGCGCGACGCGGGCAGCGATGTGGCACTGGCCACCGCCATTAGCGATTGCACGAACGCCAGGCACGAGCTGAATCGCTGTTCCGGATCTTTCGCCAGTGCCTGTTGCAGAATGGGCCGATCGGCCAACGGCAGTGAATTTAAATCGGGTGTCGCCGAGATATGCTGCATCATGATCTGTTGCGCGGTGCGGCCGTTGTACGGGAACGTGCCGGTCAACAGTTCCTGATACACCAACGCCAGACTGTATTGATCCGATCGGCTCGATGGTTCCCCGCGAAGGGCTTCGGGTGCAACGTACTTTGGCGTGAGACCGTGGCTCCCTTTCGTGGGGCCATCCGGATCGAGCCGCGCAACTAACCCGTAATCGCCAACCTTCACATGCCCGGAAACCAGGAACAGATTCGCCGGTTTCACATCGAGATGTTGAAGCCCGAATTGCGAGGAGATCATGTCCAGAGCTTCGGCGGCATCGGCGAAGTACGCCAGAAGCTCATCGCGTGGGATACCGGGCAGCCCGCAATTGCGGCACTCACGGAACCGATCGTGGAGTTGGCGATCGGCCAGTTCCATAACCATGATCAGCTCATCGGCCACCACTTCCACACGCTCAAGTGTGAGCAAGAAAGGATGGCGAATGGCTTTGATCTGCTGGAACGCGTCGAATTCCTGCGTGAGGAGTCGGTTATCCGATCCATCATCGCCCGCGACACCCGACACGAACTTGATGGCTTTGTGAAGTCCGCCTGGGGCCTCACATTTCCACACCTCGCCGAATCCGCCGCGGCCTAACGGCTCAAGGAGGGTGTAGCCCGGCAGCGGCGCAGTGCCTGCGGTTTTTGTGTAGGTTCGGGGCGAATGATTATCGGCAGGCAAGGCCGGTGGCATGGGCCTGCTCTGGGCTGTTGTAGGTTGGCGCGAATCCAACAGAGCCTAGTACATGAATCTCGGGGCTGTGAAGAATTTTGCCTAAATGCAACTGGCAATTATTGTTCGATCAGTGGAAGAATGTTCGTCTTTCGTGGTACTGGCTTGCATGTGGCACACGATCCCATCTCGTGATAATCTGATGGGTGTCACTCTCCCCTCTCCGAGGCTCGCATGCTCTCTCTTGCCGGCCGAGCTAATCATCTCTGTTCCGGCCTGTCGCGGCGCGAGTTCTTGCGTGTTGGCGGGCTTTCCGTGGGCGGGTTATCGCTTCCGCACCTTTACCACACCCAGGCGCACGCACGGCCCGCGTCCAAGCCCAAGGCGAAGTCTTGCATCCTGATTTACATGGATGGCGGGCCGAGCCATCTGGAACTGTGGGATCTCAAGCCCGATGCACCCGCCGAAGTGCGAGGCGAGTTTGGCCCGATCCGTTCCAGCGTGCCCGGGCTTTCGGTGGGCGAATTGCTTCCGCAAACATCTCGCCTGATGCACCACTTCGCCCAGGTGCGATCGGTGCGGCACGGCATCACCGATCACAACGCCGGCACTTACTACATGCTCACCGGCAAATATCCGGTTGATGGCGGCAAGCTAATCATCGCCGATTCGGCGCACAACTTTCCCGCATTCGGCGCGGTCGCAGCCAAGTATAAGCCTGTGAACAAGCCGATACCGGCGTTCGCGCACTTGCCCGAGTTCCAGTGGAATAATGGTTTCGATATCGCCGGGCAATCTGCGGGTTTTCTCGGTGCGAAATACGACCCCTTCATTGGTGGCGATCCCAGTTTGCCGGGCTATCGCGTCCCGGGATTGGACTTACTCCCCGATGTCTCACTCGATCGACTCGGAAACCGCGAAGACCTTCGCCAGGCGCTCGATCAGGCCGTTGGTAAACTCGGAGGTTCCCCCGCGGTCGAAAGGATGGATACCTTCCAGCGCAAGGCGGTCGAAGTCATCACGTCGCCGGAGACTCGCCGGGCGTTCGATCTTTCGTCCGAGCCGTTGCGCGTGCGTGAACGCTATGGCAAAGACCCTGGCACCGATCGCGGTCTGGAAGCACGCAAGTTCGGTGGGCTTCCCCACATTGGCCAGACGTTTCTCCTCGCTCGGCGGCTCGTGGAATCGGGCGTTCGCTTGGTAACAGTCATGACCGGGCGGCGAATCGATCAAGCATGGGACACGCACCGCGACCACTTCGGCCTCATGCGAAAGGCGCTCTGCCCACCATTCGATCAAGCCCTCTCGGCACTCATTACCGACTTGCACGAGCGTGGTTTGCTGGAAGAAACGCTCGTGGTGCTGATGGGCGAGTTCGGCCGAACGCCCAAGATCGGCGATGTGACCAGCGGGGCAGGGGCCGCGAAGAACAACGGCCGCGATCACTGGCCCTATTGCTACACCGTGTTGTTCGCTGGCGGTGGTATTCCGGGCGGTGCCATCTACGGTTCCTCCGATCGCATCGCGGCATACCCGCGCGAGAACCCCGTTGGCCCCGAAGATGTCGCCGCTACCATCTACGCGGCAATGGGCCTTGATCCACAAATGGAACTCCGCGACAACCTCGACCGACCGTACACACTTTGTTCGGGTGAACCAATCGCTGCGTTACTCAAGTAGGGGGGGCCGACCACTTGTCGCCACGCACTCACCTCGCGTCGCAAAGTGATGCAGGGCAACCACTTTTGTAAGTGCGTGTTGTGATGGCGATCTTCTCATACGGGCGAATCCGCCACGCATTCGATTCTTCACAAAGTGAATGTCCTGCACTAAATCCGGGAAGTGTCTATGATGATATGCACAGACAGAATCAACAAAATTCTCCTGATTGGTGAAGATTTGAAGATTACAGCTGTGTGCGCTCACGAAAATCAGTTTCGCGTGTTTACAGGATGTACCTTATAGCTAGGCGGTTCGTGCCAAGTTCCGTCTGCGAGCCATTTCGCTCCTTACCGGTCGGAACAACCCGCCGGTTATTCTTGCGAGAAGCGCGATTATCGGTTGCGACTTGGAATTTGCGATACGGAAGGAACTACACTTTTTTATTCTCGCCCGCTCCAGTCCTTTCGTAAGCCGTTGGGCCGATCTCGTGACCGAAAACGAACTTTCACAGAGGGCCATCCTATGTTCACACTTTTGACTCGGAAGCTAGTTCACCTTGCGGTGATTCTCAGCGGTTGTGCGCTCATTCCATTGAGTGGTGCGATTCACGCTCAGCAGCCGCGATACCGCAACACCTTTGTGCCATACATTCCGCCCGGTGCGTGGCGACCCCAACTGGCTCCTGGAATGCTAGGCGTTAACGGGAATAATACGCAGGGCCAGAATCAGGGTCAGAACCAGGGCCAGAACCGCGGCATCCAGGGTGGCAACATCCAGGGCGGTAACATCCAGGGCGGTGGCATCGGCGGTATTCAAGGCGGCATCGGCGGTATTCAAGGTGGCATTGGTGGCATTGGCGGCATCGGTGGCATCGGTGGCGGCGGCATCGGTGGGATTGGCGGCATCGGCGGCATCGGCGGCATTCAAGGCGGTGGCATTGGCGGCATTGGCGGCATCGGCGGTATCGGTGGGGGTGGTGGGATTGGTGGTATCGGCGGCGGCGGTGGTGGCGGAAACTTCATCGTGTTCATGCAGTCGATTCCCAGCGGCTATCTCGGTGGTGGTGCTGCACTCGGCAACATTGGTGGCGGCATCGGTGGCGTGGGTGGCATCGGTGGCATCGGTGGCATCGGTGGTGGTGGCATTGGTGGCATTGGTGGTATCGGTGGTATTGGCGGGGGTGGCGGCTTCAACATTGGTGGTGGCGGAGGTTTCAACATTGGCGGTGGTGGTGGTGGTTTCAACATTGGCGGCGGTGGTGGGTTTAACATTGGTGGCGGCGGCGGCTTCAACATTGGCGGCGGCGGTGGGTTTAACATTGGCGGGGGTGGCGGCTTCAACATTGGTGGCGGCGGAGGCTTCAACATTGGTGGCGGCGGAGGTTTCAACATTGGCGGTGGTGGTGGCTTCAACATCGGTGGTGGCGGCGGCAAGATTGGCTTTAGTGGCGAGTATGGTAACTGATCGAAGCCTGCCAAGAATTGTGTGTTGAACGATTGTGTGGGGAGATTGAACTCCTCAAAGAAGCGGGGCGTCGTTCCAACGTGATTAGCGTTGGAACGACACCCCGCTTGTATTTCGTTGATGTCGGACGAGTTCAAACTTTCTCGTGTCCCAAAGCAATCACTTCACATTCAAGACCGCTGGAATCGGGAATTCGGCCTTGCTCGGATTGGGCACGTCGAGCCATTTCGCGAAGATTGCCGCCATGGCTTGTGGCGTCGTCTTTTCATCCGTTCTTCCACCTGTGATGCCCGGACCGTAGAGCATCAGCGGCACATGGGCATCGTAATCGAAAGGCGCACCATGCGTGGTGCCGGTTCCGGTAGCGACTGAAGGGAGATACCATTCCTTCAAAACGATGTACACATCGCCGCTTCGTGCCGGATAGAAGGAACGCCGTACCCGATTCGCAACCGCATCGTCGGCGGGGAATTTGCCTTCCAGATCGGCGCGTGTGAACGCCCTTGCAATATCGGGTTGTGTTCGCAGGAACACCGCCATCGCTTCTGCGACTTCTTCAGGCGTCTTTTCCACAGCCGCCACCGCCTTGCGATTGAGATACACCCACGGGAACGACGTGGATTCGATCCAGGCAGTGTCCTTGTCCTTTTCCGCCTTGGCCTTGGGCGACATGAACTTCGCCGTGAGATGAGCTTCGACATCCTTCTGGATTTGCTTGGGATCCACGCGCTTGGCAATGGCTCCCTTGCGATAGGGAGTGTTCACTTCTGGCAGCGGGCAAACCCCGTGATCCGCTGTTACTCCAACGAGATAACGCCCCTTACCAACTTTGTCGTCCAGAAAGCGCAGCAATTCTGCCATGAGTGCGTCGCTGCGAAGCGTGACATCAAGGACTTCGTGCGAATCCGGCCCCCAGGTGTGGCCGATCAAGTCGTTCGATGAGAAACTGACAACGAGCAAGTCTGGTGTGCCATCCGCGCCGAGCTTTTCGGCAGTCACGCATTCCTTGGCCAACTGCAAGAGCATCTCGTTGCCATACGGCGAGTTGGCGAGTGCTGAGTAATACTCCTTATGGATTGCGATTTCTCCTCCGGTCATTAGATGCGGGAATGTTCTCCCCTGCTTCGAGCCTTTCCCCTCTCCCGGAACGTCGTCTGGCCCGCTGAAATCGTCGTAGTTAATGTTGGTGCGAAAACGCGTCCAGTTCTTGCTGAACCATCGATCCGCGACCTTGGAGTTGTTGAACTTCTCGACCCAAGGGTGAACGTGATCGTCGTAGTAAGTGGAAGTGACAAACTTGCCGTCGAACCAGTACGCCCCGTTTGGCCGCTTGCCGCAGGGGAGAATGGCGGAGCGATCTTTGAGCGATAGCCCGAAAACCTTGGCTTCGGGGTGTTTCGCCTTGAGCACGTCGGCAACCGTCTCCGCAAGCAGGCGATCCGGATTACCAACCGTCGCCCCGCGGGCACTGGGGCCAGGCACGAATTCGTAGCGAGTGGAACCCGCACAGTACACGGATTGGCCGTTCTCGTACCATGCGTTATTCACGATGCCGTGTTTATCCGGGCAGGTGCCGGTAAGCATGGAGGCGTGGCCGGGGCCGGTGGTTGTGGTGCCGTAAGGATAATGGCAGTGAGTGAAGGTCACGCCATCCTTCATGATGCGAGCGAAGCCTTCTTTACCATACAACTCTCGCCAGCGCTCAGGGAAGTCGCCTCGCATCTGATCAAACACTACCAGCACCGCCAGGCGAACCGGTCCTTCTGGCGAAGGATTCGGTGGAATAGTCGGTATGCGTGTGTAGCTGTTTGCCAGCATAAGCAGGCCGGCGATCACCGACAGAAAGCCGCCAAGGATAACGGGTGGAGTCATGAGGTTGCCAGAGTTGGAGCGAGAAGGCGGAATGAGCTATTGGTGTTTTAAGATGATCCGCCGGATGGTGCCACTGACGCAAATGAAACTGTCTTCACATTTCGTGGTTCGTGTGAAGAATACGAACTCCGATCGCTGAGGTTCGGCTCAAAAGAAACCCAAGAGCATTCTACGCTTCCGGGCTATGGCGAACGCGAGTCGCGAAGCGTTCAACTGCCTGTTCTTGCTCAACGGTTTCGACCGATCCCGGCCGGAGTTCTCGAACGGTGTTCACGGCATCGCGTGGCGGTAATCCGCGCGTAACGAAGTAAGCTGCCAGAACGGTTCCCGTGCGGCCCATTCCGGCTCCGCAATGTACGACCACACCCATGCCAGAAGTGTTTGCCTTGCGAATGGTATCGAGTATGTGATCGAGTTGCCGATCGCTTGGCGGTTCCATGTCTTGCACGGGCACGTTGACCGCAAGCAATCCCGCTTCATTCACCCACTGCCGCGGAACGGGGCTTTCGGTCAAAGTGATCATCACATCGATCCCATGCCGACGAAGCCAATCGAGATCGTCGCTGGAACCGGGCATGGCCATTCCCGCCAGATGTGGTTGATCGACCCAAGAGAATCCAGGAGGTGGCATCGTGGGTTAGGGGGCAAGGGGATCGGGAAGGAATAATGATGGCACGCGAATCATTCGGGCTTGCCCTATCGTAGCGGTTTGTGGCCGAAGACGGTACGGATGCGGTTCGCTTCCTGCCACACACGCGAGTCGGTTTCGAGGAAATCGATCAGGTTGCCCGTCGATATTCCAAGCAGTGCGGCCGCCTCCGCGACGCGCGCTTCGCACAGAGTGAGCACATCGAGCACAACACCCACTGCGGGCCAGAATCGCGGATTCTTCGGGGATAAGTGCACGCGACCATCGCCTGCACGCGCGGCGGCATAATCTGGCAACGCCGCAATCGTCTCGGTGGTGCGTGCTTCCGGCGGCAGACTATTTCGCAGGTGCAAGAACAGCGATTGCCACAGCCGTTGTGCGGCCTTCGCCTTGTTCTCGTGCTGGGATCGACTTTCTTCGGCAATAACAAGCAAGCCGGTCGCGGGATGTCGCAGGCGAACGGCGGAACTCGTTTTGTTCCGCTTTTGCCCGCCGGGGCCGCTGGCACGGTATGTGTCCACATCGCACTGCGCGAGCAGTTGATCTTCGGTCAGGTGGGACCACGTTGAACGAGGTGGCCGGTCCGTGGTCGGTTGCACAGTCGCCATTGCAGTTCCGATAAGTGAACGGGTCAGTAACTATTATCGCAGACCATGCAATAGCGCTGCTTGGGTTTGCCCGCGTTAATGCGTCCGCAACCGGGGCAGGCATCCGGGTGCTTCGATTCCGTAGTGGGCGGTGCCGGTTTGGGCGGTGCCGGTTTGGGCGGTGCGGCGTGAGGTATTGGCAACGGGGGCGAAGGTCTCGAAGGAACCGGCGGTATCGTGGGTTTGGACACTGCGGGCGGCGAAGGTTTCGGCGGAGCAACCGGTGCGTTTGGTTTTGCGGGTGAAGGGAGAGGTGGACGCACTGAAGGGGAAGGAGCAGGAGAGGGAGATGGAATGGGGCGAACAGGCGAAGGCAACGTCGGGCTGATGGCCATGGGAAGCGGATCGTAGTCGTCATCGTTGGCTGCGGCGGAAGGCGTTCGCGCGGGTGGAGCCGGGCGAGTGGGAAGCGTGCGGTTTCCTGTGGGTGGCGCGGGCACAGAACTCGAACTCGAACCGGTGCGAACCGTAACGGTGACGTTGCCCACTTCTTTGGAGAAGCCATCGGTCACTATGGCTTCGCGCTTCATCACGGCATCGTCGCACATCACGTTGCCATCACGCACGAAGAATCGCAACGCAAGCGGAGCCGCTCCGCGTGCCCAGACCGTGCAAGCCTTCGCATCGCCCCCGATCTTCACCGGCTCTGGCCCCAGTGTAACGGAGATGGTTTCGCGTGCGCCGTATCGCACTTCGAGCCACGCACGCCGGAATGCGGCTTCCACGATGGCAACCATCAGCCCAATGCTCATGCCCAGCAGCAACCCGCCCAGAAGCCGACCGGGCAGATCGCCCGCATAAGAGGACGCCGCGAGAAACCCCGCTGCCCCGACAGCTCCGCCAATCGCGCCACCAAGCAGCCCGAGTGATCGCCGCAAGTTGGGAATGAAGAAGGAAAGCCCCAACCCCGCGAGGCCGCCAAGCAGTGTCCAGCCCAGCACGCGAAACGCGGTTCCGAGTGCGGCGCTATCGGGTGCCAGCAGATAGAGCGCTTGCCCGGCGGCCCCACCGATGAAGCCGACGCCAAGCCCGCCGATGAGTGCCGCAGCCACGCGACCCATCGCCGGGAGCGAACCGCGAAGGTAATGATGTTGCCCTGCCGAAAGAGCCAGACAAACCAGCGCCGCGATGGCTCCGGTCCACACGCCGCTGCGAAGGATTAACTTCCCTCCACTCCCTGCGGCCGCGTCTTCTCCGCCCTGCAAA
>JBGSLF010000222.1:0-4441 GCA_041740855.1 Gemmata sp.
TGTGCGAAAACAAGGGGATTTCGCAACATTGCGATCTCCGGGCGGGAGGGTGGGGTGTCCAAAAAACTCCGCCACCCCAGCGGAATCGCTTGGAAACCGAGCGATTCTGACACCCGAAAATCGGCATCAGTCGAACTGAGCAACCATTGCGTATCTAATCCATCGCGCGACGGTTGTGATGTCGCGTCGGATGTCTGCCCTGCCCGGCGGCGGAGTTCATCTCAATGAACATGGGACCAGTAAACGAACAGCCAGGCGACGCGGCGACTCCCGAGGCCGACCGGATCGTTGAAGAGGTGCTCGCCGGGCAAACGCAGGCGTTCGCGGGATTGGTGCGTCTCTATCAAGACTCGGTTTGGCGCATCGCTGCGGCAATGCTGCGCGATCGTGACGCCACCGAGAATCTCGTTCAACAAGCATTCGTCGATGCGTATTTGCATCTGGATCAGTACGAACCGGGAACCGATTTCGGTGCGTGGATTCGCACAGTTGCCAGAAACCGCATTCGCAAGGAACTGCGCTCGGCTTCGCGAGAAGATCGCCGACTGGAAGTCTATCGGCTGCGTTTGGCCGAACGGCTTCGGGCAGAAGCCGGTGATCGACAGGACGATGCCGATGCATACCTCTCGGCACTTCAAGGATGCCGGAGCCAGTTACCCGATCGCGATGCCGCACTGCTCCGAATGAGGTACGAGTGTGGTATGAGCTTTGAAACCATTGCGCTGCGATGTGGCCAAACGGCCGAAGCGGTGCAACGGATGGTATCGCGCATTCGCTTTCGCCTTCGCGACTGTATCCGTAACAAACTGAACATCCCATGACACGCACCGACGAATTGACAAACAAACTGATCGACGGCACACTCTCGGCAGAAGATTGGGCTGAGCTTGATATGGTGCTGGCTTTGGATGCGAGCGCGGAAGCCGATCATCTCCAACTGGTCGAACTCGAAGCCGCATTGCGGGGCATGCGTGAAGGCTTCGATTTATCTGCCTGCGTTCAAACAAGCATCGATGAGGCACAGTCGCAAAAGACCACTGCTGCCGTGATGGCCGGCATCGCTGCGGTTCTTGTTCCGCCATGGGCCACTTCACGCCAAAGAACAAAGTCGCGGCGCCTTGCGGTGTCCGCTGCAACACTATTCGCCATTGCCGCCGGAGTGATCGTTGCGATTTGGTTCGGTGGCCAAACGCCCATTGTTCAGATTCCGCAGAACAACCCGCCCGCAACTCCTGCTTCTCGCGCATTCGCTCAGGTTGTTTATTCATCCGGAGTGGTCGAGTTCCTTTCACCAACAGGTCAAGTTTCGGCGGCGATTGCGGGTAATCGGCTTCCGGTTGGCCACACCCTCCGCACGATTGGCGAAGATAGTGTTGCCCGTGTGGAATTTCAGGATCGCACGACCGTGGAGATTGAACCCGATTCGGTCGTCCGCTTTGTTTCGATGCTCGAAGGTGCGAAAGTGGAATCACGAATCTTTCTGGCGAGTGGACAACTCCGGGCAGAATTCGGGGAAGGTAACGAAGATCGCTCGCTGGTCGTGGGCACGGGTGTCGCTGATATATTCGCGCACACCGGCATGCTTGTGGTTGCTTCGTCTGGCCCGGAATCTGTTCGTGTCGATGTGAAACGCGGGAACGTGGAAGTGCTTCGCACGGATACTTCGGCCCGCGTTTCCGTGGCGGATGGTGGTGCCTTCTTCCAGGCGGGTTTCGAGCACGTTGGGAAGGAACCTTCATTTCGTTACGACGAACAACCTGCGCGTAGCCTGCAACTTCCCGGTCCTCAGGCTGCTCGATTTTCGCCTGATGGTAGTGAAGTCTGGATCGCTTCAGGCAAACAGTTCACACGATGGACACGAGATGGCGGCACAGCCGAAACGGTTTTCGCTTTGCGAAAAGGCCACGACGGTATGGCTTCGTTCGGTCTGAACCCCGCCACACTTGTTACCTTCATCAACAGCAAAGAGGATAGCGTACATGTCCGGAAGTTGCCCGATGGAATGCCGGTTGCGGAGTTCAATCTCCAACTTCCTGAGCGGAGATTCTGGACCTTCTCTCCATCGGCAGAATGGTTCGCGGTGGTCGAGAGTCGCACCAACAACCGCAAGGTCGTCATTCTCGATGGCAGCATCGGCGAAAAGCGCCTCGAACGAGAATTTGAGACCAACGTGAACACGGTCGCCGCGTCGCCCGACGGCCGGATGCTTGCAATCGGGCTAAACGATCTTGGACGTGGAACGCACAATAAAGTTGTGCTCATGAATCCGGCGAATGGCGACCGGATCGCCACGCTTCCGACGCAACGCAAGAATCTCATGGCGATGACCTTCTCGGGCGATGGCCGTTACCTTGCCGTTGGGTTCAACGGAATGGTGCAACTCTGGGATGTGCAATCGCGCGACTTGCTCCTGACATTCACGGGCTTTGAACGAATTGTTTCCAGTCTCGCGTTCTCCGCTGATGGGCAGCAGCTCGCGGTTGGCACGCAAGATGGGCAGGTGTGGCTGTGGTCCGTGGCAACAGGGCAGCCGTTTCAGGTATTGCAAGCCGGGCGGCGGGGATTGCGGTCACTCGCCTTCGATCCCGAAGGCAAACGGCTTGTAACCGTCGGGCACGAATCACCGGTCCGAATCTGGAACATCATCGCATCCACCGCAACCAAGAGTGAATGATTTCAACCAAAGGTTCTGTTAACACCGCTCTGCTTCCGTGACGGGTCGCAGGGCCATTTGTTGTGCGTCTAACCCGCCATCGACATTAAAGACACTTCCGGTGCTGTAGCTCGCGCGATCACTCGCCAGAAAGACATACCACCATGCGACGTCTTCGACCGTTGCGATGCGGCGTATGGGTATCTGGTTGATGATCGCCTCTCGTTCTGCGGGGCTTGATTTCAATCCGAAATCCGTAAGTGGCGTTTCGACTAAACCCGGAGCCACGGCAGCCGTGGTGAAGCCTTGCGGGGCCAGTTCCACTGCCAGTTGTCGACACAGCGAGTTGACCGCACCTTTGCTCGCGTCGTAGAGCGTGTGCAATGGTTCCGAGCGTGTCGCGTTCAATGAGGTGCTAAACAGGATTCGCCCACCGCGTTTCACGGCGACCGCTCTTCGCACGACTTCGCGTGTGATTGCGATGGGTGCCCACAGGTTTAGCCGGAAAACAAAGTCGAAGTGTTCTCGCGTGATTTGATCCAATGGCGGCTCTTTGTATGTCCCCAGATTGTTGACAAGCACATCGATCGCATTAAACGTGGACCATGCTTCCGCTACGAGTCGCTCGGGTTCGCCATCGGTCAGCAAATCCGCCTGGATGTAGCGAGTGTATTCGTAGTCGCTCAGGAGTCGCTGCACATCGGGGCATTTGGTGAGTGGCTTCTCAGATGTGACAACCACCTTCGCCCCGCTCGATGCGAACGCCTGGGCGACTCCAAGACCAATCCCTTGGCTACTGCCGGTCACCAGTGCCGTTTTGCCCGCCAACATCGCACGTCCCCGCTGGTGAATCTCGCTCGTTGCGGTTACGTTACGAAGACCTGCAGAAAGGAACCATGATGCGTGCGACCGAAGCCCGTGTGTTCTGGACGCCCGAGAACGAGGAAGATCGTTATCTTCCCGAGGGTCCGCGAGTTGTTCCGACAAAACCTGGTGGCTCGCAGGGCGCGCTCTGGTGGCTGAACTTACAGACTTCGGCGCGTTCCACGCATGGCACGTTGCATAGCCGCTTATGGGATTCTGACGGCGTAGTCGGGAATGCCCGACCGCAGCGATTGGGCTTCCTTCTCCCAACCAACGACATGCTGCGATTGGTCATCGGTGGCGAGAAAGAACTCGGCGTGCTGAGTTACACCACGGGCAAGTGGGAACAACTCATCACGATCCCTGATGCCGAACCCCGCACCATTATCAACGATGGCGAAGTGTTGCCCGGTGGTAAAGCGATTGTGTTCGGCACCAAGGATACGCAGTTCAAGAACCCGATCGCGAACCTGTACCTCTACACCATCGACGATAGCCAGATCAGCGTGCTTGCGGATCAGATGATATGTTCCAACGGTAAGGTGTTTCGCACGGATCAACACGGCTTGTGGCTTTACGATATCGATACACCCACGCGGAAGGTGAAACGCTACCGCTTGGATCTTTCCGCACGCACCGCCACACTCGACTCGCACGCGATCGACCTTGCTAATCAAATTGGCTTTCCCGATGGGATGTGCGATTGCGGCGATGGAACCGCGATCATCGCGTTTTACAACCCCGACTTCGCCGCAGCGGGTAAAGCGATCCGCTTTGATCTGAACTCATTCACGGACCGGTTGATTGTGTCTTTTTTCTCGGTCGGTGATGAAGCATGGTCTTAACCCGTTGCCTCACGGTCTGGAAGTAGCAGAGGCTGTTCCGGATCGAGGTCTTCAGGTCGGCCAGGGTGTCGAAAAGTCG
>JBGSLF010000223.1:0-19138 GCA_041740855.1 Gemmata sp.
ATTGCTGGGGTAGAAATCCTAAAAAGTGATCGGCACAACGAAATAAACGGCTTGAATTGCGAGAAGGCTGGGGTAACGCGATTTTGCGACTGGCAGCAGCACCTACGATTCCCGCCAAGGGCGAAACGCGCAAGAACCTCCCACGCGAGCGTGTCGGGTGGGCTTCTCTTGCCCGGAGCGATACACTAATTGCAAGCCTCTCCGCCAAGAAGTGAAGACAAGAAGAGAAGAACCGACATGTCCCGAGTCGTATTCGCACTCGCGCTGTTTCTTCATCCCATCGCTGTACACGCCGCCGACCCCGCTCCCGAGAGTGGCAACGCAGCGCTCGTGAAGACCGCGCAGGGCGTGTTCCAGAACCTCCGCAGTGCCACGCTCGATAATGGCCTGCGGGTGTACATGATCCCGGTGAAAGGCGCGCCGGTTGTTTCCGTCATGGTTGCGTACAAGGTTGGCAGCAGCGACGAGGATAAAGACCAAACCGGCCTTTCGCATTACCTCGAACACTTGCTCTTCAAGGGAACCGATAAACTCGTTCCCGGCGATATCGATCGGACCACGCAGCAAAACGGCGGGATGAACAACGCCTACACCAGCGAAGATATGACGGTTTACCACTTCGATTTCGCGGCCGACCGCTGGCAAGTGGCGTTGCAGATTGAAGCGGACCGGATGCGGAATACGCGCATCGATGCCAAGCACGAGTTCGAGCAAGAAAAAGGCGCAGTGATCGCCGAGTTGGATGGCGGCGAAGATCGCCCCGGCGAACTGGAATACAAGGCGATTCTCGGCATGCTGTGGCCGAAAGATTCGCCCTACTCGCACCCGGTGATCGGGCAACGCGAACACGTTCGCGATGCCACGGCGGAGATCATCACGCGGTACTACGACAAGTGGTATCACCCGAACAACGCCGCCATCGTGATCGCCGGCGGGTTCGATCCGGATGAAGCGCTCGCCACCGTGAAGAAGCTCTTCGGTGGCATTCCATCGGCCGAGTTACCCAAGCGCAAAACACCAACGTACAACACCGATCGCGCGGGGCCGGTGCGTAAAGAGTTCGAGTCCAAGTTCGATGCACCACGCATGCTGATGGGCTTCAACACCGTCGCGGTGGGAACGCCGGAAGATCCGATTCTGGACGTGGTGCAGTTCCTTCTGGCGGACGGCAAAACTTCGCGGTTGTATCGCAAATTAGTTGAGGACGAACGCGTGGCATCGTCCGTGGATGCCGGCAACTATGCGGGTCGCTATCCCGGTTGGTTCGCGGTTAACGTGGAGTTGCTCAAAGGGAAAGATCGGCTGAAGGCGGAGGAAATGGTCTTCGCGGAACTGGAAAAGCTCGCGACGGGGCCAATCTCGGATGCGGAACTCGCCCGTGCGCGGCGAAAACTGCTCGCGAACTTCGTGTTCCAGCGGGAAAGCGTTCATGATCTGGCCGATGCGGTCGCCCGCGTCAGCACCTATCCCACCGGCGATAATGTGGCGAAGTTCTTCGCGGATTATCTCGACGGCATCCTGAAGGTTTCCAAGGCGGACGTGCAACGCGTTGCCAAACAATATCTCGATCGCAAGAAAGCCACCGTGGTGTGGAGTGTTCCGGTTGAGGAGAAAGAAGAACCCAAAGCGAAGCCCGAAGGCGGGGGCAAGGCCGCACCGCGATCTGGCCGCGCATTCCGCACGCCGCTCGCCAAGGCGAATGCGAATGCGAACGCCGCCGATGCGGCTGGCGGCAACTTCTCGCTAACCGACGCCAAACGCGTGGTTCTTCCCAACGGGTTAACGGTCATCTTGTTCGAAGACCACCGCTTGCCCATTGTGGTGGGTGCGGTGGAAGTGAACAACGTGACCCTACGCGAACCCGCCGACAAAGCGGGCATCGCCGCACTGATGGGGAGCTTGCTGGAAGAAGGGACGGAGAAACGCACAAGCAAAGAAATCGCTCAACTGATCGAAGACACCGGCGGAAGCCTGAGCCTGGGCGGCACGGGCGGTTCGTTTCAGGTGCTCACGCCCGATTCGGATCTCGCGCTGGATCTGCTGTTCGAGTGCATGCTGCGACCCACATTCCCGGTCGCCGAATTCGATCGCCAGAAGGATCAACATCTCTCCACGATCGACGACATGGCCACGCAGCCGCGAAACCGCGCTTCTAACACGTTCTACTCGCAGGTGTATGGCGATCACCCGTTCGGCCGCCCGAGCTATGGCACCCGCGAGGCGGTGGAAAAGCTCACGCCGGCCGACGTTCGCGCGTTCCACAAGCAAGTGTTCGCCCCGAACCAGACCACGGTGGTGCTGGTGGGCGATTTCAATGCGGAGGCGATGACAAAGAAGATCGAAGCGTTGACCAAGAACTGGGCGAAGGTCGAAAGCGCGAAGCTAGCCGTGCCGGCCCCGCCCAAGCCCACGAGTGGCGAGAAGATCATCAGCGATGCGACCGCCGCTCAGGTTCACGTTTACATCGGCCATCTTGGCATCACTCGCGACAACCCGGACTATTACAAACTATTGGTAATGGATAACGTGTTAGGCACGGGGCCAGGCTTCACGGATCGCCTGTCTTCCACATTGCGCGATCGCGAAGGTTGGGCCTACACCGTGCGAGCGACCATCACGGGCAACGCCAGCAAAGAGCCGGGAACCTTCACGGGCTACATTGGCACGTTTCCCAAGAGCTTCCTCGATGTGCGGCACGGCTTCCTGCGCGAATTCAACCGCATCCGCGAGCAGGAACCCGGCAAGGACGAAGTGGAGAACGCGAAGAAGTATTTGCTCGGAAGCCTGCCGTTCCGATTCACCACGCTATCGGGTGTGGCGGGGCAGTTGCTCGCGGCCGAGAAGTATGGACTTGGCTTCGATTTCCTGGAAAAGTACAAGCGCGAGATTGCCGCGGTCACGCCCGCCGATGTGCAGGCGGTCGCCCGCAAGTATCTCGATCCGAAGGCGCTCACGCTCGTTGCGGTGGGGCCGATCGACGCAGAAGGTAAGCCGCTCGGCAAGAAATGATCGGGGCGAACCCCCGGCCATCGTTTGACGTAGCATTACCGAAGCCCCGTTTGTGGTTGCCGGAGCCGCGGTATGAAGCAGACCCTCCGAATCGCGATTCCCATTATCGTCTTGATGGGTGTCATCTTTGCGGTCACGTTCTTCGCGCAATACACACCGCGAACGGACGAACCGATCGATGGGCCTACTTCCTTAACGGAAGTGCCACTGCGGTTCTTCTCCAGTTCGCGATCCTGGAACCCCTTTGGCGATTTGCAGAGTCGCGCGTTCCCCGGCTTTTATGAAGTTCACGCCAACGAAGCCGGCCCACCCAACGGCGCGTCGTTCTGGTTCGAGAACCGCAACGAGAAGCCCGTTACCATGCGGCTCAAGGGCGTGAGTTGCACCGCGTGCAGTGGAGGCCGTGTCGCCGCTTTGCCATCCGATGCCACGCGCGACTTGCTCCAGATGACCGCTATCTCGGCGCTTCCTGGCGGGCTGTTTTCCGGCTTCCCGCTTGGCATGGCTGGCCCTGTCGCATTCCTCGATGAACGGCGATTGAACTGGCAGGGCTTCGAATTCCGCAACAACCCGAACGCCGAATATCGCATTCCCGCCGCCGCCAACGCAGATGGTTGGACGCCGCAATGGGGGATTCTGGAACTCCGCTTCACCGTCGGCGCGCTGGGGCCGAAAACGCTCTCGTCCGAGTTCGAACTGAATGTCGATGGCACGAAAGAAATCACATCCGCACGCTTCGACATCAACTTCGAAGGTGTCGAACCGTTCAACGTGTCGCGCACCGAAATCGATGTGGGCGAACTATCGGAAACGTCGGAGCCGGCGTCGTACGAACTGCTCGTGTATTCTTCCACGCGTGGGCCCGGCTTGCGTTCGCTGGGCGATCTGGAAGTGCCCGCCATCTCCGTGCAACTTCCAGGCGGTTCGCCGGGTGTGCCGGGTCCGTTCGTTTCGGTCAGCACGCCCGAGCGAATTCCCGATGCGGAACTCGCCGAGATTCCGAACCAAATCAAAATGCCCGTTCGCGTGGAAGCGGCGTATCGCATGGTTGTCACCGTTAGGCCCAAGGTCGGGAAAGAGGTGATCGATATCGGGCCGCTCGAGCGCGATATCCACATCTCCGCCGCCAACATGCGGCACACGGTGCGTGTGAAGGGAACAGTGCGGGGCGGCGTGTGGCTGGACGACAATCAGAAGGGCATGACCTTGAACTATCGCTTCTCGGCCGGCACCACGGGTGTGCCCTTCACGCTTGTCAGCGATCGCCCCGAAACGGAACTCGCAATCGTGGCCGATCCCGCGACACCCGATTTCCTGCAACTGGCTCTGGAGAAGCTTCCGGCTGCGGGCGATCGCGGGCGATACCGGCTCAAGGCCACCGTCGCCCCGGGCAAAGGGCCAGCCGGCCCGTGGACCGGCTTCGTGGTTATCGATGCCAAGGGGCCAAAACCGCAACGCATCCGCATTCCCGTTCGCGGGAACGCCCAGCGGTGATGATGCAGTTTCGCACGGCTATCAGGACTCAAGCGGGAACGGATCATCCCCGCCACGGAATGGAAACCAGAGGACAAACGCGATGACAGACACCACGCCAAAACCGCATGCGAACGGCAATGGCCGCATCTGGCTGAGCGGGGCAGCCGTCGTGCTGGGGTTGGCCACGCTTGGTGCGTATGGCCTGAACCGCAGCACGGCCCCCGATACCAACCCAGAAAGCCCACCGACACCCGCAACGGAAGGCCCAACAGTCGGAAGCCTGCCACTGTTCCACGGCTGGCCCAAGGACACCAAGCCCGATGTGGCACTGATCTTAACCGGCGAAACGTTTGGCTTCCTGCAACCCTGCGGATGCAGCCGCCCGCAGCAAGGCGGACTCGAACGCCGCGCGGTGTTCATCAACTCCTTGAAGGCCAAGGGCTGGCCCATCATGGGGTTCGATCTGGGCGATCTCTATGCTCAAAAGTCGCTCGTCCCGGATCAAGCCAAGCTCAAGTACAAAGTGACAATGAACGCCCTGCGCGACATGGGCTACATCGCGGTGGGCCTGGGCAAAGGCGAGTTCGCCGCCGGAATCGATAACCTCATTGGCGAATACGCACTCCAGAAAGAGCAGCCCCCATTCATCCTGGCGGGCAATCTGAACGGTCAGTTCGATGGTAAGCCGCTGGCTCGCGAAGAACGCTTCCCCCCCATCGATCCCGCGAAGAGCAAGCGGCCGCTCGTGGGTTTGGCAGAGGTCGCCGAAGTGGGCGGTATTCCTGTTGGCGTCGTTGGCATCGTTGGCAAATCGCTAGGTCTGGATGTCGCCAAGACCAACCCCGATCTCGCCTTTAGCGATAATGGTACGGTCCTGAAAGCCGCCCTCGCCACACTCGACGCCGCACCCAAGAAGCCACTTCTCAACGTGCTGCTTTACCAGGGAACATCCGAAGAAGCCAAGCTCCTGGCCAAAGATTTCCCCGCGTTCCACGTTATCCTCTGCCAGGCCGATGATCCCGAACCGCCGCAATTCCCCGTTCGCGTAAACGATGGCAAAACACTCGTGATCCAGGTGGGGCAAAAGGGGCGATATGTGGGCGTGGTCGGGGCGTTCCGCAAGGAAGGCGGCGGCTTCGATCTGAAGTATCAACTCGTGCCGCTCGGCGAAGAATACCTGACGCCCGGCACTGGAGAAGAAGCCACACGGGCCAACGCGGTATTGCCACTTTTGGAAGCCTACGCCGAACAAGTGCGTGATCGGAACTTCCTCGCGAAGGTGCCCAAAGGGCCGCACGCCAGCCAGATTCGCGAACCGAAGCTCAACCTCAGTTTCGTGGGTTCGGACCGCTGCCAGAACTGCCACGCCGCCGAAAGTGTGAAGTGGAAGGAAACGCCTCACAGCCACGCGCTCGACGCACTCGAAAAGATCGCGAAGCGGCCTTCGCTGCGAAACCTCGATGGGGATTGCGTGCAATGTCACGTTGTCGGGTTGCTGAGCAAGACGGGCTACGAGAACCAGAAAGACACGCCTCAACTGGCGCACGTCGGGTGCGAAAGTTGCCACGGCCCCGGTAGCGGGCACTCCGCCGATCCGCGTGCCGCGAACTTGCTCGCCTTGCAATCCCCGTGGAAACAAAAGCCCGAAGACCGCCTCCCCGATCTGGCCACGATGAAGAAAATCGGCGCACTGCCGGCCATCGATCGCGGCAAGGTGCCCCTACAACCCGAGCAGCACCGCGTGATTAACGCCGTGGCCACCATGTGCGGGAAGTGCCACGACCACGAGAACGACCCGCACTTCGATATCTTCACGTACTGGCCGAAGATCCACCACACCTTCAAGAAGTGAACGAGTTCGGGACGCTGAGCGGACCCGTTCGCTGACGCGACACGGCTCACCTTCAATTACCGGTGAGCCGTGCTCCGTAAGGAGCACGGCTCACTTAAGCGAGTGAAGAGACCCTGGTTTAGCGGTGAGCCGTGCTCCGTAAGGAGCCGGGTCATTTAAGCGAAAGAAGTGACCCGGGCCGCGGTTGTCAGCTCAACTTCACACCGAGTTCCTTGAGCTGTCGCGGATCCACGGTTGCCGGCGCGCCGGTCATCAGGTCGCGGGCTTTCTGGTTCTTGGGGAACGCAATCACATCGCGAATATTCGTGGTGCCGGCGAGCATCATGCACCATCGATCCAAGCCCAGTGCAATCCCGCCGTGTGGTGGCGCGCCACTCTTGAGTGCATCGAGCAGGAAGCCGAAGCGTGCTTGTGCGTCTTCCGCTTCCATGCCGAGAATCTGGAACACGCGGCTTTGCACATCCTGGCGATGGATACGAATGCTGCCGCCGCCCACTTCGTAACCATTCAGCACCATGTCGTACGCCTTGGCTCGCACCTTGCCGAGATCGGCGTCCTGTGCGAGGTACTGCAAGTCTTCCTCCATTGGTGCCGTGAACGGGTGGTGCATCGCGGCGAACCGTTTCTCTTCCTCGTCCCAGCCGAACATGGGAAAGTCCAGCACCCAGAGAAAGTTGAAGTGTTCGGGCCGCGGCTGGAATGGCACCGGGGCGTACGTCTCTTTCTTCTTCTTGGCCGCGTCCACCTTCTTCTTCTCGGCCTCGTCGTGCTCGGCTTTCTCGTCCCACCAGTTGCGGTAAATCTTCATCTTCGTGGCGAGATGAATGCGAAGCGCGCCAAGGGCGTCGCACACGACGCTTTCCTTATCCGCGATGAATAGCAGCAGGTCGCCGGGTTCGACGCCAAGCCGTTCCTTGAGCTTCGCCTTCAAGTCATCCGAAAAGAACTTCTCGATGGAGCCGGTGAGCTTGTCGCCTTCGGCCTTCATCCACGCGAGGCCCTTGGCCTTGTAGGTCTCCGCGACCTTCGGCAATTCTCCGCCGGGTTTGAGCGCCGTGTTGCTGAACAGCGGCGATTTCGTCTTGGGATCTTGAACCGCAGCGCCGCCCTTCACATTAATGGCGCGTGCGACGCCGCCCGCCGCGATCGCGTCCTTGAGGAACTGCGCTTCGCTCGCGTTTGCGATATCCGTCACGTCCACGATCTCCAGCCCGAAGCGCAAGTCGGGCTTATCGGAGCCATACTTCGCCATCGCCTCCGCGTAGCTCAGACGCGGGAACGGTGTCGGAATCTTCACGCCGAGGCACTTCTCGAAGATGTCGGCCGAGAGCTTCTCCATGATCGAAAGCACGTCTTCGCGTTCCACGAACGACATCTCTACATCCAACTGCGTGAACTCCGGCTGCCGGTCGGCGCGCAGGTCTTCGTCACGCAGGCAGCGGGCAATCTGGAAGTAGCGGTCGTACCCCGAGATCATCAGCAGCTGCTTGTACAACTGCGGCGATTGCGGCAGTGCGAAGAATTCGCCGTTGAACACGCGGCTGGGCACCAGGTAATCGCGTGCGCCTTCCGGCGTGCTCTTGCCAAGCAACGGGGTTTCGATTTCGAGAAACGCATTCGCGTCCATGAAGTCGCGAATCACTTTGCAGACCTTGTGCCGCTGCGTCAGCACCTGCTGAATGCTGCGTCGCCGCAAATCGAGATAACGGTATTGCAGGCGGAGGTCTTCGTTGGCGAGTTCGGTCCCGAACTCGTTGATTTCGAAGGGCAGGGGTGGGCACTCGTTCAGCACGCGAAGCGTTTTCGCTTCGAGTTCGACCGCGCCCGTGGCGATGTCGGCGCGCGCCGCGCCTTCGAGCCGCTTCTGAACCACCCCGGTCACCGACAGCACCCATTCGGCCTTCACCCGCTGAGCGGTAGCGAAGAGTTCGGCGTCGTCGGCCTTGTGGAACACCACCTGCGTCTGTCCGTAGCGGTCGCGGAGGTCGATGAAGACTTGGTGCCCGTTGTCGCGGGTGGTGAGTACCCAGCCGTTCAAAGTTGTGGTTTGCCCAACGTGCTCTTCGCGAAGTTGTCCGCAGGTGTGGGTCCGCTGCCACTCGGCCATGGTATCTCCCGGAGGGAATTGTCTCGATCTGATAACGAAAACGCCATTATACGGAGAGCGGTTGCGTGCGGTCGGGTTCGAGTCCTGCGGAGCGCCTGTGCAGATTTTGGCGAGCCGCATCACATCAGCACGCGGGTTCTTCCGTCTTGGTGAGCCGCGTCACGTCAGTGAACGGGCTCTTTCTGACGTTAAATTCAACACTTGCGCCGACAGCAGCATTGTTTCGGTTCGGGATATTATTTCACGGAGGGGGGTGCCGGTAGTGAACGAATCAATCCGCAGCAGTTCTCGTGACCACTTTGTGGGCATTGTTGCGGCTACGTTGCGGGTGTGGTACGCTCCCACTTGAGATCATTTGTCAATCTCGCAGTAATCAAACTTCCATCGAGATTCGTGCCGTGTCACCCGCAGGCCACGACCTCCCACCGAGTTCGGATTCCGGCCGATGGTTCTCGCCATTTAGCAGTGGTGATTCGAACGATCGCGCGGCGTGGTCGAAGCTGTGCAATCTGCAGCGGCGTATTCTCCCGCAAATCGCCCCGGTGGTGCCCGGCTATCGCCTGTTCCTGGCGTATCGCCCTGCGTTCGTCGTGACGGGGGATTACCACGATTTCTTCCGCCGCCCCGATGGCAGCGCCGCCGTTTTCCTCGGCGATGGTAGCGGGCATGGGCCGGCCGCTAGCATGCTGATGGCGATCATGCGAACCATCTTGCACACGCACGATGTGCACCACGAACCCGGGGAAACGCTGCACGCCGCCGGCACGATGTTCCACCGGCTCATTCCGTCGGATCTGTTCATGACCGGGGTATACATGGTGTTGGCTCCCGGCGGGCGAGTGCGTTGGGCCGCCGCCGGGCACCATCCGCCACTGTGGGTCACACGCCGCGGCCGATTGTTCGGAACCGACCTCGCACCGGTTGGCCCGGTTCTCGGGTTCGAACCGGTGCCGTATGAAACGGTAAGCTGGGAACTCGATATCGGCGACCGCCTTCTGTTGTTCACCGACGGACTCTGGGACGCCCGCAACGCCATCGGCGAACCCTTCGGCCGCGAACGACTGCGCGAACATTTGGTGGGCAATCTCGATGTTCCGCTCGCCGATGTTGTGAACGGTCTGCTGGCCCGCGTGGCGGCACACATTCACGGGGCCGAGTTTGAAGACGACTTCACGATCCTCGGGATTGAACGGGTCGGCTGATCATCATGGGAGTTGTGGAATGAGTTGCAATCTGAGCTGTGAAACCTTTAACGAGCGTGTAGTAGTCGCCCGGTTCGTTCGTCCGGACATGCGCGACGCCCTCTACGATTACGAGGCCATACCCGATACGGCCCTCTTCAAGGAACTCGATACCAACGCGATCAAGCCATTACCCAAGGGGGGCACACTGATCCTGAACTTCGGGCTGGTGGATTGGTTCCCCACCGCGTTCTACCGGCTACTGTTGCGTGTGCGTGAAGAGGTGCAAGCAAAGGGTTGCCGCGTGATGCTTTGCTGCCTTACGGAGCATGTGAAGGAAGGCTTTGAACTGATGCGTGGCGATAAAGTGTTCGAGGTGCATTCCACCGAGAAGCGAGCCGTGACAGCGGCCGGCTGATCCACTCCATCGCTGCGAAACGACAACTCCTTGTCACTGTTCACTGGAGAATGCCATGTTCGAACTCTCCCGCCGCGATGCCCTGCTTCAGATGAGCACCGCCACACTCATGGCCGCCAGCACTTCCACTCGGGCCGATGAACCCAAACCCGCCAAGCCGCGGATCAAGGTTGGGCAAGTTGGTGTCGGGCATGCTCACGCAAGCAAGCTCGCAGTGTATCGGGCCTCACCCGATTATGAAGTGGTGGGGATTGTCGAGCCGGACGCGGCGCTCCGGAAGCGGGCCGAGGCCAGCCCGGTGTATCGCGATCTGAAATGGCTGACACGCGACGAACTCCTTGCCACGCCGGGATTGCAAGCGGTGCTCGTCGAAACACAAGTTGCGGATCTGCTTAATAACGCCGAAGCCTGTGTGACGGCGGGCAAACACATTCACCTGGATAAGCCCGCCGGTGATTCACTGCCGCAGTTGCGTCGTATTCTCGCGACGGCGGCCGAGAAGAAACTCCTCGTGCAGATGGGGTACATGTATCGTTACAACCCTGCGATCGTGCTGCTTCGCGAATTACTCCGCAAAGGTTGGCTAGGCGAAATCTTCGAGATCCACACCGTGATGAGCAAGGTTGTGCCACCGGCAGAACGGAAGCGGCTCGCCGAGTTCCCCGGCGGAATCATGTTCGAGCTTGGCTGTCATGTGCTCGATCTGGTGATTAGCATCATGGGCAAGCCGAAAGATGTGGTCGCGTTCCCGCGACGCTCCGCCAAGATCGACGATGGGTTGACTGATAACATGCTTGCCGTTCTTGAATACCCGCGTGCAACCGCGACTGTGAAAGCCACGGCGTTAGAAGTGGACGGAGCCGCGCGGCGGCACCTCGTTGTGTGTGGCACCGAAGGAACGCTGCACATTCAACCGCTCGATAACCCCGCGGCAAAGCTCACACTTTCACAAGCCCGCGGAGACTACCGAAAAGGAACGCAGGATATCACGTTCCCGAAGTATTCCCGGTATGTAGACGACGCCGCAGATATGGCCCGAATCCTTCGCGGTGAGAAAGCCACAGACTTCCCCTATGAGCACGATCTGATCGTGCAAGAAACGCTCCTCCGTGCGTGCGGGCTGCCAGCCCCAATCAAGGAATAATCGCTGATACACGCACTATGAGCCTCGCCTCATTGCGTGAGCAAACCGTTGCCCAATCTCAACGGCCATTTCTCGCTTCACTCGGTTTGTTCATCACTGCGAACGAAAACGCTCGCCATAAGCGAATGGGCACGGATATACTCCGTTCCCAACTATCGGTCTCTCTGCCCAAGGAGTAAGCGTGTCGATGCCCACTCCGTTCGCCATCAACGCCCGCACGGCGTGGCTCGTGGTTGCCCTGCTCTGGCCGGTCGCGCTCTTGAATTATCTCGATCGGCAGATGCTCGCCTCCATGAAGTATTCCGTGATGGGCGACATCCAGGACATTGCAACTGAAGCGAACTGGGGTTTCATGCTCGGGCAGTTCAAGTGGGTTTACGCATTCTTAAGCCCCATCGGTGGCTATGTGGCCGATCGCTTTAGTCGGCGGTTTGTAATCTGCGGGAGCCTCTTCGTTTGGTCCGCAGTCACATGGTGGACCGGGCAAGTGACGACGTACAACGAGTTACTGATGGCCCGATCGCTGATGGGAATCAGTGAAGCGTTTTACATCCCTGCTGCGCTGGCGCTGATCGCGGATTACCACAGCGGCCGCACGCGATCGCAAGCGGTTGGCATTCACCAGATGGCGATTTATTGCGGGGTGATCGTCGGTGGTTTCGGTGGCTACGTCGCTGAAGATCCGAATCTCGGCTGGCGCTTCGCGTTCTCGGCATGCGGGGTCTTAGGCATGGCATACGCGTTGCCGCTGGTGTTTCTGCTCCGCGACGCGCCGCGACCGGTTGATGGCCCCGCCCGTGTCGCAGTGTCGCCGGCTCGTGCCGTGTGGGAACTGGCCACGAACGTCTCGTTTATCTTGTTGGTGCTGTACTTCACCTTGCCAGCACTTGCGGGGTGGGTGGTGCGCGACTGGATGCCGGCGATTCTGAAGCAGCAATTCGGCATCGGTCAGGGACGAGCGGGCGTCGCAGCCACGTTGTACTGGCAACTCGCGGCGATTGTGGGCGCGCTCGTTGGCGGCTGGCTGGCGGATCGCTGGGCACGCCAGCACGATCGCGGGCGAATGTTCGTCAGTGCCATTGGCATGATGATGATTGTCCCGGCTCTGTTCGGGGTCGGTAACGCCGGCACACTCTCAATTGCAATTCTGTTCTTGGCTCTGTTCGGCCTTGGCTGGGGCTTCTTCGATGCGAACAACATGCCGATTCTCTGCCTGATTGTGCGGCCGGAATTGCGGGCCACGGGCTACGGCGTGATGAACTTCGTGAGTATTAGTTGTGGCGGGCTGGCCGATTGGGGCTTCGGCATACTCCGCGACCGTGGCGAACCGCTGAACGTGATCTTTGGAACCTTCGCTAGCCTGGCTGTGTTCTCAATTGTGCTTGTGCTACTCATCCGACCGAAGCCAGTGCTCGTCGCCGCCTCGCGCCAAAATGATTGAGCGCAACATAAGCCGAGGTGCGTGCGAAGTACCTCGGCCGCTTCGATGGCCCATTCGATTAATTCCGCTCGTTCCGCATGAAGTAGAAGCGGCCATCTTCCGCACCACCCAGAAAATCCGGGATGCCGTTGCCGTCGAAGTCGGTAACGGTCGGGCTAACGTCGTGCCCCTCGATGTTCTGCTTGGCGAGCGTGCCGGCGTTCTTGAAAACCCAGTTGTCACCTTTCTTGCCGACTTGCTTAAGGAAGTCCGCGTTGGCCGAGTTCAGCAGGAAATCGAGCTTCCCGTCGCCGTCCCAATCCGTGACGCACAACTTGCGTCGCCCACTTCGCCCCGCGATCCCCGCGTTCAACTGAAGCGGTTTCCCGGCCTCGTCCAGAAACGCCCTTCGCGGCGCCAGCACCACGAGTTTGCCATCGCGTTTGGCACGCTCGAAGAACACCAGATATCCCTCTTGATCGAGCATTGCAAGGTCCGGCAACCCATCATTGTTGAAGTCATGCACCACGGGTGTGGTGCGCCACTGCGTGAGCAGTGCCTTGCCTTGCGGCTTCCGCCAGCCCCACGCCAGTGCGGGTTGTGGGTTGGTCCACTCCACCTCGATTGGTTGCGGAGCCGCGAGCTTGGGCTGGGTGCGTGTGCCAATGTTCTTGAGCCACACCACATCGCCAAGAATGCTGTTGAGCACGATATCGGGCAGCCCATCGCCATCGCAATCCGCGGCGCTGAAGGTGGTGTAACCCCATTTCGCTTCTGCCGGCCCCTGAATGCTACCGTTCGGTCCTGCCATCACGCGGAACGGTTGCCCGTCCACTTCCAAACGTCGCGGTGCCGCCCACTTCGTTTCGGCAATCTTCGGCCCGCTCAGGTTCTCGAAGAACTCGATATAGCCCGCTGTGTTGCCGCTCACGATGTCGATATCGCCGTCGCCGTCCCAGTCCACGCACACCGGTGTTGCCAGCGCGCCGCACTTGAGCGTGTCCGCCTGTTGTTGGAAGTAAACGGGCTGCGTGAATAGCGGTGTGCGGTCCGCCGCGAGTTTCCCGGTGTTCTCCACAAACGCAACGCGGCCATCTTCATCACCCACGATCAAATCGAGATCGCCGTCCTTATCCCAGTCGAATGCAACAGGCACGATCATCTGCAAATCCATCGCCACGAGCTTGCCGGCGGCATCTTTCACTCGCTTCGCCGCGGCATACTTCGGCTCGGTTCGCGTGCCGATGTTCTCGAAATAGGTGAAGCCATCCAAAAACTCGCCGCACAGGATATCGAGATCGCCATCGCCATCAAAATCGGCGAAGTTCGGCGATGGGCAACCGTAGGTGTCGATCGGCTTGCCATCGGCCTGAATGCGAAATGGTTCCGAGAAGGTGCCATCCGACTTCGCAAGCAACAAGTGAATGAAGCCGTGCAGAGGGCCTTGAATCCACTTGCCGGTCGCATCGTAGCCATCATCCCAGCCGTAATAACTCCAGTCCTCGATGCTCACAATCAGATCGGTGCGGCCATCCGCGTTGTAATCGACGTAGTGCCACTGGTTGTGCCGCACCTTTGGCCCCTTGGGTTGCGTTCCCTCGGGTTTGTAAAAGTTGGCTGCAACCGCGAGCTTGGTCTTCTCCGCAATCCCGGTGCGGGTGAAGTTCGGGTATTCTGTGCCCGGCGAGAGCACACGTAGTTTGCCGTCCACATAACTGGGCATGATGTAGCGAGTGGTGGCGCTGATCTTGCGGGCGGGCTTGAACACCGGGAGCCGGTTCTTTCTGGTGTCGCCGGTGGTGTTCTCGAAGAGCCAGACGCCATTGGAGGGTTTATCCGGGCACGAAACAATGAGATCGAAATCGCCGTCGCCATCGGCATCGCACGGAACCGGCCACGCCCACAACCCGACGCCGAGATCGACCACCAATCCCGAATGGTTGTACTTGAGTTGCTCCAGGCTTTGTGCGCACACTCCGCATGGGGCCAGAACAAGCCCAAGGCAACTCAGCAGCATTCGCATGATGACCTCGATGGAGAGTGAAGCGAGACCAAAGACTGCTGCGGATTCATTCGTTCAGAACCCACACCCCCCTTGGTGAAACAATATCCCAGACTGAAACCATCCGATGGAGGCGAAATTATCACGCCCGCAATGAAAATATTCCGGGCACGCATGAATATTGAGTGTCTCGCGGGAATCGCCGTGCCAACTGTTCCGTTTATTTCGGGAAGCTGTACTCCGTTTACACCACATCCGCGCGGTCCACTTTGCTTGCGGAACTTCAGTGGCATTAGGCCGTGATGGAGGGGCGCGCATACAAATCGTTCAGCGCTTCGGTTAGCACAGCTTCAATCTGTTCGGCTTCGGCATCGCTGGGATCGCGCGAAACATGCGGAGCGAGGTGAATGGAGCCGCCCGGTTCAATCGCCACATCGAGATTGGCCAGAAGGCCGGTGGGAATGTGCCGCACCGCGAACGACCAGACCGCCCTGCGAACCGCCGCACAGCGCACTTTGAGGTTCGCCTTGTCGCCAGCGGCGGCCTCGTGGTGCGCCATCGCGGCGAGCGTGTCGCAGGTTAACGGGTGGCCATCGCCATACTTGGCGTCCACGAATTTCAGCAGGTCCGCACGCACGCGCGTGGCATCGCCTTTCGCGGCACGCTGCAGTGTGCTTGTTACCGCGACGGAAACCATTTCATCGGGCACATCTTTGAGATCTGCGAACGGATCATTGGGTTTCCCCGCCGCCTTAAAGGCTTCGGCTCGTGTGCCCACTGCAATTGCGAACAACGGGTCGCCGAGTTTCCACAGCGCATCGTACGACTCGTTCGCCAGTTTCACCGCTTCTTCCGTGTTCGCTTTGCGGAGGAGAACATCTGCCAGCGGAAGGAGTGCAACGTGCGCAGCGGCGGCGCGGGGGCCATGCAGATTGCGCGCAAAGGCGAGGCACTGTCGAAACACCTTCTCGGCTTCGTCGAACCGCCCGAGTTCGATCAACGCATAGCCATAGCCAAACATGAAACCGAGTCGATCGGCCCGCTCTTGCGGGTCGGTGGGCATGGGGCTTTTGGCGGCGTGCTGGAACTCTTGTGCGGCTCGCTCGAAATCTCCGCTTCGCAAGTGATAACGAGCCATGTCGGCGTATGCGCAGGATAACGGGTGCGATCCCGAGCCATGCTGAGCCTTCGCCACCATCGCGGCTTTCTTGACGACGGTTTCACCCTCGGCCGCTTTCCCTTCCGTGAGCAGTCGGTACGCCTGTTGAAGCGGCTCGGATGGGGTTGGCTGTCCCACGAGTGTCATGGCGGCATCTCCCGGCGGTAACGCAATGGTGCGATTATGCTTCGCTCGCGTGCGATCGTCCAGAGATAAAGAAGAAGCCACTCCTGGCGAAGCGAACCCGCGAACCGCGATCATCACGATGCGGGTTCCGGTGTCGCCGGTGTCGCCGGTGTCGCGTTCGCGTCGTCGTTGGTCGCTTCTTCGGGCAGTTCGTGATGGGCTTTCATGCGTAGGTAAATGATGTACCCCATGAAGGCGAGCAACCACTCTGCGATGCGCAATGAGAGCCGGGCGATGAAGCCACGGCTTTCCGGGCGACCCGAGAGCTTGTAAAGCCCCGCGAAGGCTGCTTCTCCCACGCCGATGCCACCAGGCGATAACGGGATGGCTTGCACAATGAAGCCAATCGGTGCGATGACGGCATGCTCGGGCCAGCTCATCAAATCCGTGGTTGGGTTCTCGGGTGGAAATACGCGCGAAGCACAATGAATTGCCGATACCAACGCGACGTGCGAAAGGGCCGTCACGCCAATGCCCAACGCCACAGAACCGAGCCGTTGGCGATACATCCAGACCGCAAACCAGAGTTCCGCGAGAGAACCGCCCACCTTGGGAATACTCTTCAATCGACTGATAAACCGGTCTGCTCGCCCTCGTGGAAGTAAGCCGAGTAGCAGAAAAACGCAAATGGAACCCGCCGCGATGGCCGCCATGGTTTTGACAATCCATTGCAGATCGACGTTACTGCCAATGATCGGATCGCCCAGTTGCCAGACCACCGAGCCGATTAAACCCACGAAGAGAATCAGCCCGAATAGCCCCATGAGGCGGTCGGCGATCACGGTGGCAACGGCGCGTGTTCGCCGTTCGGGGTGTTCCTTCGCCAGGAAGAACGCTTTCACCAAGTCGCCGCCGACGGAACCAGGCAAGAACGTGTTGTAGAACAGGCCGACCATGCCAAGCCGAAAGGCGTTCCGCAGGGTGAACGGCAAATCCAGCGCGCGCACCAGAATATACCAGCGGAACATGTGCATGCAGAGCGCTGCGGCCGTGAACGCCGTCGCCGCGAGCAACCACTCATAGCGAATGGGGCCGTTCAGAAGTGTCTGAAGCCCGGGTGCGCCGGTCGGCGAATCGGCCCAGTATTTGGAGATCACATAAGCCAGCAGACCGAAGCCAATTCCATACTGGATTAGCCCTTTAATCCATGCGACCGCGTGCTTGTTCACTGCGTTTCCTCAACACCCAAACGGTTGCGGGGCATTGTGCGGAAGTGCTGTCGTTCCGTCTAGCCGAACCCGCGTTGCGATTCTAGTGTCTGTTTGGGCGAACGCCCTAACTTGCGGTGCGGATTCGCGGCTTTGGTGCGTGAACCGTTGACACCATCAGGGGTGGGTAATAATTTAACGGAGCACGGGGGTGTAGCTCAGTTGGTAGAGCGCTTGAATGGCATTCAAGAGGTCATGGGTTCAACTCCCTTCACCTCCACTTGCAATACAGTGGTCCCCGCGAAACAAGCCCCAGGATTTTTCTGGGGCTTGTTGCATTTCTTGTCTATTCTTGGCAGAGCGATCGTTATCACCGGGCCTAAATTCTGGCTCATACCGATGGCCGTTCCCTTCCTCTCCTCACAACCTCTGGCAGGAAACATGCGATTCCGCCTGCTTCTCGTGCTGGCATCTCTCATCGGGGCGGCGATACCTGCGGCCGCCGCCACACCGAATATCGTTGTTATCTTTTGCGATGATCTGGGCTATGCGGATCTCGGCTGCTACGGTCACCCCACAATCCGCACGCCCAATCTCGACCGTATGGCCGCAGAAGGGATGCGATTCACGCAGTTTTATTCGGCCGCTTCCGTCTGCACGCCGAGTCGGGCTGCGTTGCTAACGGGTCGTCTGCCGATCCGCTCGGGCATGTGCTCGGACACACGACGCGTGCTCTTCCCGGATTCTGCCGGCGGCTTGCCTGCGGCGGAAATCACGATGGCCGAAGCTCTCAAAGCGAAGGGCTACTCCACCGCGTGCATCGGTAAGTGGCACCTTGGCCATCTCCCGCAATACCTGCCCACGAAGCAAGGTTTCGATTCGTACTTCGGTATCCCGTATTCGAACGATATGGATCGCCGGGTTGAACTTGGGCCGAAGGGGCGGGACGCCTTCTGGAATCCCAAGGTGGAATACTGGAACGTACCGTTGTTGCGTGATGAAAAGGAAATCGAGCGGCCCGCCGACCAGTACACCATCACGAAACGGTACACACAAGAAGCCGTGAAGTTTATTCAGGCCAAGCACGAGAAGCCGTTCTTTCTGTATCTGCCCCATAGCATGCCGCACGTTCCTCTATTCGCCTCAAAGGACTTCACGGGCAAAAGTGCTCGCGGGTTGTATGGCGATGTGATCGAGGAGATCGACTGGAGCGTGGGCGAGATTGTGAAATCGTTACGCGAAGCGAAGATCGACAAGAACACACTGGTGTTCTTTACCAGTGATAACGGCCCCTGGCTCACATTCGGGGAACATGGTGGTTCGGCCGGATTGTTGCGCGAGGGGAAAGGGAGCACATGGGAAGGTGGGATGCGTGTGCCCGGAATTGCGTGGTGGCCAGGAACCGTGCCGGCTGGCGTCACGACTCAAGAGCTTGCGTGCACCATGGATCTGTTCACCACTGCCGTGTCGCTCGCGGGGGGCGAGGTTCCGGCCGATCGCGTTGTGGATGGGCTTGATCTCACACCGCTGCTTACCGGAAAGGGGAATTCGCCACGCGACACCATGTTCTATTATCGCGGAACCAAGCTGTACGCCGTCCGCCACGGGCCGTGGAAAGCCCACTTCGTCACACGATCGGCCTATGGTGGGGAACCGCCCGTCGAGCACAATCCGCCTGCCCTTTATCATCTGAATCGCGATCCCGGCGAGAAAAACGATGTGGCGAAAGCCAACCCGGAGGTGCTGGCCAAGATCGATTCCATTGTGGCTGAACATCGCAAGAATCTGAAACCCGGCGAGCCGCAACTGGATCTGCGACTCACCCGGAAACAGTGACGGGGTTTCGCTTGCGGTGTCGGCGGGGCTTGATCGCGCGACACCGCAATCCGCGTGCGACTCATTCACGGACCGGTTGATTGTGTCTTTTTTCTCGGTCGGTGATGAAGCATGGTCTTAACCCGTTGCCTCACGGTCTGGAAGTAGCAGAGGCTGTTCCGGATCGAGGTCTTCAGGTCGGCCAGGGTGTCGAAAAGTCG
>JBGSLF010000224.1:0-3273 GCA_041740855.1 Gemmata sp.
CGACTTTTCGACACCCTGGCCGACCTGAAGACCTCGATCCGGAACAGCCTCTGCTACTTCCAGACCGTGAGGCAACGGGTTAAGACCATGCTTCATCACCGACCGAGAAAAAAGACACAATCAACCGGTCCGTGAATGAGGGTCAACCGACTTGACGGAAAACGAAGATTCCGGGGCGGTCTGAACATGCGTTCCGAAGCCCGTCCTGACGCATCTTGAAGCTCGATCCAATCGCACTCGTTCACCACCGTTATCCCTCCCTGGATCATCTGGCCGCAGCGAATGGTTCGTTCGGGTGATCTCGACAACAATCGCTTCGCCAGGTCTGACACTCGACGAACCGATCCGGAACTGTGATGCTGGGCACACGTATCACGATTCGGGTGCAAACCTGGCCCTCGTCCGTTCAACCGGAGTTGCCGCAATGCGATTACTCGCGTTCACGATGATCGTTTCATGCCTGACTGTTGCACTGAGCCCGGCCGCACGAGCGATAGACCCGCCAAAGCCAGCGAAGGTGTTCACTCTCGCGGGACAGCCGAACATGGAGCGGCAAGCGATCGTGGATCTTGAGAGCAAGGATTACAACCACCGTCCTGCCAGTGAATCCCCAAGTCTCGGCTATGGACACCACGACTCTGGCAATGCCAAAACCGACTTCCTGTTCGGCAACGCTCTCGCCAGTGGAATGCTCGCTCCGCAACCGAAACAGAAGGACAAGGCCAAGCAACCGAAAGACGTGCCAGAACCGGCGAAGCCCACTTCGCACACCGAGAAGAAACTCGAAGGTTGGACGATCCGCGTTGACGACCGCCTTCTCCAGGCACCAAACGAAGAGTTGGGCAAGCGTGCACTGCGATTCTTGGAAGGAAAGCTAGCCGACATCAAAGTGGTGGTGCCCGAAGATCGCGTGAAGAAACTCCAGAGCGTGACCATCGTACTTGATCTCACGCATGGGAACCTGGGGCCAATGCAGTACCACCCGAGCGCCGGCTGGCTCAAAGCCAACGGTTACTCGGCCGATCTGGAGAAATGCGTTCACCTCCCGCGTGCTTCCGATCTCGCGACGAAGCGGAACATCAACGAGCAACCGTGGGTGATCCTGCACGAACTCGCCCACGCATACCACGATCAGGTTATCGGCTTCGATGAACCGCGGATCATCGAAGCTTTCGAGAAGTACAAGAAGAGTGGTCGCGGCGACAAAACCTTGCTCTACAACGGCAATCGCGTGAAACACTACGCATTGACCAACCACAAGGAATTCTTCGCCGAGATGACAGAGAGCTACTTCGGTGTCAACGATTTCTTCCCGTTCAATCGGGGCGAATTGAAAGATGCGGAACCAGAAGTGTTTGAACTGATGTCAACAATCTGGGACTCGCCCCGCCCCAAAGCGAAACCCCGCTAACGCCCACACTCGCCGTCGCCATGGGGGCAATCGAACCACAAGCCGGGCTCGCTCATTTCCAACAATCGCGAGAATTTCTCCCGCGAAAACGACCGGTGTGCTGATGTATTCTCAAGAACACCCCGGAGATTGCCATGAACCCGGCCGATCCTACGATTACACACTCCTCGCAAGAACCGGCCGATCAACCCGCCAATGCTTCTGAAGCGGCTCTGGATGCGGGCCTCGCGGCGGCCTTTGGCAATTCCCAAACGGGGTCGCATTCACCGCAAGACGAACAAACCAACACGCTCATTGCCGGCAAATACACACTCGTTGAAGTCATCGGTCAAGGTGGCATGGGTTCGGTGTGGCGAGCGAAGCAGACCGAGCCGGTGAAGCGTTTCGTCGCGGTCAAACTCATCAAAGCCGGCATGGACTCGCGACAGGTGCTGGCTCGCTTCGACGCCGAGCGGCAAGCGCTCGCGCTGATGGATCACCCCAACATCGCAAGGTGCTCGATGGGGGACTGCACGAACACCGCCCCTACTTCGTCATGGAGTTAGTCAAGGGTGTGCCAATCACCAAGTATTGCGATGCCAACAAACTGACGCCGCAACAACGGCTGGAACTGTTCGGGCCGGTCTGCAATGCGATTCAGCAGGCCCACCAGAAAGGGATCATTCACCGCGACGTCAGACCCGGCAACGTACTCGTGGCACTCTACGACGACAAACCCGTGGTGAAGGTCATTGACTTCGGCATTGCCAAGGGGATGGGCGCGGCACTGACAGAACAGACGATTGACACGGGCTTCGGTGGCGTGGTTGGTACGCCCAATACATGTCGCCCAAACAGGCCACGCTCAACAATCTGGACATCGACACGCGTTCGGATGTATACGCGCTGGGCGTGCTGCTGTACGAACTGCTCACCGGCAGCACGCCCGTGGACCGCAAGAGCCTGGGCAAAGCGGCATTTTTCGAAATCTTGCGGATCGTCCGCGAGGTCTAGGCCCCGCGGCCGAGTGCCAAGCTGTCCACCATCGACACGCTGCCGAGCGTGGCGGCCTGCTGCGGGACCGAGCCGGCAAAGCTGTCCAAGCTGATGAAGGGAGAACTCGACTGGGTGCTGCTGAAGGCGCTGGAGAAGGACCGCTCCCGGCGGTACGACACGGCCAACGGACTGGCCCGCGACATTCAGCGGTACTTGGCGGACGAGATCGTCGAGGCCCGCCCGCCGAGCGCCGGCTACCGTCTGAAGAAGTTCGTCCGCCGGCACAAGGGGCAGGTGATCGCCGCCGGCCTCGTGCTGCTCGTGCTGGTGGCCGGGGTGATCGGTACGACGCTGGGGTTGGTTCGGGCTGAGGCGGAGCGCCAGCGGGCCGTCGATGCGGAAGAGGATGCCCTCGAACAAGCCAGGGCGGCGACTCTCGCACGGGACGACGCCCGGAAACACGCGGAACTGGCGGAAGGGAACGCGCGCAAGGCGACGGCGGTGGCCGAGGAGTTCTTCACCCTGGTGAGCGAGAATAAGTTGATCGAAGTGCCGGGTTTGCAACCGCTCCGGAATGACCTGCTGGAATCGGCGCTGCGATTCCACGAACAGAACGTCGCCGAGCGGCCGAACGATCCCCACGCGCTGGCCGAATGCGCCGTCACCCGCGTACGGCTCGCGGAAGTGTGTCACGCGCTGGACCGCAACGAGGAGGCCGTCGAACACGTCAAGCGGGTACTGTCAGACATCGAACGGCTACTGCGCGACCACCCAAACGCGCGGGACAGCTACCTGCGACTGGCCGGCTTCTGGAAGGGATGGCGGCGAGATGTTCACGCGACCACGCTGCCGCGCGACGGAGCGGGGGCGCTGCGGGCGCTGACCCG
>JBGSLF010000225.1:0-46208 GCA_041740855.1 Gemmata sp.
TCGAAGCGGACCGGGGCGGTGGAATGGCCGGGCAAGACCGTCACAACGTTCTCGGATGCGTTGTCGGCGGTGCGTCGGTGGCTGTGGGCCGAGTCCCTTTTGCCACAGGCCGGTCAAACCATGGGTCTTGAACAACTCCCGAAGCCCGTGCGGGAACTCTTGCTCACCACGCTCGCACCTGCTGCATGACCGTCACAGAATCGGCATCAGTCGAGTTAAGGGTGTGTGCGGTTTTTGCGAGCGTTCGTATTCGTCGGGGCTAAAACCGCCCAGAGTTGCTTCTTAGGAAATCATCCGAACGGCCTCGCGTTTGAACTCGGGCGTGTACTTCGTAGACATCAGGATCTTCCAAGTGTTGTCAGTTTACACCACGTACACCCTGTCCACTTTCCTTGGGAAGCTTTAGTCGCAATCCCTGATATCTGACACCCGCTAATAGATTTTTCTGGGGGGCAACTGGTGTCAAATCAAAATGAAAACCCCTGGATTGCAGGGGTTTTGTTGTTCGGATGGTTTTTGAAGACTGATGAACTGCTCTATCCAGTTGAGCTACGGGTGCATCTATAAGAAGTTTAGGTTTCTCGAATTAAATAAGATTTTGCCAATAGCATCACCGAGGTGATGCTATTTTCTTGTTGTTCTTGAATTGCGCTAAACCACTTAAATCACCATAGCGATCGCGCGGAGTTGTTTTCACACTCGGTCAAGTGAATCGAGCCACGAGATGAAATCTGCGAAGGTCGCTGCGTCGAAGTATTCCTTGCCGCTTTCTTTCATCTCACGGAAGATCACTGAGAACCGCTTTTCGAGCAGAAGATCCCTGCTCTCTTTCACTTCAGGTGTGAGTGGATCTTTATCCCCCGCTGCAATGAAGAAGGATAGCGGTTGGTTGGCGACGTTCTCCTTGGGGTTCGTTCCAAGCACGGCACCCACGGCACCGACACCACGAAACACATCGCGGGCGTTGAATCCGGCGTAGTAGGCCATCTGCCCGCCGTTGCCTTTCCCGTGTGCCACAACGCGGGTGCGATCGATCGTGTATTGACCGAGTACCGACTTAACGTCCTGCATTACGAGTTCCGTTTCGCTCGGAACCCAACCATCTTTGTTACCCGATTTCGGTCCCATCACGATAAAGTTGTGATCTTCACAAACATCGCGGAAGGTTCGCCCCATCTTCTCGCCATCCTTGCCGCCATCGGTTGCGTCGTGGAACCAGACGATCAGGCCATACGATTTGTTCGCATCGTAATTATCTGGGACATAGACCCAGTATTCACGACCCAAGCCTTCATTCACACGGTTAATAAAACCCGTTTCAATCTTGGGTTTGTCAACCTTGGCGGGTTCCTCTTTTGGCTTGGCTGGCTCCTGACCGCAGATCGCGGAAACTTCTTCCTCGGAAGCTTCCATAGGTGAGAACGGATCTTTGGGTTCTTTCCCCTTTGGCTTGGGCTGACCTTCAAGCGCCTTGCCGGCGGATGATGGAAGCGGGAGTTTATCTGGCAATTCTGCCGGGGTGGGAACGAGCTTCGCAGTTACGGTTTCTGTCTTATCGCCCTCTTTGCGTTTCACCTCAATCTTGATTTCGGTGCTCGGTGTCAGGCGTTGCAGCGCGGTCAGCAATGCAGTTCGATTCGCGATCGGTGTCGGAGCGGGAAGAGTCGCCGGTGCAAGCTTCATCACGCGATCCCCAGCTTTCAAGCCCGCAATATCCGCAGGACTCTTGGGATACACATAACGAATTTCGACACCCGGACCCGGATCATCCCGCATGGGAAGCAAGCCAAGGAATGCACTTACATACGCCGTTGAAGTTCCTAGTAACTTGACACCCTTGAAGGACTCTTCCTTACCCGCGCGTTGAACCTTAACTGCGACTTCGTCGCCGTCGTATTTGGGGCCAAGCACGTGCTGAAGCGTTGAGAAATTGGGAATCGCTTTGCCCTCAATTTCCAGAATCCGATCGCCCACCTTCATACCGGCTCGGGCCGCTGCGGAGTCTGGTTGAATGGCTCCAATCACAGGCGGTGCGTTATAGGCATCGGTTCCTTGCGGGTTGATGCCAAGCAATCCGCGGCGAAGGTTCTCGCCATTCTTCAATCGCGGAAGGACGCGAATCACATCTTCCAGTGGCACCGCGAAACCGATGCCGCCATCGTACACATCGACACCTGCTGTCTCGCCTTCAGCTCGGCTCGATGCGGGAACAATCACGCCGTAGACTCGTCCATCGATTGACACTAATGCGCCGCCGTAGTTGATAGGCGAAGTCTTGGCATCGGTCTGAATGGCCTTGCCCCAAATACGGTTGGTGGCGCTGACAATTCCCACACTCATCGAAGGTGGTTGATCCACATCTGGGTTCGATGTTCGGCCCAGTGCGAGAGCCCACTGGCCCACATCCACTTCGGCCTTGGTGAACACTTCCGGCATGGGCAAATCTTTAGCATCCACTTTCAGCAGAGTTAGCATGCGGGTCTCGTCGCTGGCCACGACCTTGGCCACAAGGCGAGGTCGGCCGGGGACCGTGACGAAAATATCCGTTGGTCGATTAGCGAAGTTGAAACTGCTCGTAATGATGAACCCATTCGGATCGACAATCACGCCAGTAGTGGGGCCGGTTCCTTTACGAACCGCAGGGCCACCTTTGCCCTTGGGTTGGCCGCCTTTGGGTGCTGGGCCTGTAATAATCTCGGTGCCACCAGCGGTTTCGATCTTCACAACGCTGGGTGCCGCCTTGGCCGAAGCCGCTTTCATGGCCCGCTCTGTGGCTTCGTTGACATCCGCTGCCTGCGTCGTGGGCAGAGTCAACATTGCCGCAGTCAGGGCGAACAAAACGCGGTATTTAACTGGAAACGTGAGGTTCATCGGAGGAATCCATCGGTTATTTTTGTCTGGTGTCGCAGATCTCAATGAAGCGAACAAACTAACAGCAGAAAAGGAATGATCCCCAACGAACGATCATGGTGTCTTGGGCATTGGGGCCGGTTCGGGAGCAGTCGGTTGGCTCGGATACGAACCGAGGGTCAGTTCGAGAGTCTGCAAGGCTTCTCCGCGTCGAACTTCGACACGAATCACCTGTCCGGGGCGTGTGTTCTTTTTCATCCAGTCGATGAGGGTGTTGATGCTAGCGATCGGATCGCCATCTACGAAACTGACAAGATCATCGGGTCGGAACCCGGCCTTGGCAGCGGGAGAATCTGGCACCACATCTTCAACGTAAGCCGGAGTTCGTTCGAGCACATTCGGAACGAAGATGATGCCGTGGTAACCGCCAATTCCAGTGGTGCGGTTGTCGCGTTTCACGGCCCGATACTCGCCCTTCATCCCTTTGGTTACGAAGTCAGGCATCGTAATTGTGACGGTCTTTTCTTCTTCGATGTCTTTGCCGTTTTTGTCTTTAACAGTCTCTTTGATTTTGAGATCCACCTTCGAAGAAAGAGGGATGGCGTAGTTCATCCAGGTATCGCTGAGGCTGTTCTTGATTTCGCGACCAATCACGCCCAGCAGATTCCCCTTCCGGTCGATGAGCGCCCCACCAGCGGCACCCGGATTGTTGGTGATTGCGTCCACAACATAGACATCGCCGGTGTATGGGAAATCGAACACACCACGGCGACCGGCCAGTTTGGTGTAGGCCATCACCACCCCACGTTGCAGGCTGAGCGGTTCATCGCGAAGTGCAATTTCGAATGTGTTCGTGAGGGCCAGCACCCAATCACCAGGCTCGGCATGTGGGCGTTTGGCTAGCTCGTTGACGTCGAAGTATTCCAGATCGAGTCCGGTTGGTTCTTCGATCTTCTTGCCATCAACCCGGATCTTAACGATGGCGGCATCGAGTTCCGGTTCAATCGCGAGCACCTGTGCTCGAAGTCTTTGGCCATCATACAAATGCACGACGAGTTCGGATGTATCGAGCAGTTGGCTTGCAACCGTCAAAACGTGCCCATCGGGGCTGATGATGATCCCGGTGCCATAGTTGTTGAGGCGGGAGAATCCGCCCGCGCCAAACAACTTCACCATTTTGCGATTCGTCTTTTCGGCGAGTTCGTTAAATGGGTCCGCGGCGGCAGCAATGACCGGGGTTGAAATCGCAACACAAACCGCCGCGAGCAGAGCGAATCCAGGTCGGGTAATCATCGGTGTCCAGCGGGTTCGGGGATATCTGCGGCACAATCGCGATTCGGAGCCGATTTGATTTACGGCTCCGATTGATGATATCGCGGGGCTTTTACTTTTGGCCCAAGGTGTATTTATCGATGGTCAGCAAGGCGTAGCGTTTATCTTTGAAGCGAACTTCTATTCGGTGCGGGAGCTGCTTCCCATCCACCGCTTTGTAGTCCGAGAAGTACACTTCGCAGGGATCATCATCCTTGGTCACTTGTGTTTCAAATCCCAGCAGCTTGTGATCCTGCATTGAGTAGTACCATTTGCATTCCGTGGAGCCGTGCTTGGTGCGAATGACGCTGCAATCCTGGCGAAGACTTGCGAGCGATTTAGGTGTCGAGCCATCGGCAGGGTACGGATAGAACGGCTCGTTTCCGCCATGCGAGAAGTTGCCTTCGAAGCCGCTCGCACCCTTCGTCAAGAATCGATGCCAGTGATAAAGGGCCATCATGAGACCGCCGCTCCCGATCGGCTCGATCTGAAGCCGCGCATCGGTTTCTTTCAGTGGGGCCAGTTTGTGATCAATGTTCAGCTTCAGATTAATGATCGCATCAGCATCTTTGCCTTCGGTGATCTCGAACCGCATGTCGCCTTTTCGTTCACCCACTTCGTACTTTCCCTGGGCAACCCAAGAACCGGGAGCCGTGGTGAAGTCGCCGTGTGCTTTGGCCGCAGTGAGAACCTTATCTCGTTCCAGTTGGTTGAAATACCAGTTTCCGTAGCCCTTCTTCGGGATATACAACTTGGCGGCTTCGGGATTACCTGCCTTGGGTGCCGGCCCCTTGGGAGCAACGGGGCGTGGCGCGGGTTGTGGCTGCCCCGTTGGCGATTCCTTCTCAGTGGCGATGTTGCCCATCAACCGCACGAGCGTCTCATAGCGATCGTTGTTCCGGCGAACGGTAACCGGCACTCGCCATTCTTTCGGGAAGATCCCCAGCACGTTCTTGTATTGATTGGTGCTGCTCACGCTGCGGCCGGCGAAGTTCAGCAGTTGGTCGCCCTCTTGAATCCCGCGACGCTCCGCATCCGACCCTTCAAGCACCTGGCGAACAACCATCTGGCTCAGCGGCGCATCCTCGGAAGCCGTGCCAACAGCAGCGCCGAGCGTTGCATGATCCGTATCGATGCCCGCATACAGATGACCAAGGAAGTTCTTGATTTGGTTAATGGAGATGGCATAGCCTACTCCCGAATTCACTCGCCCCCGCTTCTCGAACGAACCCCGCCCGTTGATGCCGATCAATTCACCATTCATGTTGAAGAGCGGGCCGCCCGAGTTACCAGGATTGATCGAGGTTTCGATCTGAATGCAGTCGGTGTATTCCAGCAGTCCTTTTCCTTCCGGCGGTTGGTAACGGTTCGTGCCACTGATCACGCCGTAAGTCACCGTGGGTGTGAAATCCATGGCGAGCGAGAATGGGTTCCCCATCGCCAGCGACCAATCGCCAATTCGGACTTTGTCGCTATCGCCGAGTTTCACGAACGGGAACGGCTTTCCCTTTTCTTTTGGCAACAACTTGATCAGTGCGACGTCGCCAACTTTATCTAGCCCAACGACCACCGCGTCGTACAGCACGCCATCGGCGAGGCCCGCCTGCATCAGAGGACCGGTGGGCTGCACCACGTGGAAGTTGGTGAGCGCGTATCCTTCTGGCGAAATGATCACACCCGAACCCACGCCCTGGCCACCTTGCATGCATACCGCGACAACGGCCGGGTGGACCTTCTTAATCGCTGCTATGCGTTGCGACTGCGCATCGAGAACGGGCTTTTCAATTTCGACAGGCACTGCCATCGACTCACGGATTGCAAGCCCGCTGAACAGGGCAAGTGGAATCGCGGCCATCACCACGAATCGCAAGCGAGAAAACGCACTGGCCAGAGTATGAATCATAGCTGTAATTCCGTTGAGTACTCAATCCGTGTCTTCGAATGGATGCTCTGAAGAGCACCAACGCACTTACTTTTGAATGCGGGCGTCTGCAAGAATCACTCGGTTGCCATTAAGCGGGATATCCGCATCAACGATCACTCGTAGTTGCCGAACGCCTTTAATGTCGAGAACGATGGGCCGCGGCTTATCTTTTCGGCGTAGGATTTCGGAGAATACGATTCGGCCATCGGCTTCAAGAGTCAACTTCGCTTCGAGGCTGGCATCTGGCGATTGCTCGGGCAACCCAACGATCGCCTTGAATTCACGATAGTCGCCGGTGATGGGGAAAGTCAGCACGGTGTCTGGACCCACCATAAGCCCCTTTGCGAAGGTATCGGTTCCCAATTTCAGCGGTTCGCCGGAAAGGCCACGATCGCGGGTGTAGGGTGAGATAACATTCAGACGCAAACCCTTCTCTTCGGGCGGAGGTTCTGGTGCATCGGCCTGCGGATCGAGGTCGGAAAGATAAGCAACATTCCCTTGGGCGTAATCAAATTTCGCGAGCGACTGCGGATCGGTGTATTGAACAGCCAGACCCGATACAGTTGTAACCGTGGCCCCTTCGCTACCAAGCTTTACGGACTGCGCGACAAAAGAGTTTCCAAATACGTCGATGACTTTGCAAAGAGTTGGCGGCACTTGCGCCGGCGTAGGCTGTGAAAACACAAGTCCACCGGTGGCAGCTCGCAGAAGGAGTGTTTGCTTCGTGCCATCTTCCTTTTCGAAGTTCAACTCGTTACCTGCATCGGTTCCGCTCAGAATCGTGCCTTGGATAAAGTTCAAACCTTCTGGTTCTCGAACCACGTAGAGGTCTCGTTTTCCTCGCGTACCGAGAACTTTTCTCCAGGCTTCGCGACTTTTGGGTTCCTCTGCGTTACGCATAATCGAGAAAACGGACTCAATCGGAATTTCTAACACAGGCGGGGTAACACCATTGGGAACCGTGAGCAACTCCGTGATAACCTTTCGCCCCTTGATCTGGAACTTTGCGGCTCGAATGGTGGAGCCATCGGTCAGTTCAATCTCGGTGAGCCGAGCATCTTTGGGAAGCGGCTCAACCTTTCGCCCCAGATCGATAACAACAATCTCTTTACCTTGAATCGTAGCCTTCGTCTCACCAGCAAGAAACGTCGCGCCTGAAGCGTCGATCGAGATCAACTTGCCAGTGAGTTTTTTCCCACCGGCAGTTGTGAGATCGTCCGCTGCGACAACCGAGATACTCAGCGCGATGATGAGGGAAGCTAGAGTCCAGCGGTTAAACGACATGGCCAGTTCTCAAGCGGGCGAGTAGTGGGTGTGGTGCAACTTGAAGGAAAAGCGATCGGATTAAGCAAATAAGCGGTGACCGTTGGAACCGGCCACCGCCCAAGAGACGCATCAGCGTGGATCACTTCGGGCGGTTCACTTATCGAACCGATGCAGACGATTGAGCGACTTGAAGTATTCATCGATCATCGGCTTGTAGCGTGCGGGCAGGTCGCGGGTGATATCTTCAACAATCTTGGCCCGCTTTTCTGGTGGCAAACCGCCCCACTGTTCGGCGATCTGGCGAAGTTGTTTATCGTCAACCTTACCAGCACCGCTACCGCCCATGATCATGCTATCTGCGGCGTTCTGTGTGGGATTGACGGTGTTGCCGGGCGTGTTGCCGGGCTGGCCAGGTTGACCTCCACTCGGGCAGTTCCCACCATTGGCTTGACCGCTGCCAGGCTTGTTCTTGTTTTCCAGTTCCTTGATGAGTTCATCCAGGCGGAACACGATCTTCTTCTGAATGTCCTGGGTCTTGTCGCCACCACGAGCCAGTTCAAGCCGGCGACCGCTGTTATCCATCAGCCGTTCGATGTTCGACAAGTCCTTGGGATCAGGGGACCAATTCTGCATTTCGAAGAACATCAGCGTGGCGACCATCTTGTAGCGATCTGGGGCATCGGCCACGTCGTCGAGAAGCTTGAGAATCGAACCGCTTGCGGGATCTTTCCGCATGGTCGCGTGTTCGGATACCGCCTTGAAGAAGTAGAACGCCGCAGGATCGACAGCAGCTTCGGGGCTGCTAACTGCGTTCAAGGCTTCGAGAGCTTCTTCGTACACCTTCTTGCTTGCCGCTGCCTTGGCAAAGGCCAGAGCGAGATTGGTGCGGAAGAAGCTGTCCTGGTTAGTGTCCTTGATCAGTGCAGGCGTTTCAGCAGGAGCAGGCGTGTCTTGCTTGCGGACATCTGCAAGAATCGCGGCCGCTTCGCTGTTGCCCAAGGCAAGCGAATCCGCTGTGCGATCCAGAACGGTCTTATTCTCGTCGGCCCAGATCTTGTTGAACGCGGCCTGATCGAATTTGCCAACCGACTTCAGCCACGCTTCGGCTCGCGCCTTGGCGGCTTGCGGAGTCGCACTCTTGAGGGTGCTGAAACCGAAGGTTGGTTTCTTGGTCGGTTCGGCCGAAAAGGCCGGAGTTGCGTCAGTGGCAGCCAAGCTCGTTGAGAGAGCGGCTACTGCAAACAGCTTTCGGATCTTCATGGATTAATCCTCCTCGCTCGCGGTTAAATCGGTCGATGGAAGGTAAGTTGTAGATGAAGTATTAAGGAGAAGACGACCAGGCGGGGGAGAGAATAACCACCTAGTCTTAGCTTAACTCCTAGCTAATCACAAAACAATCGTTTATTTCCGTATCACTGATTGGCCTGAGTCGCGATCTTGTGCAGCATTTCCTGCAGCACTTTCTGCCGATCGGCCAACTGCTTCAGGTCCGTGGCGATCAGCGGATCTTTGGCTTGCTCGCCAGGATCCTTCTTGGAGTAGCTAACGGTTCGCTTGTTAACCTGCTCTTGCTGCAACTTGATCAGCTTCAGCTCGTTGATCAAATCGATCAACTTCTTGTCCTGTTCCTTGGCATTGCCATCCTTTGGCTCGCTCGGCTTGTTCTCCTGATCCTTCATATCTTGCTGGGCCTTCTTGAGAGCATCCTTCATCATCGTGAGTTGCTCGATGATTTGCTCTTCGATCAACTGAGTACCCTCAGCTTCATTCTCCCGGCTGCGGCCATCAACACGACCTTCATTCAAACGTTTCTGAACAACGATCATGTCGTTGCGCACTTCGGCTAATACGCCAGCGAACACGACTGCGGAACCTTCGCCTTCCATGAGCTTGAGTGTCTTCTCGGCTTCGACAACGATGGCGAGTTCCCGGTCGGCTTCGGTCTGAGCCTTCTGAATCTCGGCTGTGGTCTTCTGGTTGTTGTTCTTCACCACGGTGTCGTTGATCTTCTTGGTCGATTCGAAGACTTCAATCTGCATGCGCAACATGCGGCCGACACGCTCTTCCAGGTTCGCCAGCAGCTTGGCGAGTTCTTTCTCGCGAAGTTGCTTGAGTCGCTTTTCGAGTTCCTTCAGAGCTTGTTCAAGCTTCTTGATGGCCTCGTCCTGCTTCTTGGACGCTTCCATTGGATTGTCTTTGCGAATGTCCTGTTCGGCCTGTTGTTGATCAGGAACGGCCTTCTGAACATTCTCCTGCGCATCGTCCTTGGGTTGTTGCTGGCCACCCATTGGTGGTTGGCCACCCATTGGAGGCTGACCGCCACCCTGTTGTGGCTTGGACTGGCTGGGTTGGCCGCCCATTGGTGGGCTGGGCTGGCCGCTCATTGGCTTGCCTTCGCCACCTTGCTGACCTTCGGAAGGTTTTTGCTCGCCTTTGCCTTCACCCTGGGCTTTGCTGTCACCGGCCATCGGCTTCTGCTCGCCACCCTTGGGATCTTTGGGATCTTTCGGGTCGCCGCCACCCATCATGGAGTCTTTGGGTTCGCCGCCCATGGGCTTCGAATCGCCGGCCTTGGGTTCACCCGCATCCATCCCACCCTTGGGCGAAGGCTTATCGCCATCATTTGGCATGCCACCCATTGGGCTTGGCTTGGGTTCGCCGCCCATTGGATCTTTGGGATCGCCACCCATGCCCGACTTATCGTCGCTCTTGTTCTCGGCGGTGTCTGGCTTGGCTTCTGGCGAAGCATCGCCTGGCTTGCTTTCGGGTTTGTTCTCGGCCTTGGGATCTTCTTTCGCGCCTTCACCACCGTTCGGCTTCTGGTTTTCCTGACCAGGGAACTTGTTGGCGATGTCTTGCGTCTTCTTGGCCAGGTTGTCCTGATCCTTGGCAATCTTCTCGCGGTCGCCACGCGTGTTCTCGGTGCGAGCGCGGACGTTTTCTTGTTCGCGCTTCACGCGCTCAATGTCTTCGATCAGCTTCTTGAGTTCGGCGATCTCCCGCTTCAGGCGGTCCGCATCGTCTTCCGATTCAAGAGTGCGAAGAATGTCCTCAAGGGCACTGATGAGCTTTGTGTCCTTGCCAAGAATCGTGTTCAAGTCTCCGGTGCCCGGGTTCTTGTTGCCCAGGCCTTTGACGATCTCGTCGAATAGGTTTTTCACACCCTTCTCGTCCGCGATCTTCAACGCGTTTCGCAGCGAGAGTGCACGTTCCTTCTCTTCCGGATTGTCGCTCTTTTCCCACCGCTGCGCGAGGCGAAGCAGTTCGTCCGCGAAGCGTTGATAGAGTTTGGCATTTTCGCGTTGAACGCGATCAATGTCGTCCGGCTTGATATCCGTCGTCGGAGCCGGCTTGGGCGGTTGTGCAAGCACAACCGATGTGAGGCAGAACGCGCCGAACGTCATCACAAACGTTAGCGGCATCATCGGCAAACGGCGAAGCATGGCGAACCTCCTCGCGGAACACGGGTAACATCACTCGAGGCTGCTATTCTGACGACTCGATTTCAGGCATCCAACAACAATCCTGGAAAAAGGTTACGTTAAGTACCAATCGTTACAAACTCGATACATTTGCCACCGTTTCCGCACTTACAGCCACGAGGCGTTGGCCTCTTCGTAAATCTCTTATCCGCAAGGAGTAAATGATCGCTCTTGCTACGATTTCCATGCAATCGTCATTGACAATGATACTAGCATTTGAAGAAGCGTACCAGTCCACTGTTGCGACAAGAACAGGGCCATTCGCATCTCTCATTACGAGTGACGCGAATGGCCCTGTTAGCAATCAATCAGTGCTGTTCGACCCGCGATTACTTGACGCTCAGCGACACCACTACCTTATCGCCCGATGCCGGTGTGAGGGTGATGACGAAGTCGCCTTCTTTCGTCCCGGCACGCACTTCATACTCGAAGTCGAGATCGTTCTTCTCGAAATCGAGCGTGATCTCCGCAGGAACAATGATTGACGGGTCGGATGCTACGAGTTTCACCTTGACCGTGTCTTCCTTGTACTGTCGCCATTTGATCGTCTGGCGGATTTTCTTGGTCTCGCCCTTGGTCAAGAAGAACGGACCAGCGGTGCCAAGTTGTGGTGTGTCAGCGGTGAGTTCTAATCCCACGCGGCGACTCCAGTCGCGGATCGAAAGGCTGATCCGTTCCTGATTCTCTTTGATGGAGCGAATGAGATTCCGCAACCGCTCCTTGCTCTGTGCTTCGCCCAGTGATTGGCGAATCGCCGCGAGTTCCAGATAGAGTTTGCTCAACTCGCTCGCCCCTGCCGAAACAAGTGCGGAATCGGGCCAGCGGCCTTCGTCGAACACGGTCTGCCCGTCACCAATGAGCTTATCGGTAACTTTGAAGGTGGATTGTGGTGTGAGCCGGCCCTCGGCGAGGTACCGTTCTTCATCTTCGCTGACGGGTTGCGTTTGTTCATCCAGAATGCGATCGAGCCGGTTGGCGAGTTTCCCCTGAGCCGCGATGGTCTTTTCTTCAAGCTGATTGAAGATACATTCGCGTTCGATGCGACGGAACTCGCGCGACACGGCCTGCACGGCGTCACGGGCCTTGGCGATGTCTTGCAATGCGTCCTTGGATCGCACCTTCACCGCTTCGATTTCATCGGGCCGTTGCACATCGGCCTTCGAGCGAACAAACTCATACTTTGCCTTGGCCGAGTCGAGTTTCTTGAGAGCTTCGTCGAGTTTGGTACCCAGTCGCTCTTCGTCCTTGCCAATCTCGGTGAGCAAATCGCTTTCGGAAACAATCATGAGCGTAATCGGTTCATGCTCACCCACACGCGGACCGGTGTCGAAGTTGGTGTCGGTGGCCTGAACACTCAGGAGCATTTCGTAACGCGGTTGCACATCGCCGGGCGGAGCCTGCAACGCCTGCAACCCGCCAATATCGAAGAAGTCTCCTTCGATGACCCATTTGTACTTATCAAGCGTGCCATCGGGTCGGCGATAGCCTTGTCGCAACGCAGTCTGCAGACCCACACGCTTGACCAGTTCTGCGCGGCCCGATGGCGTGGGTTCAGGTAGCAACTTCTTGATCTGTGCGAGTGTTTCGCGTTTAAGACGGGCATCGAGACCGTCTCGGTTATCGTGGAACTGATAGACCAAGAAGGAGGCTTCCTTGCGTGCGTTGGTATCGTCGGAACGGACATCATGTATGTACTTGCCGAAGCCGCTCGCCAGTGTGCCAAAGTTTCCGGCAACTGCGGGTGTAACGGCCCCGCGAGCATAATTGGCAAGCTGGAGCGAGCGAACGATGTACGCATCCTTGGGTTGATACTTCACCGCGTACGAGACCTTGCTCAAGCCAGCGTCATCGCGAATGTTGCTTTCCGGATTGAAGGGAATCTTCGCTTTCGGCGTCACCCAGTATTCCTTGCCCACCTTGCGAATGACTTCAGGAATAACTTCGACGATGGGCGTCTGGTCTTCCGTCACCTGGATCATCATTTGGCGTGAAGAACGAATACCATCCGAGTTCTCGAACACAAAGTCGAACTCGACCGGTGCCACCACGCGATCATTCTCACCAAAGGTAAGCGTGAACGTGCCGCGTTCGTAGGTCTTGTCGCCTTCTTGTTCTTCGATCAAACCAACGGGCACCGGCACAGGCTCAGCCGATCCGGGTTTCGCTCCCGGAACGCGGCCGATCTTGGGAATCGCGAATGCCTTGGCAATCGGCTGTTCGGTGACACCCGTAATGACGACTTCGCTGCCCACCGGCACAACGAACACGGTTCGATCGCCCGTGGTGGAAAGCCGTTCATCGGGGATACGCTGTCGAAGACCGGCCAGCGCGGAATAGCCTGCGACAACTGGCAGACTGTTGGGATCGGCGGGGTCAGAAGGCACATAAGGCGAGGCGTAATGCAAGTAGGCAGGCTGGTATTCTTTCTTGATCAGGTTCATTAACGCGGGCGGAGGAACAAGCGTGATGGCTCGCTCTGGAGTGCGATAGTCTTCTGCCCGCACGGTAAAGATGACATTCTCTTTCAGCCCGGTCACATCTCCGGCGAACTCATTGTTTCCGGTGGATTTCAGTTCGCCATCGCCAGCGGATTGAAGCCCGATGTACTTGAAGGTAACGGCTTCGGGCTTTTCCAGTTTGCGGAGCGTGCGGCCATAGGATGGCTTCGCCGCCAATTCTTCCAGGCGATCGAACACTTTCTGTAGTTCCTGATACTGCTCCAAGCCCATCGCTTCGCTGAGCCGCCCGCGAACCGCAGCATCTTCGAGTATGGCATCTGCTGGCAGAGTTGCCGGATCAACACTCGTGGTGCTGTCTGTGGTAGGAAGCGCAGGCACGGGAACACCCACGAACGATTCCGTAACATCGGACCACATGAGGGGTCGCCAGCCATCGGGCCGATTGCGATCGACAATAACCCAGCGATAGGCTTTAACGCGAAGGCGTGGCGCGCCACCATCGGAGGCCACGCGTACACCGGTTTCGGGCACGTCCTGAAGTTCTAACAATGCCCGCCGTGGCCATGGCGTATCTTTGAGAAGTACATCGCGTTCGGCCAGAATGCCGACAACATGCGCGCTGTTCCAGGCCGCGTTGGTCGGTTGCACGCCACGACTTGCGATGGCGTGTGCGGCAAAGGCACCCGCCGCCAGTGCGATAACCCAGCCAATGAGTAACGCCGCCATCAGCCAGAGGCGACGCCAGTTGAACACATCGTTAACCGTGGTTTGGCCCACCCGCTCACGGGCTTCCGTGATGGTGCGCCGGATCATCGCGGCCGAGTAGCCATGCTTCTCAGCCTTCTCGACATCCGCAAGCTCGACGGCAGTGATGAGCCGGTCGCCGAGAATCTGCGGAAAACGCCGTTCCAGAACCAGGGCTAGCGAACTGTTTGAGAACTCGACTGTCAGGCGGCGCACAATTCGGAACGCCAAGATGCCAGCGACCAGTAACAGGGCGATTCCCAGCGCCGTGGCACGGAGATTCCACGAGCCATCACGCACCCAATCCCAACCGGTCGCTTTGAACAGACCAAAATCGAGAAGGAGGGCAATGGTGAACCAAGCAACCAGAAAGAGGAGTACGGAGAGGACGCCCTCAATTAGAACGTATCGGCGGATGATTCCGCGAAGTTGTTGGAGCGGGTGGTAAATCCGCTCATCGTCACGCGGGGTTTTGGCTGTAGTGCTTATCGCGGTCGCCATGGTCTTCGTCACCACAGAGGAAAATCAAGTATGTATACAGTCATCAGTCGCCACCCAATGGAGTGGGTGGAACTGGCATCAGGCCAAGCGAAGTAGCTTTCGCGTAAGCCATTCCCAACTGAGCAGAAGCACCACTAACAGGAGCACCCAACTCACCGCTATCTGGGCATTGCGAGCACGCGCTGCGATCGGTTGGCCGTATTCATCGAGCGGCGGGGTATCGTTAGCCGAAGATCGGAACACCCGCGGCCCACGTGTGAAGAAGTCAGACAGAGGCGTCGCGGCGCGTTCGTTGCGATCCACGCGATCTCGGAACCCTTGCCGGGCAAGCCATGCCTGTTGTGTTGGGCTATCGATGTTCCAAACGGCGACTCGTTCATCCCACAGATCTTCGATCGGCCCACGAATATCGAACCGCTGCGTTTCGGTCTTGAAGCATTCTGGAATGATCTTCAGCAGCGACTTTTCCGAGAGCTTGAACGCCAACTTGGGAACGCCACCGTCTTGCGGTAAGCCAGACATGAGTGCCTGCTTTACCGTGTCGTTAACACGCGTCTGGAATGCATCATCGAATGGACTGGCCATCGCAAGCATGGCCTGAGTATCTGGTCGCGTGATGTCCATTTCGAGGTCCGACTTCAGCACACGGAAGTTGCTGCGAACCGTCTCGCTCATACTGTCGGGCACATCCACGATGGCGAAGTATTCGGCATCTCCCGGCGGGTAGAGTTTGGGATCAACGTTGATCTGCCCGCGGAAGTAACCATCCACACCAGTTGGCGTGAGTGGGAATGGGCCTTGCAAGGCTTGTTCGCCATTGGAATCGATACGCAAGATGCGGAACTTGGGATCGATTGCGCCTTCTGCATAAGGCTTCGAGCTGGTGTTGAGAAGTTGAGCCGTAACACGCAGTGGTTGGCCCGCAATCACTTCTTTGTTTGTGAGCACACGACCGCGCGAAGCCTTGACGTTCCGCTTGGCAGCCAGGTACTTGATCGTCTTGGCCCAGAAGCGTTCGTAGTACTCTTTCTCGTAGGCATACATCCGGTACATCTCGCCCGAGCCGAGATAAGCTGTGCGGAAGCCGGCGGATGGATTGCTGACGACAAAGTATGGTCGGCGAACAGTCTGGTTCTGGTCGTCCAGATCCGCAAATTCCGCCAACACATGCGCCCCGGGCTTCACGTCCTTAATCGGGTACGAAGAAAAGAAGCCGCGACGCGGGAACAGTTCAACCTTGAAATCCTTGCTCTCGGCGTATTTTTCCCGATCGGTGAAGAAGCGTTCCCAACCGGCAATCGGATCATTCGGCGCAGCCGGGCCTTTGCCGTCTTCGCCTGGGGCAACGGGCTGGTCGTCGATTTTCAGCAGGTCGGAAGCGGGGAGCGGGTTTAGGTAAAGCCGTCGCGGTGTTTTGGGAATCGACTTGATTCGCACCGCAATAACATCTTCCGGGATGACTGGAAGAATCTCAAGAATGGGGCTAAGCCGGCTGTTTGGTTCGACCCGTGCGAGCTGGAAAGTGTTGATTCGGTCGGCCACAAGGATCAGCCCACCGCCCTGTTGTTCCACCCACAACTTCAAATCCTCCGCCTGCTGCGGAGAGACTTCCGTCCAGTCCGGGTCGAAGGCAATGATGGTGTCGTACTGATTCAGGTTGTACTGCTTCTCTTTCGGGTCGATTGGAGCTTTACCCGAGAGATCGATACCCGTTGGGAAACGAGCAATGACTTGCTCATTGGGGTTAGGCGTCAGGTTGCCGCTTGTGCCGGCTTCGTTCTGAATCAGGATGGTGAGTTCCGCGCGATTCTCGGCAACTTCGCGATTCAAGAATGTGCGAAGGAACTGGAATTCACGACTCGGCGCGCCCGCGACAAGTAACACGCGAATCTTCTTCTGAATCACCTGAATACCAGACCGATCGCGGATGTGGAACTCGTCGGGGAATGGCTCGTTTTCATCACGCGGAATGCGAGCGCGAACCGACCAACTCCCTTCCTTGAGCACCGGCTTTTTGATTGCAGCATCTTTCGATTCGGTGACAAGTGCCTTGGCTTCCGGATCAGGGTCTGCCGCGAGCCGTGCCGGATCAATGATGAACTCCACCGCACCATGGGGCGGATCGCCGGGGTTGAACGTGATTTGGTATGGCTCAGGTGATCCCTTGGTCTTGTCTGCCCGGCTGTCTTTCAGGGTGTAATCGGCTTTATCGACTTTCGGATCGCGGCCGGGGAGGAAGATATCGAGTTCCACATCTACGGTCTTCCCCGCGAGGTTGTTGCCGTCGGCTTCAACAGAAACTTTGAAGCCTTCATCGGGTGAAGCGATATCGTCCGTCTGCACTTCGGTAATGGAGATTCCGGTGTTTTGGCGGTCTTCACCAACGGCGACCATGAAGACCGGAATCTTCTCACGAGCGGCAGCCGCACGAAGCTCGCGATAGGAAGAGTCTGACCCAAGATTGCTTCGCATATCGGAGAAGACAATCACCCCCTGAACCATGTTCGGCGATTCACGATTAACTGCAGCCGCAACCGAATCCGGCACATTGGTGCCAAGCGCGATGGATCGTGCGACATCGACGCGACGTTCCAACCGCTCGATGTTCTCGGCGAGCGTTGCGTTCCCTTGGTCAGTTATGCCCTTAACCAGCTTGTCCGGGAAGGCTTCGCGTCCCTGCCGTTCGGTATCGAACTTGGTCTTGCGTGCTTGCCAGTCGGCCCAGTGCGTAACCCAGTTCGAGGCCCATTCGGCCCAGTTCACCGGTTCCAATTTATCCTGTCCGGGTGGCAACTGTGGTCCATTCCAATCGACTGGACTCGTGGTGTTACGAACGGCAGATTGATCTTCTGCTGAGAGACCGTGAAGCAAGAATGGACGGAAATCGTAGGCCGCGAATGCACGCCAATCGTCTTGGCCCCACGGTGTGGCATCTCGCTCGATCGTTTGTGCACCTTCATCGAGCCGAGTACCAAAGGCATAGATTGAGACGGGATTGTTCTTGAGCAGATTCTGCATGAGCGCGACATCGCGATCTGTGAGGAACTCGATGAGTGCCTCCATGCGCGTCTTTTGCTTGGCCCCACCGCGAACGAGATCATCGCTAACGCGAGTTAAGCTTGGCGAGATATCCACCAGCACCACGACACGAGATCGCTTTTCGGTTCGTTCCCATGTTTCGCGTGCAGGAAGAAGGAAGACGAAGCACAGAATGCCGTAAACCAGTGTGCGCAAGATCGCGAGTTTGAGCGCCCAATACCAACGAACACTTCGCATATCGCGGATATACATCATCACGACGTAGAAAGCCCCGACCGCGAAGACTGCGGCCGTGAACAAGATCCAGTAGGTCTTGTTCAACTCGCCTAGCGAGGAGAGTTGTGTTACCCCGGAGCGAAGTTGTGCGGAGTCGCGGTTGTAAAACACAACCAACGTCCAGATCACCAGCGCCGCGACCGAAAGAATAGCGGCCCAGCCGAGCCAGAATTGCGTGGCATCAGGTTTGGCTGGCCCGTGGGTTTTCCGGTAGTGCCGGGCGTACCAGACTCGCGCAATTACCGCGAGCGCAGCGACTGCCAGGAGCCACAGCGGCACGGAAGCCACGAGATCGTCCCGGAACTGGGCGAAAGATTCGCCGAAGCGCCGAAAGACGAATTCACTTTCCTTGATCGGCTCAGTCTGAGGATTCATCGCCTGCTCGTCTTGGGCGGGTGCATCGTGTGCGGGTAAATCACAAGTTAACGTCGAATCAGGCCGCCGGTCCTGCGGCCGGACTCGCTTCGGCTTCCGATTGTACGGTCGTGCGGCCAGCCATTGCGGCGGCCGCAGATGGGGCAAATGCTTCCAACTCATCCGGTCGGTTGTGGTAACTTAGTCGAACAGCCATCGCCTGTTCGAAGATGAGCACCAACAGAATGAGTAGGTAGAGCCATCGCCCGCTGGAAAGGTCGCTCGGGCGTTGTTCAAGGACCGTCAGCCAGCTATCGTCCTCGGGCGAATGCACGTCCTCCGTTCCCTTGGCAACGTTCTTGAGGTCGTCGGTGTTCGCTCGTTTTAAATCACCTTCCAACTCCGTGTCGTAGTTGAACACGGCCGCAATGAACTCTGGCTTCGTGGGCGGGGCGTTGACCGGATCGCCGTCACGCTTGTTCCAGGTGAGATTGAAGAAGTACGCCCCTGCACGTTTCGTGTCGGCGAAGTTGAGTTGCAACGAACCATCTTTCAAATCGAGTGGTATCGTGCGGGGAGGTTGGCCCGCCACCGGATCGCGAACGGCAGTCAGTCGCTGAGCACCCTGCTCCGCACTTGTTGGGTCGTAAGTCAGGAACGACCAAGTCGCCTCGGGCTTATATCGACCGACTTCAAAGTTAGCCTGGAACGCTGAACCCACAACGCGGTTCTCTTCTGCACCACCACCGGCCAGATACTTCTGAAGTTCCGTCATCACCGCGACCCATCCCGCTGAGCCGGGGCCAGATGGCCAATCGGTCCAGGGTGCGCCGACCGGGATTGTAAACACCGCGACGCGACCGTTACCGAAACGCCGGGCGACATAAAGCGGATCGCCATACTTGGTGGAGTCTCGCAGCGATTGCGCCAGCGCTCGAGCTTCCGCCATCTCGGGTTGGCCCCAGAATTCACGGAGCAAAGCCTCGTCCGGATTTCCTTCGCTAATCTCGTCGGAAAGTAGGCGATCCATTTGTCGGGCGAGTTCTGTGAGTGGCGGGTTCTCTGGATCGCCCGCAAGCGATCGAATCTGCCCAAGTATGCCGTCGATCAACGTACGGTACTTCTCGAACTTAGGCTCGCCATACTTCGATTTGACCGCATCAATCAACTTGACCACGCGTGCTTCGAACTCCGAAGTCGGTTGTTCGTTCGGCAAGCAGTAAAGTTCCTGGATACTGCGATCTTCACGCCAGCGGCCAATCCGCTCGATTTTCCAGTGTTGATCGATGCCAGCGAAGAGGAAGAATCGCTCCACTTCGTTGTCGCGTGCGGCTCCGCCGCGTTCGTTCGAGTAGATCCCCTGCAGAGCGGGGTGGCTTCGCGCGGCGGGGTCGCGGAGAAGCACACGCTTGGTGAGCGAGAGCGACCGCTTGAACTTGGCTTCATCGGTTAGCGGTTCGGTGGGCGTGGAAGGCAATGGGAAGGGAAAGAAGCCCTCGCCTTTGCGATAGAGCAATTCGTTGTACTTCTCGGGCACCGCGTCTGGCCCCATAAAGAACCCGACGCCCCCACCTTCTTGGGCATAGCGTTCCAGATTCGCAACCTGTTGTTCGGTGAGTTGCGGCACGTTGAGAAGATAGATACTGCTGAACTCACGTAGGTCTTGTTTCACCAGGGCGTCCGGAGTTCCAGAAACCCAATCCAACCCACTGAACTTGATCTCGAACAGATTGCGCAGATAAAAGCTATCGCCGTCTTTTTTCGGGCCTTCGGGCTTGGTGGATTGTTCGAACTCCGTCGGGTTCATGACCACAAGCACGGAGAGCTTGTCGCGCACTTCCACAGCCGCATGGCGAACATTGTCCGCTACAATCGCATCGGGTCCGGTGTTCTTCAACTGAGCGGTGAGCAAGTTGAATCGGGCCAATGGATCTTCGCGTGTCGCGATGGTAGCGCCTTGTGCGGTGCTGAACGTAACGATCACGATTTCTGTTCGCTCTTGCTTGGCGGGGAGGATCTCGAATCCTTTACTCGTGATGACGTTGGGCAACCCGTTGAGATAGAACTCGGCCAGCACGTTCTTCAGATCCGTGTTTCCGTAGTTTCGCACGCGCAACTCGAACTCAACTTCCTTGTCTGCGGCCACAACTCGGTTACGTGGTTTGAACTCCACGATGCCGACGTTATCGCTATAGGAGGGGGTCTTGCGATCCGCTTTGCGGTTCGGGGCAGATACGTCAATCAGGTGAACTTTGGCACCCGCTTCGGTGAGTTCATTCACCGCTTGGGTGATCGAATCGGCGTCGCGGTACCAGTCCACGCTTCGCATGTCGGAGATCAGGTGAACAACCTTCGCAACGTCACCTCCGGCTTGCTCGAGCATCTCCTTGGCTTTCTTCAAGCCCGGCACCACGCTGGCATGCACTGTGGTCGCTTTTTCAGTGGCGAGTAAGCCTTTCACACGTTCCGTGAGCTTGGTATCGATCACTTCAAGAGCTTTACCCGCATCCTCGTTGAGAATATCGACTTGGTCGGATAGCCGTATGATCCGTAGGCTTTGCGGCGTACTCGCCTTGGCCGCGGCCGGCATGATCTTATCTGTGATTTGAACCTTGGCACGATCGAATGCATCTCGCACGCCACCAGCGGCATCGCCGCCGTTATCAAGCATGCTCGGAGAGTCGTCCATCACAATGAGATGAACAACCGGCCTTGTCTCTTTTCCCTTGCTCGGATCGCTGCCCAGGAAGCGTGCCAAGAGCAAGCCCGCAAGCAGCACGAGAAGGATGCGGAGCAGCAACAGAAGGAGTTGCTCCAGCACCTTCTTGCGGCGCATTTTCTTCTGCGCTTTAAGCAAGAACTCCATCGCCGCCCATTCCACCCGCCGGAAGCGTATCCGGTTAATCAGGTGGATGATAATCGGTGCTGCAGCCAGAGCGGCTCCTGCCGCCATGACCCAAGGGTTAAGAAAGAAAGACATCATCGCGGCGAATCTCAGTGTGCCGAGTGAATCAACAAGCAGATGAAGGCAGTTAGCGAGTCGAAAGCCCATCGGTTAGTGAGCCAGGCGTTCAACTCTGCTGTAAACCTTATCACCTGCGAACAGGGGCAGCCCGTGTGGACATTCGCTGGAACAGGAAGCGAGAAAGAACCGCATCGAGATAATCACTAGTGCGGATCAGGTTGTAATCGATACCAATCTTGGTACAACCGCGGCGAACTTCAACGAGATACTCTTCAAGTGCTTCCAGATAGCCATCGCGTAGCGATCGCGGTTCGCATAACAGATCTGGTTGTTCTTCAAGCCCTTCGAACTTGGTCATCCCCGAGAAGGGGAATGTCAGTTCGTCGTCGTCGAGAACGTGAAACACCATGACATCGTGTCGTCGATGCCGGAGCATTTCCAGACCTTTAAACAGCGGCTCGCGATCGCAGAGGAAGTCGGAGAAGACCACGACAAGACCACGGCTATGCATGCTTTCCGCAACGCGACGCATGATCTTGAGCGGGTCGGTCTTGGCCTTGGGATTACTCACATGCAACGCCTTGACGACGGCATCCATGTGAAGCTGCGAACTACGCGGCGGCACGACCTGACGCACGTCTTCATCGAAGGTGATCAGCCCGCAGGAATCCTGCTGCTTCATGGTCAAGTACGAAAGACACGCAGCAGCTGTCGCGGCGTAATCGTACTTGTACAGCGTGCCGAGTTTTCGGTGCTTGTCAGCGCCATAAAGCATGGATTCGCTGGCATCCACAACCACATACGACCGCAGGTTCGTCTCGGCTTCGTATTGCTTGATGACGAACTTGTCGGACCGCGACCATACTTTCCAGTCGATGCGACGAAGATCGTCGCCGGGCATGTATTCGCGGTGCTGAACGAACTCAACGCTTTGCCCGTAGATCGGGCTTTTGTGCATACCGCTCAAGAACCCTTCGACCACCTGCCGTGCTCGCAGATCGAGCTGCGAAATACGGGCAATGACCTTCGGATCTAAATAACGGCGGGGATCACTCTCGTTACGTTTGGCCATGAGTATTTCGTGTTGGGTGTTTTGGGTTGAGTGTTTGATACAGACTGTTCGCTCCTTCATGGACTCGATCAGAGTCCCCAAAGAAGCGGCACAACGTATCAAACACTTAACACGATCTCTCAGGATGCAAAGATCTTCTTGAAGCGTTCGTCGGCGGTAAGAGCTCCTTCTTTATCGGGAGTCTCTTCCAGCAATTTCTTGACCACCGTGTCGGTGGTAACGCCTTCGGAAGCGGCTGTGAAGTTGCAAAGCACGCGGTGCCGCAAGATGGGGTAGGCCAGTGCTTTGATGTCTTCGGTGGTGACATGCGAACGGCCGTAGAGCAGCGCGCGGGCTTTGCCGCCGAGCACAAGGTTCTGCACGGCTCGCGGACCCGCACCCCAGCTCAGCCAATCCTTGACGAACTTCGGCGCTCCGGGTTCTGTGACGCGAGTTTGACGCACAAGTGCCAGGCAGTAATTGATGACGTGATCGGTTACCGGCACCTTGCGAACGAGTTGTTGAATCTCGACAATCTGCTCGCCCGAAAGAACTGGGTTCACTTCATCACTCTGCACACCGGTGGTGCGGCGAGCGATCTCGAACTCTTCGCGGAAACTTGGATAATTCACGAACACCTTGAACATGAAGCGGTCTTGTTGGGCTTCCGGCAGGGGATAAGTACCTTCTTGTTCGATCGGGTTCTGCGTGGCCAATACGAAGAATGGGTTCTGCAGTTTGTGACGCACGCGACCAACCGAAACCTGCCGTTCTTGCATCGCTTCGAGAAGTGCCGCCTGGGTGCGGGGTGGCGTTCGGTTGATTTCGTCCGCGAGAACCATGTTCGAGAACAGCGGACCCGGGCGGAATAGGAGTTCGAAGCTCCCTGTCGCGGGGTTCTTCTCGATGAAGTCCGTTCCGGTGATGTCTGCGGGCATCAGGTCAGGAGTGAACTGGATGCGGCTGAACTCCAGCGATAAGCAGCGAGCCAGCGTGCTAATCATGAGCGTCTTGGCGAGACCTGGCACACCTTCCAGCATGCAGTGACCGCGAGCAAACAACGCGATCAACAGTTCCTCGATCACTTGATCCTGACCAACGATCACGCGGTTGAGTTGCTGCTTGATGCTATCGAAAGCGCCCTTCAGCTTTTTGATTGCATCCAGATCGTTGTCGCCCATCGTGGTGCCTTGCGTGGTGCCTTGGCTGCTCATCGTCGGTCCGCTCTTGAGGTTAGGAGTCGAATGCGGTTGTGAGATAAATCGGGTAAGGATTCGATTGGGTGTTTAACACCTGAGTGAGACTATTAACAGCGTTGATCGAGAGAACCGGCGGGCGCAGCCATTAACACTTCGCTCGCCGGTTCAATTATTCGCTTAACGCTGATAGATAGGGAGAATCCCCTTCTCCAGCTGGAGGATCGTGAGGTTGACTGCTGTGGAAAAGACAGGGCCGATGTAGCCACTGGTCCAGGCACCAGAAGTCTTATCTTGTTGATCGACGATGTAGGGGAACATCGTCTCTTTGTACTTCGACCAGGTTAACCAGGATGCCTTGTCTTCTTTGGGGAACATATCGCCATAGCGATCGTCGCCCAGAACATAAACGAACTGAGAGAAGTAGTAGCTTTGGTACTCGTCGTGGCTCACGCGACCGCGAGCAATGGGGATCTTCTCCTTGGAGAACTTGATCCACTTCTTCGCGAGATCGCCCTTGTATTGACCCGAGCTGAAGGAACAGGCCACTGCTGCCGCAGTGATGGGTGGTCGCCCTTGACCTGCAAGAGCCGCTCCGCTTCCGCCCGCATAGCTATAGATGACACCGCCGTCTGGCGTGGTGCAGGCTTCGAGGTAATCGGTCGCCTTTTGGATGGTCTCTTTTGGCACTTGAATGCCCGCGTTGCGAGCGGCACGTAGGGCTTGCAGTTGGGTGATGGTAACAGAGCCTTCATCGAAGTTCCCGCCATCAGCAGCACTCACATAACCCCAGCCACCAACATCCACTTCCTTGCCTTCGGGCTTGCGATGCTTTTTGCTCGTCTGGGCCTTCGCGATGAACTCGACCGCCTTCTTCAAAGCCTTTTCGAGTTTCTCGCGTTGATCCTTATCTTCTTCTTCGCCATAGACGCTGGCGAGGAACATGGTGCCGAACCCGTGCCCATACATGTAGCGGCTCGATTCCGTCGGGTTACGCACGTCGCCGAGAAGGCCATTCGGTTGCTGGCGATTCGGAGCCAAGAACCACTCGACAGCCTTTTTCACTTGATCAGAGTATTTGCCTTCCTTGAGCGTGCTTCCTTCCATGAGGAAACACATACCTGCCAGCGCGGTCATGCTCGTGGGATACTGGCCACTTTGTGCGGACCAGTGGCCATCCTGAGCTTGATTCTTCTTGAGCCACTCAAGACCCTTCTCGATCGAATCCTCGACCTTTTTCTTGATTTCCTGCGGTTTTTCCTGAGCCGGCAGGGGCGCGGCGGGAATTAGAAGCAACGCCAGTGACACACTTGCGGTGGTCACAACGAATAAACATTTACGGGGCATAAGTGCTCTCCGCGGTTTGCCCACGCCGATAAAGGCAGGATGGGGTTGTGGGGAAAGACGAGCCAACAGAGTGAAACTAACACTCATTGGCTGGGGAGTTTGGGGAGAGGGAGACCGGACGGGTTTGTGCAAGCCCAATGGCGATCGCACCGTCCGGTCTGGCAGTTGCTCAGCTTACCATAACTGAAGTTCATTGTCGCGCAAATCCAATGAATAACCTTAGTTGTAATCGTTCATCCAATAACTCAGGGCTTAACAGCCGTTGCGGTATCGTCCGGGGAGACGAAAATCCGAATATCGAACCGGTTCAAATCGATCGTGCCGTTCTTCAGATTCACACTCAAGTTGTGGAAAAAGTTGTGATTGAACGTCACGGTACGATTGAAGACAAGTTTCCCTCGGTCCTTCTCCAGAACCACAACCGGGTACGACTGTTGGTTGTTGTTATTGGTCTGCATAACCGGGCCAGCGGCAATAATGACAGGTAGATCGGAGAACTGCTCCAGAATGAGCATCTGGTTCTCGAACAAACCGTTTCCGTAGTGCCAGAGGCGTTTTCCCGAGACGCGATCAAAGGTATAGAGCGGACCATTGACCGCTTGCGTACGCAGGGTGTTGTTATACACCGGAACGCGGCGTGTGTTGTTCGTGGACGCCAGGCTCGGATCACGATCCAGGAAGAGGAAGAACCGATCTTGGTCCGCGAGGAGTTGGGCTTCGACGCACGGCTTGAGATCGGTTTCGAGATTCTTCGGGTCGATCTGAAGAGTCGCGACGAGTTTGCCGGTCTTCACTTCCAACACCTCAGCCGCCCCAGTGGGCTGAATGAAGCCGATCCACTCCCCATTGAGCGACTTGATTGGAATTGACTTGGCGTTGAATTCTTTACGCCAGAGATCTTTACCGGTAGCGAGATCGTACATCCGCAGGACTTTGATGTTATTCTCGCCTGTTTCGTTGAGCAGTGCGGTTTGGCCCATGAGTTGGTAGGAGTTCGCCGCCGCGAGGATCTTACCTGAGTCCGGACTACCTTCGACAATCATGCCATCGGCCGCACGCAGAATCTTGACCGAAACCGGTTTCCGGTTGGAATTGGTTTCCACAACAATCAGGTGGCGTGCGTCGCCATAAAGCTGAGTGCGTTCTGGTAGATTCTTGCGTGTCCAGAGAAGGCGACGAGTCAGTGGTTCCACCACTTCAATACCGTCCCGCGTTAGGAGAGCAGCATAACCCGGTTGCAGAACGGCGGCACGCCCGAAGGTGAGATAGAAGCCGTCGGCGTACTTCACAGTCACTTCGCCATCTGGGCCAGGATTCTGAATCTGCGGGTTGACGTTCATGACCGGGCCTACATCGCCAAGCAGGTTCTTCTGCCAGCGTTCTTTGCGCTCTGCGAGATCGAGGCAGTAAACCCAGGTGCCCAGTTGGACGAGAAGAAGTTGGCCATTCCCCTGCACATATTTGGAGAACGGGAAGCTACCGGGGTTGTAGATCTGCGGTTGAGCGAGATTGCTGAACTTTGCCTTCTCTTCACCCGTCGCGCGATCGAACGCACGAAGCGTCCAGGTTCCGTTGCCTGACACGAACTGATCCATGACGAAGCGATAACGCTTGTACATGGGGAACAGATCGCCGCCCGGCTCGATTTCGAACTGTCCGTTGTTGTTTGCACTTGTGGAAGGCGCTCGTTGCTCTGCTTTCACTCGTGCGGGCATCGGGTAACGACTGGGTTCCAGGTAAGGGAGCAATCTCTTATCGGTGAGCAGACTCCGCATGAAGTCCGCACCGGTCTTGTTATCTCGAACAATGGTATCGGGGTATTCCTTGCCCAGTTGGAGATAAAGCCCAACGGCATCTTCCATAAGGCGATTGTTAACCATGATTCGAGCGAGGGCTTCGGTTGCTCGTGCTCGCACGGAAGGATCTTCAGCCGTGACTCGCAGTTGCGACAGGTGGGTTTGCGCGTCTCGGAGATCGGCGTCGTTGCGAGTCTGGAGTAGCTTATCGGCAAGCAGAAACTGTGCTTCTGCGCCGGAACGGAAGTAGGAACCAAACACCGCGACGAATTCCCGAAGCCGCTTCAGATCGTTGCCGCTTTTTACTTCCGACCATTCCTGATCGACGCGATCTTCGAGCGATTTGCGTGCGGCGGGGTCGGCGGCACGGCGAATCATCGCTTCAATGCGACCGCGTGCCCACACATCGGGACGCATCCGCACGTTGGGCTCGTCCGGCATGTCCAAGAGGCTCTTCCCTTCGCCGAGATTGGCGAGCGCGAGATACTTATCGAACGCTTCGCCGAGCCGCCCCTGGCCTTCTCGCCCACGAGCGAGCAGATACAGGTAAAGCCGTTTACGGCGTTCAGTTTCATCGAGCCGCTGTTGTTTCTCGACCGGATCGAGTTCGTTATCGACGGGCAATTCACACAGCCCCTCGTATTCCGCCAGAACCGGTTCACTGGCTTTGAAGTCGTTACGAATCAACTCGGTATAGGCGATGTAAAGTTTCTCACGCAGCAAGGGCCGCTTCTCGGGCGGTAAATCGTTGCGTTCCGCATCCTTGAAGTCGGCAATCGCATCGTTGAGTTTGCCGTCGTCAAGCAGCAATTCTCCGCGTGCGAGCAGCCCGATGGGGTCTTTAGGATTCGCCGCGAGAAGCTTGTTCATCTCGGCCTTCTTCTGCTCCAATTGCGGGAAGCAAGCAAGTTCCCATGCCGACTGAGCGAAGACCATACCGTCCTGAAACACAAGGTTGCCAAGACCATAGCGAGCAAGTTCTGTGTTATCCCCGCGCTTTCTGGCTCCCGTTTTCGAGACCACTTTGCCCGTCTCAACGTTGATCGCCCAGATTTCCGCAGCGGGAACACCCTCGCGTCCGGCGTTGTCCTGACGCACTGGAACGTAATACACGCCCCGCCCGCCAACGCCGTGGCCGGTAGGTGTGTGACTCTCCAGACCGATCGTTTCGAACGCGACCTTTGGCTTCTGATCTTCGCCTTCACCCATCAGGTGATACGCCTTGATCTGGTTGCGCCCGACCACAATCACGCGATCGTTCACTACTCCACCGACATAGAGGTCGGACGATTCGCGGGGGACGGACCACAACACACGCCCTGATCGAAGTTCGAGGCACTGAAGGAGGTCCGAATCATAGGCGGTCAGAATGATGCGACCATTTGCGACGATTGGGCCACCGGAACGCCAGCGGTCTGGCTTAAGTTGCTCGGGAGTAATCGGTTGCCCGTTGGGACCGAAACGCGGGTTCCGCGGCAAGGGGCTGCTCTCAAGCTCTCGATAGCCGCGTGCCCACAGCAGACTGTGTGACATCGTATCCACTGCAACAATCGCCCCGGAATTGGTGGGGCAAATAATGATTCCATCGCCCGCAGCGAGCGTCGCACCCTGGAATCGGCGGATCGAGTCTTGTGGTAATGTGCTATTCGGGCGGCCCAACTTCTGGCTCCACACCAGCGCCGGCTTACGGGTTTGGCCAGGAACTGCCACGAGATTCTTGGGATCGAGGCATAACAACCGCACGATACCACCCTGTTCAATTAGCACAAACAGTTTGCCATTGAGTGGGAGGGGAGTTCCCAGGAAGACCGCGTCCAGGCACAGGTGGAAAGCATCGGTCGATTGATCGGCTTCTTCTTCGTTCAGGGGGTTGGGAAGTTGTGGCCCGCCATCAATGGCTCGCACGCGACCCAAATCCCACTTCACACTGCCCGTGTTAATATCCACGGCAACGAGTCGGCCAGCACGAACAGCATCGGCCAACTCGCCATTCTGGCGATACTGTTGAACAGGCATATTGCCGAAGTTCGGGTTGGCATAAACGGGCGGCGGAGGAATCGAGACATCGTCAACGAAGTACACCATCTGTCCATCGTGGGCCAGCGAACCGATCAACGGGTTCTCGTACAGCACGCTGGTCGCACCGCCTTGAACGTAGGTGCCCCACCAATCCTGTACATTCTTCCGCATGTCAATGTCGTCAGAATCACCGGTCATCAACATCTGGTGTGGGCCGAAGGTAGTTTTGGACACCCAGCGCACATCACCGGCACGAATCACGCGGCCGTTCACTACCTGATCGCGCGTGGCCACACCGAAAACACCGCTATAGGTGCGGAAAATGACCATGTCCGATGTGGTGATCGGGAAGAACGCGGGCAATGGCGTTCCCTTGATTTTGCCATCGCGAGCGAAGAGGCGTTCCAGTTCGTTCTTGATCCACGAGTTGGCTTCATCGTCGCCGTTGTAGAACATCGTGGAGCGGAACACTGGGTCGAGGAACGGCGGGCCACCATCGATGACCCCGGATCTTTCGGCGTTTCCGCCTTTCATGGCCCACTCGCCCACCGTGCTAGCAGGGCGAATCAGTTCCAACTTACGGTCGATCTCAGCGCGAAGTTTTTCGTAAGTGTAAGTGTTTCGCCCGATCGCCAACCCATTCTGTGAAGTTTCCTTCTGCAGAGATATCAAGGACGTTTTGAGCAACTCGGCGTGTCTGGGATCTGCACTTCTCTTGAACGCGAGGCACGCTTTGAAAAGGGTGCGGCCGGTCAGGAATTCTTCTGCACCATTTCGCACGAGCAAACGGCCGAATGCCTGGGCCGCTTCCAGATAGTTGCCGCGTTCCAGGTAAATGGAGCCGAGAAGAACCGTTGCTTCGGCACCGGCCCGTGTGTGGAAGAACCGCTGGGAGAGGTCGGCGAGTGAAGGAATGTCGTAATTGTTTTTGATCGCATCGTCGAGCAGTGCGGATGCAGTCGCGCCGTAAGTTTGCTGATAGAACTCAAGCCCTGCTTTCGGGAACGCCGCAATGATGCGGTTGGCTTCCGTCTTCACGCTGATGCGTTCGAGATTCTTCTTGCCGGCAGCGATGTAGTAGGTGTTGAAGAACGAGTCGCTCTTGGACTCCAAAATGTTCTGGAGCAGCGGGCACACCGTGTTCCAGGGAATCTCTTTGAAGTCAAGGTATTCGCGCGCGGCTTCCAATTGGTTCTTGGCGTCGCGTTCGTACGGGAAGGCAAAGGGAATGTTGTCGTCCTCAGGTGGCCGACCATCCTTTTTGTCCTTGTCCTTCTTATCTTCGACCGGCGGTTGGCCTGGTAAGGCGGGTTGAATGCGGACCTGCCCGTTAACGGTACTTCCGCTCCACGAGACGACCCACGCGAACAATATGGCCATTAACCCGGCGGAAACAAGCCGGAGCTTCGAACGACTCATGGCGGTATCCGTTACGTACAAGGCTGGCGTGAGCGGCGAGAGGAACCGCTGTTGGTATTATCACTACCGATTTTGCCACTTCACCCATCTACCCACAAGGACAAATCAGAGCCAGAGTTACAGACGGTCCTGGAATGATCGTCATAATCCGGTGGGAAACAGTAAGCGGAGCAGCAGTGCTTACATGTTAGGACGTTTCGTCTTCACTAACCTAACTATCTCGTCGTTCAGCGTAAGATGAAGACGCGACACAAGAATCATTATGTTCCTTACAACCTGTTAGGATCGTCATCATGTCCGGTTCCCTGTCTCGCGGTGAGAGCCGACCGGTCAAACGTCGCACCCGCACGTTCCGACCGAATTATCTTTCGTTCGCGGGAACCTATCAGTGCAATTTGGCCTGCCCACATTGTTGTGTGCCGATCGAGTGGACCGACCGGCTCGATATCCCTATTGCGTTGCGATTTCTGGAACAGGCTCACACCGCGGGCATCGAGACACTCGGCTTCACCGGTGGCGAACCGTTCTTGTACCCCGAGTTCTTGGTAGCGCTTTCCGCACGCGCCGCACATCTTGGTTTCCGATTCGACAAACTGATGACCAACGGGGTCTGGCATCGCGACGCGGAACAACTTCGCACTGTGCTTACGGATCTGAGCCGTGTCGGGTTCACGGGAAAGATCGGGCTAAGTGTGGATAAGTTTCACGGCATGGACATTGCGAAACTCGCCGAGTTCTGCCGCATCACCAGAGAAGTGTTCGGTCGAGATAACGTACTTTCACTGAGCTACGCCAGCCGAGAGCCGAATAAAGGGCTAGAACCAATCCGGCGACTGGCAGACGAGCTTGACGCAGTAGTGGAATGGTCCGATGTGCTCGGCCGCTACATGCTAGTGAGCGACGATCTCACCATGACCGCATGTTGGAATCACCTGGCCACGGTTGAACGAGCAGAAAGTTTGCCTGGTAATTCGTGGGACGGAACGTGGTTTGAAGAGGATTATTGCGAAGGACCGGGGCAAGCGTTAATCGTGAACCCACGAGGTGAAGTGAAGCCCTGTTGTGGCTTTGCCTCGGATCTGGATCAACTCACAATCGGAAACATTCACACCGATACCGTTGAAGAGATTATCGCATTTGCCCGGCAACACCCAGTGGTCGGAACAATCTTCCGCGAGGGGTTGAGTGCGTTGCGTGACGAGATTTTGGAACGCGATCCCAATGCATTGCCAGGTGCAACGAGCAACCACTGCTTCTTTTGTTGGTACGTGCTCTCGAAAGGTGTTTATGCTGAAGCTAAGGGAAATACTGAACTTCTCCCCGTACACGGCGGCTCGCAGTGGGCCAAAATCGTAGCCGAGAAGGGGAAAACCGCCCTCCCCTTGCTCGATGACGCGGGGCCGAAGGGTTGTGCCGGGGGCGGTTGCAATCGGCGTGAGTAGACGGTCGGAGTTCGCTTTTCGGGGGTCGGAACGTGACTGAAGAAGAGTGGTTGGTGTGTGCCGATCCGAGTCCGATGCTGGCGGTCCGAGAAGGCACAACGAGTGAGAGGAAGTTGTGGCTCCTGGGGTGTGCGTGCTGTCGTAGCGTTGCCGATCGCCTGACATACCCGGAGAAGGTATGCCTCTTTTTAGAAACCGTTGAACGGTTCATCGACGGGGAAGTGAGTTCCACCGATGTCGGGGACAGGGAGTTGGACGCTTGGCTAGACTACCCCCTCAAATGGATTAACACCCATGACCCTTTCTGGTTGAGCGTGCGAGCAGTCAGCGCATTGTGGCCGACCCTCCGGCTTGATGACGCGATTCGATACGGCTGCGAGGCGGCAGCATCCAAGAGGGTTGGTCAGGTAGCGGAGTTGAGCAGCCAGAGACGAAGTTTTAGATGGTGGAAGCGTGAGACGAAACTCAGCGAGGCGGAAGTTCGAGAGGCGGAATCCGAAGGTGTCCTGGCCGAACAGCGGCTATATTGCGACCGCTTCCGGGAGATCATGGGCAACCCATTCCGGCCTATCGCGTTCTCTCCGGCATGGTGTACCAGCACTGCGATGTCACTCGCTAGCCAGATGTACGAATCACGCGACTTCTCCTTGATGCCGATTTTGGCAGATGCACTCCAAGACGCCGGATGTGACAACGACGATATTCTGAACCATTGTCGCGGTGCCGGGCTGCACATCCGTGGTTGTTGGGTGGTTGATTTGGTTCTGGGGAAGGAATGAACACCACGTCAAAGACTGCTGCTACGTGTTAACGCGTGGGCTTGTTGCGGGCGTTAATGGCGGAGGTGGTAAAGTTGGCAACTGGACTTCGACGCAGCCCAACTTCACCACCGAACTGATTCAGTTAGGCTTGAAGCGGTAGGATGTGAGAAACGATAGTTCTTCTTCAATTCACGATCGCCTTGCGGGCTTTAGCGGGTCGTTCCTCTGCTGGCACTTCGATCCCATCGACGAAGCGTTTCGCATCGGGTAACGCTTCGAGAAACCGCTTCCCATATGGCTTGGTTAGCACTCTAGGATCGAACAGCACCACGATACCTTTATCGGTGGCAGTGCGGATGAGCCGGCCAAACCCTTGCTTCAACTTGATGACTGCTTGGGGCACTTGATAGTCCATGAAGGGATTGCCGCCAGCCGCGGTAATTGCTTCGAGTCGCGCTTCAGTTAGCGGGCGATCTGGCACCGCGAACGGCAGTTTCGTAATGATCACATTCGAGAGCGCTTCGCCCCGCACATCCACGCCCTGCCAGAAACTATCGACGCCGAAAAGCACGGCTTTCTTGGCATCACGGAACTGTTCGAGCAGTTTGGGTGTGGGAAGCCCATTCCCTTGCGTTAGCAGCGTGTAACCGTTGCGCGAGAAGAAGCCGCCCAACTGAGTGGCCGCACGGTTCAGGAACGTGTAACTCGTGAACAACACGAACGCCCGCCCCTGCGTTTTCGCAACATATTCTGGAATGCGAGACAAGACTTCTTCTTCATACTTGGCTGCGTTCGCAGACGGATCGGGCATGTTCTTGAAGAGATGCAACTCGGCTTGCGAACGGTAATCAAACGGACTGCCCAGTTGTTTAGACTTCGCCCGATCAAGGCCCAAACGCTGTTGTGCGAGCTGAAAGCCGCTTTCATCCCCGGCGGCGGACAGAGTCGCGCTCGTCAAGATCACACTCGGCACGCGATCGTAAAGCTGTTGTTTGAGCGCATCTCCCACATCGATGGGGGCACTGGCAAGCGACACACGTGGCACTCTTCCCTGCCGCACTTCAACCCAGTAAACGTGGCCCTCTTGATCCTGGCGAATCCATTCTTTGAGCGACTTCGCCATGCCGCCGAGGCGATCCCCGCGACTGGTTAACTCCAGTTGTTCTTCCTCGGAATCGCGGGTCTTGGCAAGCTCGTGAAGTTGGTTGCCCAGCTTCATGAGTTCTTCAGAGAGATGATCTGGCACTACACCTGGCTCGCGCACGCGGCCGGTGCCACGCGATTGACTCTGGTTCCACTGGAATACCGAAGCGAAGAACTTATCAGCTTCTTGCCGCGTGGCTTCGAGTTGCGCGATGGCATCGCCATCGCCGAGAATCGCCAGGATTCCCTTGGTGGTGCGTGGAGCAAGCAGTTGGTTGAGCACATAATCGACTCCGCCCTGCGAGACGGAAAGCCCGAGATGATCTGCGGCCACGTCTTCGAGCGTGTGAGCTTCATCGAAGATGACAGCCTGATAATCCGGGAGCAAGCCGCCACCCGCGCGTCGCAGCGCGAGATCCGCGAAGAACAGCGCGTGATTCACGATCAACACATTCGCGCTAAACACTCGCTTCCTCGCCTGGAAGTAAAAGCACTCGGTGTGGTGCGGGCACTTTCTTCCCAGGCAATTGGCACTATCGCTCTGCACAAGATCCCATACCGGTTCATAGGGCTGAATCGGCAAGTCGGACTTGCTGCCATCAGTTGTGTTGCGTGACCAGCGGCCAATCTGAACGAGTTGATCCACCGCACCAGTTGTATCCAGCAGTGAGGTGGCACGCGCCTGGGCGACACGCAGTCGGCGGAGGCTCAGATAGTTACCACGACCTTTAACGAGCACTGGGCGGTAGTCGCCGGGCATGATCGATTGCAGGAAAGGAATGTCTTTACGAATGAGTTGTTCTTGCAGACTGATTGTATGTGTGGAGATAACGACCTTGAAATCTTTGCGGGCCGCAACGGCTTGAATGGCGGGCACCAGATACGCAAAGGATTTGCCCACGCCGGTGCCGGCCTCAACGAGAAGTTTCTTTTTCTCGTTGAGTGCTTCAGCAACCGCGTCGGCCATATCGAGTTGTTGTGGCCGTGCTTCAAATGCGGGCCACTTCTTTGCAACAAGCCCATCCGGGCCAAGTATTTTTCGCACATCCATAGAAGGAATTGTGGGCGCACCAGTTGAGTGGAAACAAGGCCGGTTGCACGCGTTCGCACCACAAGACGGCCTTGCATAGCAAGAGATCGTCAGCCGCCGCAGCCACCCGGTGCGTTTTCCTCTTCTCCGCCAACCGTGGCTTCGGCCATCACGCGAAGCTGAATCACACTGCGTTCCTGCTCCTTCTCCAGATAGGCACGGCCCTTCTTGACGTTCACATGATCCCAGGGCAACTTCTCTTCCACCGACCGCTGCCGAGTGCGGTAGAAATCGACATCGATGCCGAGATCCTTGAAGGATTGCCACCACAATTCCGGCTGAAAGCATTCCTTCCATCCGTCCATGCGCGCGCCGCGTTTCCACGCCTCGTAAAGCCCGGGTGCCACACGGCGATCACCGCGAGTCAGGATTCCTTCTAGCAAACTGGTTTCGATATCGTGCTGTTTGATCTTTACCAACTTGTTCCGTTTGCGGCGGTGAAGGTATTCTCCCGCCCAGCGGAAGTAGTCGCGGGTTTGCATGCCATTCCACTGATAGGGCGTATGTGGCTTGGGCACGAAGTTCGACACACTCGCGGTAACTTCCTTATACCGCCCTGTTGCTTGTTTGCCGACTTCGCTAATCGCTTCGGCCAAATCCACGATGCCATCAAGATCCACGGTGCGCTCGCCCGGCAGGCCGCAGAGGAAGTAAAGTTTGACGTGCGACATCCCTTCTTTGAATGCCGCGCGGCAGCCTTCAATAAGGTCTTCGTTTTTGATCTTCTTGCGAATCTGTTCGCGCATATCATCGCGTGCGACTTCAGGGGCAAGCGTTAACCCGGCACGCCGCCAACCTTGCATTAATTTGGGAACGCTTCGAAGCTGATGATTCACACGCAAACTCGGCAGCGACACGTTCACCCCCAACGGAGTGAACACCTCGTGCATGCGTTTCACGAGTTCTTCAAAGTGGGGATAGTCGCTGCTGGATAGCGACAACAGACTGATCTCGTTCATGCCAGTGTTGCGATAGCTTTCGAGCGCCGCCTGAACGATGGTCTCGACACTGCGAACGCGAAGCGGCCGCTTGATGACGGTGGACTGGCAGAAACGACATTGCCACGGGCAACCACGCATAATCTCGATGGCGATGCGATCGTGCGGCGTCTGTACAAACGAAACAACAGGCTTTGTGGGAAGCGGAATGGCATCGAGATCTTGCGTGATCGTGCAGCTTTCAATCATCGTTGGCACATCGGAGCGGGTGCGGTTCACCGCTGCGATTGTGCCATCATCGTGATAGTCGAACTCGTAGAACGCGGGAGCGTATGCCCACACAGTGCTGCCAACGAGTTCGGCAAGCATGTTCATCCGCCGCACGTGCGACAAATCCCCCTCGCGGAGCGCGACCTCCTTGAGTGCCATCCATTTTTCCATCACCCACGGGAGCGATTCTTCGCCATCGCCGATCACGAACAGATCGACGAACGGGGCGAGCAATTCCGGGTTCTGCGCTCCGGGTCCGCCCGCAACGATCAGCGGATCGGTCACGCGGCGATCGTGCGAGAAATGCGGGATTCCGCCGAGGTCGATCATGGTGAGCAAGTTGGTATAGCAGACCTCGTATTGCAGGCTGAAACCCACCAGATCGAATTCGGATAACGGAGTGTATGTTTCAAGCCCGTAGAGCGGGAGGCGGTTCTTACGAAGCTCTGCTTCAAAGTCCATCCACGGCGCGAATGCTCGCTCACATGCCCACTGGGGATCATTGTTCATGATCGTGTAGAGAACCTGTAAGCCGTGATGGCTCATCCCGATCGTGTATGCATCGGGGAACGCGAGGCAGAGTTTGCCACGAACGGTGCGGAGATCCTTTGAAATCGAATTGCGTTCACCACCGATATATTGCGCGGGAGTTTTGACCCGCGGAAGAATTCGCAGAACTGCGTCTCTCAATGCGGTATTCAACATCGTTGCACTCCGAACCGGGCAATGGTGTGGCGTGTCGATTCACACACCCCAGGCCAAACCTGCGTGATAACCATCATGATAGCACCCATTCAACGAATGCCCGTAATCGCCACAATTACGCGGTGTAAAGCGCGATGATCGTATCGCCCGCTGAGGGTTTTGGGCCAAGTTCCGTGAAGGGAATCAGACTACTGTCCTTCTTTAACAAGAACACTGGCAGCGCGACTTCGCCATTCATCGCGACCCAATCGCCGAAGGTGAATTCCGAAGTCAATTTCGTGGCGCGAACCTCGCCATTCTCACCATACCTGTGGGCGATGGCAGAGTAAGTCCATTCCGGCGTGAGTAACTCGCGACCACGTTGCTCCGGTGCCACCGTGATGTGCCGGCCAGACTCTGGCCCCGCCGATAGATGATACACTTCGCCGCGGCCGAAGAACTCCGAGTACCGCTGACAAACCAAGGCGTTCAACTCTACATTCGGCGTTGTCGCCACAAGACGCTTGAGGCGGCTAATATCGAGCTCTTCAATCAAATGCTCGGACAGCGCGCTTCCATGAACGATTGTTAACCCAAGCATTCGTGCTGCGGAAACGTTCTGTCGGTCGGTATCGATCAGCGTCACCACAACACCCGTATCGCTAATCGCCTTAGCAAGCCGTCGCACCCATTGGCTGGCACCAACGAAGAGAATCCCTTGCGGGTTCGGATCAACCAGTTTCAGGAGTCGCGCCCATCTTCCGCCCAACAAGCCATAAACGAGAACCGTGCCAATCACCGATAGCACAGTCGCCGAGAGGAGTTGGTGAGCATTCGGTATCTCTGCTGCGACAAGTTCCGAAGCAAATACCGATGCAATTGCAACAGCAACAACCCCGCGTGGTGCCATGCCCGCCAAGAAAGCCCGTTCGCGAAAGGTCAGTTCCGTTCCAATGGTCGAGGCCGCAATCGCAACAGGTCGCACAACAAGCACCAACAATGCGACAAACAGCAATCCCGATACGCCAAGGTTCACCACTTCCTCCGGGTGAATCCGTGCGCCGAGAATGATAAACAGACCTGAAAGCAAAATCACAACCAATGTTTCTTTGAACTCGATGATGTGCTTGATTTGAACGAGGCTTTGGTTTGCCAGGGCCACGCCCAGGACAGTGACCGCAACTAGCCCCGCTTCGGCGAACATCTGACTACCCAAAGCATACACACCCACAACCACAGCCAGCGTGAGCGGGCTATGAAGCCGATCCGGTGCCCAGTAGCGGCGCATCACCATAACAAGTAACGCTGCCGCGACGAGTCCAATCGCACCGCCCACCAGTAATGTTCCGGCGAGGTCTCCGAGAACATGAAATACCGAAACACCACGCGAACCAGAGCGGATCACCAGAACGACCATCGCCGCCAAGAGCGCCCCGAGTGGATCAATCACGATCCCTTCCCACCGGAGCAAAGAATTGACGCGTCCGCTCAAGCGGATGTCGCGCAACAGTGGGCCAACCACAGTAGGGCCGGTAACGGTGAGAATGGCTCCGAGGGCAAATGCCAGTGGCCAGTCGAGGCCAATCGCATAGTGGACGGAAACTGCCACGCCCACCATTGTCAACACAACGCCAATGCTCAATAAGCGGATGAGCACGCCCCGCACCCCACGCAGTTCGCGGAACTGCAAACTGAGGCCGCCCTCGAACAAGATCACCGCAACGCCTAGCGAGATGGCCGGAAGTAAGAGTTGTCCAAAGAGTTCATCCGGATTAAGCAGCCCGAGTCCGGGACCAGCGGCAAGCCCGGTTCCCAGAAGAAATAAGATGGCGGGGATGCGAAGCAACCATGCCAACCACTGTGCAAGTGCTCCGAAGACAATGATCCCGGCGAGGCATAAGAGCGTTTGCTCGCCCACAATGGCACCTGGTCTTAGTATGGAACAAGCGGAGTGACACAGATCACGTAGATTGGCGGACGCAGTCCAAAGCGAGCCCCGTTAGGCATCGTGCTAGCGGGTGGTTCGCATTGCGAACAACCACTACGGACGCCGTTTCGGTGCGATATCAGTACGTAACACGGACATGGAGCGAGGTTGGAGGTTGTATACACGAACCGAAGTGTCGTACATGTTCGGCTCATCGGCGTGCGAAGTATCGAACAGCAGATCCCAAACATGTTCCTCTTTGTGTTCCGGTAGCCGGAATGGAATCGGTTCATGGTGAGAGTTGAAGAGAAGGAGGAGCGTGTCGCCGAGCAACGGTCGCCCACGTTCATCGGTGCCTGGGATCATGTCCCCCGCCCAGCGAACACCGAAACTACGCACCCACCCTGTTGCCCACGCTTCATCCGTCATCTCGGCCCCGGTGGCGTCGTACCATGTTACGTCTTTGACATCCTGTCCGTGCAACGGGCGACCCTGGAAGAAGTGCCGACGCTGAAGCACGGGTTGCGAAGACCAGATGCTCACAACTCTTCGCACGAATGCGTGCAACTCGTGCTGCTCGGGCGTCCATTCCCAGTTGAGCCAACTTAATTCGTTGTCCTGGCAGTAGGTGTTGTTGTTCCCTTCCTGAGTGTTCCCAAATTCATCGCCCGCGAGCAGCATGGGCACACCTTGTGAAAGCAAAAGCGTGGCCAGGAAGTTGCGTTGTTGTTTCGCGCGCAGAGAATTGATCGCAGGCTCTTTGGTTGGCCCTTCGTGCCCGCAGTTCCAGCTCTCGTTGTTGCTTTCGCCGTCGCGATTTTCTTCACCATTCGCATCGTTTCGCTTTTGGTCGTAGCTCACCAAGTCGCGGAGCGTGAAGCCATCGTGGCATGTCACGAAATTTATGCTCGCATAAGGCTTCCGCCCGTTATGTGCATAAAGATCGCTTGAACCCGTAAGGCGGGTAGCCATTTCATTGACAGTTCCGCCATCGCCCTTCCAGAATTTACGAACACAATCCCGATACTTGCCGTTCCATTCTGTCCAACCTGGTGGGAAGTTCCCAACTTGATACCCGCCCGCACCGACATGCCACGGCTCCGCAATCATCTTTACTTGCGACAGGATGGGGTCTTGAATGATGACATCAAAGAAACTCTCCAACTTCCCGGCGGCGTAGAAATCGGCGGCGAGGGCGCTGGCGAGATCGAAGCGGAACCCATCGACGTGCATCTCGGTCACCCAGTATCGCAGGCTGTCCATCAACAGTTGAAGTACGCGTGGGTGAGCCGCGTTAAACGTGTTGCCGCAGCCGGTGTAGTCCATGTAGTAGCGCGGATTCCCATCTACCGTGCGATAGTAGGAAAGATTATCCGATCCACGCATGGAGAGTGTGGGGCCAAGATGATTCCCCTCTGCGGTGTGGTTATACACCACATCCAAAATCACCTCGATGCCTGCGGTGTGGAGTGTTCGCACCATCGATTTGAACTCGCGCACCACATCTTCCGGTTGGCGTTCCGAAGAGTATTGTGGAGTCGGGGCGAAAAACCCCAGTGTGTTGTAACCCCAATAATTACTCATGCCACGATCGGCTAATACTCGATCCGTGATGTGATAGTGGACCGGCAAGAGTTCAACGGCGGTCACGCCCAGATCCGTGAGATAATCGATGACCGGGGCCGTGGCCAACGCCGCATACTTACCCCGCAGATGCTCCGGAACAAGCGGGTTCATTTGGGTGAAGCCCTTAACATGTAACTCGTAGATCAGCGTCTTGTGCCAGGGCGTCTTGGGTGGTTGGTCGCTTCCCCAGGTAAACGCGGGGTCGATCACTACGGAAAGCGGAGCGAGTGCGGCGTTATCACGCTTATCGAAAGAAAGATCGCCTTTCGGATCACCGATTGTGTAGCCAAACAACTCATCGCCCCACTGGAGTTGGCGACCCACCGCTTTGCCGTATGGATCGAACAACACTTTGTTGGGGTTAAACCGCATGCCAAGTTCCGGCTCATATGGCCCATGCACGCGGTAACCATAGAGCTGCCCCGGCCGCAAATCCGGAAAGGAGCCGTGCCAGATCATATCCGTCTGTTCGGGCAGTGGGATTCGCAGGGATTCCTTCTGATCGCTGGGAGAGTTGAACAGGCAGAGTTCAACCTTGGTTGCGTGTTCCGAAAATAGCCCAAAGTTCACTCCGGCCCCGTCCCATGTCGCACCCCGAGGAAACGGTCGTCCTGGCCAAACTCGCATGGTAGCCATCTCCATAAAATGGATTGCTCACACTTACACGATCTATGAACTATCGGCGACATCGCGATTCCTTTTCCCGGCGCATTACGCATGAAATGACAGAAGCCCGTTCATCGTCCGATCGCAGCGTGGTCATCCTGATGAAAGGTGAATCTGATCAACAGGATCAATAGTGACTGTGCGAAATATGATTTTCACCAACGCTGAGGTGTGCTGCTAACTCGATTGCGGACAGAGCGACGATGGCCGCAGTTTACACCCACACCAAGACAAGCTGTGCGACTTCTGCAATAGCCTCAATCACACGACTCCGCAGTCTTCTTGGATGAGTTTCAACTTATTGGGGCGAGATAATCGCTTAATGCGTATTTCCCGTCGCAATGCAGCGCTTTTGCCAACGGCGGGTTCGCGATATGCAAGTTGAACGGGTCGCCGGCTTCGAGTGTACTTGGAAGCTGTCCCCTTGTTGTGTTCATTCAAGCGGCGGGGCAAGTCGGTTGTCACGCCACAGTATAGCGTGCCATCAGCACACCGTAAAAGGTAAACGCACCAGCACTTGGTTGTGGTGGCCAACGATTCCCCTTTAGCCGGCCGCCTTATTGGTTGCCGGGTTAATCATTGCGAGTTCCGCCCAGACGAACGGCGGTAAATGCGAAAGGTGTAGCAGCAACAGATCGGCCGGTTCACGCCCCGGTAGACTCACCCACACTCGCAACCCCTCGGATAAACCGAATCGATCCGCTTCATCTGCAGAAATCCGAATCCGCACCGCATCGCCAATAACAGTGAAATAAGCATAAACTGTGTGCGTACCCCAACGAACCAGTCCTGTGCCACGCATCGTCCGCCCCCCAAAGTCTTCTTCCCCGGAAGGAGACAATGGCTCACGCGGACCACAAGGGCAAGCACGGTAGTTACAGGAACCAGATCAGGAGGAACTTGCTGCCGCTTCGGTCGGCACAATTGCACTGACCATGCTCAAGATCGGCACTCTCTGAAGCCGGCAATGCGGATTGATTCGTTCACGACCCAGACCCCCCTCCGCGAAAGAATATCCCAAAACGAAACCATCAGATGAGGGCGAAATTATCGCGCCCGTGATGAAAACATTCCTCCTAGGCACGAATATTGAATCGATTACAGCAATTGCCGTTACAACTTTTTCCTCAATTCGGTAACTGCACTTCGCTGTTTATGGCCCGGCAACCGATTTCGCGGCACCATAGACGCGTTCGAATTCCTGCTCGAAGGCAGCAGCGACCGTCGGATTGTGAATGATCAGGAAATTCTCGTCGTTGGATTTGTCGGCGCTATCGCTGAAGTTAAACGAGCCGCACACCACCGTTTTCTTATCGATGATGATGACCTTGTGGTGCATGTTTCGTGGATTGGCGTCGATGTAAACCGGGAGTTTGGCCGAGCGAAGTCTCCCATACTCTGTGTATGTTCCGCTGGCCTGCGACTTCTCAAATACACCTGCTATTTCGACGCCAGCGTGTGCGCGATCGACCATCGCCTTCCCGATCCCATCGTGGGTAAAGCTAAACGCCATGAAATGCACCGAAGACTTGGCGTCGTTCACGGCCGCGGTGATGTGTTCGGCACAATGATCGTGCGTGGAGAAATAGTTCTCGATGCGCGTGCCATCCGCCAGCGTGATCACCGGATTGGGAATCACAGCGGTTTTGGATGGCGCACCACCAAATTTGTGTTGCTCGAACATCCACGAAAACTTGACCGCATAGTTCGCGGCGAGATTGGCGTCTTCGATATACACGCCATGGTTGTTGTTCTTGTAGGCGCAGTTCTCGGTAAAATTCATCGAGCCCATCCACACGGCTCGACTATCAAATACCATGAACTTGTTATGCATCAGCGATCCGGAACGTTTATCGTCCACGATCGGCACTCCCACGCCGCGCAAAGCGTGAACCCCGCTCTCTTCGATGTAATCGGTTTCCGTGACTAAATGCACGCGAACACCACGCCCCACCGCACGGACGAGGGCTTCGACGATGATCTCGTTATCCAACTCGAAGGCTGCAACATCGAGTGTCTTTTGCGTCTCGTCGATGTACCCAGCTAAAATGCTCGCGATATCACCAGGCTGGTGCGGCGGGGCTTCCGGGTGAGTAAAGTATACCCGGACAATCCCCGTGCCTTCACCGTTCGCACCGTTGTGATTCCGGCGATACTCCTCGATCCGCTCTTTGACCTCTTCCTGGACCTTGGGCCAGATCTTCTCTTGCACATAGGGGTAAGCAACGAATCCGCCGCCACCGAACACAAATGCCAGGAAGAGCCAAATGGCTTTCATCAGGCCCTTGCTCTTCTTCGCTTGGCGAGAAAAGAAGCCGCTAATCGGATTGCCACTTGCCCGTTTGGTGCGTGCCATCGAACTCTCTGGTAAGTTGATTTCAGGTATCAACCAATCGTGATGCGACTCAAGAACTGGCTCATGAGGCTACCAGCGCTTTCGGGCGGGTTGGCGGGCCACGCCAACTTGTTCTCTGCTGCAATTCGTTGGGCTTGCACCGGATCGCCATCCCGAAAAGCGGAAACCGACTTTGCGATCGCTCGGGCGGTTTGACACAGAGATGTCACCTTCGGCCAGAGCTGTTCCGCACTCTTGGCGGTAGCAGCAGCCTCGGTTACTAACGCGATGAGCCGTTCGTTCAAAGCGGTCGCTTCGTCATCATCGAGATCTCCCCGAATTCCTTCATCTTCCAGAATCCGGCTAACAAATGGCTCCGCATCCATGAGTACCTCCCGTTTGGGCAGGGTGGTTACCTTGGCGAGCGAATTTGGGCAACCCCAAACGTCGTGGCGCAGTGTTGTCTCCGACAAAGAGAGTTATGAGATCGCTATTAATGTAATTACAAAAATATAATTAACTATAGAATATCTGTGTGTTCTGACAAAATCAACACCAGAATAGACTTGCGCAAGCTCGGTGGCGGAATCGAGGCCTGTGAAGAAATGATAAAAATTGTGTGGAAAACAATTGACTGTTACATTTCCCGTGTCTATTCTCATCTTACTCTCCTAATTTCGGCAATATTTCACGCTCTCCACTCGCTCACTGCCGAAATTCATTCTCTCTCTCTCACAACTCACCGTGATGGGGTGAGACGCTAACTATTGTTCAACTACCCGAGGTATGTTGCCTCGTTGGGAGTTTGGCATCAGGTGCGCACATCCTTCTCTACTCAGTCGGATGTTGTCTTCATTCATTCATTGGAGGTAGTGATTTGTTTGATACATATCGTCGCAAAGGTCGTTCGCGATCGTCTGCATTCACTCTGATCGAACTGTTGGTGGTGATTGCGATTATCGCCATCCTCATTGGTCTGCTCTTACCCGCTGTGCAAAAGGTGCGAGAAGCGGCCGCCCGCATGACATGCACGAATAACCTGAAGCAACTTGCCCTTGGAGCACACAGCTTCGAATCCTCGAATGGCCGGTTCCCTCCGGGGTTCATCGGCACGACCCCTCGTGGCACCACCTACCCGACTTCGACCGATATGTGGAACGCTGGGGCCAATGCGACATGGGTGAGTTTGTTCGCATACCTGTTGCCCTACATTGAGATGGATAACGTATTTCGCGGAATCCAAACGAATTGGGACATCGATGGGTCAGGCACCACTTGGTTCTCCAATGGTGCGAACGTGACCATGGCCACGACCAAGATCAAGACGTTCATCTGCCCCAGCGATCCGAACCCATTTGGCCCTCCGAACGTGGGCAGTCGTGCTCAAGGTTATGCCACAAGCCCCACGGCCACAGGTGGAACCATCTCGATTCGGTCCTTCGCAAATTCCGGTGCACCGGCAGATTTTGGTCGCACCACCTATCTGGGCGTTGCAGGGCGAATGGGCCACACCGGAGCCGCCGCCGTGGATGTGCTGGAAGGCGTGTTCAGCAACCGTTCTCGCACAACGATTACCAGCATCACTGATGGAACAAGCAACACTTTGATGTTTGGGGAATCGCTCGGTGGCCCTGTGGTGGGCCAACGAGATTTCGCGTTCGCCTGGATGGGCATGGGTGTGCAGGTTTCCTCTTGGGGCTTAACCAGCACGCCGAGTTGGAATCACTTCAGCTCTCCTCACGGCGAACTCGTTAACTTTGCGTTGTGCGATGGATCGGTACGCGGGTTGCGAATTTCAATCCCACTTGCGCAATTTCGGAATTTATCTGCGATGCGTGATGGTTCTGTTGCTTCAGTAGACAACTAATCTTTAATCAGAGGAGATGAGGTTGAGAGCCAAATACATCGCGGCATGTTTTTCCGCCTTCCTGTTCATGCTCAGCGCAGGGTGCGGAAAGGAAAAAACCGATATCTTGCCGACGAAAACATATGGGCCACTTGAATCGGATACCGAAGTTAAAAAGGGGAATCCGAAACTAACGCCAAAACAAGCCCCTGATGCCAAGAATGGTCAGGAAGCAAAAGAAGGCTGAACCGCGGGGTTCAGGAAAAGGAAAAGCAGATACGCCCCAGGACTTATGTCCTGGGGTTGCCTATTTAAGGTAGTGAAGTTCCCCAAGGAAAGTGGACAGCAGATCTGGTGTCAACACCGAGCACCAAGAAGATCCTGATGCCCACGAAGTACATGCCGGTCAGCTGCGAAGTCCGATCTGGAGTTCCTCACGCCTGGGCCGGTGAGTTCTCGGACGAACAGAGGTGGTTTCATGGCCCATTATTCGGGCCAAACACTTCTACGACAAGAAACCGAATGAGACTCCACTGGGACTCCGTATCTTGTCACGGCGCACAAGCAGTCCGAGTCTACGACGCAGCGATCCTTACGCTCGCAGGTGAGTTCGCGCGGCTGAACTTCCCAAGGCAGTGAACCCGGCAATCCGGATAGCGTCTTTCCAACGAGAACCCGCCGATTCTTGTCATGACGCGAGTCGCGCGGTACATTTACCTTACTGGGAATTCGAGTCTATTACACACCGAGTTACACACGGGTCGAGTCCGGACAGTGGACCTTGACCAAGAGTAACGCAAAGACTGTAATGGAAACGGGTTCCGTCACCTGGAGAGGTGGCTGAGTGGTCGAAAGCACCGCTTTGCTAAAGCGGCGTGGGGGTAAAACCCCACCGCGGGTTCGAATCCCGCCCTCTCCGCTTCAGTTGGGATCAGTTCTGCTCGATCGCCATCAATGGCTTGAAAATCCAGGGTTTCAGACGGGTTGGTGGGTTCACTCACCAACCCATCTTCATTTCTCACCCGTGATCACACAACTCCATCCCGTATCACCTGCGAGGGTAAGGGGGACGAAGATTGCGTTGGCCGCGTTGCAAAAAGAAACCACGACCGCTGAGTTGTGCCGCAAGCATCAGTTCGTGGCGACCTCGGAGTAATCTCCAGCTCATCGTGACTGGCCCAATCTATTGAAAAACAAGGAGATTACGGGCCTCAATGCAGCGTGGGCAGCGGACATTACGCACATCGATTTGGGTCACGAGTTTGTGTATTTGGCGGTGATCATCGACGTGTGCAGTCGAGCGGTTCGGGGTTGGTATTTGGATCGAGATCTGTCGAGTGAGTTGCTCGGCGAAAGGGAAGCCGATGCAGAATGGGAAGTGCGAGCGTTTCATGCGGACTTTGAAGAAAGACACGACAAACACCGCCTATTGACGAAGTCGTTGTCAAGGTCGATACAACACCTCCATTGGTCGTCTGCCC